>CAYPKT010000044.1:0-2504 GCA_964411385.1 uncultured Candidatus Brevefilum sp. | reverse complement strand
TCTATCCTGTTCCTTCCTCTTAATATATCGCAAATTGTTCTTTCCACATTATATACGTTTATAGTGTTTCCAAAGGATGTTTTCCCTTTAGTAGCACCCGTTAGATGTAGTTCTTTTTTCACATAATAAATTTTAGATTTTTCACTTATAGCACTTACAACTTTGTATCCACTTGGTACTGTTACAGAATATTCAAAAGGTGCCCTATCTGATAATTCATGTAAGAAAAGGGCTGTTTCATGGGAATAGATTAAATTGGGGTATTTCTTTTGTAAAATCAACATTTCATCCTCTAATAAATCTGGCAACACATAAATACCTCTACCTATTCTTTCTATTTTATCTTCTGCCACCATCATAGATAAATAAGTTCTCGGAATCTTATTTTTATCTAAATCTAAACTAAGTAAAGTTCCATTTTGCTTATTTATAATGTTTTCTATTCTTTTAATATAATCCATAGACTTCACCTTCTTTTTACAAATATACTTATATTGTATCTAATATAAGTATATTTGTAAATACACCTTATGAAATAAAATTCAATTTTATCTATATAAAAAAGTTGCCTATCCTAAACTTTAAGAGCAAACAACTTTTTCTTATCGTATTCAATTTTAATTATTGGATACTCTCAAAATACTTAAAGGCATCTTTAATTGATTCTACATTTCAGTCCATAATCTTCAGCCTTCTGGACTATTTTATCTACCGGAATTTTTCCATCACCATCACCAAACTCAATGTTTATGTGGATATGACTGTCTGTATTTTTGTGGGACAAAGATACAAATGCCTCTACAAGGCATCAGGTGTTGATAAACTATAAAATAAAAGGAATAAAAAAGCTGTGAGACGACCTCACAGCTTTTTGTTAGATTATTGGTTCAAAAAAGGTAAATGGTATGTTTAGCCTAATTAGCTTGCACTGGTTTCTAAACTTTCAACCTCTTGTGTTTGAACTTCTTCTGTTTTCTTTTTTACAAGCGTCCACGCATGCATTGCCAATGAAAGTGCAATTACACCGTAGGAAACAAAAACACGGAAATATTCACCAATTTGGGCGTTATCAAACAGGTTTTTACCAGCCTGGGGTGCGACGATAAACAAAGTGTGAAAAAGGATCACGCCGATGATCGCCTGTTTACTGGTTGCTTTTTGTACTGAGGCACCGCCAACTAATAGTGCAGCAATTGCGAATTGGCCGATTTGCGTATGCGCCCCATAGGTTGAAAATGTGCCAATGTTTTGCAGATAAATTAGCTGACCCCAACTTGCCAGAACTGTTGAGATTATCATTGCGATAACGCGAGTTTTATCTACATTAATTCCAGATGCCATCGCCACACTTTGGCTTTGCCCAACAGTGCGCATGTTTTGACCTAAGCGAGTATCCAGGAACTTTTGATTGAAAACAACCAGACCCGCGATTAATAAGAAGGGTAATACAGGCATACGGACGGTGAGCAAAACCCCTTCAACGACAGGAATAAAAGTCAATCCATATAACGCCCCGCAAAGGAGGATATTAATAATTGGTTTAAGGATTTTAAATTCTTTATGTTTCTCGATGAACTTAGCATTAATGATCTTATAGATTTGAAGCAGGCCAAACACAAGTAACCCGATGGTCAACACATCCAAAAGCAGCAGCCGATCCTGGAAAAGCCATTGTTCAATTATAGGGATGTAAGAAAGGGCAAACAGGACGGCGGTTAGCCCAAAAGTGATGATATCAGATCGTTTAAGGCTGGCTTTTTTAAGCAGGTGCAAGATTACTTTGATAACCGTTATTACCAGAACTGCATAAAAGAACACGGTAATTAAATCTACCATTCGGGTTGCATCGATGGCATATTTCAGGTTCCCAGTGAGGTCGATTGTATTTTTGACTCCAACACCACCTGCGATGATTAATGTAGGGTTGTCAACGGGGATGACGCCGCCTATGATCACCAGGAAGAGCAGCTGATAAAGCCCATCTGCAAAATATCCTAAAATTAAGCCAGCGATCATCTCGGCACCCTTCATCCGGTTGAAAAGCTTACCAACCAGGTAGCCAAAAAATACCGCCAGAGGGGTTGCCATTAGTAAGCAAACCAACATTCCTGCCATACCATCAAAACCCCAATGAACAACCCAAAAAATGGCAATTTGAGCTGCTACTGCTCCAATGACAATGCCAAAGTTAAGCCCTAAACCAGCGATAACGGGGATGATAAGAGCTAACACAGTAAATGTATTTCGCCCAATTCGGGTAATAACGCCATCAACAACAAAAGTTAAGGGGCTTTTAGATAGGATAATTGCTGCAACACAAACTGCAGCGAAGGCAATCATGACCTTATTTTGAAAAAGGAACTCACCCGATTTTTTAATCACTGATTTGATTTTCATGATTGGTTATTTCCTTTCGTCTTTGATAAGGCGTACAGAATGATACCATTTGATAAGATGATTCTGAGCACCTCGGGCAATGTTCCAATTTCCACAACTTCATTGAC
>CAYPKT010000043.1:0-2590 GCA_964411385.1 uncultured Candidatus Brevefilum sp. | reverse complement strand
GCATTATCGATGAATTCGATGATGAACACATAGAAAAATTCATTGATAGTTGCTACATCGAAGAAGACGAAGAATAACCTTTATTCGGCTACAAGCCGGGATTAATAACCCGGCTTCATGCCGGGTAGAGGAGGAATGTCTAATGGAACCCGAAAAATCTTATTATGATAATGGGCAAATCCATACTGAAACCTATTATCAAAACAACGAACTTCACCGCACCGATGGTCCTGCGAGGATTCACTATTATTACGAAGACGGCACTATTGAATACGAAGCTTACTATCAAAATGACAAACTTCATCGCCTCAATGGTCCGGCTGAAATTATATATTATAATAATGGTTCAATTAAGTCTGAAGTCTATTCTCAAAACGACAAACTTCACCGTACCGATGCCCCAGCGTACATTGAATACTACGAAGACGGTGCTATCAAGAGAGAATCTTACTACCAAAACGGTGAACATCACCGCATTGATGGTCTAGCTGAAGTCGGATACTACGAAGACGGTGTTATTGAAGATGAAACCTACTATCAAAACGGCAGATTCCACCGCATTAATGATCCAGCGATCATCTACTACAACAAAGACGGCACTATTCAAAAAGAAATATACTATCAAAACGGCAAACTTCATCGTACTGATGGACCAGCAAGAGTTGAATATTACAAAGATGGCGCTATTAAATACGAAGCCTATTATCAAAACGGGAAACTCCACCGTGAAAACGGTCCAGCTGAAATCGGATACTACAAAGACGACTATGGAGACGATAATGTCAAATACGAAGCCTATTATCAAAACAATGATCTTCACCGTACTTACGGTCCAGCTGAAATCGGATACTACAGAGACGGCACTATAAGCGCCGAATCCTATTATCAAAATGGCAACCTTCACCGTACCAATGCTCCAGCGTGCATTGAATACTACCCCGACAGCACCATCAAAGGAGAAGAATATTGCCAAAACAACGAATTTCACCGCACTGATGGTCCGGCTAAAATTGAATACTACCCTGGTGGCACTATCAAGTATAAATCCTACTGGCAAAACGGCGAACTTCGCCGCAAAGATGCCCCGGCAGAGGTTAGCTACTACGAAGATGGCACTATCAAAAAAGAAGCCTACTATCAAAACGGCAACCTTCACCGTACCGATGCCCCAGCGTACATTGAGCACTACCCCGATGGTACTATCGCAAGAGAAGAATATTACCACGACAACAGACTTCACCGCCTCGATGGGCCAGCAGTAAAAAAATGGTATAGCGATGGCGAACTTGAATCCAAATCCTACTATCTTTACAACTCGGAATATGCCAAAAAAGACTACGAATCCCAGCAACGCCACTAGAAGCTAAAAAACTAGCCTCTTTAAGAACCCGCCAGAAATTTCTCTCTATTTCAATAAGAAGTACGCCTGTCTTTAAAACAGGCGTACTTCTGCTTTAGAAAAGAGATTCAGCGTTAGTTAGACATTGTTTCGAATCAGAATTATTTATAAAAAGGGGGCTAAACGAAGATGGATAATATTATTAAAAATTCCACAATAACCTTAAGAATGTTTGATAAAAACGGTCAGTTGCACTGCGAAAATGGCCCTGCTCATGTTCGACATTATTCTAATGGAAATATTGCGGAAGAAATTTGGTTTAATCATGGCTTTATTCATCGTGTCAACGATCCTGCACGCATTGGTTATTATAATAATGGAAAAATTGCATACGAATATTATATGCAGAATGGAGAATACCACAGAAAAGGCGGGCCATCTTGCAAAAAGTATTATCCGAATGGTCAGTTAAATAAAGAATGTTGGCACATTAATGGCGAATGTCACCGTAATAACGAACCTGCAATCATTTTGTACTATCCTTGTGGTTCAATTCAGTGTTATATGTGGGTATTAAACGGTGATACCCATAGAGAAGAGTATCCAGCCGAAATATGGTTTTATGAAAATGGTCAGATAAAAATATTAGGATGGTACAAGAATAATAAACTTTATCGAGAAAACAACTTGCCAGCACGTGTATTTTATCACACAAGCGGCAAAATATCCGAAGAAGCATACTTCGATCAAGGTTTTATGCGGCGTCATACATTATTTAATCAAGATGGAGAACTCTATCTTGACTCAATTATTAGCCCAAACCTAGAGTTAATCACTGAATATAAAGATAAGGTTTTAACTAAAAGGTATTGTATACAAAACCATGGTCATGGAGCTGTTATTGGCCCCATTAAACAATCTTTTTATCCTAATGGTAATATTCGTAACGAATGGCATTACAACAAGAACGGCCAGCTGCATAACGCTGCTGGGCCAGCAAAAATCTCTTATCGAAAAGACGGAACTATTTGCAAATCCGAATACTATATTGACGGGCAATCCATAGGAGTTGCTTAATACGTGGAAGAAGAAGAATAACTCTTATTCGGCCTAATAATTGCAAGGAGTACGCTTATCTTAAACAGGCGTACTTCTTGTTTTTTTTACAAGGAGGTGCAACGTGGTAATCGATGGAGCTTTAGAGCATATTGTTTTCGAATCAGAATCATTCATGGTTGCCAAATTCCAACC
>CAYPKT010000042.1:0-2613 GCA_964411385.1 uncultured Candidatus Brevefilum sp. | reverse complement strand
AGCATTTCACTGTTCTCGAGTTCGTTGACGTAATAAGAAACTGAAGGAGCTTCAGAATGACTAACACGTACCCATTGGACTTGAATTTCCCCATCAAAGGTGCCGGGTTGAAATACCACAAACGAAGTTTCGGTTGTGAGGGCATCGAATGTAACAACTTGTTCTGCCCACTCAGTAGTCACCGGGATTGGCTTTGCGAAAGTAGCCCCCCAGTTGCCCATTTGTACGTCAAAAGTACCTTCTTTAGAAGCTTTAATCATGGCTGTTACTTTGTATTCCTTGCCGGGAACTGTAGCAATACCATCTACCACAAAATACTGGTACCAACCTCCTGGAAAGTTGCTAACGAGGATTCCGTCAACAATATCCGGTTTATATCCCATCACGTAAAACGGGAACTCAGTCATAGTAGAAAAGTCTGTAGCCTTATCTTCCACATCAAGTTTCGCATCAGGATCAAATACAAGCTCCTTATCAGCAATAAGTGAATTCAGGAACTTCTTGTTTTGTTGGGCATGCCAAACCAGGGTATGTCCATAAATCTGCATATTTGCGGCTTTGGCAGCATCTACAAAGGCAGAAACCGTTCCGAAGTTCATGGCTCCATTATCACCAACCACCGACGCATATTTCATCGCATTCCCGGCCGTCATCATATCAAAATTATTGTTAATCAGACGGTACATATGCCCCATTTCAAGGTACTCACTCACGGTAACACCGGCACCCAGCTTGAAATTTGGACTGGTATTCTTGTCCGCATACGCTTTAAGTGCATCGTATTGATCAAGGTACTCCATACCGGCTACTGACGCAGGTTTTTCAACGAGGAAATCATCAAAAGAATCATCCGCGCATGAAACAGCGAAAATCAATAGCAAGATGAAAGCACCCATCCGATATACTATATGTTTCATATTTCTTGATTTTAACTTGTTATTTTACTTCTGCCTTAAACCACTCGGCTTTCACACCCCGGTCACGAACTACCATGATATCGCTGATGTCAAATTGAATATCGCCGTAATCAATGGTATAATCCAGGTAAAGCGCATCGCGATCTTTGTTGCCCCAACTGTTCTTTTCTCCCTTTGAAACAAATTCTCCGGTACCACTGGCAGTTACTCCGGGGGTCTCAGAAACAATGGTACATTTGCCCTCCGCATCGAAAGTCAACACCAGCGTGCAGCTGCGGCTAAAATTATTCCTATCGCGCGATTCATGTTCCCAAACAATGGTGTTGAGTGAGCGGGTCGAAATGCTGCTTACCACCTCATCCTTTTCAACATACTGAGCCTTACGAACTAAGGTAGTATCTTGACCTGTTGAACTTCCGTTTGGAATAAAATCGGTACCTCTGCGCAAGTAATTAGCATCGTACTTATTAATGTACTTCACCGCATACATGATGTAATCCTTAGGCTGAACATCCCAATCTTCGGCAAAGCCTCGCTTAGGATTATCAACAATAGGCTTACCGGACAAAATTGAGTCGGCATTAGCCACATTGGTCATCACAATCGGAATAACATAGTTGGTCTCCAGCGCAAGAGGATCGTTGAAAAATGCATCTGTCAACTGAACAGTTACCCCACCAATTACGGATCCCTTCTTTATGGTGATTTTATCCGACAAAAGCGAATAATAGTTGGAAGGCATGGCCAATATATCATCGCCACTTTCCGTAAAAATCATATTGTCCACGAGGGTCTCGTCCACCTCAAAATCGATGCTTACGTCCGAGTTGTTGGAATATACACCACCCATGGTAGCCATAATCTGCACCTTGTGTTCATTGTCCAGACTGGTATCGTACACATCTTCACCAAGAACCACAGTACGTATGGGACTCTGGTAGGCAAAGTAAACGGCAGAGTAGTCATAATCGGGAAACTCCCATTCTCCATTTTCACAGGAGGTAAACATACTGCCTACCATCGCCGAAATAAGTGCTATAAATAATATCCTTTTCATTTTCGATCAAATTAAGTATTCAATTAAGGCCTACCATCCTGCATTCTGAATCAGATTGCTGAATTTGTTCACTTCATCATAGGGAACGGGACCGTAATACATATGCTCCTGATAATCACGAATCTCTACCTGAGGAAGTACGGTATAATTACCTCCGTTTATGCTCATACCTTTAGCAGGTTGGGTGATGTTCACCTTCCAGCGACGAAGATCCCAGAAACGGAAACCCTCAAAGCAAAGCTCCAGACGACGCTCATTACGTATTAGCTCGCGCATCAAATCCCTATCGCCCTTTACAGATTCCAGATAAGCATCTCCCCCGGTAATACCGGCTCTTTGGCGTAAACCTTTAACTACATCGTAAGCAGAAAAACCGTGAGATCCGGTTCCTGTTGGTCCCCAAGCCTCATTGGCTGCCTCAGCATATCCAAGGAAAAGCTCTGTATAGCGAATGAAAGGCTTGTAATGAAAACCAGGGGTTTCAGAACTGGGGTTGGCATTAACCGACTGATTCAGAAGCTTCCTCATGTAGTATCCGGTTCTGGTTGAAGTCGAGATCTTGTTCAATCCATTGTTGTCGGCACCATCAGCCGCTGTGTTGATAACGGTATTCTGATGACCGGCGGTACTACCATTTAT
>CAYPKT010000041.1:0-2770 GCA_964411385.1 uncultured Candidatus Brevefilum sp. | reverse complement strand
GGCAAGATGATACCACCATTTTATGATAATAAAATAACCAGCGATGGGGAGAAAAAATTTTTTCATGCCCTGAAACAACTTGATGATAAGTTTGTGATACTGCATTCGCTGGGAATTGCACAGCACCAGGAGAAAGTTTTTG
This sequence comes from uncultured Candidatus Brevefilum sp., assembly GCA_964411385.1. Classification (GTDB taxonomy): domain Bacteria; phylum Chloroflexota; class Anaerolineae; order Anaerolineales; family Anaerolineaceae; genus Brevifilum. The sequence continues at coordinate 2,628 of CAYPKT010000041.1, read as the reverse complement.
GGGAAATTGATTTTGTTATTTTATGCGAACACGGTATCCTCTGTCTGGAAGTCAAGGGTGGTTTTGTTACTCGCAACGAAGGAATATGGTATTTCATAGATCGTTATGGTAAAGAAACAGGAAAAGCTGAAGGGCCATTCCGGCAGGTTTTTACGGCAATGTTATCCCTTAGATTGCATTTAAAAGAACATTTTGGACCGGGTAATCCGATTTCATCCTGTCAGTATGCATGTGGTGTTATATTCCCAGATATGCCATTTACTCAAAAAGGGCCTGAGATTATACCCGATATTATTTTTGATGCGCGTAATACATTAGAAGATATTGCCATTTATATTGAAAAGGTATTTGGATATTGGAGAAATGAGGTAAACAAAAAACATGGGTTTGTTGGAAATAAACTGACAGTAGCCCAGATTGTACAACTCGAAGGTTATCTCAGAGGTGATTTTGGTTTTGTTCCTTCACTTGGATATATCGTAGAAAAAACGGAAGAGAAGTTGCTAACCCTGACCAGGGAACAAATAGATCGTCTGGCTATAGCCGGCGAAAACCCCCGTATTCTCATGAAAGGCGGAGCCGGTACAGGTAAAACATTGCTGAGTATTGAACATGCGCGCAGGTGCGCTATTACAGGTAAAAAGGTGCTATATCTATGTTTCAACCGGAATCTATCAAGGTATCTTGGGACTCTTATGGAAAAAAATGATCCTGTCCTGGTAGAAAATCTGAAAGTGAACAATTTTCACTCATATATATACAACGAGCTCAAGGCCAATGAATTTCTGCCGCCTTCTTCTGGTGTTGATAATGAAACTTTTTATACGGAAGATCTTCCGGAAACTTTTCTTCAATTGACCGGACAACCCTGGTACAAGACACAATACGATGTTCTCATTATCGACGAGGGCCAGGATTTAATGAGATTTGAGTATATTATTTGTCTGGATGTCATGTTATGTAATGGGCTTAAAAATGGAAAATGGCATTTTTGCTATGATCCCAATCAGAATATCTACAATCAGTCATTTGAGGATGCTCTGAGTTTGTTGATGGAATATAACCCAACCTTGCTGACGCTGGATACAAATTGCAGGAATACCAGACCGGTAGGTATTTTTAATACCCTCCTGACCGGTACTCCTCCGTCAAAATTTTTCAGGGTGGATGGAGAAAGTGTTACCAGAGAATCCTATAAAGATTTCACGGACGAAAGAAAAAAGTTATTGAAAATAGTTAAAAGGATGATAGGACAGGGAATCAGACCGGGCAGCATTTGCCTGCTCTCAAAAGTTAAATTTGAAAACTCTTGCCTGCAGGGAGAAAATATCTTCAAGGGCATATGCAGTTTTCAGAATGCAACTGACCTTCCGCCACATTATCTAGTTGAAAACACTATAAAGTTCTGTACAATCCAGGGTTTCAAAGGATTAGAAGCTCCTGTGGTAATGCTACTGGATGTTGATGGTTTTATGGGTTTAGAATGCAGACAGCTGAATTACACAGCGATGTCCCGAGCAACTTCTTTGTTGTATATTTTTTATAATGCCAAAAACGAAGGGGAGTTATATGAAATGATAAAAGATTCCACACAACTCCTGGATATAATTAGAGATTAAAAGTAGAAGTATACCGATATATGCCTGATTTAAAAATATAAATATACCATATAGAATCTTAAAATTTTTCAAAAAACATCAGGGTGGTTGTCAAAATGTTTGCAGGGGATATAGGTTCATATTTAATAAATTATTATTTGAAAAACGGTCGCAGATATCCCTGGCGTGATAACAGGACGCCATTCAAAGTATATCTATCGGAAATGCTTTTACAACGTACTCAAGCAAACCAGGTTAAGCCTGTTTTTAACGAGTTGATTGAGAAATTTAATAATATTTCTTCTCTGTATGCCGGTTTCGAAGAAGCTACTGCAATCATGCAAACTTTAGGGCGTTTTTGTCGCCTAAAATATTTCAGGGAAGGCTTGAACTGTTTAATGGATCACTTTGATGGAGAAATACCCGAAAATAGTATTAGCTTAAACCGGATACCCGGAATTGGCCCATATATTGCAGCAACTATACGAATATTTGGTTTTGATATAAATGACACCATTATCGATACCAATGTTGTTAGAGTAATAAGAAGAATATATGGATTGGAGATAATGCCTGAAACACGAAGAAAAAAATCATTTATTGAACTGGCAAGGGCACATGTTCCACAGACAAGATTCGTTGAGTACTCGTATGGTATTTTGGATTTTGCCGCAAATATTTGCAGGGCAAGAAACCCGCAGTGCGATGAGTGTGGATTAACGAGACTGTGTATCTTTTATAAATCCGTATAGCCTGTTGAAGGAGATACTGGAAACTGGAGGGAACCAACAGGACCTGTATGTGCTTATTACAATAAGGGCGTACAAGTAGCAAAACCTTTAATGATTACCAGGGCCGCAGCATAAATTGGTATATAAACCCGCTGTTTTTAAAAGACCAAAGGGAATCCCGGTCGTTTTTCCGGTACATCGGCTACAAGGCGGCGTTCCAGGATATGGTGACGTTGCTCAGGGATCATTTCGCCCGGGATATCTGTAATAACACGGATCTTCACAGGATTACGAAAGAA
>CAYPKT010000040.1:0-2912 GCA_964411385.1 uncultured Candidatus Brevefilum sp. | reverse complement strand
TTGTAGCCCATTTTTTGGAGGTGCCGGCCCCAACGAGAAGGGAATTGCCAACAACCGTGACTCACCACCAGTGTGTTGGTAGGGGAGAAGCCGCCTTCCTGTAATGCCTGCTCCAGTTGTTCGGTACCCAGGCTACTGAAGGCCCGCTTTTGCACAAAGGGGAGTTCCGGTTCCTCATCCAAGGCCGGAAACCAGGCGTGGGAGCTGCAGCCAAAGTCACTCTGCAACATAGGCGCAGTTGCCACAGCTGCATTCCATATTCCAAAGTTTACCCGGCCCAGATTATCTATAAGGTTGATGATGTGCATAGCAGATCGGCTTTAGAATTGGGTCAAGCAATGGTTTCCTGATGCAGCAAGAGCTCCAGGCGTTGGCGGTAGGCCGACCAGGAATAAGCCTCGGCAGCCTTTCGTGCTGCTTTGCGCATCTGCACATAAGCAGCACCACTCAAATTGCGCATTTGAACAACAGCATTTTCAATGGATTTGGCATCCCGAATGGGAACAATAAAGCCATTCTCTCCATCGTTGATGAGTTCCGGTCCAATAGAATGCGGCGTAGTAATTACCGGCAGTCCGGCCGCCATAGCCTCCACAATGACCAGTCCAAAACCCTCAAAGATGGTTGGCAAAAGCAGGACATCAAAATGGCGGTATTGTTGAAACAATTCCTGCTGGGACAGGGGGCTGTGGTAATGTATCCACTTGTGGTAGGGTTTCAGCAAGTCGGGACTCCCCTGTATGCCACCAATAAAATGAAATTCCACCTCTTTGCGGCTTATTGCATTCTGTAAGGCCATAACGGCATCCAGTAAATAGCTCAGTCCCTTGCGCTGGGTCAAGGTTCCTGCGTACAACACTCTCAAGGGCCGAGCTTGTAGGTCCAAATCTTCCTGTTCACGATAGGGAACATGCTCAATATCGCAGCCCAAAGGCAGCACCCTTATGTCGGTCGCCGCAATACCCACCTCCAGTAGCGTACTTTTCGTAAACTCCGAAGCCGCCAACACCCGGGTAGCCAGGTGAGGCTCCTCCTCCAATCGCTTTTGATAAGCTGATGGAAAGACCAGGTTATCGATGGTAGCTGCCCAATGCGGCTGCAAACCCGCTTCCTCGCCCAGGATCCGTTGTGCGGCCGTTACATGTGCAGTAGCCAGTTCGCACCAGGCTTCCATGCCCAGCGAACGGGCGGCTTGCAGACTGACGTGACAACTGCCCTGAAAGCCCCAGAAAACTTTTGCATCAGCATGTCGCACCAGTCGATTGGCCACATAGTGGTCGAAACGCTCATCGCGGCGGTACACCGCTCTTTGCACCCGGGGTGACTTGCCCTCCTTCATGCGCCACAGAATCTCCGGCAGCTCAAAGCGCCAATTCGCATCCACTTTGTTGCCCGAGAGGCCCTCAACAAAGCGCCTGGTCCAAAAGGTATTGCCCTTCTTCAGCAAATAACGCTGAAGGGCCGACGCCTTAATGTAGCTGCTGGTATAAAACTTATCGAGCAGGCCCAACTCATTCAGTGCCCGTGCCACCTGATAACTGTGCTGTTTGCCGCTGTGCGACAATACAATATTCGCCTTACTCATAGCCGCCCCTTTGTTTAATGGAAGCAACGACCTGCATGGCACGTTCCATAGCCTTGTCCATATTGTAGTATTCCCACTCGGCAAAACGACCCGCCAGATGAAAGTCCATCATCTTCAAATTCTCTTTTACCGCAGCAATCCTTTGACGATCGCCCCGGTACTGAATCACATAGGAATTGGGCTCATAATTGTGGTCGAGTACGCGCATATTACCCGGAAGACGCTCCAGCGTAGCCGTCATAGTTGCCAGCTCCGTTTTGCCCGAAAACTCTACCGTACACGAAGGTCGCCCACCAACCGGCTGGTTGGTGGGACTAAAATTACCGGTATAAATAATCCGGTGGGCAGGCAAGTCCCCATCGGGCAAATACAACCACGAATGATCAGTAGGGTCTGTTTCACACAGCAAATTGCTGGTGCCGTTCGAACGTAAGTCGGCCAAATCCCTTACCCCCGAAAGCACCTCACTGCTTACACCTTTAAGCAAGTCGCCCAGCTTTCGCACATCGCCCGTAAATACAATTTGCTGCGCCCGCCACTGCCCGTTTACCACCCAGGCATCGCCCACACGCTCCAGCGCTTCCACCGTAACCCCGGTTTGCAGCTGCAAGTCCCTAGCCAACCGATCGGCAATGAACTGTGAGCCCTGCTGGCGTGGATAAAAGAAGCTGCTGTGCACCATGGTCGCCTCCTCCTTACGCAAGATGTTGCTCATAATAATTTCCCGACTGTTGGGCATGGGCAACTTGCCCTCCAGCCACGGCAAATCCACCCGACTCAAGTCGGTCTTCCAAATCTTATGGTTGTATGGCTTAAAATACAGCTCGTACAAAGTCGGACCAAAATTTCCCAACAGAAAAGCCTCAAAGTTGGGGTAGGACATGGGCTCCCGTTTCTCTTGCTGCTCCAGATTGAGCAGCTCCCCAAATATCTTACGGATGGTGGCTTCATCCAGCAGGTAGAGGTAATTCTCGATGGGATAGCCCAGCAACTGGTCCCTTAAAAAAATGCCCGACTTGCGGCGGGCACTCAAAAACTCCTCATCGCGCACAAACTGGTCCCAAAACCAGTCGGCCACCCCCTGCACCTTGGTATTAAAAACGTGGCCCCCTACACGGTGAAACAAGTGACCATCAACCACGTCACATTTTACCAGTCCCCCCGGTTTGGACGCCCGCTCCAAAACAATGTTGTCGATGCCTTTTTGTGTAAGCATACGGGCCACCGAAAGGCCACTGATGCCTGCACCAATAATCAGCGTGTGCGTATTCTGCATAGGTTTTATCTGAACAATTACTTTGCGCTAAGATAAGAAAAATAGGAGAGG
>CAYPKT010000039.1:0-3074 GCA_964411385.1 uncultured Candidatus Brevefilum sp. | reverse complement strand
TAATATTTATGTTAGGGGTGGCGATCGTGGCCAGAATTTAATTCTGCTGGATGGCATAAAACTCTACAATACAAATCACGTGGGCGGTTTTTTATCTGTTATTAATTCGGAAATACTTAAACATGTCGATGTTTATAAAGGGGGTGTGCCGGCACGCTACGGTGGACGCGCCTCTTCTGTAATAGACATTCACACCATGGATGGGAACAAGAATGAACTTCATGGGAATTTCAATATAGGGGTGCTCAACTCTGGTTTATTATTAGAGGGCCCAATAAGTGAAAAATGGCATTTCTTTGTTGCCGGCCGAACATCCTATTTCAACCTGTTTAATTATGTGATGGGAAGTACAGAAGATGAATTTAATCAAGTTTTCAAATACAGCATTTATGATGTAAACAGTAAAGTAACCTGGCAGCCAAACCTAAAGCATAAAGTTTCACTTTCAATATTTACAGGGCGCGATGATCAAGAAAGTGGTGAATCCTACAATAACTGGGCAGGTAATAATAACGAGCTGAATAATTATGATTCGGGTATGCAGATTGCCACCATCGGTTTTTCGCTATTATACAGAGCTAAACTCCTCGAGAAACTATACAATGAAAATTTAGTTTCCTACTCTAATTACAATAATAAGTCGCATAGCACCAGTATTAGAACCATAAATAATAATAGTATAACTGAGAAGATAAGTTCGTTCTCAAATATTGAAGATTATTCATTTAAAAGCAGATTTGATTATTACCATAGCAATAGTTACACCATAAGAGGGGGCCTTGAAACGAGTTACTACCAATTTGTTCCCGGACTTCAAAATCAAACTTACGAAAACCAACATCTTGCTGTAGTTAATGATTCAACCATAGGTTTCAGCAATAAGTTGCAATCCACAGAATTCGCGGCTTACCTTGAAAACGAGATGGATTTATCTGCCAAATTAAAACTGATTATAGGCCTGCGAGGCGTGAGCTATTTTTGTAAGGATACTTCATTTTTTAGGTTGGAGCCGCGTTTGTCGTTAAGATATCTTGTTAATGAGGCTTTATCATTTAAGGCAAATTATACCATGATTAATCAGTTTAATCATGTGCTGGTTAATAATATGGACGGTTTTGAACGAGAAATTTGGTTTTCGGCTACAAAGGAATTACTGCCTCAACATGCCAGGCAGGCCTCGGTAGGTCTGTTTTATGAAAATTCAGAATTGGCTTTAGATTTGTCGTTAGAAGCTTATTACAAAAGGATGAGTAATTTGCAAGAATATAGAAGTCCATTGTTAGAAGAAGATAATCTGGATAATATATCCAATATTGTGGCAAGTAACGGGATTGGTAAGGCCAGAGGATTTGAGTTTTTTGCCAAAAAGGAATTCTCAAAGCTAAATTTAAACATCAATTACACCCTTTCATGGAGCGATAGAAAATTTGAAGCGCTAAATAATGGGAATTGGTTTCCTTTTATTTATGATAGGCGGCACGATTTTTCAATTGTTACCCTTTATAATTTTAGTAAAAAGTACAGCCTAAGTACGAACTTTATATATACCACAGGAGCATCTGTTACCTTACCTATAGGGCTTTCCAAGGATGATGATTTGGTCTATAGGTATTATCTATATGGTAGTATGAATAACAGAAAGTTGCCGCCTTACCATAGATTAGACTTATCGGTTTGTCGCAAAACAACAACAAAGAGCGGCAATATCTCGAGATGGTCGATGAACTTATTTAATGCATACGCCAGAATTAATCCAGTATATGTTTATTACGATTCGAATACCGGTAAAATTTATAAAAAATCATTGTTTAGAATAGTACCCACCATAAGCTATAGCTATGAATTTTAAGTCTTTTAATAGGGCAGTCTATGCCTTGCTCATATTGGTGTATTTGGCGCTTTTTGTGTCCTGCGAATATCATAAGGAGCTTGATTATTATGAAAAATATGACAGCCCTCAACTCATTGTGCATGGTTATATCTGCCCGCAATACGGTGTGCAGGTCATTGTGAAAAAGGCCACAAGTCCGAGTGATGTGAGTGGTGATGACAGAATTCTCAATGCCAATGTGTTTCTTCTTACAACCAACACTGAATTCATTCAATTGCGCCAATTGAACGATTATCTTTTCGAATGTGATTCTTTGAGTTATATTGAAGAAAATAAGTCCTATTATTTACGCATTGTCTCTGATGAATTTGGAGAATCGTTCTCTGGCAAAGAAAAGATATTACATGCGCCTCAAATCGATTCTGTGCGAATTGTGACTGAACCCAGAAAGGTAGCGATTGTGTATTTTAATAACAATTATTCAAATGGAGAGTCTTTTATCATTGAGTCGCGTAATTATAAGGACGGGAGAGTTGAAAGATCTAATGCGCTTGAAAAATTCAATCCTTTCAGTATTGAGCGGCATGTTCAGCATGGCTTCAATGCAATAGAAAGATCTCTTTATGGTGAATTTGATTCTGTTCAGATTGTCCTTCATGTTATCTCACCGGTTTTGACAAAGTTTTTGGTCAGTCAACAGAATTACGATACGAGTAAGGAAGATCCCTTTTATCCACAACCGTACCCGGTATTCACAAATATATCCGGGGGATATGGAATATTTGCAAGCCATAGCTTTGATACCGTAGTTGCGAAAAAGTAGATTGGATTCCATTTTTCCACACCCTCATTAGTGTAAATTGTCGGAAAATCAAATATAGTTGGCTCTGCAAAATCCGGATGATTCCGGACACCCTTACCGTTTTATTCCGGACAGTGCTACCGTTTTATTCCGGACGCCCCTACCGATATATAGCGGACAGCGGTGCCGAATAATACCGGACAGCAAATCCGTTTGATTCCGGATACTTTTCTCGTAAACTTTATGCCATTAACCAAAAACAAGGAAAATGGCAAAAAAAAGGATTGACGTCAGCAATTCAGTAATAAGCTTTCAATGTCGTTTAGTTAAGGAAATCCTCAGAAACGCCTGATTTTATTGGCCTTGAGGGGTAAAATAATTCTTTTAAAAGTTTGTGATTCAGATCTGATTCCCTATCTTGTAGGGGTATATAGGGGGTAA
>CAYPKT010000038.1:0-3421 GCA_964411385.1 uncultured Candidatus Brevefilum sp. | reverse complement strand
ACCTTTTTGGTGGGCACACTACGTTGTCATTGCGATTTATACATTCCAACCTTCTTGGTGGGCATACTTCGTTATGCCCACCCTACGACTTAATGTTGTCATTGCGATTTATATATTCCCACTTTTTTGGTGAGCACACTACGCTGTACCCTCACTACGACTTGTCTTGATAAGAATAAATCTATCTGATGTATATCTACACCAGCCCAAAATACTTTTCAAAAAACCGCAACAGCTTTGCGATAATCGTCTGCTTGACCTCGTCGCGGTTACCATAAAAGCGCGAGGTGGGCGGCACCAACTTATCAATCGCCGTGCCCATGGTGCGCATCACCCCATCCCTGAAGGCGCCATCCACAAATTTACGCGTTTCTTTCTCGGGCAAGTTCTCCTCAACGATCAACGCCCTAATATCTTCCTCGCGCTTTTCCTCTAAGAACGCACGCCAGTCTTCATCCACCTGGGTGGTGACGTTTACCTGCGCGATAAATTCATCAATCAATACCTTTTTACTACGCAGCTCCAAACTGGCGTTAATGGCCCTGTCTATCGTTGATAAAACCTCTTTATCCTGACAATTAGAATCTTTATATCTCGCCACCAGCATTAAAATATAATCAATATTAACTTCAATCTGACGGATAAGCTCAATTTCAAAGATGATGTCGTCGTTGATGCTCTCTTTTTCGCCTGCACTCTGCGCCCGAAAATCCTGGTACAGGTCGATATATATGCTTTGATAATCTTGCAGCTGGCGTTCGGATAAAATCCAATTGCCTTCAAATTCATCAAAAGAGGTTAAGATATTGCGAATGCGCAAGATTTTACCAAACAGCATAATGAAGGCTTTTTGCGCCTCTTCGCCGATAATCGAGCTACCCAGGGGGAACTCGTCCATCAGCTGGGCGATCAACCCCCGGTAGCCGGCATGGTGCGCGCCATCCTGCTCGTAGCCGTTGTAATACTCGTCGTAGGTTTTTAGCAGCACAATCCCGCCGGCATCTTTATCGCCAAACAGGGCAATGGCTTCATCGGTGGCATCTTTTAAATCGCGAAAGCAGATGATATTGCCAAAGGTTTTAACCCGGTTTAAAATCCGGTTGGTGCGCGAAAACGCCTGCAGCAAGCCATGCAGACGCAGGTTTTTATCCACCCACAGCGTGTTTAACGTGGTGGCGTCAAATCCTGTTAAAAACATATCCACCACCAACAGCAAGTCCACCTCGCGATTTTTCACCCGCAAGCTAAGGTCTTTATAATAGTTTTGAAATCGCTCCGAAGACGTATCGAAATTGGTTTTAAAAGCCTGGTTATAATCTTCAATGGCACGCTCTAAAAAGTCGCGCGAGCTCGCATCCAGCCTGGCGGTGTTAAAATCCTCATCGGGCAGCAACCCATCGATCTGCTCTTCATTAGGGCTAAAGCTAAAGATCGTGGCAATTTTATAGGGTTTGCCTTTTTCGGCGATCTGCTTTTTGAACTCAGTGTAATACAGCTTCGCCAGGTTAATCGATGCCACAGCAAATAGCGAATTGAACCCCTTCACCCGTCGTTGTTCTTTTTTCTCTACATATTCACCCCGCGCGCCTTTTGTGGGCTCTTCCCATTTGGCGGTTATCTGGTAGGATTCGCTGGCTTTGGTTTTTTGGTCGAAGTGCGTCAAGGTATAATCCACCACTTCAGCAATCCGCCGCGGGTCTGCCAGGGCTTTTTCTCGGTCGATGGCATATACACGCTGGTCTTGGATGTGTTCGGGCGTTTTCATCGTATTGATGAAGTCGATTCTAAAGGGCAGCACATTGCGGTCGTTAATCGCATCCACAATGGTGTAGGTGTGCAGCTTATCGCCGAAGGCTTGCTCGGTAGTGCGCAGCAGAGCGCTGCCCCTCGCAGGCGCGTTGACCGCAAAAATCGGCGTGCCGGTAAACCCAAACAGATGATAATTTTTAAAGTGCTTGATAATCGCCCGGTGCATCTCGCCAAATTGCGAGCGGTGACATTCATCAAAGATCATCACCATGTGTTTGTTATAAATCTCATGCTTTTTATTCGCTGCAATAAACCGATCCAGCTTTTGAATGGTGGTAACGATAATTTTATAAGGCTCATAGCCACCGTGTTCGTTGCGGTCTTCAAGCTGTCGCTGTAAAATCCGCGTGGAGGTGTTACCATTGGCAGCCCCTTTTTGAAACCGGTCGTACTCCCGCATGGTTTGATAGTCCAGGTCTTTACGGTCAACCACAAACAGCACCTTATCCACGGTGTCGATTTTGGTGGCTAACAGCGCGGTTTTAAAGCTGGTGAGCGTTTTACCACTGCCGGTGGTATGCCAAATATAGCCGCCTGCCTCCAGCGTGCCAGTTTTTTTATAGTTGGTGCTCAGGTTAATCCGGTTAATCACCGCCTCGGTGGCGGCAATCTGGTAGGGGCGCATCACCAGCAGCAGCTCTTCCGAGGTGAACACACAGTAACGGGTGAGCACTTTCAGCAGCACGTGTTTTGAGAAAAACGTCCTGGTAAAGTCGACCAAGTCCTCAATATTTTTATTGGCTGCATCTGCCCAGTACGAGGTGAATTCAAAGCTATGGCTGGTATTTTTACTGCGCCCCCGCTGCGATTTCCTCGTTTCATCCAGGTGTGCCCTGCGGGTGGTGTTGCTGTAGTACTTGGTGTGGGTTCCGTTAGAGATCACAAACAGCTGCACGTATTCAAAAAACCCCTCGCCACCCCAAAAACTTTCGCGCTGGTAACGGTTGATCTGGTTAAAAGCCTCGCGCAGGGCCACGCCCCGACGTTTGAGCTCCACATGTACCAGCGGCAGCCCGTTGACTAAAATCGTCACATCGTAGCGGTTGGCGCGGCTCCCTGTTTGTTCGTACTGGTTGATCACTTGCAGGTGGTTATTGTGAATATGCCGTTCATCCAGCAGGGTGATGTTTTTGGTGCTGCCGTCATCCCTTATCAACACCTGGACGCGGTCATCCTGGATTTTACGAGTCTTTTCTACGATGCCTTCGTTCTGGTTAGCGAGGGAATCTTTATAAAAGCGATTCCATTCAGCGTCGCTAAACTGGATGGCATTCAACCGCTCCAGCTGCGCCCGCAGGTTGTTTATAAAATCGGTCGCAGAGTGCAGCTGCAGATATTCATACCCCTGGCGTCCCAACTGGGCGATCAACTCGGCTTCCAGTGCGGCTTCGCCCTGGTAGCTGCGGGCCTCGGCTGTGTAAGTGGGCTTGTATTCTGCCACCACTGTGGCTTCATCGGTGCTGGCGACAATCTTATACGTGCTCATGTGGGTTTACCCCCTTCTCGACACGAAGAGCAGAGAGCGCCTCGCGTGCAGCAGGTTTTTCAGGGAAGCTAAGCAGCTGGTCGCGGTAGTATTCATATTGGGCCTGGCGGGCGGTCAGCTCGGCGG
>CAYPKT010000037.1:0-4512 GCA_964411385.1 uncultured Candidatus Brevefilum sp. | reverse complement strand
TGGATCAAGATACGGTCGGGGGCATCGTACCAGGTGCCTGTCCAGCTGGCATTTGCCCACGCCAGGCAAAAAGGAAAATCGGGTTGCCCTGACGCGAGGACTTCGTTGAAGGGACGTTCTAATAGTTGTTTGCCTCCAAACCAATAATGCCAGTAGCAAAAGCCTTCGATGCCGTTAGCACGGGCTAAATCTGCCTGGGCTTGACGCACTTCAGGAACGCGTAAGTCGTAAAAGCCCAGGTCAGCTGGTAGCTGGGGTTGATCGTGCCCTTTGAAAAGCGGTTTGGCTTTGGCAACGTTGGTCCATTCGGTAAACCCTGGGCCCCACCATGCATCATTTTCGGGGATGGGATGATATTGGGGCAGGTAGTAAGCGATTAAACGGGGCTTTGTGCTCATTGGGTTATTGATTCAATCACTTTATACACGTTGGCAGCGTAATCCTCAATGTTAAATTTGTCTTTTGCCAATTCCCAGCCGGCAAGCCCGAGTTTTTGCGCCCATTGCGGGGCTGCTGCTAAGCGAGCCATCCCGTTCACCAATTCATCAAAGGTGCTATAGAGCAAGCCGGTTTCCTCATGGAGGATCAACTCGGGGTTGCCGCCGTTATTTTTACCGATCACAGGTAGCGCGGTGGACATGGCTTCAATGCCAACCCGGCTGAAGGCTTCGTGATCGGAGCAAATTAAAGCACAATCAGCAGCAATATACAGCGGGAAAGGATCTTCAACAAAACCTTTGAATTGTACATAATCGCTAATGTTGAGATCTGAGGTGAATTTATTGATCGCTTCAATATAATCTGCCCTGCCACTGCCAGCCAATATCAAACGGGCATTTATCCCGCGCTCATGCAGGGCTGCCAGGGCACGGATGGCATGCTCCTGGCCTTTCTTGGGGCTGAGGTTGCTGAGCATCAAAAAGGTAAATACTTGATGCGCGGGCTCGGCAAGCCTCTTTTGTAACCTGTGAGCAAATTGCCCCTGGGTGGCGCAGCCGTTATAGATTTGGTGTACCTTTTTTGTTTTAGGCTTGAAATAATAATTGCAAACTACCTTGGAATGGCAAATGGTGGCTGAAGAACTTTTGATTAAGGCCAAAGAAGGTGCTTTGCCGAAGAGGAAATGGAGGGAGAAATCAAGGTCACCAAACTCGCGAATATGCCAGATGTGGGGCAGGTGAGCAAGTTTGGCGGCGATTAAACCTACCGGTATGACCGAGGTGTTGGTATAGACAAGATCAATTTGCCATAGTCGGGCTATGTCTTTTATTGTTTTGGCTGTTGTGTGGATCCCCTTTGCCAGTTGGGCCTTTTTTGACAGCGTGTAACGCTTTTCACTCATCCACCAGGGGATTGGCAAGATTTTAAAGGGTAATTTTTTGTGATTAAGAAATTGAGAAAAGCTGCCTTCACGTGATATTAAAAAGTAGGGGGTGACATTATAGGCGTTTAAGCCCATGGCCAGGTCAAGCAGTGAGCGGATGGACCCATTTAGTTCATGGTAATGCGTGATAAAGAGAATATTCATTAATTACTGGTATGGCTAAATTATCGGTAACATAAATCGATTTGAACATTATTGGGGCTTGCTGAACAAATCGATTCAATTTGCTTTTGAGAATAGGCGCTAAATCGAACCAGTACAGTATCGCCAACAACTTTTACGCTTGCGGGGTTTGGCCAATTGGGCATTGACAGGCCAATATCAACAAATTCTGCTCGCCTTTTGTCAGGGAGCTTTTCTAATTCAAAATAATCTAAAGTCTTTAAAAAACTTATGACTCGATTAGCATCTTTACCCTGGTCCCAGCCAAAAAAAGAGGCGCCAATATTCTCAATCCGGGAAATTGCCGGTATTGATGGCCTGTCTACGTAACCGACAATTTCTAAATACTCAACGTCATTTAACGGTGATTTTGCCTTAGCGTCTTCAATCCGCAGGATCAATTGTGTAGCAAGCATGCGATCTTGTTTTTGAGTTAGGTGTGAAGAACCGAACAGGTGATTGGCAGCAGAAATATATTGAAAAACGCAAAGGACCGCAAGGATAGAAAAAACAGACTTGAAATTGTCGCCTCTATTTTCAAGGCCTAATAACAGCCAGCCTGCGATAATTATCGGCAAACCGATCAGCAAGGAGCGCAGGGGGATAATACCCCGGGTTAACATCCCCCCAGCGAAGGGCAGCAACAGGAATATTCCAAACGAACCTGTTATGATGATTTTTGAGATTGTGTTTAATTCTCTTTTTTTAATGACATTTGCCAAGATACTTAGACCTGCGACAAATAAAACAATTGGCTGCATTCGGACTTTCAAGCCATAGATGGTTTTATCGCCCACATAAACATTGTAAAATAAATTTTTTAACTTCCATAAGTTTGATCTCCAATGAATCATGGCATGATTGATATCAAAGAAATGTTCTGTGTAGCCTGACTTTGAGAGGTTAAATATTAATAGAATAGCATGATTAATTATCGCATATAGTAACAAGGAAGAAAAAAAGATAAGAATTACATCTCTGATTTTCTTCCAGTCTAACGACCCATTTTTATACCAACCGTGAATAATGTATAAGAAATAAACCGATATGATAACAGGGATTAGAGGCTGATAGATGGCCATTGCAAAAGTAGTTGGTAAAATGGCAAAGTATTTCTGAGTACCACTATGTTGTACAAATATAAACAAACCCAAGTTAATAAGAAACAATCCAAACCCTATGGCGTAACTGATATTTACAAAACTGTAAATAAAAACCATACCTGGATAAGAGATAACGATGCTGCCAATAAGAATTTGAACCCATTTATTACTTACTTCGAATATTTTAAAAAACAACAGGATTGAAATAATCTGAAAGAATAATCCAACAAACAAAGGTACAAAAGGGATAATTTGAAAAGGAAAAAATATTTTATTTAAAATGTACCATCCCCATCGTCCTTGTTCTAACCTCCAAACATTTGCGATGGGTTGAAATGCGGCAATTTCCTCGTCGATTGTTAAATCAAAACTGAAAAGCTCAAACCCGTAAGTAAAGATTGCAACGAGGAAAAGAACTATGCACACCAACCAATTTTCTTTGACGTAGGTTTTTATAGAAAATATGAGTTTACCAATTATTTTCGTGAATTTTTGAGGGCTAATATTCATTTTTGTTATGAGAAATAAATTCTAATTTGAGTTTTAGGAAGATTATTAAATCAAAAATTATTCTTTGAATTCACAGTAAGAAGCGACAGGTTAACCTGAAGTTATTCGTTTACTGGAGTGGATGACCAAGTTGATTCTACAATAATTGGGTAACCTCGATTATCAACGAGGATGCCATCTGATATGGAGCCAAAGCCAACATCGAAACTATACGCTTCAGGAAGCCAATCAAAGATTTGTTTCCCTGAACCAATCCATAAATTAACAAAATATGAACCGGGCGTGAGAAGCAAAGAATTTATTACCGTAGTTATTTTTGTTCGTCCAGGATTTAATATAATGCCTTTCATCACGTGCCCCGAGTGTAGCTGAAAAATTTTCGTTCCATTAGAGGTTGTAAATGAAATAGAAATATCAGCGGTGACAGGATCACGAACCTGTCCATCTGTGGTTACCTCAAGCATGCAAATTAAAGGTTCCCCAGTTTTAGGGTGGTCAGGGGCAATTTGAAAGTCGGTTATTTCAATGCTTAAATCACCCCTACGGTCGATTGAATTAATCATGAAATGATTGGCAAGTTTTCCTTCATTGAGATAGTCGGAAATAACCTTGCCTGTTTCGCCTATTTTATGAATTCTTCCATCTTTAATGTAGATCACTTTTTTACATAAATTTTTGATACTGGGCATATTATGGCTCACAAACAGCACCGTACGCCCCTCGCCGGCCACATCACTCATTTTGCCTAAGCATTTCTTTTGAAATTCAGCATCGCCCACAGCTAGCACTTCATCCACAATCAAGATTTCGGGGTCGAGGTGGGCAGCAACTGCAAAGGCCAGACGCACGTACATGCCTGATGAATAGCGCTTCACAGGGGTATCGATGAACTGCTCTACCCCCGAGAAATCGACTATTTCGTCAAATTTCTTCTGAACTTCAGCTTTGCGCATGCCGAGAATGGCGCCGTTGAGGAATACGTTCTCTCGACCAGTTAGCTCGGGGTGGAAGCCAGTGCCGACTTCAAGCAGGCTGCCGATGCGCCCTTTAATTTTGACAGCGCCGCTGGTGGGTGCCGTCACCCGAGAAAGGATTTTGAGGAGTGTGCTTTTACCAGCACCATTTTTACCGATGATCCCCAAGGTGTCACCCTGCTTAACAGTGAAGGAGACGTCATCCAACGCCAGAATGGAGCCTTCGTGTCGCTTAAAGCTTGGATCTTGGCCGATTTTGGTAAACGGGTCAGGCTGTTTGCGGATACGTGCCCACCAGCGTTCGAGGTCGCGGGAGAGGGTGCCGGTGCCGATCACGCCGAGGTCATAGCGTTTGGTGAGGTTTTCAACGGAGATAACG
>CAYPKT010000036.1:0-6405 GCA_964411385.1 uncultured Candidatus Brevefilum sp. | reverse complement strand
TCCAAAAAAATTATTAATGGGTATGATTAATATGGTTTTGATATAAGAAGTATTTGACATCAAATAAATTAACCGTTACACTAAAACTATTGATAATTAAACAAATTATTGACTTTTGATAAACAGAGGAGGTTTAATGACCGCCATGAATTTCTTAGTAACGATGCGCTCAGGACCCGCTACTGGGCAATCCTTTAACTTGGGTGACGAGGAAACAATTGCTGGACGAGATTTGTCGTGTGATATTCCTTTAAGTGACCCGGAAATTTCTCGAAGGCATGCTCGCTTTTTTATTAGAGATGGAAATGCGTTTGTTGAAGATTTGGGTTCGACAAATGGCACCTTCCTAAATGGTGAAAGAATTGCATCTCCACAACAACTGCGCAAAGGCGATGTAATTACATTGGGCGAAAGTATTGCGATGGTTTTTGATAAAGTTACTACTGAAGCAGACCTGGCTGGGGTTACGCCAACACCATTAATTGAACTTACGCCTCCAACACCTATTCCTGTGCAACCGCATCATTATGAGCCGGAAATTCATGCCCAGCCACCCGTCCAGCCTGCACCCTATTACCAACCTGAACCAACTTTACCACAATATGAAGAAGAACTTTATGAGCCGGCAAAACCTGAGCATAAGAGAAAAGCAAAAGGGAAAGGTTTGCCTACCTGGATGATGGTTTTGATCGTTGCAATTGTGATGTTGGTATGTGTGATAGCTGTTACAATGTACTTTATGCCAGCAGAATGGTGGTGTGCAATTACTTTAGATTCTCTGGCTGGATGCCCGCTTCCTTGACCTAATTAATTGACCAATTGGTCCCAAGCTTAATTAGCTTGGGACTTTTTATTTAATCGGTCGATTTTGGGCAATTTGCGACGTGTGCTATAATGAAAAATTGCTAAAAAGATTTTAAATTAACAGGTTAAATAAATTATGTTTAAAAAAATAGCCCAGATTTTCCGTGGTGACCCTCACCAGCGAAAAGTTGAAAGTTTACAAGAAATAGTTGATCAAATCAACGCACTTGAATCTGAATTCCAAACCCTAAGCAACGCGGCTTTAGCAGGAAAGACAATTGAATTTAAAAGTCGTTTGTCGACAGGAGAGACCTTGGATGATTTGTTGGTTGAAGCCTTCGCAACGGTCAGAGAAACCAGCAAACGCACCCTGGGGCAGCGCCATTATGATGTTCAGCTCATTACGGGTATTACGCTGCATCGCGGCGAAATTGCTGAAATGCGCACAGGTGAAGGAAAGACCCTGGCAGCTACTTTACCCCTTTACTTGAATGCGCTTGCGGGGCGTGGTGCCCACCTGGTGACGGTGAATGACTATCTGGCTCGCCGTGATGGGCGTTGGATGGGGATGATCTACCGGTTTTTAGGGCTCTCGGTTGGCATTTTGCAGATGGCGTCAGTCACTGAAAATGGACGTAAAGCTTTCTTATACGACCCTGATTTTCGGTCACCGATTGAAGAACAGGATCAATTGAAAATGGTTGATCGGAAAGAAGCTTACCTGGCAGACATCACGTATGGAACTAATAATGAATTCGGCTTTGACTATCTGCGAGATAATCTTACCAATAGTAAAAGTGCAAAAGCCCAACGCGGCCATTATTTTGCTATTATCGACGAAGTCGATAATATATTAATCGACGAGGCTCGGACACCATTAATTATTTCTGGACCTTCTCATGAAGATTCTGAATGGTATAAACGAATGGCAGTTGTGGTGAAACAGCTTATACCTGAAGATTATGAAGTTAGCGAGAAAGATCGTACCGTAACCCTTTCTGAAATTGGGTTGGCGCATGTTGAAGAATTATTGGGAATGCCTTTGCGCGACCCAGAACGACCAGAAGATATTACGCCAGAGCAAGCACGTTTATTAGGGTTTCTTGAACAAGCCTTACGGGCTGAATTCTTATTTCATCTTAATAAAGAATATATCGTACAAAATAAAGAAGTGGTGATCGTGGATGAGTTCACAGGGCGTTTGATGCCTGGTAGGCGCTGGTCTGATGGCTTACATCAGGCAGTAGAAGCTAAGGAAGGCGTTAAGGTTCAATCTGAAAACGTTACTTATGCAACGATTACTATTCAAAATTATTTCCGCATGTATAAAAAATTAGCGGGAATGACAGGTACTGCACTTACTGAAGCAGAAGAATTCGATAAGATTTATAAACTGGAAGTATTACCTATTCCAACCCATCTTGAATATCGCGCTATGGGCACAAAGGTTGACCTGGTTGAAGCTGAGGGCCGCGATGAATATGGCTATAAATATACCTATTTTTACCAACATGAAGACGAAAGACATGAGCCCTTGTTTTGGCGAAGGAAAGATTATCCCGATGTCGTCTATCAATCAAAAGAAGCTAAGCTGCGTGCAATTGTAAAGGAAATTATTACCTTTCATGTGCTTGGGCGCCCACAACTGGTAGGTACAACATCGGTTGAAAGTTCAGATTATCTTTCAGAACGTTTGAGTACTGCGAATGTACGTCGTTTGTTGGAAGTTACCTTGATTCGACAAGCTTATATTGATAGCCATAACTTACGCGATCGTGATGTGGTTTCTACCCCAGAGTTGGATCACCTTTATGTACCTCTTGAGCGTTTGCAAAGCCCCGACTTACGCAAATTAGGGCGAGAATATGGGTTGAACTCTCTGAGCCTATTGGAAGAGGGTAATTTAAATATATTATTAGATGCCTTCAATTTAACCAATAAAGATGTAACGCGTTTTGAAGCGGTTGTTAAAAGCGGTGTAAAACACCAGGTGCTCAACGCACGTAAACATACCGAAGAATCAAGAATTATCGCGGACGCTGGCGCCTTTGGTGCAGTAACAATTGCTACAAATATGGCTGGCCGCGGTGTCGATATTAAATTAGGCGGAGAGCTTCCAGAAGCTTGTTTGGCAAACGTCAATCACTTATTAGGTGAAGCTGGTTTTGTTGACCCCTACAACATGGGTTTGCAAGACCGTTTGGATGCCCTCGAGACAATCCCAGAAGATGCCTATGGTGAATTTGCCGAAGATGCAAAAGCTTTTTTAACCTATATGGGTGAAATGAAACGAGTGCGCGAACTGGGCGGTTTACATGTAATTGGATCGGAACGTCATGAAGCTCGACGAATTGACAACCAATTGCGTGGACGGGCAGCACGCCAGGGAGACCCTGGGTCATCCAGGTTTTACCTTTCTCTGGATGATGATTTGATGCGACTGTTTGGGGGTGGGCAGGTGGAGACATTGCTTACTCGATTAAATATCGATGAAGGTATGCCCATCGAAAGCGGTATCATCGGGCGTTTGGTGGAATCTTCACAAACTCGCGTGGAGGGCGCTAACTTTGATGTACGGGAACATCTTTTAGAATACGATGATGTGCTCAACTCACAACGTGAGCGTATCTATGAACAACGAGATCGGATCTTTGACAAAGAAGATTTACGCGAAGATGTTACCGAAATGCTTCACACAGAGGTTGGCAGGCGCATTCAAGAAGGGATGCATGATGAAGAAGGGTTATGGAAGTTGCTGGCTTACTTAGAGGATATTCAGCCACCAATCGACCAGGATGACGTGGTGCACCCATCTTTTGCATTAAAACTAATGATGGATCATGTAGAGCGTTCATCCAATGAAAGCGAATTAAAAAACAGCCTTTTAGAAATCGCTGGGGATTCAGTTGAAGCCTGGCATGATCATCTCAATAAATGGGCGGTTGGTTTGATTGAAAGTGCAAAGAACGGCTTTGAAAACCAGCTTAGTGAACGTTTGAACGCTTTAGATATCTTTGTGGATAATATAGGCTATGAAGAACCCGGGTTAAAAAGAAACCCTCAAGAAGAATTAATTGGCTTGGTACACCTGCCGATTCGACTTTCGGATGAAATCTTAATTAACCTGGAATCGGATCCAAAGATGGCAAAGCAAACCATTGCCCGCCAGATACGTGCGATGCTGATGCAAATATTTATCCGCCGATTAATTTTGACTTTTGAGCGACGATTTACCGACAATTGGAACCTGAAAGCTGCTGATCTGATGGAAGAGTCTTGGGAAGGTGTTCGTACGATCTTACTTGGAAAGGTAAACGAAACACTTTTGCGACGTCGAGAACATATTTTGGGTGAGTCTGGAGAAATTAGCCGTGATCTAGATGCCAATCGTGACTTATTAACAACCGCCCTTAATGAACAAGGTGCATTAATGCGCTTGTTAATTCTATTGACTCAGGGGAAAGTTATCACCTTTGATGAGCGAACGCACCAACGCGTAACAAAAGGAATTACCAGGCTGACTTTTATCTTTAAAGCTGCCCAATTGTTAGAGGGTCAACCCGCTGATGAAGTGCAAGACAGGGTTTTAAAACATCTTGAAGTTGCCCAAGTGAAATTAAGCCAGGTTTGGGGAAAGGCTGAATTAACCCGTTTATACAATAGCGGCCAAACCCTGAATAACCTCACCCAGGCTTGGCAAGAACGAATTGCTGTAAAGGTTGGCGAAGAGAACTATGAGGCGATTAAAACCTTGCCATTGGTTGATTTACCCCACGCTGAACATGAAAATCTCGTTGAATTGCTGGGGAACTTTGCTCAAAATCGACTTTATCGGCACTTGTTGCTTACGAAGATATCTGAATTATGGGTAGAATATCTGACAAAAGTGGAAGCCTTACGCGTTTCTGTACGGATGGAGGCGTATGGTCAACGAGACCCCCTGGTGGAATATAAAAACCAGGCAACGATCATGTTTACCGACCTGCTTTCTGATATTCGTGCAGGGGTAATTTCACAAATGTACCGTGCCAGGCTGGTCAGCAGCGAAGATCAGAAAAAACCCCAGGTGTCTATACAAACCGCAGACCAACCGACAAAGGCGGGTGAAGGCGCAGGACAAAACAAGCAAAAGAAAAAACGCAGGAAACGACATTAACCACGAAGACGTTTAAAGAAAGAGATCTTATGCATATTCTGATAACAAATGATGATGGCGTACACGCCCCTGGTTTATTTGCTTTGACTACAGCCTTACGGAAAGTTGTAGATAAGGTAACCGTCTTTGCACCTAATCGAAATTGGTCTGCCGCAGGGCATAATAAGACAATGCATAAGCCACTGCGCATAACTGAGACGACACTTGAGGACGGCTCAACAGCCTGGACAACAGACGGAGCTCCGTCCGATTGCGTGGCACTGGCTAAGCTTGGATTTATTAATGAAAAAATCGATATGGTTGTTTCAGGCATTAACCCCAATGCAAATATTGGGCATGATGTTACTTATTCGGGAACTGTTACTGCAGCTATGGAAGCTGCGATTTGGAAAGTTCCGGGGTTAGCCGTCTCTGTTGATAATCGTTTTGAACCAGCTGAAAAAGTTGACTTTTCAACCTCGGCAAAAGCTGCTCAGAAAATTGTCTTGTGGTTAAAAAAACAAGCAGACCTTCCTAATAATATGATATTGAATATCAACGTTCCTTACCTGCCGCTTGAAGAAATAAAAGGATATGAGATTACTCGCCAAGGTTTACGAATTTATCGCGATGAACTTGTTAGACGAATTGACCCGCGAGGGCAACCATATTACTGGATTGGCGGTGAAGTGCCTACAGCGGTTAATGAACCTGGCACAGATTTTGGTGCACTTTCTAAGGGTTTTGTTTCAATTACACCGATCCAGCTTGACTTGACCAGCCATAAATTACAAACCTGGATGGAAACGCATCGATTTGATGTTGACCTTAATGAAAACTGAGCATTTTTTAAGGTTCAAAAAGAAATTAATGCTTGACATCAATCTATGAATCGGTATAATCATCCCTCGTGCGTTTAAAACAGTCAAACAAAACTGTGAGCGCAGATCCTTAAAAGTTGAATACCACAATCGCCCCGAAGAACAATGAAGCAAGATGATTTTAAAGAGATTTGAAATTAGCCCTTGACAATTGTTTTCTCACATAGTACACTAATTATCCACTCAGATAAAAGTGGGTGGGACGATCTTGCCAAAAGATGGCAGATCCTTCACAAGTGAAAAATCAGGGCGTGAGCATAAGCTCAGCAAAAATAATTCTGCGGTAAAAAGCGGCCGATGTTGGCAAGAGGGCATCGGTATTTTTATCTGAAAAGATAAAAAGGGCTTGACACCTTCAAACAAGGTGAGTAGAATTATGCACTCGTGGTGAAAGATAGAACCTTAACATCTGAATAGTGATAGGAAGATCACAAATAACTCGTCAATGAAAGTAGATCAAATTAGATCTTACAAATCCGCAAAATAAAACAAAACACCTAATCAGGTGACTTTTTATGCGGAGAGTTTGATCCTGGCTCAGGATGAACGTTGGCGGCGTGCCTAATACATGCAAGTCGAACGAAG
>CAYPKT010000035.1:0-6960 GCA_964411385.1 uncultured Candidatus Brevefilum sp. | reverse complement strand
ATGTGGTCGATGGCGTTATTTTGCAAGGCAGTGGCGCCAGCGGTGCTTCTTTGGGCTTGGGCGATCGACTGGGTAATGGTGCCGTTTCTTCGGTATCTCCCATTTCCTCTTTGAACCCTTCCGACATCGAATCGATGGAAATTCTTAAGGATGCCTCTGCAACAGCTATTTATGGTGCGCAAGGGGCCAACGGGGTGGTGTTGATTACCACCAAAAAAGGCCGCAGCGGCCAAGCCAAATTTTCCTACGATGGAATGTACGGTATGCAGCGTCAGGCCACCCGTCTGGAGATGATGAACTTGCGCGAGTTTGCCGATTACAGTTCCAATGTGGCTCGGGCTATGGGCGGGAAGGACAGTCGTGCGGAGTTTAGAGATCCTTCTCTCTTGGGGGTTGGGACCAACTGGCAGGACGCCATTTTTCAGTTTGCACCGATGCAGCAGCATCAGGTTTCTGCCCGTGGAGGTACCGAGGCGGTTCGCTATTTTGTTTCGGGCTCCTACATGGATCAGGACGGAACCATTGTTGGTTCTGAGTTTAAGCGTTATTCTTTCCGGGCCAACCTGGATGCTGATTTAAAGCCCTGGATGAAACTTGGAGTTAATGCTGCTTACTCACTCACTAACGAACGTTTGGGATTGGCTGAAGGAACGGAAGGTATTATCACCTTTTCTTTATTGACCCCTCCCGATATTCCTATTTATAATATTGAAGGCGGTTATGCCAGTGTTATACGAGAAGGTTACTCCCGCATTAACCCCATTGCCAAGGCTCAGGATGAGGATTTGTTGCTTGATAGAGACAAATTAAATGGGAGTATCTACCTTGATATTACTCCCTTTGAAAATCTTACCTGGCATACTGAGTTGGGATACGATATCAGCGGTTCCAGAGGCGAGGTGTTTCTGCCGCAAGTGACCTATGGTAATTGGAGTCGTGGCATTAATGAAAATTCAATCCAAAGGAACAACAATAGTTTTCTGCAGTTTAAAAATTACCTCACTTATGCCGATACTTACAATCAACACTCCTATTCGGTAATGGCAGGACAAGAGGCCTGGGAGTCAACCTGGGAGTATCAAAGAGTTCTGGGAAAAGGACTTTCGGGGAATTCTGTTCGAAATCCTGTGTTGGCGGAGGATACAGAGATTAATTCAGGATTTGGCAGTGCGGCAATGGCTTCCTTCTTTGGTCGACTCACCTATAATTTTGCCAGTCGTTACGGACTAACTTATACTTTCCGTCGTGATGGCTCTTCAAATTTTGGACCTGAAAACCGCTGGGCAAACTTTCATGCCTTTGCCGGATCCTGGCGTTTTACCGAGGAGGTCTTCTTTCAGGGACTCGATCATATCTTAAGCAATGGTAAGTTGCGTTTTGGCTGGGGACAGACTGGTAACTCCAACATTGGCGGCTATGCCTGGGGCGCCGCCATCAGTCGCATGCCTTCCGGCCTGGGTATGGGCTACCGACAAAGTAACATTGCCAACCCTTTTATCAAGTGGGAAACGCAGGAGCAGTTGAACCTTGGCGTGGATCTGGGTTTGTGGCGTGATCGCATTAATCTGGTCGTGGATCTTTACGACAAAACGTCCAAGGATATGTTGATGGATTTGCAGTTGCCTTCCTATATGGGAACACGTGGAAACCAGTCCTCTGCACTTGCACCTCCAAAAGGTAACTATGGTACCATCAACAACAAGGGTATAGAGATTTCTCTGAATACCCGGAATCTGGTGGGTGCCTTTGAATGGGATACCGATATTCAATGGTCGGCCAATAAGAACACCCTGGAGGCTTTGGATGGTACGGCCAGTGCACATATTGAGGGTTATGGGCAATGGAGTGATGTGGTAAGTATTACAAATGTAGGCGAGGCGCTGTATAATTTTTATGGCTATAAGGTGGTCGGGGTGTATAAGGACCTGGCTGATTTGCAGTCCTCGCCGAAGGCGGCAAAGTATCCTGAAGATGGAGTTACCTTTAATCCCTACAATACCGTATGGGTTGGGGATCTGAAGTTTGCCGATTTAAGTGGTCCGGATGGTAAACCAGACGGAGTGATTGATGAGTACGATCGCACCAACATAGGTTCGCCCATGCCTAAATTTACTTTTGGGGTAACCAATACCTTCCGTTATAAAAATTTTGATTTGGCTTTGTTTCTGAATGGCTCTTATGGTAATAAAATTTTCAATTATACCGCCATGCAGCTTTCCAGTATGAAGAGTGTTTGGGATAATCAATTGACTGTGGTTAACGATCGTGCCCGATTGGAGGCTATTGATTCCGAAAAGGCTTATCCTATTTTTGCCCCCGATGGTGAAACCAATATTTGGTCCTGGAATCAAGACATCAATAATGTCAGAGTCATTAACCCAGATACAAAAATTCCTCGTGCCATTGCAAATGATCCCAACGACAACGACCGCATCAGCGATCGTTACGTGGAGGACGGTTCTTATTTAAGGATCAAGAACATTACCCTTGGTTATACCTTGCCCGGGCACTTGACCCGACGCTATCAGGTAGACAATGTTCGGATCTATGTGAATCTGCAAAACCTGTACACCTTTACCGAGTATTCGGGCTACGATCCGGAGGTGGGCGTAAGCACCTTGAGTAATAATGTGTATGGCCTCGATAACGGTCGTTATCCGGCACCCCAGGTTTATACGGTTGGTTTGAATTTCTCTTTCTAAAGAAACGATAAAACGCAATTAGATGAAAAATAAAATATTAAAAACTCTGGTTTTGTCTTTAGGGGTGCTTTTAGGGATGAGCTCATGCGAGGATTTTCTCAATCGCCCTACTGAGGACAACTATACTGTTGATAGTTTTTACGAAACTGATGAACAGTGTTTTCAGGCAGTGAATAGTGTTTATAATTCGCCTTGGTACGATTTCCAACGTGGTTTTTTTAAGATTGGTGAGGTTTTACCCGGTAATTATTACTGGGGAGAGTCACCTTACTTAACCTTTACCATCAACTCAAGTGATGAGGATTTGGTAAATATGTCGGCATCGTTGTGGTCGGTAAATGCTTATTGCAATGGTTTGGTAAAACTGATGGATAACAATACCGGCCCGGAAGTTAGTCAATCGGTTAAGGAAACCGTTAAGGGCGAAGCTTTGGTTTGGAAGGCGATGTCTTACTTTTATCTGGTTCGGATTTTTGGCGAAGTACCCATTATCCATGATAATGCTCAGGAGATTTCAGCTGGGACTTACAATGAGAAGTACAAGGCAACGATTCCAAATATTTACGATTATATTGTCATGACCCTGGAGCAAGCCATTGAATGGCTGCCTGAGAAGAATCAGGACGGTCGTATTGATCGTTATTCTGCTTACGCGTTGTTGTCGAAGGTTTATCTGACAAAGAGTGGTTATGGAATGAATGGTAGTCGAAATCAGGATGACTTAGATAAGGCAGCTGACTATGCCTTAAAGGTAATTGACGAAAGTGGGCGGGAATTGCTTCCTGTTTTTTCTGATATTTTTCGTTTGAAAAACAATTTTTCTTCGGAGAGCTTGCTGGCCTGGCACTGGAGAGGGGGCCGGGATCCTTGGACCCAACAGAACAGTCTTCAGTCAGATCTTGGTTTAGAGGCCTTTTCTGAACTTGGCGATACTTGGGGAGGATACGCTGGTCCTTCCGTAGATTTACAGGATGCCTTTGGCGAATCGGCCTTAAGTTTGGAACGCAGAAACCGGGACACCCGGCGTAAGGCTACAATGATGATGTACGGAGATGTTTATGACTATTTCTGGGAAGATCAGGGTGGCTTTAACTGGCTCGACCATAATTTAAATAACCTGGGTGGTATTCAAAGTCCAACGGGTGCGAACCAGGTAAAACATTTGGTTGGTAACAACAACGATCATGTTAAAGGTCTTGGTTATGGGATGGCTAATATGGCTACTGGTTTAAGTACGCATATTTTGCGTTTGGCCGATATTTACCTGATTTATGCTGAAGCTGTTTTAGGTAATAAGCCCTCAACAACTGAAGCAAAGGCGCTAGAGGTGTTCAACCGGGTCAGGGCTCGTGCTTTTGGCAAGAGCTATGAGGAGTTTATTGAGACCACTGATTATGTGAACAGTCTGACCTTTGATGAGGTTTGGAAGGAGCGGCGTCTGGAGTTGGCTACAGAGGGAGATCGTTGGTACGATTATGTGCGTTTGCATTACTACGATCCTTCACGAGCGATAAGTGAGATAAAGGCGCAACGGCGCAGTACTTATGCGGGACTTAAAGAGTATTATGCGAGTGGTTCTCTTGATTCTGAAGTTACTTATTACAATGAGAATACTCCGGTGCCTAATGTAAACGACAGCCATTTTAAACTGCCCTTCCCCGATACAGATTTGACTATGAACAAGCATTTATTGGAAGAAGCTGTAGATCATGATGTCAGTCAATATGGTTATTAGTTTTTTCAAATAATGACTAAAAATTGAATCGTATATGAAACAGATAAATATAGTAAAGCGCAGCCAACATCTGCTTTTGTGGTGTACAGTTGCCCTGACTGCATGCTTTCAGTCGTGCGAAGAGTATCCGGACGCTTTTGAGCCGACAGGGGGAGTCCCTGAAGTGGTTTATGTGCGGATGCCAGCCCCTGAGTCTGCTGACTCATTGATTACAGCAGCGTATATGGAGAACACAATTGTGTTGGTTGGATACAACCTGACCAGTGTGCGGGAGATTTACTTCAATGATCAAAAGGCTGTGTTAAATACCAGTTTTATTACCTCCAATACGCTTTTTGTGAACGTACCCAGGGAGTTGCCTGGTTTAGTCACAGATAAGGTGTATTTGGTTACTACCGGAAGGGATACAGTTAGTTTTGATTTTGAGGTATTGATTCCACCGCCATCTGTTAATCAGATGTCGAATGAGTACGCTTTTGAGAATCAGGTGGCCATGCTTTACGGGGATTATTTTATTGATGACCCTGAAGTGCCCTTGAGCATCAGTTTCCCCGGGGGTGTTCCTGTGACTGAAATCATCAGCATAGAGAAGACACAAGTCGTTTTTCGTGTGCCGGAAGGGGCTGAAAAGGGTTATATTTCAGTGAGTTCTGTTCATGGCGCCAGCCGCTCTAAGTTTCAGTATCGCGATGATAGGGGGATGATCTTGGATTGGGATAACCTCGATGCTGCCGGAGGATGGCGTCCAGGGGTCATTCGTAATAACAATCCTGTTGAATCCCTGGTTGGTAATTATGTTCATTTCTCTGGAGAAATTCCTGGGGACAATTCCGATTGGAATGAGGATGGCTTTTCGTTTAATCTTTGGGGCATAGCTAACGGCCGTCCTAAAGGAGATTTGTTTGATATAGATCCGGCTGATGCTCTTCTGAAATTCGAGATTAATGTTTCGGAGCCATGGAAAGCCAGTGCGCTTCAGATGATTTTTACGCCCTGGGAGCTGGGACTTGAGATTAAAGATGGAGAAGGAAATGTGATTGAAGGGAAGCCTGCAACCAACAACTATATCGCTGACGGAACGACGCCTCGAGCTTTATGGTACCCTTGGCTTAAAACAGGTTCGTATCAGACCGACGGATGGGTTACTGTAAGTTTTCCGCTTTCGGACTTTAAATACAACCATGAGGGGAAGGAATTAGAGGAGGGCTTGAGCAAGGGTGATTTTGGCGGATTGACCTTCTTTGTATATCATGGCGGAGTGGCCGGAGAGGCATGTACTCCCCAGATAAGTATTGACAACATACGTGTTGTTCCTGCAGAATAATTGACTTAAAAACATCAAATTATGAAGAAGAGAATATATAATTGGTCGGCTTTGCTGCTGATGTGCCTTCTGGTGTTTGGTGCGGCATTTTCCTCTTGTGATGAAGGGGAGGATTTGGATACCAATCAGATTAAAGCAGGTGACATTGCATTGAATGCCTTTGGTCCCTCCCCCGCTATGCGTGGGGGAGAGCTCCGCTTTATCGGAACAAATCTGGACAAGGTGACCAGCATAGATTTGCCGGGTGCCGAAGGGATTACCGATATTACTGTGGTGGGCAAGTATGAAATTCGTATAGTTATTCCGCAAACGGCGGAGCCTGGCCTGGTGGTATTGAATACGCCTAAGGGGAAAATCACCTCTGTTTCGCCGCTTGGGTTTACGGAGCCCATTTCAATCAGTTCCTTATCCCCATTGACTATTAAGGCCGGTGAGATTTTGACTATTGAGGGTGATTATCTGAACACGGTGGAAGAAGTGATTTTTGCAGATGGTATTCATGTGCTGAAAGCTGACTTTGAATCACAAACACGTGCTAAGATCGAAGTTAAAGTGCCGATAACTGCTCAATCCGGGAAGGTCATTGTTTCTGATGGGGCGGATTTGCTTTCTGATGGCGAGGAAATTCCCAACTTGATCAGTAGTGAAGAGGAACTGGCTGTTACACTTCCTGCTTTTGCGGAACACAGTCCTGAGACCCCGAAAGCTGGCAATACTATGAGCATTTCCGGTGCCGATCTGGACCTGGTGGCCAGTGTTCGTTTTGTCGATGCAGAGGTGGTGGAATTTGAGGTGGCCGAGGATGCCAAATCATTGACTTTGGAGGTCCCGGCAACAGCCAAAGATGGTGCCGCCAGTCTGGTTGCTTATTCCGGTCTGGAAGTGGCTTTAGGTGATCTTGCTTTTGTAAAGCCAAGCGCTGTTATTGAGGAGATGAAAGAGGCTTACGGAGTGGGTGAGGCGCTGGTCTTGAGCGGAAGCGATCTTGATTTGGTGACTAAGGCTGCCTTTACCAATGGAGCGGAGACCGAGGTAACAGCTACTCAAGATGGAAAGATTAATCTGACAGTAACGGAAGCTGCGCAGAGTGGTCTTATCACCTTGACGCTGGCCAATGGCGCCACCGTGACTGTGGAAGGTTTTGAGACGGTGAAGCCTGTGGCCGAGCTTCCTGCAAATGCTACACCGCTTGATGAGCT
>CAYPKT010000034.1:0-7598 GCA_964411385.1 uncultured Candidatus Brevefilum sp. | reverse complement strand
GAAAACCGTTGTAGCCTTGCGGCTACCGAGGGTTCGAATCCCTCCCTCTCCGCTAAACTTGTTTTTCGTCCCCAAAAGGAACCCCCGCAGCCAAAAGCGCGGCATAAAGCCGGTCTAACTGGTCCACATCTTCGTCGGGTCGGGGAATAATCGCCAAAATATCGTCAAAACTCAAAAAGCCCTGATCACGGCCCTTTTGGAATAAAAAGGCCAGCGGGGAAACATATTCAGGTGGCGTCGATTGTGATTCATTCATAATTTATGCTTCGTTAAATACAAAATTCAGCTGAAGCATTATACTTCGCCATGTAACGATGTTACAAAGAGCAAGTACATTATAAAAATTAGTTCTTAACGCCTTATTTTGTGAAAATTAACGGTTTGGGTAGTTCTTAGGCGCAGGTGCTTTGATCACAATTAGTTCTAACACGGTGTCGTCTAAATTCCTCACGTTCATTTTCGTCTTATACGGGATCTGCAACATGGTTGGCGCGTCATAACGATGAATCTCTTGATCGTTTAACCCAATCGAAAGCGTACCTTGCAATACCGTCATATAAACGTTGGAATTAGAGAAGTGCTCTGGCAAACCTTCATTTTGGTTGAACAGCATATGAATATAATCCAGGTTATCATCCTGAACCACTTTTTCAACAACCCGACCCCCGCCAGAGGCTAATGGGAAAATTTTTTCAATCATGTTTTACATATCCTTTTATAAAAACAGCATGCTGACCGGGTAAAAGCCAGCATGCCATTTATCAATTAACCTAAATTATTTTATTCACCAACTAACATCGCAGCGACATCTTCATCAACCGTCGAGATTGGTCTTAAGTCAAAATTCTTCACTAAAACTTCAATCACATTGGGCGACAAGAACGCCGGCAATGTGGGTCCTAAACGAATCTTGCGAATGCCCAAGTATAGCAGCGCCAACAAGACAATTACCGCTTTTTGTTCGTACCAGGCAATATCGTAAGAAATCGGCAGGTCGTTTACATCATCTACCTCGAAGGCTTCTGCCAGCGCCTGGGCAGTTCGGATCAACGAATAGGAGTCGTTGCATTGTCCTGCATCCAAAATACGAGGAATACCATTAATGTCGCCCAACGCAAGTTTATTGTAGCGATACTTTGCGCATCCGGCGGTCAAAATTACTGTGTCATTTGGCAAAGCTTCAGCAACATCGGTGTAATACTGGCGTGGTCTCTGACGCCCGTCACAGCCACCCATAACGATAAATCGTTGAATATCACCAGCTTTAACCGCATTGATCACTGCCTCAGCGTGATCAAGCACTGTTTTGCGGGCAAACCCAGTGGTGATTGTAATGTCTTCCAGCTGAATGGGATCGTCGCAAGTCTTCGCCAATGCAATAATTTCGGAAAAATCCTTCTGCTCGCCAGGTTTCCGGTCTGGGATATGTTTGCAGCCTGGGTATCCTGTTTGGCCCGTCGTGAACAGACGATCTGCGTAGGTATCTTTTGTTCTGATCACACAATTGGTGGTCATCAATATTGGGCCATTGAAAGGCTCAAACTCTTCTCGTTGGTGCCACCACGAGCCGCCATAATTGCCAGCAAAATGGGGATATTTCTTAAAAGCTGGGTATGCCTGTGCAGGCAGCATCTCACCATGGGTGTACACATTAATGCCAGTACCCTCGGTTTGCTGAAGGAGTTCGTCCAGGTCGCGCAGGTCGTGCCCCGACACAAGGATGCCAGGCCCCGGGCGTACGCCTAAGAAAACCTGAGTGGGTTCCGGGTGCCCATAGGTATCGGTGTTAGCTTTATCCAACAGCTCCATGGTTCGTAAGCCCATCTCGCCCGTTTTCAACACCAGACCAGTCAGGTCTTCAGCGGTGAGGTCATCATGGGTAATCGCTTCGAGCATATCTTGCATAAAGTCTAAAATTTCAGGGTCGCGTTCATCCAGAACATAAGCATGGTCGGCATAAGCTGCCATCCCCTTCAAGCCAATGGTGATCAACTGCTGCAATGAGCGGATATCGGTGTCAAGATTCTCATCAGCCATGATCCCTACCCGGGTGGCTTTTTCTAACAGGGTTTCAACATCGTAGGATTCTGGTTTCCAGTTTGCCCAATCGGGGCCAGCACCGGTGCAAGGCTTTCCATGCAATTCTTCGCAGCGTGCCTGTGCGTCTTTTCGCAGGGCATCACGACGTTCAACCGCTTCTTTAATCATTGCAACAAACCGATGGCTGTCAAAATTAGCATTGGTAATGGTGGCAAATAACGCCTGGGCAATAAATAAATTGGTGTCTTCGTGAACTACACCCATTTCCCGTCCGCGGGTGCCCCAGAAAGAAATGCCCTTCAAAAGGTAAATCAATAAGTCCTGCAGGTTGGCAACCTCAGGCGTTTTACCACACACACCAGAAATTTTACAACCGATGTTTTTTGATGTTTCTTGACATTGGAAACAAAACATTGCATCAGCCATTTGGTATTATCTCCTTATTTAAATTATTGGTTAGACAATTAATTATATCAAAGAGTTTATATTCAGGATGTGATTAAAATCATATTTAAAGATGGTGAATTGTTTAATTGTGAGGTGTGAATGGTGAATTGTGAGTGGATAGAAGCAGGTGACAAGGGATAGGAATTAGGGGATAGTAAAATTTGAGAAGCCTTGAATGACGGTGATAAAAAATATTGGTGATCCTATAAAGGTTAAGATCTAACCTCAGAAAAGCTTAAATTTGGACGGTCATTATAAGGGAAAGCAACAAACTTCCTCTCCCAGTGAGAGCGGTATACACCCCTCACCCTAACCCTCTCCCCAAGGAGAGGGGGAATATTTCCCTCAACACAAGAGGTGCCATCTCGATTGCTTGACCTTTTGAAGAAATTTCTCAACGACATTAACTCCATAACATCATGTAGATTGAAAACAAAATTGAATAATCGATAGCCAACACAACCAGACTGCAAATACCCTCTTTACCGCCTTAAAACAAAAAGCCCTGTCGGGCTTTTTAACCATCAGCGGGGAGGGAGGGATTCGAACCCTCGGTTGAGCTATTAACCCAACAACCACTTAGCAGGCGGCCCCATTCAACCACTCTGGCACCTCCCCATCATTGACATCTTTCAACCCCTCAATAACCTAAGGCGGAGGGAGAGGGATTCGAACCCACGGTGGGCGTGAACCCACACCTGTTTTCAAGACAGGCGCCTTAAACCACTCGGCCATCCCTCCAGACTGTAAATTCTAACATTAACCTTTACAGCCGACAAGGTTGCGCTTAATCATACCCTCACACAGCAAGGATGCAATATGATTGGCAAAATGATTTCTTATTTTTTATTGCGGCAAGGGCGTATGTGTCGGCCAGGGTGTCATTGACGGCACAAGCGTTATCGTTTCAACTTGCTGCTCAGGTGTTAACGAGGTCGCAAACTGGGTAACCGCCTGCGTTTCAAAAGGGGTTTGTTTTAGCTCAATTTGGGTACTTTGCGGTTCAGGCGTTGATATTGGGCGTAGCCGGCTCGCCAACCAGCGCCAGCCAAAATAAGCCCCCGCAATAACAATTATTAAAATTGTTAGGGTTAAACAACCCTTAACCCAACCTCGTCTGCGTAATTTTGATTGCTGAGGCAGCTTACCCGGTACTCGCAACAGCACAACAGTAATGTTGTCGTGCCCCCCGCGTTTATTCGCCTTATCAATTAACACATTAGGCAGTTCTTTAAATGGGTTATTTTGAGCAGAAGCTATAATCTCATCGTCGGTCACCAAGTCGGTTAGTCCGTCACTGCAAATCAACACTATGTCGCCCGGGTGTAAACCTAAACCCTGGTTGTTCAACGCCTCAATATCACTTTCGCCATCAAAAAACCACAAACGGAAATCAGGGTGCGGTGGCTTTAACGACCCTAAATAGCGCCGGATAACATGCGCGTTGGGGTGCGCAGCGCTTGCGCTCTCATCGATAATTCCTGCATCAAAGGCTTCCTGAATCCAGGTGTGGTCCGTAGTGAGCTGAATAATCTTCCCCCCGCGTAACAGATAAATGCGCGAATCCCCCAGGTTAGCAGTGTATAATCGATCGTCAATTATCCAAGCACAGGCACAGGTGGCACCCATCCCAACACGCCCCTTATCACTTAAAGAAGCGTTATAAATCGCCCGGTTAGCCTGAATAATGGCCTCTTCCAGTACGAATAGTGGTTTATCTCCATCGCTACTGGCAATAAAGTTCGTAACCTGTTCAACGGCCATCTGCGCAGCCACCTCGCCCGCCCGGTGACCACCAATCCCATCACTCAATACTGCCAGCACAGCAGGGGTTTTTTCCTTAAGCTCAGTAACAAACGACGTCACAGCATAGCGATCTTCGTTCTTTTTCCCGGTCATTCCGGGGTGGCTGGCTGCTGCAACATCAAGGTGGGGTTCGTTTGTTTTGATCATAGCAAGCGTTCGTAATCTTCTGCCTTCGCAATTGGGGGCGAGTCTATATTTATAATTGTAAATCGAAACCCTAAATTTCCAAAATGGATGATATCTCCCGGGTGTATTTGAACAGGTTTGCCATCAATTTGGGCATAGTTAACCCAGGTTCCGTAATCAGAGTCCAGGTCGCACAGCCAAAAGCCATTTTGACGAACACCAAAACGGGCGTGCATTGGGCTGATGCTTTCGTGTTGCAAGATTTGGTCTGCCAGGTTAGGGTCGCTTCCAAAAGTGGATAAGTTTTTCGTAATTCTAAACGCTGCCCCCGCAAAATTTACTCCCTCAGAACCCAACTGCAGAAAAGTCGCATAAACTCCGTTGGCTGGAATGATAGAAAGAAAATCATCGTCGTTGGTTTCATCTTGCGTTTTATCATCGTTTAAGGTTGGTGACCTCATAAATTTTAATTTCAATCCCTTACGGATTGACCACCCCAGCAGCAAGATTGTTGAAAAGCTCAAAATGATCCCAATTATTATGATCCCAAACTTTCCTTGAGAGAAATCGGGTGCAAGTTCTGGTTGATCAACCTCAACCTGAATAGGGGTGATGATCGTCTCCCCACTCAAACCCAGGGTATCTTCCACCATCACCTTGATGTCATACTCTCCGCTTTCATCGAGTTCAGTCAGGTCCCATGTCAGGGGCGAGAAAGGTTCTTCATTCCGTTGATCGACGACCTGCCCATCCACAAATAATTTACTGACCGTAAGGTCACGCACATGGTCATCAGGAAATTCCAGTAAGAATTCAATCGACTGGCTGGCAAAGGAAAAGCCCGTTGTCCCGCCTTCTTGACTCTTTAAGAGCTGCTGACTAATCAACGCAGGTGGTGATAGTAAAATCGGCTTTGGGGGTTGGATATCTATTGTAAACGTATGGCTTTCTCCCCGCGCCGCGCCTTCTGTTAAATCTACAACTAATTTAATCGTGTAAACGCCAGCTTCTCTTAGGTGCGATCGATATTGCACCTCGTAAACCACACCCAAACCATCCAGGTAGGTTTCAGGTTCAGGTAAGTTTTCAAAGTCTGTTACATAAAAAAATACACCCCCGGTTTGGACTGTCAAATCCATCAGCGCTGCGCCCTGGTCGTTGGTCAGATGATACTCATCACCCAACATCCAAATATTAACCCGGATGCCCGCCTGGGCGGCAAATTCAGTTAGGCGCACAACCTCACTAACCTCATCTACACTGGGCGGGGGCGTAATATAAAGCAGGGTTTTTTCAACACCAAAGGGGACTACCCTTTCTTCTGCCAAATTTAGCGCGGTTTCAAGCGCCACCAGGTTGGGCGTCATCGCTCTGAAATTAGGCTGGTACTCCTCCAAGGCTATATTCCAAGCTTTGCGATCGATCGTATTGCGGATGAGGGCCCCTTCCTGAACGACGATACTCAACATATCCTCGGGATGAAAACGCCTATGTTCAACCCAATCCATCAGCTTCGAATTGATTTGCATATAAGGGGATACCCCTTGTGCATCCCGCACATCAAGTTCTCGACCCCCATTGATTACCAGCGTGAATTGAACCCCCATTTGTTGCTCGATCAGTAAAAGAGGGTCTACCTTTTGTTCATTTTCAAACAACGCCAGATCATGCAATTGCAAACCCTCAACTGGCGCTTTAGTTAAGTTGTCAAATCGAAACTGAAATGAAAAATTTGGGAAATCAGAAACTTCAGGGGGCAAAACCTCTAAGGGGTCGTTGGTTTGCGCATAGGCTGCAAAGGTAGGTCTCTCTGCTGTGGCTGCTAATATCAGCAAAGCCAGGCAAATCAAGCACCGAATATAAAATCTGAGGCTTTCTTTAACAGAAAGCCTCAAGCGGAATGCGTCAAGCAACTGCATATGCATATTAACCTGTTGACGTTAACCCAAATTTATTATTAGCTTTGTTCGTCTTCTCCATCATGGGCTAAAAGCAGTGTTGGTTCCAGTTCTTCTTTAGCAACCAAACGCCTGTAAGTCAGCGTCCAGCTGGTTAAAACAAAAGCTTTAAGCGCACCACCGATAAGAAGCGAAACAGGTACCAAAATTAAGCCCATCAAAACCATCAGGGATACGCCCACAATTGCCAGGTTTTGCCCAATTATTAATAAAATCGCTGCCAGCGGCACGATAGAAAACAATATTGGCATCACCAGCAATAACCCAATGATAACACTTAACACCTCAAGGATTAAAGACATAACCAGAACATGGACGATGTTTTTAATCATTAATTGCCAGGCACGCCGGATGGCGTCGCCCACATTCAGGTCTTCCTCTATGATGGCTATCAGTGTGAGTTTCAACCAGGTTTGGAACAGCCAACCGACCGGGATTAAAATAAATAAACCCAGGAAGCATGTACAACTGATGAATAAAAACAAAGGGAGAAAAAAGACCAAGGTAAGAATAGAAGAAAGCGCGCCGTAGCCAATTTTCACCAGGAAAGCTTTCCAATAATGAGGCTTTAGGCGCTCGAAGACAGCATTCAGTGAAAGTGGGCTTTCATCATCCCCAGCCTCATCAGCCAGGCTTGCCCCAGCGATAACCCCAGCCTCACCCAGGGTGCCCGCAAATAGGGAGAGGATTGAAAACACAAAGCCAAGCACAACCAGGGCGATCACCAGGCTAATAGCAAGAAAAACCCACACCCCAGTGGGGATAGTAGATAAAGACTCCCCCAAGCTGCTTATTGTTTGTTGCGCGCCTTGTTGGCTTAAGGCATTTGAACTGCTAGAAATACCGCTAGAAGCACCGCTGCCCCCACTGCTGCCCGAAAAACTGCAACCAGCTAAGATCCCGAACAGCCACAAAATCTTATGCTTCCAAATGATCTTCCAGGCTTTTTTTAATATCTCTCCATAATTCATAAGAATTCTCCTCTCAATATAAACAGGCAGGAAATAAAAACGCCCACCATTGATTATAAACGAAAACCTTCATGCCATCATACTTTCAATAGTTTGCAATTAAAAGGCAGGTCAGGTTTTTATGAGCGTGAATTAACGCTCCCATTTCAATAATATCTACGATCAATTTTTATAAAAGTTGCACAACAGCGCACGAATAGCAGCAGAAAACAAATTCATTTTTGGCCTGCGGGTTTCACTGCCATCTTTG
>CAYPKT010000033.1:0-8072 GCA_964411385.1 uncultured Candidatus Brevefilum sp. | reverse complement strand
AGAAAATAGATTTCATGTGTATTGTAGTCCATGCGGCCAATAAAAAAAAGGGCCTGAGCCCTTTATTAGATTTTATTGGTGGAGGCGTGGGTATTCTCCCCAATGTAGAGAACGGCCCCTGTGCCGTTCCGCTATCTTGTATCAACATAATCGCGTTTAAGTGGTTTGGCATAACAATTAATTTGCCGATAATTATTTTATTAAATACCATTAAACCGGCATTGTTTAAAATCAAATTACTATTTTCAATTCTTCCAAACAAAGGCAATCGATTTTGGGTGCATATTGTAATGAAATACGCATTATTTTGACTGTAATTATAATTTTTGAGACGTTGTAATTTGCGTTGCGGTAAATGCATAAAATCACCGTCACTGATTCGGAACGACACAGGGGTCGTTCCCTACATTTCAACAGACTGCACAGTATTAACAGACTGTTTACTTAATACGAAAAATAATAATCAATAATCCTGCAATTGGGCTATGGGGTCACATACTTTTTTGATTTTAATTTCCATTATTTATCTATTATGGTTTAGCTGTATACCGGGTTACCGTCAATAGTTTTTCGCAAATTTGATTTGCCGCTTGGTAGCTGGCAGTTAACCGGCAGTAAAATTGTCTTCTTCTTTTTTCATCTCTTCCAGGTGAGTCATACTCATATAGCGTTTGGTTCCCTAAGCTTTGCTGGCCACGTGTCGTAGTCTGGTACAGACTAGCATCAAGGCGGAATTGTCTTATGCGTACTAAGTTTAGGCCGGGAGTGCTTCCTCATGCAGACATCGATTGAACCGGTATTTTTATTTTGTCATAAATAGTAGCCCTGGATAAAGGCTTTATCCCAGTTTCTTATAATACGAAATTCGGTATTCGTAAAGTTACGTTGCGCTTTTATCTTAAGGCTCAGTTTTCTTAGCACCTTTACCACGTTTATGTTTCTTGCCGTTAGTTTCAGTTTTAGCCTTGCTAACCACTTGTAATAACCAGATAGAAATATATTAAACCAGTTTAATTAATACTGCCTGATTAAATAAGTAATAGCAGCAACCAAATATACATTTAATTGTGGATCAATAATATTCATATGTACTTTTCCCACTAGGTTATCACGGCATTTTGCAAGAATAGGCTCAGTTCCGATTGTACGATCTTGAACCAAAATAATTTTATCGTTTATTTGTAGCTCCATGAAGAAGCCGATTTTAAGCTTAGGATGAAGGGTTAAATCAAAATAAATATCTGGCTTACCATATATTATTCCTGCCCACCTTCTTTTAACTGCCAAAAACCGTGAAACAACTTTCAGTTGTAAAACTAGTTCCCTTTTTTCGCAGTTGGTTGATTTTAAGAGTTTTAAAGAGCTTAGGAATTTCGTTAATAACCTTTTCAGACGGATCGATTTGATGTAACATGATATTGTGCATCCTTTCTACGTTTGGAGTGTTTTTTTGGGTTATTAACATTTTACCAAACGGGGATGCACTTTTGTGTCAATACCGGTTGTTTTAACGATTATGTTATTGTTTTTTCGGGCTTTTCAGCCGGTTTTTTTAGTCAGAAAGTTGAGTAAATGACTTGCAAATAAAATTTAAATAGTTTTCCAAAATTCCTCATTTCGGGGAATTTTCAATTTGTCATTTTGGCGGCTTTACTTTCCCCGTGCTTATCGTTCTATCGGAGCACGTAAAATGGCAGTACTACGAAAAGCACCGCGAAAAGTCTCTGGCTCACCACCATTTTGATGATTTCAGCCTTCACTGCTCAGTCCTCTAAAAATAGCCGCCCACTTCTTAACGCTTATAGTCAAAAAAGGAAAATCTAACGTTGTGTGGAATATCAACGGTATCAGAACAGAATGCTATAAGTTAAAGGAGGTCATTACTTATGAAACATCGTTTTTGCGCCGGGTTACTTACCGGCTTGTTAATAGGCTTATTGCTAGCCGGAGGAGTCGTCGCCCTGGGTGATTTGCCGATTAAACTAATCATCAACGGTCAGATTATTAACTGTAAGGACACACCCCCTCAAATAATCAACGGCAGAACTTACGTACCAGTTCGTTACGTAGCAGAGCCCCTTGGTGCCACTGTAACCTGGGATGAGGCTCAGCGTGCTGTAGTTATAACCGGTCAGGTTGTCGGCGGCAGCCCGACTGATATCCCTCCCATTACTACGAAATCTGGGGAAAAACCGGCGCCTCGGCCTGATTACACAAAACCTATTTCTGTTGGAGAATTAGCTGATTTAGGTTCGGCTAAAATTAAGGTTACTGGTATTACGTACAGTACAACTAATGAAACCCTGATAGCTAATAAAGATGAAGTTTTTGCTTTAATTAACATGGAAGTTTTTATAAATGAACCCCCTAAAAACGCATTAGCCTGGTCGGCAAATAATTTTATTTCCCAAGTGAAGACTTCTACAGGATTAAATCTTGGGCAAATTTTTTGTACCGGTTCCTCAATGCGAATACCAGATGGTCAACAGCAAAATGTTACCGCTGCAGTCGCAATAAATGCTACCGACCGGATTAAATCAATAACAATTCAAAACCCTATTACAAATAGTACACAGGTAATAAATAATTAGTAATTAAGCCACCTATTTTTTGGGCGGCCTATTATGCATGTTTTTTTATCTAGGCGCTACCTAACCCACTGGATACGATTGGTTCACTTATTACCTCCGCTAGCCATCTTTGTTTCAAGATCTTCATCAGTAAGTTGGGAAAATTTCTTATTCATAAGCTGATATATATCCTTAGGAGTTCCTTGCCCCCAAAGACTATCGATAACTTCTAACAAAGGTATCTCCATCTCTG
Organism: uncultured Candidatus Brevefilum sp.; assembly: GCA_964411385.1. Taxonomy (GTDB): domain Bacteria; phylum Chloroflexota; class Anaerolineae; order Anaerolineales; family Anaerolineaceae; genus Brevifilum. The sequence continues at coordinate 5,249 of CAYPKT010000033.1, read as the reverse complement.
ATTGTTTTGGCATTGCCATAGACATTCACCATCCCCATCGAATTGGAGGCTGGATAAAAAGTGGTAGGTGGTGGGGTAAATTAAACTATCTATGCCAATACAAGACTTCTTTCTGGCATAGGAATTTGCAATGTATTACTTCCAATCTCATTCATCAACCGTTCCCACTCACCCAAAATTTCTTCGTTGTTTCTTGCCAGCTTGGCCTGCCTGGAATGTCTCCACAGGTAATCCTTTAATACCGGTACAAGATACCTGACCGTCATCATCATCTCAGTAATGTTGATTTCCCAGGGTGCTTTCTTAATAATTACTTTCCCTAAATTAATTGCTGTAGTTAGACCATGGGCCACAAGAAACATCTCCTGATACTTAATATGAGTTACCGAGATTACCGACTTTATGTTTTCCCAATTTGAATAATCATCGAATATATTAAAGCTTTTACCTTTATCAAGGATTTTTTTAGTCTCCTTTATTGCAATATAAATTCTTAGGATTAACTCAATTGCAATAGTTGATAGAGCCTGAATAACTATGTTTTTCAGGTTAAACCCGGCTTGATACATATTGGCAGACAAAATTCTCAATTCTCGATTGGAACATTCCCGTAAAAAGGAATAGCCTGGAAAAGGCAAACTATACGTTGAAAAGAAGTCCCCTGTCATATGTTGAAAATAATTAAGAATGGCCTCTATTATACCCATTTGTTCAAAAGGTGTACCATACTGATTAACCGTGCTAATGACTTTGATAGCCTGCCCGTTTTCATAACGAATGCCCACAAACCGACCATTTTTTATGTTCCAAATAGTTTCAATCATTCGCAACAAATCATGCCCTTTTGATAACTCCCGATGAAGTCCTCCTCCAAAGTCCGGGCCCTGATAATCAATGGGGTTACCATCCGAATGAACATGAAAATTATTCAGCCATTTTGAAAATGTTGAATTTTCTGCATTACTAAAGTTCCATCCGCTATCACCAATGCTGGCTTTATAACCGGATCCAGTCAGGGAGTTAGTACGATTGCCAAATACAAAATCGGCAATCGTACCAACAGCTGCTGCTACAAATACTATGATAAAATCGCTCTTTGTCCATTTTTCTTTACGTGGTAATGGCCGGTTTAACTCATAATCAATCGCGGCAATCACATCTTCATCTAGAAGGTCATGGTAAGTCAAGTTATAAATATCAATTCCCCTGGATTCAAGATCGGATTTTGCTTTTAAATAAAGGTCATCATAAGAATAATCTATGCTACTCTTAATATTTGTTTGAGGTTGTTTAACAATATGCAGATAAGGTGCTTGTTTTTCGGGATAATCTATGTTGTATAAATCCATGATTTCTTGAACTTGCTCTTCAATTACATTAATCTTATTCATATTATTTCTGTTCTTTTCGGAAATAGCAGCAATATCTGATTGCATATTTTTTATCTGATCTTGTTGGTATTTAAGAATAACATTATCCTTATCGATTTCATTAGGCATCAAGTCTCGCCCTCTCCTGTTTAATCGTTTGCATAATAACTTGAATTTGCTCTTCTAACTCTGCAATTCTTTCCTCGGACGCATCGACTGATTTCCTTTCTCTTTCTAATTCGCGTTTCACTTCATCAATATCTTTCTGCAAACTTATAATTACAGTCTGTTTTACCTTTTCGCTTTTTTGAAGTTCGTATAGTTCGTTTTGAGCTTCCTCTAAATCTGCTTCAGCTTTCTTACCCGACACAATGGCTGAAGCGCCTGCGGTTCCTAAAGCCCCTACCCCTCCAGCCACGGCGGTAATCAGCGTAGCACCCCCGGCCATCCCTGCTCCACCGGCAGCTAACGATCCCCCTCCCAATGCCGCCAAACCAGCAGAAGTTGCAGCAGCTCCGGATAACCCCATGAAAGTAGAACCTATTACTCCTCCTATTACAGGCGCTGCCAAACCACCGGTTATTGCACATGCCGCTGCACCACCAGCAACCAGGAGAATAGTTTTTAGTTTCATTTTATTTCTCCCCCATTTCCAATGCTATTTTGAGTCTATTGCCTATACTTTGGCTCTCATTTACTAATCCTTCAAGCTCATGTAATTTCTCCGCCTCTATTCCCAACATACCGCAAATCTCTTTCATCCCCGCTTGTTCAGCAGATCCGTAATTTTCATCTGCATGGCATACTATAAGAAGCTCATACAGTAACATCAACTTGGTTTTCCTGCTCTGTATTTTGTTGATAATAGCATTGAGGTCTGTTTTATCATGCACATAACTCCATATCTCACTCATCCTGTCTTCTGGGATTTCATACAAATGCGCGAGTTGGTTTATTTGAGCCCTTTCTGCTTCCGTTACATTATCATCAATTGATGCCATATAAATTAGGGTTTTAACATAAGCAATCCGTTCATCCATATCTTTAAAATAGTCCATAAGAGTCCCTCCTCCTAAGATTTATATTCATTCTAAATATTATTAAAGGCCATTGACTATTCTCAAAAAACTCTGTTATCCAACCAAGCTTTAGCCTTGTTCTCGGCTTATAATTTGAACCTATCTTTTTTAAATAACATAATCTCCCACATAAAAGCTAATATCTCTACCCCCCATTTCGTTTTTGCCAGTTATTGGTCGTTGCCTTTATAGTCTTATATTACCATCCCCCATTACAACCCTTTGCTACTCATAACTAACCTCCCCATTCTATTATGGCGTGTCAGAGGCTATCCGGTAATTTTTAACTTTGATCCATACCACGTTTCTTCTTATGCTTGTTGTAAACCGCCTCACCAACTGATAGTAAAATAATAACCAATACCCAGGGTATAGTGCCTGCTATGGTTCTTGCCACCCGATCTTTAGTAACCACCGAACCAGCCCACCCGTACGCTTTATTAAGCAAGCGATTACCTCCTTAGCGCCTCCCATCTCGGGTCGTTCAAGGCGGCGTCCAGTTCAGAACCTAAAAGGCGGGCTCGTTTCTGATTATCGGAGAGACCAGCAGCAAACAAAAAATAATTTATTCCCAAACTATTTCCCCATTTGATTTAACCCGGATATCAGACCTTACATTTAAAACGGGACGAACTCCACTATTCCAATGGGGATTACCATATCCCATATACTTATGGTTTTCGGATGTATTTATAGTGCGAATGCAAACAGAACTCTTAGCTTGTGGAGAGCGTGTCCAATAAACCATTTTACTAGGAGCAGCAGGAGAAGTAGAATATTCCCATTTAAAACCTATGCTATAGGTGTCCTTAGGAATATTGCCCAACTCTGTTTGTGAAGGTATAAAAATTTTATCCTTTGTTGTATAGGGTTCACCGGTCGGGGTAGCATTTATCAGGGTAGTAGTTAATATAGCATCTTTGAATTCCGAACTAAAATGATTATAAAAATCGTTATTTAACCATGCCCTGATTGCCGCTGGGGTATCAGCGGAATCCTTATTTCCCCAGTGATTACTGTAACAAATGCTATAAGCAGCCATACTGGCTTCATTTTTATCTTTAAGTTCGTCAAGCTCTTTACGTATACGTATGTTATGCTCATATGTTTCTTCTGGGTTTATATATATTTTTTTGTAATAATCAGGCATATTATATGCCCCTGGGGTTAACATATGTAGCATGAAATTTCTTCATCAATTCATCATACTGTTCTGGAGAATTAAACGGATATCGTGCAATTATTCCCGTGGATAGTAGGGTTACGGAATTAACAGGATAACCAGTATGATTCTTGGCTACAATTATCCATTCTACCGGTTTGGTTTTTGTAAGATAGGAAAAGCCAGTTCCATCACCGTGGGTATAGTTTTCACCACTTCGGAATTCCCACAAAGAATCAGGGGCATAAACAATAGTACCCAAAGGCAAATCTATTATTTGTTTGGTGCTAATCTTATCAATTAACATTGGCACTACCGAAACCATAAGAATCAGTATTACTAAGCCCGCAGGTAACCCGTATCGTTTTATAGCACTACCTGCTATCCACCATTCTCTGGCACGCTCCAGTCTGCTAGTCTCCCTATATATTGGCCGGGAACCTTCCGTTCTTTCAACCATCGCAGCTTTCCCCTCACATCCCAAAGAGGTACAACCCTTGTTCTCCTCCCAGCACTCCTGATGGTGAGGCATTCGGCATTCTGGACAAATGGCAATCTCTTCATTTGGTTTGATGGGCATTTGACAGTAAGGACAGATTTTACCTACATAGCTGTTGTTATTAAGTTGAATTCTTGCGCCACAATTTGTACAGAAAGGGTTGTCGCTCAGGATTTCCGCTCCACACCGACCACAGTAAGGCATTAGTTCCTCCCCCTACAAAAATAACTTAAATTAACCTCCCAATTAGGTGGTTCAGATCTTTGTCTTTTGTTGCTTCTTTATGCAAAAGCAACTGTGAGATTAAGAATCCTATTTTAGTCATTCGAGGTTTTTCTTGTATTTCCTTTTTATTCCCAGTTCGATTAAGTAAGCTCTTTCGCCAATTTTCATTCGTTTTTATGCAGTTCCAGCATACTATTTTGTACTAAAGGTTAGCCTAAGTATTTTAATCATAACTGTTATAAGCGACATTATAATGTCATTTGGATTTATATTTATTGCTTACTCAACTTTCTGAATAAAAAAACCGGTATTGATATCTCTCCTGATATGCTAAACATCGCCCGGAAGAAATGTACGGCCAAGGGCTTAAAGGTTGATTTACAAACTATGAATATTGAACACCTGCTTTTCCCAGACAACTACTTCAATGCTGCCTTTTCCATGGCCGCTTTTGGAATTTATTGCTGACCCTGAACCAGCTTACCGGGAATTGTACCGCGTTGTTAAACCGGGCGGTCAGATTCTAATCGGTACTATTAATCGGGACAGTCTCTGGGGTAAAACATATATGGAGGAAGCATCTGAAAATCCTGATTCTGTATTCAAACATGCGTATTTTAAAAACCTGGAGGAACTGGCTGATGTTGATCGTATCAACTTAAGAGCCAGCCGCCAGTGTTTGCACATTCCACCCCAGGCTCCCGAAGAGTATTTTGACCAGGAACATGAAAACCGCCTGGCTACAGATCACACCGGCGGGTTCATCATATGTTTGTGGCAAAAACCGTATTAACATGTTACACGGTTGTATCCAATCTGTTTAACCAAGAAAGCAAGCAGACGATAAGCTTTTCTGCCGAACAAATACCCCCTTTCTGATGACATTTTACTACTATAAGTAGTATTATAATTAT
>CAYPKT010000032.1:0-9841 GCA_964411385.1 uncultured Candidatus Brevefilum sp. | reverse complement strand
TAGGTAAGATAAATCCATCATCCTCAATTTGGAACCCATAGAAGTGATAAAAGTTTCAATTCCTCATAGGTAAGATAAATCCTTTTCCGGTCGCGCCAGTACCGATCCGGATTTTATGTTTCAATTCCTCATAGGTAAGATAAATCCTTTGTACACCAGTTTGATTAGTTGAATAATATACTAGTTTCAATTCCTCATAGGTAAGATAAATCCGGGTAGGGGGTGTAGTGATGGAAAAGAAAAGGCTGTGTTTCAATTCCTCATAGGTAAGATAAATCCCCGGAACTACTTTACGGGAACAATTACCGGATGTGATAGTTTCAATTCCTCATAGGTAAGATAAATCCTATAACACGATGATAAAGAACCACCTGGCTATCATGTTTCAATTCCTCATAGGTAAGATAAATCCTCGTACCCAGTCCCGGATTTGCTTTTTCCCACATGCGTTTCAATTCCTCATAGGTAAGATAAATCCCTGCCTTGTTTTCTTCCTGCTTTAACAGGTCATCTGTGTTTCAATTCCTCATAGGTAAGATAAATCCCTGCCATTCCTGCCATGATTCCTTACCTATATTAGTGTGTTTCAATTCCTCATAGGTAAGATAAATCCCAATTTTGAGCCCAAGGTTCCCCTATTTGTTAATTCAGCGGTTTTTATTAATTATAAACCTGTTTGAGATAAACTCCTATATACTAAGCTTTAGGTTGTCGTCGACCTCCGGGGTATTTTACATCATTACAGGTCGACGACAAATACAATCTAAATAATTGTATCCAAGTTGCCTTTTTCCAAGCCAATTATTTCGCGTTCAGTATAACGTTCTGTTCTCCATGTATATATTATAATCGAATCTTCCTCAGTCACCATAATTCGTCTCAACTCATCTTTCAATTTTTTCAAATTAACTTCGGAAATCTCTCCTTCAAATACAGAATTTTGAACCCAATTCAAGTATTTGCGGCAGCGTTTTAAAGCCTTCCCGACTCTTTTTTCGCCAAAATCATAAACCAAAACAACAAACAAATATACCCCTCCTACCACTGAGCTTCAAAAGGTTCATACTGGTTCTCGCCCATCAAATGTTTTTCCAGCTTATACAATTCTAGCCTCAACAAACGCCGATAACTTACCTCTCTTTTTAAAGAACGATGCTTAATTGTAGTGGCCAGTCTTCCCTCCCACTCAGCTAAAAAGGTTCTTTTTCCCTTTTCGGACAGCCAGATGCCGCCCCCCTCTTTAATGAAATCTCCTTTAGTAAGCTGTTTTCTCCCTAATAAGCTAAATATGGTTCGGTCAACTAATATGGGCTTGAAAATCTCCGCAACATCTAAATTAAGGCTAAACCGTCTGAAGTTTGTGGTATGCAAAAACCCTATGCGCGGGTCCAGATGAGTTTGATAAATCTCACTTAAAACCTGGGTATAAAGCAGTGAATTGCCAAAGCTTATCAAAGCATTTAAGCGGTTATTGGGAGGCTGTCTGGTTCTTTGTTTGAATTCAAAATCTGCTTGACCGATAATACAGTCGAGACTTTTATAATAGGTTTCGCGAATGTTTCCCTCGTACGCCATCAATTGACTTACAGATTTGACCTTCAAGTTTTCCAAATCGTGAGCTTCTATCGCTTCAATGTGGGCATCTATATCTTTACCACGACTGCGGTAGTATTTCAGAACACGCAATATATTCTGCGCTGCCCCTTCGACAAACAATCTAGCTAACAGCAATCGTTTTTCATCATCGCTGTAGTGTTCGGCTTGTCTAAGAATCATATAACCAGAATTATAGTGTTCGCGAGGATAGTAAGTGCCGACATAGTAACCGTAATAGTTAAAAAAATGCAATATTATTTCTTTTTGAGTACAGAATTCCAGCAATGATTTATTTATATCTACTTCACCAAAAATCATTATCTCTTTGGTGTCTTCTACCGGTATGTATTTACGCCCTTCCGCTCCTTCAAAAAATAAGGTGTTATCTTTACGTTTCAGCTCTCCAGACTGTATTAAATAAACGGATTTTTTCATGTTCCCGCCCCCTTATGCCCAACACAATTCCTGGTAAGCACATTTTGCACAATATTTGTTACGCTCTGCCGGAGGAGGAATAGGTTTTTGCAATATACTTTTTATTGCCGCTAAAGCAGCCTCCAGTTCCTTTTCATTATCTTTGGTCAACTCTACCGGTTCAATTTTCTTCTGTTCCGGAAAGCGCAGTTCCCCTCGGGCTACTATTCCTTCCTGTTTCAAATTATAAAGATAATATAACAATTGCATAGTAGCACTTTTTCGATAACGGTCGGTTTTCTTGATTTCCACTACTAACAACTGGCCATCTTTGTCCTGCACAAAGTCAAACTTGCTGCCGCCAAAAGATAATTCCTTTTTCTCTCGCTGATATGAATGTTCATGAAGGTAGCGTCCCCAGGTCATATTTTGATCATCTTCATCGGGATTAATTTGTCGGCTTTGAAGCCAGACCTCCCGGGGACAAATATAATAATACCAAACCAAAGTACCGGTTATTGTGAATTCATCAACTAACATAGGATCACCTTCTGCCAGCTTAATTGATGGTTAACCATTTCTAACCCTCCAGTACTTTGTTAATAATCTGCCGATTCCGTTTCTTCAGACAAGGAGCAAAATCAAGATACTGTCGACGCGATTTTACATCGTAGTCTACCCTGTAAGCGTAATCCTTTTCTAAAAGTAAGTATCCGAACCTCCTTACCTGATGCTGCAGGAACAACGGCGATGCTTGCATATCAATAACATCGACTTCCCGCCCGGTCAGGCCTGATAATTCTGCCGCAATGTCTAGTCTCATATTGAAGCGTACTTGTTTATCTAAACCTTCAATAAAGAGAATGGCAATATCTATGTCACTGTCGGGTCGGTCTTTTCCGGTTGCAACCGAACCAAATACCCAGGCAGCACTAACTTTATCATTTTGTTGTAGTGTCTCTAAAACTAGCGGTAGGTTGACAGACATATAATCACCTCTTACGTTATATAAGGTATTTTCCACCCATTATCTTTTTTCCAGTATTAATAATTGACCTCTTTCTATGGTCAAATCAAAACCTTCTTTAAATCAAATTATTAGTCCACTATCTTGTGCCTTGATTACCATGCCGGTTTCCGTTTCATAGTACGAATCATACAACAACCAATAATTATGATAAGGTTCCCCATACCAACCTGGGTGAAATTTTTTGGTGGCCCGTATCCGTATGGTTATCTGAGCCATACGTCCTGCTAACTTACGCCAGGCTTCCCGTTGTTGCCAACGGTTTTCAATGGCATCAGCAGCATGCATATCCTCAAGTAAGCCCGGATCTTGTTTTATCACCAAAAATTCATATTCCTCTACATCTTTACCCCGAAGTATTTCCCGCACCGGTTCGCATTCTCTCCAAAAAGCAAAATCTTGTAGCCATTGTTCTCCGGTATCTTTTTTACCAGCTAAAGCTTTAAAGTAAGGTTCAGTTAATTGTAGAATGTTTTCTTCTTCTATGGTATCTCTGCCGCTATTTTGTTGGTAATGTTGAATCAAAGCCCACGTTTCTTGTAAATGAATTTCGTTATAAATCATGTTGGCAAAATATTTGCCATGGTCGTTTACCAAAGCAACAATATTAATTGTTTCTCTGGCTCTCTTGCCTTCTCTATTGCAACGACCTGCTATCTGAACCAGACTATCCAGAGGGGCAAAATCCCGCCAAATTTCCTCCATATCGAAATCTACTCCAGCTTCAACACACTGGGTAGAAACCACTATACAAGCCGTACCTTCTTTTATGATTTTTATAATACTTAAACGATCCCGGGGAGTAACATCCGAGGTTAAAAAAAACAGAGGAATATCTTTATATTTATCCGGCCATTCCTCAGCCAAACGGTCTCTTACCTGACGAGCGGAATTGCGCGTATTAAGAGTTATCATAACCCGTTTTCCCTCTTGCAGCCAAAAATCCCGTTTAGCCAATAACATATCGCAAAAATCATCTAAACGTTGAGGTTGGAGATTAAACATTAGGCAATAACGAGAAAAACTACTAAAAATCTCAGGGTAATTGGGCAGGAGAGAATGGGAATCATTAACAAAAGGGGGCAAAGTCGCCGACATCAAAAGAATCCGGCTGTTTCCTTGTGCAGCCAAAGTAGTCAAAAGTTTTTCTAAAGGATACCACAAACGACATGGAATAGATTGTACTTCATCCAGAATAATCAAAGCATTGCATAAATTATGAAAGCGCATTTGATATCTTGCATTCGAAGCAGCAAGGCTGAGCAAAAATTGGTCATACGTTGTGATAATCAATTCGGAACGCCAAGTATCCAAATAAAAAAGTTCGTCTTGTTCCTCAATGTCTCCGCCATATTGCCGTTGTGATAAAGAATGACTCTGCATCATCCACGCGCCCTCTGCTGTTACGCCCCCTGATTCCAATATTTTGGCATATTCATCAGCAGTCTGCTCAATAACTGACAGGAAAGGGAGTACAATAATGATTTTAGGAGCTCGTCCCGCCTTCGTTAGCCTTTGCCGGGTGTTCAATGCCCAGGTAGCTGCCAGCAATGTTTTCCCCACTCCGGTGGGAGCTGTTAAATTAAATATTCTACTTTCTTGGGCCCGGGTTGATTCCATTAACATTTCCTGCCGGGTAGCCTGCCGTAAGTTATTAACCTTGCCTGGTTTAGGATTCCCTATTCGCTTTTCAATCCAAGCAGGATCCCAGCTTTTACCTGTACTGTCTAAATATTTTTCCGGTTCTTTTACAGCCAGAAAAACTTTATCAGCTTCTAAAAGTACGGAATAGACATATTGAGCCATTAAGCGAAATTCTATAGCCCTTTGCTCACTTAACTTATTGAAAAAAGCATCAACCAGGTCATCATAGCAGTCATCTTTAAGCCTGACTAATAATTTGCGACCTTGTTCTCTTAGTCTTGATACCAGCTCTTTTTCCTTTTCGTTCCAACTCAGTTGGGCAGCCAGGCCTTCAATATCTAAAATTTGCAGTTGCTGCTCGAGTAGTCTTATTATGTCACCGCGATCCCAATCAAAAAGATGGGCCCCTTCTGAAACTAGACCTGGCTCTTCTTGACTAATATTGAAAAGACGACTATGATGTCCGCGGATCACCGCTGCCAGCAACAACGATATATCTGGAGGTAATTGGCTGTCTTCAACCAAAATCAAAAAGATTATCATAGACAGAAGAGTATGCTGTTTCAGCTTTCTATCACCCGTATAATTTTCCGGATCAATTATGTAATCTTGAAAAGTTTTAGTGCCTTTCCCTGCATCATGAAAACGGCTCACCCATTCCCAAACCTCTGCGGTTTCTAAAGATGGAAATACTTGATCATGTTCTAAGTGAATAACTCGGGCAGCCTTTTCTACTTGCCGTATATGTTCCCGGAGCATGAGATGAGGATGGGAACGCAAATATTTTTGGTTTATAGAAACATCCATGCCCGTTCCCCTTCTCCATAAGCTGCATCTGTTTCCAGCTTAACTTTTCGGCCTCTGGTTTCAAAAAAGTAAGGAGCATGACTAAAAACTCGATCACTGGTCACTGCTCGTGGCAATCGTAACATATGGATCGATAGACTGTCTTCATACATCGCCGTAATATCCAATTTAACCTGATCCTGACGTATCATTCCCTGAATATTATGAATACCGGGAGGTAATTTTTCTACCGTAACTGTTTCTATATATTCTAAATCAGCCAATAATTCTGATAATCCCAGACAGGGGGTATAATGCCATTGGCGGTTTTGCAAGCGTTTTTCCAGTTCATCCTGATAAGGAGGGGGTAAAGCTACTCCAATGATATATTGAGGATTAAATAACCATTCCTGGCGAATTAGGGTGGCTTTTTCCGGTTTAGTATTTTCTCCCCCTTGTTGTCTGGAAGTTATGGAATACGGTAATGCGTTAGGCGGATCTTTGCGCAATTTTACTTTGTGCCAATGGGTCACAGGTAAAGTGCCTTCTACAATTACTTTTATTGACCCAATGCGCTGCTGTGGTTCATCTTTTTCTAAACCTAAGATCGCTCCTACCAGTCCCATTATTACCGTTCTGGGAGGTACAGGATAGGTTAAAGCAGTTACTCCGCTCTCCGCTTTAAGAAAATGAGCAAATTTCCCCTTTAGCCAAAAACGAACTATACTTTCTGCCATATTAAATCCCGCCTTTTATGATCAAATCCTCCACGTTCATCATTTGCCAGCTTTGGGGAATCGCATGATTAAAGGTTATATCAGGAGAATAAGCAATACTTATTTGCTCAATCCTATTGGCCTGTTCTTCAAGTCGAGCTATTAATCTAGCTAAATCTACAGCATAATCCTCTGGTTTAGACCATTCTTTTTCCGGTTTATCCGCCTGTGACACCAGACTTATATAATCATGCAGACGACCTATCTGGTATTCCTCTCCGGATTTGTAAGCAATATTTAACAATAAGCGAGGTATTTGACCTACTTTACTCCTGGTGTTACCCGCAGTACGAACTCCATGCCATAAAGATTGTAAAAAGAATTGATAATCTTTTTCCGTCAAACGTGATTTCCGAGCGGAGTGCTGGTTGGCAATTCCGGAAAACCCAATTAAAGCATAACGCAGTCCATAATACGTGGTGAAAGTGCCTTGAGTATTGTCAGCATCACTGGCAAAAATTGAGGTTCCGTGAATGTCCACGCTCTCTGCCTGATGCAGCACCTCACCCATATTCATCTGTACTGCTCCGGTTAAAGTCTTGGGCTCAGGCCTGGGTTCCCAATTGTCCTCTTTTTTAAATGCCAAAGAACTGCCAAATAAACGTGCGTCAATAAAAGCATCCAGTAAAACATTAACAATTTCTTTTCCCTCTGCTTTTTCTAACCCCTTCGATTTCAGGTAGTGTAAAACTCGTCCCGTTAAATTGGTAGTCTTTCCTTCAATGTTGTCCACCAGAATATCTAGTCCCTGGCTTTTCATAAAATCCCGAACAAATCGCTTAAGACGCACATCAGTAACATAATAAGTTCCGTCCGGCAAAACCCGGGGGCGGTTTTCATCGGGGTCTCCGTTGGGATTACCCATTTTAATGTCATACAAGAATAGAAATTCCTGGCGTTTGTTTAATAAATCTTTACTCATATTTTCACTCCTTTATTTTTGGGTTTTCAATATATCCCGGGCTACTGATTGCCCCAGCAACAGGTAATAATTGGTAGATATTTCATCTAAGGTAATCCGGTCGCCCAGGCGTATACCTAAATTACCGATTTCACTAACTAATTCCCTGACTTTGGCACTTTTCTCCGCTTCATATGACAATAATTTACTGCGAATTTTTATATATAATTCTGGCAAATCTTTTCCTTTAAGAGTCAACCTCTTCAACCAGGTTAAAGCATTGGCAGACACATTGACCCCCCGAGCTCCTTGTACTTCCATTAATCTGCCATACAATATGCCCAGCATAAATGCAAAAGCCTTTTCATCACTGTCTATACGACTTTCTGGTCCAAAGTAAGGCGCTAACTCGTCCATGCCCGGCTTATAAGTAGCTCCGCTTCTTTCCAACACTCCCACCTCCTGAAAATAATACAGCCACCAGGCAAAATATTTGATCCACCCGGCAGCCGTTAAATATGGTCCCTTCTTCCCTTGTCCTTCATAAAGTAATCCTTTATAACCTTCAGCCCTACTAATTGTCTCATTATAATAACTGCGGGCAGTAACCAGCCATTCTTCTTCCAATCGTTCTTTAATAAGTGGCTGCTCATGATACAGGCAAAAAGCAATATGCCTTCTCAATTCAATGGTGGAGCGGGCCAGATTCAAAGACTCGGCTTTTTTGCCCCCTGGACGATGAAATAACGTTCTCAAGGCACGTAAAGTTAAATCTGGTTGCATTGCTTCTATAGTTATTTTCGGAAACAGCGGTGATTGCCAATAAGCAGATTCTGCATTGATAACGGAAAGTTCTCTTAGCCTGCTGGGTAAAACATGCTGCAATACACCGGTTACATCGTCTATGTTTTGCCCAATTACTGCCCATAGAATATCCAGGTTAAGTAGTCCTTCCTGATCTCTAAGAGTTTCCAACAATAATTCCTCGGGAATTTCCACATCAGTTTCCAAGCTTTCAAAATAACTTTGAAAGCGTCGGTTTATTCTTTGCTTGACCTTATTATCCAGGCCGGGCAAATAATGAGGAATAACCAAAGCCGTATCTCCTGCAATCCGGGAGCTAAATGGCTGACGATCTTTTTTGGGGCCGGTCTTTTTTAATACATGATTTTTATATACATACAGCAAGTCGGCACAACCCTGACACAACGCAAAGGCTTTCCAGGCTTCCACTTCATTAATACCTGGAAAACGCCCGGCCCGATCCGCATTTAATAGATTAATACCAGCCCCTTTTAAGGCATTGGGGTAGACAGTTTGGTCAAATTGTCCACATAGAGGACACTGAGCATTTTCTTGAGCCCGGGCATTCTTGGTCACATAACGATCCCCAGCCAGTTTTTCAACCATCAAGTATTCCATATACTCTGGAACTGAGCCAGGCAGCCTGCCTTGGTAATCCCGTACAGTTAAAAATACCGTATTAGACTGTTTCCCAATTTTTTCAATGGCACACGAAAGCATACTGGAATATCCCTTCTGTTCCCATTCAAGGCTGCTTCCATCAGCAAGTTTAAACACAGGTTTCTCTAAGATAGCAATAATTACACCAAAGTATTCCGACCATGGTTTATCAGCTTCCGAAATTTCTTGAAAGCTTTTCATGGTGGTATTGATGATTTTATCTGAAGGTCCGACTTTTTTGCCAGCATTGGTTCGTTTAATAATCGGTCCAATTTGCGCGCTTTGAGCACCAGGCGGTTTTATAAACGGCAATTGGTCCGGAGTGCAGCCTTTTCCTTTTTCTACTACATCTTGAACAACCATGCGTACACAAGTTTCTGATTCCGGTTCAAGTATAAATACCTTATCCACTCTCCCACTATCTTCAATTAGATAAGGGAAAAACTTTTTCGGATTTGAGTGTCTTAGCTGTTTATACCATTCTTCCGCTTCGGTATCATTAACGGTAGCCCCGCTCAGTTCTTTTACAAGATAGTCTAAAGCCAAGGCGCGCATTGCTTCTAACATTCATCTCACCTCCATCTTTTAGAAAATAATTGAATCAATAGTAAATCCTCGTAGGTAAGATATACTCTCTCCTATCCAATGTCAACATTTTTTGTTAAAAACTTCATATTTTTACCTCCACCATCCCCAACCCTTGAGAATTTTTACTTCCCAGACCAGTATCCAATGCTATTTTTAACCATTCTTTACCACACTCCAATTCAAAATCCCCTATGTAGCCTTTGATGAAGAAATTTTTATAAAATAATGCGGTTGAACCTGTTTTTAGTGGGTCAAACAAAGGTCGGATTTGAAAATCTCCCTTCAGGGCTTGATATTGGCCGGGATTGTATTCTTGTAATATAGCAGCCTTCTTACACAGGTTTTCCCGTATCAGATTTTGGAATTGGGGTTCATCTGCTCGGTAATAAAGGGTGGTCTTTTTTTCATCTTCCACTAAAGTACTGTAGGCAACTATGGGAGATAGGGTTCGGATTTTCCAGAAATGCTTATTGTCTGGGAGGTTGTCGTTTATCACCTCAACACTGGTAATACTGATGGGATTTCTGCCCCAATAAGATTTCTCTCCCATCAATACGGACATAGCTACCTCCTGCATAAATGGCATTAAGGGTGAAGCTATTTGTATGTAGACGGGACTATTAAAAATGATATGGCTTTGTTCCT
>CAYPKT010000031.1:0-10816 GCA_964411385.1 uncultured Candidatus Brevefilum sp. | reverse complement strand
ACCTACGACCTCCGCGATGTCAACGCGACGCTCTAACCAACTGAGCTAACCACCCGAAGGTGAAAGTATTATACACCCAATCGTAAGCAAAAGACAAGTAAGGTGGTAAATAAAAAAGCAATAATTATCAATTTGTATGGATTAGAAAAACGAGACGGATTAGTACTAATCCGTCTCGTTTATTTTCATTCTTTATCTAAAGAATTTGGTTGAGCGAAGATTTTACTTTCCAATAGCAGCATTCATTCGGTCAAGTAATTCATGAACCATTTCAGGTGGGAGCTTTGTGTTATCCAGATGTTGGGCAAATCCCCAGAAGAGTTTTACCAAAAATTTCTTCACGTCCTCCAAATCTACACCGGGTTCTAAAAGACCTTTTTCTAAAAGGTAATCGAAATAAGCCTTTGTTGCAGCAGGATTCATAAAGATATCAGTGTAATGGCTATCCAAAGTGAATGCTTGAATAAGGTTTTCATCTCCTTTAACGTCTATCTGAACATTCAAAGGTAAATCGCGAGATGAAGTTCCAACCTCAACCAAATATTCTCCGGATTCAACAACCCATTTACCCAAAATATCATCATAGTAGGCAAAATCTCTACTATTTAATTTAAAGTTGATGGTTTTGCTTTCCCCAGGTTCGAGCATAACCTTTTCAAATCCTTTTAATTCTCTTATTGGACGAAATACCCGTTTGCTGTCAGGTGAAACATAAAGCTGAACAACTTCAGCGCCTGCCCTTTCACCAGTATTAGTAATCTTTACTTCAACTTGATAGTTATCGTTAACAGCATGAACAACTTTTATTTCATCATACGAAAAATTTGTGTAAGAAAGGCCAAACCCAAAGGGAAATAACACTTCCATTTCACGTTTATCATAATAGCGATAACCAACAAATATCCCTTCTCGATACCGATCAACGTCTTGCTCATGTGGAAAATCAAGAAATGCAGGGGTATCAGAAAGACTAAAAGGTATACTAACCGGAAGTTTTCCTGATGGATTATTTAATCCAAATAACAGTTTTGCCACTGCGTTTCCGCTACCCTCTCCTGCATACCACATTTCAAGTACAGCCTTTGCGTCTTTAATCCATGGCATCATGACGCTATCGCCATTAAACAAGACAACAACAGTATTGGGCTGTACTGATAAAACCTCTGAAAGCAATCGAAGATGACCAGGTTCCAAGTTCATATCATCAAAATCAAAATAATCACTTTCTTCAGGCAACCTTTTGCCTACCATCACGATCGCTACATCAGCTGATTTTGCAGTCTCAACAGCTTCGTTAAGCAATTCTTCATCTGTTGTATCATCTGGTTGGTATCCAGGTGCATACAGGAAATTAACATCGGGTGCCACTTTATGAATTTCATCATAAGGTATGTCAACCTTCATGGCGTTTACAATGGCACAGCCGGTTCCTTGATAAAGAGGCGTTTTAACAAGTTCGCCAATCAAGGCAATATTTTGTTTTTGTTGAGGGTCCAAGGGCAAAATATTTGCTTCATTTTTAAGTAATACAGCGCATTCTGCAGCAGCTCGCTGAGCAACATCATGTTGGTTGTCCCAATTTACGGGAGGATTTTCTTTTCCTTCTCTTGAATATTTGAAAACAAGTTCAAGTATTCGTTCACAATGAGCATCGATGACTTCCTCACTCAGCTCACCATTTTGAATAGCAGCAGAAATTCTTTCGTTAAACCAAGGACTAAAAGGCATTTGAAAATCAAGGCCTGCGTTCATTGCTAAAACAGAGTCTTTCACACCGCCCCAATCAGCAATTGTTAAACCCTCATATCCCCATTCGGTACGAAGAATATCAGTCAACAGCCATTCATTTTGACAAGCGTGAACCCCATTAATTGCCGGATAACTTGCCATCACTGCTGCTGGTTTTGCTTTTTTAATAACGCGTTCAAAACCAGCAAGATATATTTCTTGCGCTGCCCGTTCTTCAATGATGCAATTAATTTTCGTTCTTCTGGTATCGGAGTTATTACTAATAAAATGTTTAACAGTTGCGCCAACACCTTCTTGCTGGATACCTTCTACCATACCGATCGCTATTTCACCTGATAATACCGGGTCTTCGGAATAATACTCAAAATTACGACCGGTAAGCGGATGCCTTCGAATATTCATGCCTGGACCTAAAAGTAAGCCTATTCCAAAATTTTTGCACTCATTTGCAACAGCTACACCAATCTCTTTCGCGATGTTTGGATTCCAACTGCTTGCTAAGGCACTTCCAGTTGGATAACAGGTTGCTTTATGGGTAATGTCCATATAACATGAATCATCAAAAGCAGATATAGCTACTTGATCATAAACATTTTCTTTCGGTTTGCCGTCTTTTAACTCATATTTTTGGAATCGAATACCATTTGTTCCATCACTCATGGTAAGAGGAGGTATGTTCAATTCTTCAAATGGCATCGTTTGCCAATCATTCCTTCCAGTACAAAGCCTAATCTTTTGATCAAGTGTCATCTTTGCCAAGGTTTCTTTAATATTCATAAATACCTTCCTATTTTTGAAATCTATTTTTAAATCATTTACTGTTTCTTTGCTCGTATTTATCTCACATTTTCATGAATAGCTAACTACCCTTTGACTGCTCCAGCTGTTAAACTATTAATAAATGACCTCGCCCCGATAACAAAAATGATTATTGTAGGGATCGTTCCCAAAGACAATGCGGTTATTTGCGCAGCATAATTAGTTTGGTAACGAGTACTTAACGCTGCAATTCCTAAGGGGATCGTATAAAGATCGGGATCAGAAATCGTCATTAGAGGACGTAAGTAGTAATTCCAGCTAAAAATAAATTGAATGATCCCAATTGTAGCCAAAGCGGGTTTAATCATCGGTAATACTATTTGGAAAAACAATCGGAATTCACTACTTCCATCTATCCTGGCAGCTTCCAAAATTTCGTTCGGCAATGCAGAAGTAATATATTGTGTCATCCAAAAAACCGCAAAGCAAGAAGCGATATCGCCTAAAATAATTGGCCAAAGAGTCCCAATAAAACCCATTGTTCGCATTTGTATTACATAACCAATAAGGCCTAATTGTGCAGGGATCATCATGCTACCAATTACAAACAGGTAAAGGGCTTTTTTTCCTTTAAATTCAAATTTCGCAAATCCATACCCCGCCAAGGCGCACAAAAATACAGAGAGGACGGTGAATGTTACCGCAGATTTAATGCTATTCCAGTAATAATACATAAAACCACTTGCGAAAACAGTCTTTAAATTTTCTAATAAGTGCCCGCCTGGTTTTAACGAAAGCACATTTCCAAGTTGTTGAGTACGATAGGTGCTCATCAATAGCATAAAGAAGAAAGGCTGAATCATCACCAGTGTAACAGCCGCGAGGAGCAGGTATAAAAGTATCTTTAATATCTTTTTATTCATATTTTTTCTCTTTCTGATTCACAATAAAATAATTAAAGGCAGAAAAAATAATCGTCACAAAAAGCAAACCGTAGGAAATTGCCGCGGCATAACCCATCCTTGGGATGCCTGTGCTCACACCCATTGAGGTATCAACCATATACCAAATACCGGTCAATACACTTCTGCCGGGACCTCCAACAGTGCCCCTTGACATGGCTGGATTCACAAGAATATTTGCTGAATCATATAATTGCAGACAACTTATTGTGCCAGTGATCGTAACAAAAATTATTACAGGTTTCAATAATGGTAGTGTGATTTTAAAAAGCGTTTGAAAATAACTCGCGCCATCAACTTCAGCAGCCTCAAATATTTCAGAAGAGATATTGGTGATACCAGCTAAAAATAAGGTTATAACATATCCTAAATTGCTCCAGATCAATAAAAAGGCAAGCACCAAGGGTGCCAATTGCGGGCTGCCTAACCAGTTTAGCCCCTCTTTCAGGATTCCCAGGTTTACTAATAACGCATTCACTGCGCCTGTACTCCAATCAAAAAGTGAGCGAAAAAGGACCCCAATACTCACAGGTGCGACAATGTACGGTAAGAACCATGTTGTTTGAAAAAAATTTTTTCCTTTAATTAATTTGCTATTTAAAAAAGAAGCAAGGAACAAAGCCAACAATACCGTTATTGGTAAGTAAAGAATTAATAGGTAAAGGGTGTTTCCTATTGATTTAAAAAAATACGGATCGATTGTAAACAGCTCAATATAGTTTTTTAACCCTACTGGCTTCATTGGTGAGAGGCCATCCCAGCTATAAAAACTTAATCTTAATGAATACAAAATTGGGTAAAGATTAAAGATCACAAATATGATTAAGAAAGGCAAAACGAAAAATAATCCATTGCGATTTATTTTATCTAATGATGAAATCTTCTTTTTCTTAGGAAGAAATTTGTTATTTTTCATAAATGATCCTTTATTAAGGTATAAAAATTAGTGATGGAAGGATATCCTTCCATCACTAAAAACAAATGTAACCTGCTCTTTACTCTATAGTAATTTCTGGTGGCAGTTTATTTTTCATCTCAGTCAAGGCAATGTTGATTAATTCATCGAGAGTCATATCGGGCTGGTTTAATAGTTCATCTATAACAAATGATGAGACATCTCGTAAAACAACATCAAACTTATTTGGGTACCTGATCGCCATTGTTGGTAGGGCATTATCCATTAAAAACTTATTGACTGATTGCCCACCAAAGAATGGGTCTGGGTTCTCGGGGAAACCATTTTCGTAATTAGCCTTGCGCGACACAATCGCACCAACAACTTCTTCGGCAGCTTTGGTGCCTTCATCTGTTGTTGTTGCCCATTTGATAAAGGTCCACGCTAAATCTTTATTTTTTGCGTTCTTCAGAATCCCGTAAGCTGTCCCGCCGAAACTTACTCCTTTTTCCGGAGCTGTAGTGATTCCCCATGGTCCACCTGCACCATCTGGGTCATTAGCTTTCACCACCCACACTGGAGACCAGGGCGCACAAGGGTATAAAATATAATTGTCAGGGTTCACGTAAGTGTTATTCCAGGCAGAGCTCCACCTAAGGTTATTACCCAACATCTTCGCTTGATGCATTCGAATAATTAATCCGAAATTTTTCTCAAAATAATTTGTAAGGTAAGCTTTATCACCATCAAATATTGGATCTACATATTGGCTTGAGAGGATAACTTCTGCATCACGGATGTCTGGAAAAACTTTAATTTCACCACCCGTTTCTTGGGCTATTCTTTCCCCTTCAGTAATCATTTTCTCCCAATCTGCTATTAGGGCGCCAAGTTCATATGGGTCATCTGTCCCGAAATATTTTAATGCTAAAGGCCTTTTATAACACAGACCACTTGGGTTTAGTTCTCGCTCAATCCCAACAATTTCACCTTGAGGATTCATCATCGTAGGCAGGACTTGAGGAAAGAAAATATTACGGTCTAAATTATAGGGTTCTGCCTCAAGATTTTCCCATATGTCCATTTCAAACATTGGGCCGCGTATATCAATCTCCTGTAAAATAACGTCAGCCACTTCACCGCCTGTTACCAAAGCATTTTGTAGTTTTGCCAAATAATTATCAGACTCCACAGCCATAAACTTAACTTTAATATCTGGATAGGATTCATTAAATTTTTCAGCTAAACCAGTAATTTCACTTTCACTCCAAGCCCAGATCGTTATTTCGCCGCTCTGGCCCGTTTCGGAAGACGCTCCATCCTCTGTCTTCGGTGGTTCTTCTTTCTTTGGTCCACAACCAGCAGCGCTTAGTAGCAGTACCAACACAAAAAAACCAATAAGAATTTTTTTCGACATTGTATCTCCTTAATATTAATAAATTTTGAATTTAAATATTTACTGGTAAAGAAAAGTTAAGTTAATTATTTAATTAAATATCACCTCCGATTAGTCCAAAGTAAAAGCAGGGAAATTAAATTAATTACTACTAATTTGCCAAGTTTCACCAAGTATAATGACGAGTTAAATTGTTGTCAAGAGGTGATCAACAACATATTAACAGATTAAAAAGAAAGATTTAACAAAAGATAAAATGAGATGGTTATTATTTAATTAATACCAGCGTAAGAATCATAGCTCTACGATAAAGGTATAGATATTATTTACCTGTGAGATCGGTAAGTGTAGAGATATGAAGTTTCAAACAAGCATTTCTTAAAAGACGTTAGATAAAAATACCAATAAAAAAGCCCTTCATTCTAAAACGAATGAAGGGCTTTGACTAATTATCTTATTTATTTACGGCTCAACTGGGTAACCTGCTTCAACCCAAACGTCAATTCCGCCGAGGACAGGGTTTACCTTTGTGAATCCGTTTTGCTCAAGTATAAGCGCCGCCCGGGCGCTCGACCATTCTGCACTTCAAGCACAGTAAGTCAAATACCGGGTTTCAGGGTCTAATTCATCTACCCTTTGTTCAAATTCTTTAATTGGAATATTGATGGCACCCGGAATGTGCTGTTTGGCAAAAGGTTCAGCTTCTCGCACATCAATAAAAACCGGTTCGTTTTTCAAAAACTCTTCATGTGCTTCCGTCACTGTTACACGATCAACGTGTTCTTTAGGTGTAGTTTGCATGAGGCTGTCTCCTTTCTAAAAAATGTTTCGTTGAAATAACATCGGTAAAGTATACAACCTATACAATTAACTGACAAGAGATCTTTTTTTATATGCCATCTTAAACAATAAAAAGAGATGAATCAATCCAATAAGAAAATGAGGTCTTGGTATTATTATTTCTTCGAGATCTCCTGGTTTCTAACATTAAAATACAACCTTTCATAAAAGGATAATCCTTCAGTTTATCGAACAAATTTTTTAAATCTTTGCTATCATTATATTAAAAGGAGTGTGAGGAATGCGACCTGACTGGGATTCTTATTTTATGAATATTGCTTATTCTGTTTCCGAACGCAGCACATGCGATCGGGCTTTTATTGGTTGTGTACTGGTGCGTGATAAACGCATCCTAACGACTGGTTTCAATGGATCGCCAATGGGGCAGCCCCACTGCGATGAAGTCGGCCACCTTTTAATCGATAATCATTGTGTTCGCACAATCCATGCCGAAACCAACGCCATCATCCAGGCTGCTCTTCATGGGGTTTCTACCAAAGATTGCTGGTGTTACGTAACTCATTTCCCTTGTATAAACTGTACAAAAGCTTTAATCAATGCTGGCATTTCTCGATTAATTTACCATATCGCTTATCGTGTGGACGAGAACGCATTAGAATTTCTTCGTCTTGCTAATATTGAAATTTGTCAGCTTAATTACGAACCTTCCCACATGGTTTAGTGTTTTTAAACACATAATTGACTTAAAATATTTTTATTTGTCCAATCGTGTAGAATAATTAATTTTAATGATGGACTTACCCGCAATTAACCAGATCCAATCTGCGATTACCGATGAAGTATTTTACGCATTAGGTTTAAATCGTCGTGGTATACTACGTCGAATTTTTGGTTGGGTGTTCGCCAAATCCACACTTGGGTTTTCCAACATTATGGCCAAAGTCGATAACGCTGTCAAACAAGGCGGGCCTCAAGCTGGATGTCAATTACTTTTAAAAACTATTGGCGTCTCTGTTACAGCTGCGGGAATAGAAAACATTCCGACAACTGGGCCAACCTTAATCTTGTCAAATCATCCGGGTGCGTACGACTCTGTTGCAATCGGCAGCCTAATTCCCCGTTACGATTTAAAGATCATAGCTGCCATCACTCGTTTTTACCAGGTTATGCCGCATATCCATCCTGTGATGATTTACGCCAGCCGCGACCCTAAATTAAGGCTTACCGCTTTGCGACAGTCAGTTTCACACTTAATGCATGGCGGGATTTTATTACAATTCAGTTCAGGCAATATCGACCCAGATCCAGCGCTCCATACTATTACGGATGACGACTTTAAGCCCTGGCACCACAGTTTTGAGTTATTTTTGCGTAAAGTCCCTCAACTTAAAATCATCCCCACAATTGCCAGTAACGTTTTGCTTAAACGATACGCTGATCACCCTTTTACACGCATACGCCGCAAACCCATGGACCAGCGTCGTCTGGGAGAATTTTTACAAATTATCCGCCAAATTTTAAACCCAAACTCAATTGAAGCTCGCCCTTGCATCAGTTTCGGAAAGCCCCTTACTCTGGAAGATTTTACGGGCCCAAATGCAGCTTCGGATATGATGTCAACCATGATAGAACGAGTGAAAATTCAATTGAATACCCATGTACAGATGTTTCACCCTGGGCAAATTATTGGATGATTCCTTGCTCTGGTTACAATAACCCAGTTTTGTAATAAAATTTAAATAAAGGCTTCAATCGTCTAAATATTAATGATTACAAAGACGTGGTTATTTATTAACGCCATTTGCCCTACACATACTCATAAATAACATTACGTTATTTACTTTACCCATAAGGAGGTCGCTATTTCTCACCTATTCATCCCCGGTCCCGTTGATGTTGATCCCGAAGTAATGCAAGCTCAAACCAACCCGATGATTCCCCACCGCTCAGCAGAATTTGATGCATTTTTCCGGAAGACTGAAGCAAAACTCAAGCAGGTTTTCCTGACTGAAGCCCGCGTTTTCCAAGCACCTTCATCAGGCACGGGGATGCAGGAAGCATCAATCCGCAGCCTGGTTCAAAAAGATGTGCTTTCTTGTGTCAACGGTGCGTTCAGCGAACGCTGGTACCAGGTAGCCCTAACCAATGGTAAACAACCACATCGTTTAGATGTTCCCTGGGGTCAGGCAGTTACCCCAAATGCCTTAGCTGAAGCACTAAAAGCTAAACCTTATGAGGCAGTCACCATCGTCCACAACGAAACCTCCACCGGCGTCATTAGCCCGATTAGCGAGCTGGCAGCTGTTGTTCATAAAATTAGCCCAAATACCTTAATCCTAATCGATGCGGTTTCATCAGTAGGCGGCGTAAAAATTGAAACCGACGCCTGGGGCTTAGATTTCGTGTTGACTTCTTCACAAAAATGCCTGGCTCTTCCTCCCGGAATGTCTTTTGCCGCAGCATCCGATCGTGCCCTTTTAAAAGCGGAAAGCGTCGATAACCGCGGCTGGTATTTTGACCTGTTACGCATGGAGAAGCATCGAGTGAATAACTCTACAGCGATGACGCCTGCCATGTCTATCATCTGGGCGCTTGATGTTCAGCTCGACCGTATGTTGGCAGAAGGCTTGGATAAGCGTTATGCTCGACACCAGGCAATGGCTGACCGTGTGCAGTCCTGGGCAATTGACCACGGGATGGAACCTTTAGCAGCAGAAGGTTATCGTTCGCCCACAGTATCAACAATCAAAAATTCGCGAGATATTGATATCAACGCCTTAAACAAATTCTTAGCCACGAAGGGAATGTATATTGCTAACGGGTATGGCTTACTTAAAAACAAGACCTTTCGTATTGCCCACATGGGAGAAACCCAAATGCATCATATCGATGAATTATTAAACGCATTAGAGGTATTCCTCAGACTCAACTAAATTAACATTCCACGGCAAATACAAATTAAGTCAAACAACTATAATTTAATAAAAAAGGTTGGTTTATGCCTGAAACATTCGAAATTAACATAGAAAAATTGGTCGCTGGTGGTGATGGCCTGGGTAGGCTCCCGGATGGCAGGGCGATTTTTGTTCCTTTTGTATTGCCCGGTGAACTTGTCCACATAAAACTGGTTGAAGAGAAAAAGCGTTACGCACGCGGGTTGCCAATTGAAATTATTCAAGCTTCCCCACAGCGGATAACCCCTCGCTGCATCCACTTTGGCGAGTGTGGCGGCTGCCAATATCAACACCTCGCATATCAGGAACAACTCACCCTCAAACAAGAACTAATCGTTGAACAGTTTCAACGAATTGCAGGGATAGAGAATCCGCCAATACAAGCGGTTGTGCCAGCACCCGAACCTTGGAACTATCGTAATTATATTCAGTTTCATCTCACCCAGGTGGGCGAGCTGGGGTTTGTTCATGCTGACGCCGAACATATCCTGGTGATCGAAGAATGCCACTTGCCTATGTCTGAAATCAACAGCCTGTGGCCTCAATTAGATATGGGACCAAATTCAGGTATCTACCGCTTGGGAATTCGCCAGGATTCTTACGAAAACCAAATGTTAATTTTAGAGGGAGAAGGCGCTTCTGCCCCAGAATTTAGCGTCGACTTTCCTGTTTCCGCAGTGTATACCCCGCCAGAGGCGAATTTGACCGTACTGGCTGGCGATGATCACCTGGTTTTCACCTTGCTTGGGCGCCACTTCCAGGTTTCTGCCCGTTCGTTTTTCCAGGTCAATACCGCTGTGGCACAAAAGATGGTCTCATACCTGATGGATAACCTTCATTTAACTAAGAAGACTCGTGTGGTTGAACTGTATGCCGGCGTAGGGTTATTTAGTGCTTTTATTGCCCCCCAAGTAGGTCACTTAACCGCGGTTGAAAGCTCAGGGTCGGCTTGTTTTGATTTTGCTGTCAACCTGGACGAATTCGACAACGTTGACCTATACGAAGCCGAAGCTGAACAGGTGATGCCCACTATTGACTTCCCCGTGGACCTGCTGGTGATGGACCCGCCACGCGCCGGTCTGGCGCCTACTGTACACGACGCGTTGGCTAAACTTTTACCCGCTCAGATCGTCTACATCTCCTGCGACCCAGCCACCCTCGCCCGGGATGTCAAACGCATCCTGGCGCATGGTTACCGGTTAGAGTCAATCATCCCCTTTGACATGTTCCCCCACACCGCCCATGTCGAGTCGATTGTGATGATGGCGAGGGTAAAAGAGTGAGGGCTTGGAAAAGGCTT
>CAYPKT010000030.1:0-11473 GCA_964411385.1 uncultured Candidatus Brevefilum sp. | reverse complement strand
GCGAGCGGCTGTTAACCGTTAGGTTCCAGGTTCGAGTCCTGGTCGAGGAGCTTTTCTTTTTAACGGATTACGGGGCATTGAAAAAATGGATCCCATCAATCCTCTTGCAAGAAAATGGAAGCCGATTATAATTTTATAAAGGTTTACGATATATATAATAAGAAATTTTCTTTGCCCCTGGTATACGCCGGCCGGGGGTTTTTTATTTGATAAGTTATTGCTAAAAATTGTATTTACAGTTTATAACAAAATAATTCTGAGGGAAGCCTAAGCCCTATCGATGAGGCAAAAAAACCTATTTCTTCATCACCATAATGAAGTATAGTGATTTTAAGAATATATTTAGAATAATCACCGCAAATTGGAGTTTGCTATGAAAAACCTCACCGGAAAATTCCTACTTTCTACTTTGCTTGGAATAATGTTTATATCTGGCTGCAGCCAGCAAATGAAAACAGAAACAACCTCAACGCTTGCTCACACAAAAATCTTGCCAACCCAAACGACCACGCCTGAACCAGAGCCAAAACCCAATACTTGGTGGCGTGACGTTGTATTTTACGAAATATTCGTCCGCAGTTTTAAAGATAGTAATGATGATGGCGTCGGTGATTTTCAAGGAATTATTCAGCAACTTGATTATCTAAATGATGGAAACCCCGACACCTATGATGATCTTGGAATTGGTGGGATTTGGCTAATGCCTATTAACCCTGCATATTCTTACCATGGTTATGATGTTACCAATTACTATGGCGTCAATCCGGATTTCGGTACCATGGAGGATTTTAAAGAACTCCTTACGCAGGCGGAAAAACGTGGGATAAAAATCATCATCGACCTGGTTATCAACCATACATCGAACCATCATCCCTGGTTCCAGGCATCACGCGATGCCGGGTCGGAATACCATACCTGGTATGACTGGGCCGAAGAAAATCCCCAAATCCCAGGGCCCTGGTTTCAAAATGCCTGGCATCGAGATGCAACAAACGGTATGTATTATTATGGAATTTTCTGGAGTGGGATGCCAGATTTAAACTTCAATAATCCAGACGTCAGCGATGAGATTATGAGTATCTCAAAATTCTGGTTGGATGACGTGGGCGTGGACGGCTTTAGAGTAGATGCAGCTCGTTATCTTTTTTCAAAAGGATCTTCTCAGCAAGACACCAAAGAAACCATCCAGTGGTTCGAAGACTGGCGAGTCTTTTATACAGCTATCAATCCAGATACTTTTACCGTTGGCGAAGTATGGACCGATTTGCAGGTTACAGCGAAATATCGCGATGGAATGACCTCATTATTCATGTTCGACTTAGCAGAAGATATTAAAAATGGGATTTACGCCCCCGACCCTTCACGAATAATAAAATCGTATCTCGACGTAATTTCTTACTTCCCTGAGGGCGACTTCAGCACCTTTCTTTCCAATCATGATCAACAACGAGTCATGTCCCTTTATAATGGCGATATCAGAAAGGCAAAAACTGCAGCTTTTATTTATCTCACTGGTCCGGGGATTCCCTTTATTTACTACGGGGAAGAAATCGGTATGACCGGTAACAAACCCGATGAGCTCATTCGCACCCCTATGCAGTGGACAGGTGGCCTCAACGCAGGGTTTTCTTCACATAAGCCCTGGCAGCCGCCCAACAAGGATTTTCACCAGGTCAATGTTGCCCTCCAAGAAGATGACCCGGATTCTTTATTGACCCATTACCGTACGCTTACCCATTTGCGTAATCAACTTTCTGCCTTACGGACTGGTGAATACTTGCCCTTTATATCCAGTTGTCGTCAACTTTACCCTGTTCTGCGTGTAGAAGAAGATCAGGTCATCCTTCTTTTAGCAAACCTCACCCGCAGAGAGATGGAAGGCTGTACAATATCAATAGAGGAAAGCCCTTTAACCGGTCAATATGAACTGGAAACCCTATTTGGCGATGGATCCTTTCCCCCGCTAACTTTCGATAATGACGGTTCAATTGATGAGTATCCTCTGCCTGAAATGATCGAGCCCTTTCAGCAATTTATCTTGAAACTAACCCAGCCGTAGACGCTAACGCATGATGATAAAAAAACCGTTTGAAAGATATCCTCTTCATATTATTTATTTAATTGCAGTTGTGAACAAAGGTAATTCAACGAGGAAAAGCAGGGAAATGACACAAAAATCAAAGTTGATCACACCCCAAATGGTATTATTGGTGCTTATCTGTATCGCTGGGGTACCTATGCTCTCCATTGGGACACCTTTTCTCCTTGATTCATGGTGGGCTTTAATTCCCGTTGGAATAGTGTTGGTTTTAATTATCATTCGAACTGCTTTAGAAGATAAAACGTTACAGAAGAAATTGGAAGACAACAAAGAGTATTCACAAAAAGTGCCTTATCGGCTCTTTCCTGGTATTTGGTGGGGGATAGTGAAAGCTTAGGTTTTATGAATCGTCTTTTTTACTGGTTGTGGCGCACGTTACCCCTGCCTAAACCCATTCAAGGCTTGTTAATGTGGCTAATTAATCCCAAATTCGTTGTGGGGACTGCAATTTTAGTTTTCAATGATTGTGGGGAGATCCTGCTCTTCAAGCATACATATCGTAAGAAATATCTCTGGGGGTTACCTGGTGGTTACATGGCGCGAGGAGAGAACCCCGACCAAACCATTCAGCGGGAGTTGTTAGAAGAATCTGGTTTACTTGTAAATAATTTGCAACTAAAAGAGATCTTTCGTTCTCGCGAAATGCCCAGGTTAGAAATCATTTATACTGGTGAATTAAAAAATTGGGGGGCATTTTCACCATCAATTGAAGTTTCAGAAGCTCGCTTTTTTTCGGTAAACCACCTGCCGAGTATCTTGCCAGGCCATAATCAAATCATCAAACGATACAGCTCGCACCGTTAAAAAAAGAGACGTTTTATAAACGTCTCTAGATCGTTAATTGCCATGTACCCAAATTACGTTTAAGGCATCCTATTGTCGTAAGATTGGAGCACCTTCATATAATTAGCACGCTCAAAAACAGCTGGGTTTTCAACGTGCTGTTGGCTCATGCTGCCGCGCATTTTTGCCACCGACACATGGTCGTACGCCATCATCCAATTTTCCATCTCTGCCAGCATCTCACCAGCTCGCTCAATGCCATTTTCTACAAACTCCGAAGCAACCATCGTCACATTGGCGCCAGCCATCACAGCTTTGACCATGTCAACACCGGTGTGAACGCCAGAGGTTAGTGCCAGGTCGGCCTTTAATTTACCATAAAGTATTGCCACCCAACGCAAGGGCAATAGTAAATCAGCAGATGACGAAAGATGCAAGGTGGCATCAACTTCCATGCTTTCGATATCAAAATCAGGTTGGAAGAACCGATTGAAAAGCACCAAACCCTGGGCGCCGGCAGCTGTTAATCTTGCAGCCAAATTCGGTAATGCGCTGTAAAATGGGCTCAACTTTACTGCCACGGGGATGTTAACACTGGTACACACAGATTTAACAAGGCTGACCACATTGTCTTCAAGTTTTTCTGCTGTAATTTCCAGGTCTGTTGCCAGGAAATATGTGTTCAGTTCGAGCGCATCAGCGCCCGCTTGTTCCATTTTTTCTGCGTATTCAACCCAGCCTGTATTTGAAACACCGTTTAAGCTGCCAATCACCGGGATATCAACTGCCTCTTTGTTTTTACGTATTCTTTCCAAATACTCATCAGGACCAACACGGTACCTTTCGAGGTTTGGAAAATAATCTAAAGATTCAGCAAAACGCTCTGTACCGTGTTCCATAAAGTAATTAAACGCCAGGCTGTCTTGTGTAATTTGTTCCTCAAACAACGAATACATCACAATTGCGCTGATACCCGCGTCTTCCATTCTCTTTACAGTGCCAGTTTTCTTTGATAATCCCGAAGCAGAAGCCACAAGGGGATTTTTAAGATCAAGTCCGAGGTATTTTGTTTTTAAATCAGTCATCTTTCCTCCAATTAATCGTAATCCATGGTCTATAAAAATAAAAATGGTGATGAGCACCTACCCATCACCATTTATTATACTTAATATTTTTTTCTATTCACAATTTATTCGTCAGAATCGTGCTTTTCGTAATGCATATCTGCCATTTGCTGGTAAAGCGTCCACCTGCTGGCAGCATCTCGTTTAGCATTGACCATTAATTTTTCAGCTCGTTCTTCATTGCTTTGTAGCAGCATCCGGTAACGAGTTTCATTATAAGCGTATTCTTCCAGCGAAACAGTGGGCTCTTTGGCATCAACTGTCAAGGGGTTTTGTCCCTGTGCCGCCAAATCTGGGTTGTAACGGTAGATTGGCCACAAGCCCGATTTTACTGCCAAATCCTGTTGCTTTAAACCGAGCCGCATATTGATGCCGTGGGCTATACAGTGTGAATAAGCAATAATCAACGAAGGTCCATCATAAGCTTCTGCTTCACGGATCGCTTGTAAGGTCTGCCGATCGCTGGCGCCCATTGCAATCCGGGCCACATAAACATAACCGTAAGACATTGCCATCATGCCTAAATCCTTCTTGGGCAGGTTCTTGCCGTCCGCCGCAAATTTTGCAACGGCAGCACGCGGTGTCGCCTTAGAGGATTGACCGCCTGTATTGGAATAGACCTCAGTATCTAACACCAGGATATTTACATTGCGTCCAGAAGCGAGAACATGGTCAAGCCCGCCGTATCCAATGTCGTAAGCCCAACCATCACCACCGATGATCCAAACACTCTTCCTGACCAGATAATCAGCAATTGAGAGTAAGTTTTGTGCTTCTGGGGTATCTAACGCCTCCAGCTTGGGTTTAAGCTGTGCCACACGTTCGCGCTGTGCTTCAATACCGGCTTCCGATTTTTGATCGGCATTTAAAATTTCATCTGCCAATTCTCGACCAACATTGTCAGCCAATTTTTCGAGCAGTTCATGACTGTATTCAACAAACTTATCAACCGTCAGCCGCATGCCAAGGCCAAATTCAGCATTATCTTCAAATAAAGAGTTCGACCAGGCTGGACCGCGTCCATCGTTATTTTTCGCCCAAGGTGTTGTCGGTAAGTTAGCACCGTAAATCGAGGAACAACCGGTAGCATTAGCTACGATCATCCGGTCACCAAACAATTGCGTAACCAGGCGAATGTATGGTGTTTCTCCACAACCTGCGCATGCACCTGAGAACTCAAATAAAGGCTCTAAAAGCTGAGAGTTTTTAACCGTGTGGGATTCAAACTTCTTGCGATCAGGGTAGGGGATCGAGTCAAAGAATGCCCAGTTTGCAACTTCGCGCTCGCGAATGGGGGGTTGCGCTTCCATATTGATGGCTTTACGGCTTGGATTTTCCCTATCCTTTGCAGGACAGTTTTCAACACACAAACCACAACCGGTACAGTCCTCTGGGGCTACCTGAACAGTAAAGGCCCATCCTTCACGGAATTCTCTAAACTTCGCGCCAGTAGATTTAAAAGCCTCTGGAGCCTCTGCGAGATAAGATTCTTCGTATACTTTGGTTCGAATAGCAGCATGTGGGCAAACAAAAGCGCACTTACCGCATTGAATACACAGGTCAGGTTCCCAAACAGGGATTTCAAGAGCAACATTGCGTTTCTCCCATTGGGTTGTTGAGGTCGGGAAGGTACCATCAACGGGCATTTCGCTGACGTAAACTTCATCACCGCGTCGATCGATAATCTTACCAAGTACTTCGCGCACATAGTCTGGGGCTTCTTCAGGAACGGGTGGTTTCATCTGGATGGTGCTGGTCACCATGCTGGGGATTTCTACTTTGTGCAGGTGTTCCAGGGCGCTATCGACAGCAGCATAATTTTGCAAAACTACCGCTTCACCGCGCTTGCCGTAGGTAGCCTCAATGGATTTCTTAATTTCTTCAATTGCCTGATCTTTCGGTAAAATACCGCTGATGGCAAAGAAACAAGTCTGCATAATCGTGTTGATACGCTGACCCATTTTTGTTTTTTCTGCCACATCATAAGCATCGATGACGTAAAATTGCAGGTCTTTCGCAATCAGGGCTTCCTGCACCTTTTGGGGCAGGTGGTCCCAAATCTCATCTGGCCCATACATACTGTTGAGCAAGAAGATGCCCTTTGGACGGGCGTACTTGAGCATGTCGAATTTCTCAAGAAAATTGAATTGGTGACAAGCCACAAAGTTAGCTTCATTCTCAGCAATTTGGTAAGGTGCACGAATTGGGTTAGGACCAAAACGTAAATGCGAGACGGTAACCGCACCAGATTTCTTTGAGTCATACTGGAAATAACCCTGGGCATGGTTATTGGTTTCTTCACCAATAATGGTGATCGAGTTTTTATTAGCACTCACCGTACCATCTGCCCCTAAACCAAAGAACATCGCCTGGATAACGTCTTCACCCAGAATTTCATAAGTTGGATCCCAGTCTAAATTGGTATGGGTCACATCATCGAAAATACCCACGGTAAAATGGTTTTTAGGGGCTTCTTTTTTCATCTCATCAAACACACCCTTAACCATTGCAGGCGTAAATTCCTTTGAAGAAAGCCCATATCGACCGCCAATTACCTTTGGAAGAGTTTCGAAAGGTGCAACCCCTAATTCAAAGCCTTCTTTAACTGCGTTGACAATATCAAGGTAAAGTGGTTCCCCGCCGGCACCAGGTTCTTTGGTTCGATCAAGCACGGCAATCGTCTTGATTGTGCTGGGTATCGCCTTCATCAAATGCTTGGTAGAGAAAGGCCGGTACAAACGAACAGCTACCACACCAACTTTTTCGCCTTTTGCTGTTAAGTCTTTGACGGTTTCTTCAACAGTTTCAACGCCAGATGCCATTAAAACGATAACTCTTTCAGCATCGGGTGCGCCAATGTAATCAAACAAGTGGTAAGCTCGTCCAACCTGTTTCGCAAATTGGTCCATAATGTCCTGAACAATATCAGGGGTTTTGTCATAAAAGGGGTTAACGGTCTCACGACCCTGAAAGAACACATCGGGGTTTTGTGCTGTACCGCGTAACACAGGTTTTTCTGGCTTTAATGCTCGTTCGCGGTGCTCGAAAATCAACTTGTCGTCAATCAGCGCACGTAAGTCGTCTTCAGTCAAGCGTTCAATTTTTGCAATCTCATGTGAGGTACGGAAGCCATCAAAGAAATGCAGGAAAGGTACCCGAGATCGAAGGGTTGCAGCCTGGGCAATTAATGCCATATCCTGCGATTGCTGCACAGACTCACTTGCCAGAAGGGCAAAGCCAGTTGCTCGAACGGCTGTAATATCCGAATGGTCTCCAAAAATGGAAAGAGCTTGCGCTGCCAACGAGCGGGCGCTCACATTGAACACCGTTGAAGTTAGCTCACCGGCAATTTTGTACATATTCGGGATCATCAGCAGCAAACCCTGAGAAGCTGTGAAGGTGGTCGAAAGCCCACCAGCTTGCAAGGCACCATGTACGGCACCAGCTGCACCGCCTTCGGCTTGCATTTCTGTAACACTCGGCACAGTTCCCCAAATATTTGGGATGCTCTGTGCAGCCCATTCATCGGCAAATTCGCCCATTGGGGATGAAGGCGTAATCGGGTAAATTGCAATGATTTCACTCAAACGATAAGCTACCCAGGCACAGGCTTCGTTTGCATCCGTCATTACCATATGGCGTGTCATATACAATACTCCTTTATTTTCTCTTTGTTTTTATTCGTTCTGTGAACGGGATTTTTCCAATATATTTATTTAATAGCGCTAAAATAGTGGTCCATTCCAACCACTAAGTATAACCTGATTTCAAAAAACGACGAGGTAATTTCTTTCATATTTGTCAGTGAGAGTTGTCATTTAATTTAACAAAAATCTCACATTTTGGGTGCATCTCAATTGGCATTACGTGTAAAAAGCTTAAAAACCTTATATAGTTAGGTTAAAAAAGGTTTTGCCAGCAGCAATGCTGCCAAAGTTTTACCGTCTTTGAACTCCCCTGCGTATGCCATTCTATAAACTTCATCAACCGGGATGGTAACCAGGTTAATAAATTCATCATCATCCGGTTCCAACGGTGAAGGGTATAAATCCTTTGCCAAAAAAACGCTCATGTACTCATTCGTATACCCGGGTGATAAATAAAACTCACCTAAAAGCAGCAATTCATTGGCAGCCATGCCAGTTTCTTCTCTTACTTCTCGATGTGCGCTCGTGATTGGTTCCTCACCAGGATCAAGAAGCCCTGCTGGTAATTCCAACAGAATATCATCAGCGCCAACCCGAAATTGTGAGACAAAATAAACCATACCTTTTTTATCTACCGGGATGATCGCCACAGAATTCATATGTTCAACCAGGTCATAAGGTCGAGCTTTGTTATTAGGGAGTTGAAGGGTAACTTTAACGACATCGAAGAAAGGCCCCGAATATTGTAATTCTTTATTTAAGGTGTTGAATGACATAATGCTCCTAAGTAAGGTGGTTTTGTTGATAAGAGTAACATTCTAAATAAAAAACTGTGCATTGGGATTCTCCGAATGCACAGTAATTTTATTTAAAACAACAACAGCTACCTGAACCAGTTATATCCTAAGGGATTTCAAGGATTTGACCAGATGATAAACTATAAGGTTTTTCGAGTTTATTTACAGCAATAATAGCTTCTGGGGTGACCGGACCAAAAGAACAGGCAATAGTATAGATGGTATCGCCTGCAGAAACGGTAAAGGTTGTCGGATGCGGTTTTAAAGATCGTTCACCTTCCCACGAGCCAGTTTGAGGGATTTTCAAAGTTGTGCCCGGTGCAACCAATTCATTTGCGCCTATGTTATTTAGGTTAAGTAGATCCCCCGGGTTTACATCAAAACGCCGGGCAATACAAAATGGGAACTCACCCGGCTGTAAGGTGTATTCAGTTGGTCTGGTTACCGTGGGAACCGTTACAGGAGGTAATGGTATTTCTGTCGGCACTGCGGGCTGATCACCATCGTCTGGTGGTTGAACCTCGCCCTCGGGTGAAGGCTCGTTTGATTCAGGCGTGCGTAGAATCGGTATTTCAGTAACAATTTGGATTGGCGTTGTCTTTAACGGCTCATCCGATATTTCTGGCGCCTTCGTTGCTGGCAATTTACAGCTTGAAAGCAAAAATGCCATAATCAAGAAACCGCTAAAAATAATTAATCGTTTTCTTACCATGGGTGCATCTCCTTCAAATGACCTCATCATTCGATAAGATAATCATAATCTAATTAACCTTATAATACGATAGTAGCATAAACCCATTTAAGCGTCAAGCTGAAGTTTATTGGCTTAATAATATCAGCAAATTTAAAGGTAACTGCCCAGCCAGGGGAAACGAAACTGGGCAAATATGGTTTCCCATCAAGCGCTAACCGTAAAGAATCCAGAGTATTGAGCTGATTTTTTCTCGCAGTTGAAAAATAGCCTCTGAATTGTACAGAATGTATCTGCGCCTTGTTGGGTTGGTAGTGTCTTGTCAAGTGGTGTAAATAGAATTCTGTGCTTCCAGCTCCAACAACTCATTAACAAGACTGAAATCTTGTCTGGATGGCTCCTCCGGTTCAGGTGTGAGGAGCTTTTGAATGCCTTTTTCAGCCATGTAGCGGCGACTTCCACGCCAATCCTCATCCATATCCATCAAGAGTGTCCCAACCAGCCTAAAGACCGATTCTCGATTGGGGAACACACCCACAACACGAGTGCGACGTCGGATTTCTCTGTTAATTCGTTCCAGTGGATTTACAGAGTGGATGGAACGATGATGTTTCTTTGGAAACGTTTTGTACGCCAGAATGTCCTCTTCTGCCTCCAGAAGCATTTGGGCAGCTTTAGGCCAGTTTGGTTGCATTAGATTAGCCAAGTGTTCCAAATATACCTTAGATGTCTGTTGGTCGGGTTGTTCAAAGATCAATTTAATGGCCTCGGCCACCTGTTTTTTATCCTTGTGTGACACTTGGGCCAAAATGTTTCTCATGAAATGCACCGAGCAACGCTGCCAGCTGGTACCCGAAAGAGCCTGGGCAATCGCTGCTTTCAAACCACTATGTGCGTCACTGATCACCAGCATGGTCTCTTCCACGCCTCTTTGTTTAAGCGAACGCAGAAAATCAAGCCAAAATGCCTTAGATTCCCCTGCACCCAGGTCAAAACCGAGGATATGCCGCTCTCCGTGCGCATCAACCCCAATTGCAATCCCCAAGGACAGTTTCACCACGCGGTGGTTCTCTCGAACATTCAGAACAATTGCATCCAGCCAGACGTAGGGATACTTGTCCTGGAGAGGTCGTTCTCGGAATTCTGTCACCATTTCATCCAGCTCTTTGCAGATCCGAGAGACTTTACTCTTGTCAATGCCTCGCAGTCCCAGGGCTTTGGCTAATTCGTCCACCCTGCGGGTGCTCACACCCTGAACATAGGCTTCCTGAACAACCGCCAGTAAGGCTTCTTCGGATCGCTTGCGAGGTTCAAGTAGGCTGGGAAGATAGCTTCCTTTTCGCAGCTTGGGAATCTTGAGATCCAGTTCGCCTACCCGGGTTTCCAAACGTCGTTCTCTCGTTCCGTTTCGGTACGTTTGCCGATCTGGAGTTCTCTCATATCGCTCTGCGCCTATCACCTCCTCTGCTTCTGCATCAATCAGCTGCTGATACATGAATTCAGTCGCTTCTCGCATAAAATCAATGTCTTCAGTCAATTCCTCCTTGCGTAGATAGTCAACAAATGCCATAATTGAGTCAGTCATCTTTGTGCCTCCTTATAGAATCTGATTATTCTTATTTATGGAAGCACAAGATGACTATTTCGTCAAGAATTTACACCACTATATGAGACTTTACCTTTTCAGTAATATGGTTTATAATTATCTATATTTATTCAATTTAAGGAGGAGGATATGAAGAAGCATAAAGGTTTACCTGTAATTTTGGCAATCATCGCTCTTGTAATTGCCACATTGGCATGTGGTTCAGACAGCTCAGGAGAAAAAGTTGGGGAAAGCGACACTGAACCTACTACCGCTCCACCACAACTTGAGGTTTTTGATGTTGGAGACGTAATCCAAGTTAAAGACCATACAATAGTTCTAAACAGCGCAGAATTTCAGGGCAATGTTCTACAAGCGAACTTTACTATAGAGAATAAAGGCGCTGACGAACTTAATGTGAGCTCATTGATTAGCTTTGAAGCTAAAGATGACGAAGGAACCAAATTAGAGCAGGAGATATTTGATTGTGGCTCTGGTTTAGACGGTTCAGTGCTACCTGGAGATAAACTAAGAGGTAACATTTGCTGGAGTGGAGCCGCAACAGATATTGTTCGGATTTACTATACTTCAGATCTCTTTGGTTCTGGTGCGGTAGTTTGGGAGATACATAAATAACCCTCTCTAATACCGATAGGCGCCTTTTTCTGTACTAACAATTTAATAATTTAGGTAACTACTCAGCCTGGGGAAACGAAACTGGGTAAATATGGTTTCCCATCAAGCG
>CAYPKT010000029.1:0-12003 GCA_964411385.1 uncultured Candidatus Brevefilum sp. | reverse complement strand
AAACGAGGTAAACCAAAATTATCTATTAAGGTTTTAACTTTTTTCATGTCAAAACCTCCTCTCTTACGCCTGCCATTGCCAGCCCATAAGCAGCATCTGAATCATCTGGAGCCATAATAGCAAACAATTTACCTTCGGAAACGATAGCTATCCGGTCACATAGTGAGCGTAATTCAACCAATTCTGAGCTGATCATGATAATGGTAGTCCCGTGTTCACGATTAATTTGCGTCAGATATTCGAGCACAAGTTTTTTTGCTCCGATATCTATGCCACGGGTTGGTTCAGAAACAATCAGGATTTTTGGATTCATGGTCAGCGCCCTGGCAAGGCATACCTTTTGTTGATTACCTCCTGAAAGACTGCCAGCGGTTTGACTTGGGCCTGTACACCGAATATCTAACAAACTGATCATATCTTTTGTGTGGTGGTCTGCCTTGGTTTTATCAAGGAATTTCATACCTAAAAATTTGTTTAGGAAATCGTTATTGATTTGCATGGCAGAAAAGGTGATGTTGCGTTCTATGGATTCACCTAATAACAAGCCCACGCCACGTCGATCTTCAGACACAAAGGCGATATTTCTGCGCAGAGCTTCGCCCAGCTGGGATAAATTCAATTTCTCACCAAAGGCAATTACATCCCCCTGGGTTTTGTAGAGCCCCATAATTCCGTTGGCAATACCAATTTTACCCTGACCAGCCAAGCCTCCAAAACCGAAAATCTCACCTTCACGAATTTTTATGTCTAACCCTAAAACGCGTTCACCAGGCATATCGACATAATAGTCTTTTAATTCGAGAGCAATTTTGTCATCGGACAGGTTTCGGTCATTGACAAGTTCATCGTCTATGAGTTTTTCAACCTTTCTGCCGATCATTAATTGGGCAATTTCGAACAAGTTTGTATCTTTAACATCTTTTCGGTCGATAAACTGGCCATCGCGTAAAATGGTCATACTGTCGGCTACATCCATCACCTCGGTTAACCGGTGCGTAATAAAAATAATTGAGATGCCTTTTGCGGCAATAATGCGCATAATTTCGAGCAACCGATCGGCTTCGCTCTCGGTTAACACTGCTGTTGGCTCGTCGAACACGAGGAGTTTAATCCCGGTTTTATCGATTTCGCGAGCGATTTCAACAAATTGTTTATAACCAATCGGCATCCCGGCAACTTTAGCGTATTCATCGATATTCATACCAATATCATCTAAGGCACGACGGGCATCTTCTGCCATCTTCTTCCAGTCCATCAACTCAAATAAATTTCCAAAAGTTTTACTTAAGGCAGTAGGCTCACCAATTTCCCGGCCGATTTTAATGTTTTCAGTCACATTAAAGGCAGGGATGAGCATAAACTCTTGATGAACCATTCCAATCCCAAAATCCATTGCAGTATGAGGGTTATCGATGATTGTCTCTTTGCCGTCAATACTAATGTTGCCTGTGAAGCCCCCGGTGTTAAAAATTACTGGCATACCAAACAGAATATTCATCAGGGTGGATTTACCAGCCCCATTTTCGCCAACTATGGCATGAATTTCGCCTGGTTTTATTTGGAGATTTACATTTTTAAGGACGCGATTGCCGAAGTATTCTTTGGAAATATCATTCATTGATAATAAATATTGATTTTCCATCCTCCATCCTTATCTGTTTATTAAAATTCGCCGGCTTGCCCCCTCAAGCCGGCGGTTTGTGGAGTCTTATTTTTCTACAAACTACGATTGTTACCCAGAGAAATCATGGAAAGGGCACAACAGCTGCAGGAAGTTATCGATTGTTCCGGCATCATCGTAGTAGGCTGAAACTTCTACATCGCCAACACCGCGAGCGGCAGCGGCTTCATTGAGGGTAGCCTTGAAAGCTTCGACATCGCCAGGGTTGGTAACCTTGCCCTCGGCAAACTTGATGGCATAACGCACACCAGCATCAATCATCAGCATGTTGATAGGAACACCCCAGGTAGACATTCGGCCTTCCTGGCCTTTTTCTTTCAACTTGGCTTCAATCTGTTCGAGCATGTAGTCCACATCGCCTTCATGACCGGAGACATCAATGTTGAGGCCAGCGGGGTATCCATGGTAGGGGGATGGGCAGCATTGCTGCGGGTAGATAGCGCCGAGTTCCCAAATAGTGCGGATGAGAGGTTCCTGCATAGAGCAGTTTGTGGAGAAGAAAGCAGTATTGACACCATATTTTTCAATCTGTCGGGGGACGTCCTCGATGATGAATTGCTGGGCGCCAGAGACACCTGCATCACCGGTTGGGTCGGGAGCGTTGACTTCAACGAGTTCGATGCCGAGCTCTTCACAGGTTTCCTTCATAATTTCAAGGCGGCGAGCAATGGTTGCGTAGGAAAGATGCCGCGGGAAGGAATAGTGGATGAAAGTCGTAGCGCCCATAGCATGGGCTTTTTCTGGGATCGTACGACCCATGGAGATCTCGTCGACTTGCATCACGATGTCTGCTTT
The DNA here is from genome assembly GCA_964411385.1 of uncultured Candidatus Brevefilum sp. Classification (GTDB taxonomy): domain Bacteria; phylum Chloroflexota; class Anaerolineae; order Anaerolineales; family Anaerolineaceae; genus Brevifilum. The sequence goes on along the minus strand of CAYPKT010000029.1, from coordinate 9,527 downwards.
ATCAGAGATGACAGCTGGATCTTCTGCGGGTACACCGGCGATAAAGAGCATGTCGGGTCGAGTTTCGTGAACCTTATCAATGGCAGCAGCCGCACCCGGAACAGCCTGGATGAACACAATCGCCTTGACTTCGGGGTCAGATGCAACCTGGACAACTTGTGAGATGGTGGTTTCAGTTTCGGTAGAGAAGTTATCGGGATAGGTGGCGTGGACAATCATATCGCCATATTTGGCGATCTGGTTCATAGCTTCCTGGTATTCTTCTTCACCCTGAGAAACGGTGCCAGTGACGATACCGATCTTGTAGGGTTCAGCTGCAGGTTTATCCACAGGAGTGCCTGCTGAGAAATCATGGAAAGGGCACAACAGCTGCAGGAAGTTATCGATTGTTCCGGCATCATCGTAGTAGGCTGAAACTTCTACATCGCCAACACCGCGAGCGGCAGCGGCTTCATTGAGGGTAGCCTTGAAAGCTTCGACATCGCCAGGGTTGGTAACCTTGCCCTCGGCAAACTTGATGGCATAACGCACACCAGCATCAATCATCAGCATGTTGATAGGAACACCCCAGGTAGACATTCGGCCTTCCTGGCCTTTTTCTTTCAACTTGGCTTCAATCTGTTCGAGCATGTAGTCCACATCGCCTTCATGACCGGAGACATCAATGTTGAGGCCAGCGGGGTATCCATGGTAGGGGGATGGGCAGCATTGCTGCGGGTAGATAGCGCCGAGTTCCCAAATAGTGCGGATGAGAGGTTCCTGCATAGAGCAGTTTGTGGAGAAGAAAGCAGTATTGACACCATATTTTTCAATCTGTCGGGGGACGTCCTCGATGATGAATTGCTGGGCGCCAGAGACACCTGCATCACCGGTTGGGTCGGGAGCGTTGACTTCAACGAGTTCGATGCCGAGCTCTTCACAGGTTTCCTTCATAATTTCAAGGCGGCGAGCAATGGTTGCGTAGGAAAGATGCCGCGGGAAGGAATAGTGGATGAAAGTCGTAGCGCCCATAGCATGGGCTTTTTCTGGGATCGTACGACCCATGGAGATCTCGTCGACTTGCATCACGATGTCTGCTTTATCAGAGATGACAGCTGGATCTTCTGCGGGTACACCGGCGATAAAGAGCATGTCGGGTCGAGTTTCGTGAACCTTATCAATGGCAGCAGCCGCACCCGGAACAGCCTGGATGAACACAATCGCCTTGACTTCGGGGTCAGATGCAACCTGGACAACTTGTGAGATGGTGGTTTCAGTTTCGGTAGAGAAGTTATCGGGATAGGTGGCGTGGACAATCATATCGCCATATTTGGCGATCTGGTTCATAGCTTCCTGGTATTCTTCTTCACCCTGAGAAACGGTGCCAGTGACGATACCGATCTTGTAATCTCCACTGACTGGTTCCTCAACATCTGGGGCCTCCACTTCGGGTTTCGGTGGTTCCTCAACCGGTGGGGTGGCCGTGCGGCAGCCTGATAATGCTAAAACAAAGATCAACATCAGGAATACGCACTTAGTTAACAAACTTTTACCTTTCATTAATTAATCCTCCTTCTTGGATTCTGGTTGGGAAAAGGCGGTAAGAGAATTATCGTCAAACATGGCCCTCCACACGACCTATTTTTCGAAGATGGTCGACTCTTACCAATATTATTAGGACAAATTTATTTATCCCAATTAAAACCATATCGTATCATTGAACGGTTTTCTTGTCAAGAGAATTATTTCACAATAATGTTAATAAGAAAATAAAAAATTTTTAATAGATGGTGAACCACGGTTTGGTATTTAAAAATTTTACCATAGACACCAAATAGATAGGGCTTGTACCATCTGGAAAAAGAGTAATCGATAGATCCTTAAGTTCACTTTACTGTAAAGGTGCTTAACACACAAAAATGAGAAAATAACAACCTATCGTAAAAATAATTACGATTATAAAATTCAATTCTGAATTTTCAATCAATTCTGAATTTTCAATCAATTCTGAATTTTCAATCAATTCTATGTATACTTAATAGAAATTTGTTGTTAACAAAAACTTTAGGCATGGAGATCAATGGAAAAACAATTTAAACACCCAATCTCTCGACGTAATTGGATTGTTATGTTGGCTCTGGCACTCACGGGACAAATCGCCTGGGCGGTCGAAAATTCATGGTTTAATACCTTCGTGTTTGATATGATTACGCCAGACCCGCGCCCGGTGGCTTGGATGGTGGCTGTGAGCGCAGTGACAGCGACCCTTACCACGCTGGTGATAGGCACCCTTAGCGACCGTACACAGACACGTTGGGGGAAACGGCGGCCTTATATCCTGATAGGGTACATATTTTGGGGTCTTTCGACCATTGCCTTCCCAACCGTTGCCTATATTCGCACCACGGGAGTTGCTGTATTGGCGGTGGTTATCTTGGATTCGGTGATGACTTTTTTTGGATCAACTGCCAATGATGCTGCTTTTAATGCTTGGACGGTGGATATCGCCGATAGCGATACGCGCGGAAGGGTTGAAGGGGTATTAAACCTAAGCTTATTTTTAGCGCAAATCGTCGCGTTAGTGGCTGCGGGATCACTAATTGATCGTTTTGGATATTTTGTGTTCTTCTACGCTTTGGGCGGTATTGTGGCACTGGTTGGCCTTGTTGGGGGTTTGTTATTGGGCGAACCAAAAGTTGATACGCACGAAAGTAGACGACTACCTTTCTGGCAGGAATTAAGCCAACTTTTTAACCTGAAAACGATAAAAGAAAACCGAACCCTGTTTATTCTGTTGGTGTTCATGATGATTTCAGGGATTGGGATGCAAGTTTCCTTTCCGTATATGATTGTTTATCTTGAGAATAATGTGGGCATTAGTAAAACTGAATTTAGTATTATTGGGGGCGCGGTGATGTTAGGGTCTGCCCTTTTGGCTGTTCCATTTGGGATCGCTGCAGATCGGTGGCGAAAACGACCGATGATTGCTATTGGCCTGGTGATAAGTAGCTTGGGTGGAATTATGTTTTCAATGATGCGTAGTTTGGGATTGTTGGCTATTGCTGGTTTATTATGGCAAGCCTTTGCCGTAGCTGAAGGAATTGCCTCAACTGCCTGGCTAAAAGACCTGTTACCTGAAGAAAGTCGTGGTAAGTTTTTGGGAATAAGAATGATCTTTTGGGTGATGATGCCCATGGTAGTTGGGCCTGCAATAGGCTCGTGGTTGATTCAATCTTTTGGCATCCCAACCCAAACGGGCGGGGAGGCTGGGTTCATCCCTGTGCCAATCATCTTTCAAGTAGGATCGTTGATTTCATTGCTGGCGCTGATACCCCTGGCGTTTACCCGAGAGTCAAAGCATGAAGTTGAGGTCTGAATAAAAGATTAGGTAATAATTTAAGAAATAGTGTATATGGTGGGGGTATTGCAAAAAAGTGGTTAGTAAAAAGGATCATGCACATTTTATGACCTTACCACAATAGCATGCCACTGTGAGGATGCACCCAACAGGATATGATGAAACAGTGTGGACAGTTGTTTAAAGGATGATTTCGGGTTCGATGAATTGGCAGATGGCGTCACTTCATTTGCGATGATATTTACCAAATCACCATTAAAAATATTATTTTACCGCTGAGTGGGGGGACTGATGCCATCTGAGTTTAGCAAAACACCCTTGACAATCAAGCGATGTGTACCGGTGGTAATCGGTGTACATGTTACCAGGGTAATCGTGGCGTCTTCTGTGGGATCTAAAACCCAAACATCATAAGGACCCACGACAAAGGCGTCTGTAGTGATGTAAACATAAGTATTATTGTTATAATCGACGATCAATTCGTCCCCGATTTCGACCTCATCGAGACGATTGAAAAACTCACCGGTGACAAAGCTGCGGTGGGCAGCCATGGCGAGGTTTCCAATTTGCCCCGGTAATGCGGTTCCGGTGAAATGCCCCACTGCGTATTCCAACACTGGGTAGCTTGTGCCCTCAGCAACGACGACATCCAGGTCAATTTTCGGGATCTTTAGCAGAAATACTGGGATAAGAGAAATGGATTGGCGAGAACGTTTTGACTCGCTGTCTCCGGGTAACTCTGTGGTGTCCTCAAGTAAAGATGTGGTCGATTCAATTTCAGATTGATAGTTAGGATTTGAAACCTGCGCAGCATAAAGGCTGCGCAGGTTATTTTGAATTCGATTTTCTTGTGCTTTACCACTAAAGACGAAGAAGAACAGGGCAACGCCACCGAGAATTAATGCTACTGCAGTTCCTGCAAGGATGACCCTAATACCTTTAATCGGTGCACCTTTGTCCTGTTCTTTCATTCCTTTGTCTGACATAACCTTATAGGGTTTTGTTCTGATCTTTCTTTTTTGAGTAAATCAAGTAAGTGAACAGACCGCCGCCGGTTAGAATCAATAAGGAGCCCAGGGTTAACAGAGTCGTGGTGCCCCAGAAGCTACCGGTTTGCGGAATCTTCGATCCACCAGTGTCAGAGTCTTTTGGTTTAGCTTTGTTGACGACCTCGTATGGTGTTGTACGGGTGACGCCATCTTTGGTTAGATTAACTAATATCGAAACCTGAGTAGCTTCATAACCATCTGGAGGTGTGATCTCTTTGACTACATACACGCCATAAGGCACGTTATTGAAGCGAACGATGCCATTGATATCTGAGATGACCTCAGCAACCAGGTGACCACTGCTATTGTATAAACCAAATTTGGCACCTGCTAAAAGTCTTCCTCCTGAGTCCACCTTTTTTAGTTCGATTGAACCGATGATGAGTTCGTTGACAAGAGGTAACTCAATCATGACATCATCAAGCGTATTGGTGATCTCATCTAATACCAAGGAGACTGCAACAACAGTCGTTGTAAGGTGATAGCCTTCTGGTGATTTAATTTCTCGAATATTGTAAATCCCTGGTAATAAACCTTCGAAGCGGACAATACCATCTACTGAGGTTGTGGTCTGTAATGGGTTCGTATACCCAGTGTCAGATGCCTCGTAAATTCCGAATAAACCGCCTGAAAGGGCTTTGTTTTTGTCATCAACTTTGCGTAATTCTATATTGGCAACCAGGAATTCATTTACAAAAGGTTCTCCAACAATTACATCGGCAAGAACATTTTCAACTTCATCTAAGACAAGAGAGACATCGATGACAGTATCCGATAAAACATAGCCAATTGGTGCTTCAATCTCTCTGATTTTATAATCCCCTGGCAATAGATCTTCAAAGCGAACCACACCGTCGAGCGCTACAGCTGTTTGCAGTGGGCTGGCGAAGGTGGTGTCAATTGGGTCGTAAATGCCAAATAAGCCGCCATTTAACAAGGTATCGTTGGTATCAATCTTTAGGAACTGGATAGCTGCCACGAGGCGCTCGTTGACAAGCGGTTCTTGAATAATGACGTCATCCAGGCTGTTTTCTACCTCGTCCAATACCAGTGAAACTGGGATAACAGCACTTGAAAGTTCATATCCAATAGGGGCAGAAATCTCACGGATGTTGTAAATCCCTGGCAATAGCCCGACGAAGCGTACAATACCGTTTACAGCAACGACGGTTTGGAGGGGACTGTTAAAATCTGTATCTGAAGCGTCATAGATACCAAATGTGCCACCAGAGAGTAATTCATCATCGGTGTTGACTTTATGGAGTTCAATATCGGCAACCAGGAATTCATTCACAAAATGTTCGGTAATGATGACATCGGCAAGGACATTTTCGCTTTCGTTTAACACCAGCGACACATCGATAACTGTCTCTGATAAGGTAAAGCCGATTGGTGAACTAATTTCTCGGATTTTGTAATCTCCGGGCAATAAACCTTCAAATCGAACTACGCCACTAACTGCAGCAACTGTTTGCAATGGATTAGCGAAGGCTGTATCGATTGGGTCGTAAATACCGAACGAACCACCATTTAACAGCTCACCATTAGTGTCCACTTTGAGGAATTGAATGGCTGCTACGAGACGCTCGTTGACAAGCGGTTCTTCAATCGTCACATCATCCAGGCTGTTTTCATCTTCATCTAAAATTAATGAGACAGGAATAGCGATATCTGATACTGCGTAACCGGTTGGCGCGGAAATTTCACGAACGTTGTAATCACCAGGTAGTAAACCTTCAAACCGGATGACCCCATTAGTTGATGTGGAAGTCTTTAATGGAGTAGCAAAATCTGTATCTGAGATATCGTAAATTCCGAACAAACCGCCTGAAAGTGGCGCGCCATCAAGGTTTTCTTTGTAAAGCTCAACAGCTGCGGTCAGCCTGATATTGACGACTGTATCCGTCTGGTGCATGGTGTCTTCAGACTCGTTGGATAAAGTAACCTCAATTTCAGTTGAGTCTAAGATAAAGCCCAAGGGTGCGCGCACTTCGCGGAGGAAATAGGTGCGGAACTTTTGATTGGTGAAATGAGCTACACCATTGATGTCGGTGGTAAGTGTCGCCCTGACGATCCCTAAGCTATCCAGCAGTTGAAAAACTGCGCCAGCAAGGGGTGTACCTTCTTCATCATTTTTAACAATTTTGATGCTGCCATTTCTTCCGCTGGCTCCCCAATCGAGATCGGAGGCTCGAATCGTCACATTTGAAGAAGCAGAATCTTCGTGCGAATGCGCACCATCAAACTTGATCGTGTTACTGTACTTTCCGGGTGCAACCACGTCAGTATTGAAAGTTAAGTAATACCCATGGGGGCCGTCAGGTAAGGTAATTTCAAACAAACGAGTGACAGCATCGTAGGTAAAGCTGTAATCCCCTGTTGGAACTAAGGCTCCAACTGTATGGTTACCATTGGCATCTTGATTCCAATAATAGAGCTCGACTGATTCGGTATCGAGTTCTAACCCTGATTGGAGTGTATCTGACAACGTGGTGTTGACCAGGTTGACCTGATTGGCATTGATGGTAACCGCCCATCCGATATAGCCATTCTCTTTGGTGAACTCGGTAAGTAAAGATTTATCGACAACTTTATTGGTTACCTTGCGCTCAGCCTCAACTTCGGGCGAAGGTGCACCAGGGATACCAGATTCGATTTTTGCTTTATTTGTAAAGGTAACATCACCGTTGGTTTTAAGGAAAGCATCTTCGTCAGTCACGTGAGTGTCGAAGGTGATCACAACCTGGTCGGAAATATGCCCAAGCGTAACCGTAAGTACATTGCCAGTCACGCTTAATTTTGTTCCTGGTGCAACCCCATCGATCAGCATTGAGCCTGTTACATATTCCTGGTCAGCAGGGATGGTGTCGGTAACAATTGCATTTGGCATATCCATTTTGTTTTGGTTGACAGTTACTCGCCAGGAAATGACACGGGTTTCGTAGTTGTAGGCTGTGCTTGCCTTGGCAATCACCGTACTTTTTACGGATTGAGACGGATTTGTGACTACAGAATCGGTTATTCCGCCACCTGATAAAACTGCTTTATTGTTATAATAGGTCGTTGTTTTATTATTTGCATAATCGACCGGGTTGGTTACACGGGTTTTAAAGACGATGACAGGCTTGTCGGTTGGGGATAAATTCCCCAGGGCGATGGTCAAAGTCTTGGCAACTGAGTCGTAAGTGTAGCTGCTGGCTGCCATTGCTACACCATCTCGCTCAACACCAAAGGCTGCATCGAAAACCTGGTTAGCACCTAAGGTGTCAACAATAACGGCGTTTGTAATGGTGCGCCCATTTTTATTAACGTCAAGCTGCCAGGTGATGAGATGGGTTGCAGGGTCGTAACCGATTCCTTTTTTAGCCAGCAAGCTGGTACCTACGCCGACGGTTCCCGAAGTACCGGGAAATCCATCCTCGCCGATATTGAGTGTACCGGTATTTTTGAAACCAGTTTGCGATTGTTGGTCAAAATACTCATCGAGGACTTCAGTTGTAAAGGTAAGGGTTTGAATCCCATGGGCATCGGCGCCAAAGGTGAAAGTGAGCAAGGGATTGGCAAATGACACCGTATCAGGTGCTGCAACAGCAGCACCATTCAGCATGACACTACCGGGAACAAAGGCTAAAAAGGCTGGGATCGTATCCGTAACAGTAGAGCCTGCGGGGATGGTATGAAGGGCGTTGTTATTTAATTTTATCGTCCAATCGATGTAGTTTTTACCTGTGACGGAGTCCTTCCGGGCAACACCGCTTTTAACGACCCATTTGGTTTCTACAGTGACTACATCATCATCGCTAATTAAAGGTTCATCGCCATCTTCTTCGAAAAGGTCTGCGTTATTTGTGAAAGTGGCAGTGCCCTGGCCAAAATTACCGGTTGGGGTGGTTTTAATAGTAATTGTTGTAGGAACGCTAATTTCAGCAAATTCGTATACATAAATATTAGGCGGGGTTGTAGAAGTGTACGGGGGTGTGGAGGATTTGTAGGTTTGATTGGGACCTAAAGTGTCGACAACCCGAACGTTTACGAGGCTTTCATCACCGGGGTCAACGACAATCTTCCATGTGATTTCATTTGCGGAGGGGTTATACGAACCCGTTTTTGTAATCGTTGCTGAAATGGGATCAGGTGGAGGGGTTTCTTCTTCAAACCCAATTGTTATAGTTTCACCATCTTCATGAAGGTTGAATTCGCCGCCTGAATTGTCATCAATCTTGTCCCTGACGAACTCACCATTGATGAAAAAGTAAAAAGTAACATCTGAAAGCTCATCGATTTCATCAGAGAAGTCAATTCGAACGATGCCATCGGAAGAAATATTTAATAACCCGATCAAGTCACCTTCATCATTTCTTAGTTCAAAATCGATGATTGGTTCAAAATCAGCAGCATTGGTTAAGACTTCTGGCAGAGAAAACTCTACATAATCGCCTGGTTTGACTTCATCAACAGGGGGGTCGAGATCGATTATCGCGAATGCATACATTAGTTCAAGATAGGCATCTCGCGGAATGCTTAATAAATCTGTAACTTCGTTGTTATCTTTATCGTAGACAGCGAAGCTCGCATCGGTAATTTCAATCAGCGGAGGATCTAATTCGATAACGTTTCGCCCTTCATCATCGTCATCATCGTCATCATCTAATGGTTTTTGGCTATTATCAGGGCGTTCAAATTTGGGATCCTCTGGGTCGACTTCTTCTTCTCCATCGGGAACTTCGAAATCGGGGTCCTGTGGATCGACTTCTTCTTCGCTATCGGGAACTTCGAAATCGGGATCCTGTGGATCAACTTCCTCATCACCATCGGAGGCTTCGAAATTGGGATCTTCCGGGTTGATGTTTTCATCGTCATCAAGGAATTCAAAGTCTGGGTCTTCGACGTCAGCATCTTCATCCCCAAAGGTGCCAACTTCAGAACTTTCAGAAGAATCTGAGAAATCTTGATGATCGTGGAGATCATTATCTGCAAATACTCCTGGTGCTAAAGAAAATAATACCGTAAATATAAGAAAAATTATTGATATTTGAAAAAGGTTTCTTTTTTTCATAGTGAAAACTCCCTATATGATGATCACTTTAGTTAGTGTAACATTCTTTCTGTAAAATTCAGAACCTTAACAAAAGTGGTGAGTC
>CAYPKT010000028.1:12411-14756 GCA_964411385.1 uncultured Candidatus Brevefilum sp. | reverse complement strand
TATTATTGATATACCCTTGAGACCCCTCGTAAGAGATCACCTTACCCGGTATACCCACGACTACACCATAATCTGGCACATCTTTCGTTACGACACAGTTGGCACCTACAGCTGCATTGTTTCCGATATTGACCCTACCGATAATTTTCGCACCAGGTCCGATGTAAACATTATCCCCTATGATGGGGGCGCCCATTTTATCACCTCGACGGGTTACACCAATGGTAACCCCATGAGACAAGTTGCAATTGCTACCGATGATCATTTGATGATTTGTTACGATTCCTCCATGATGGCCAATGTATAATCCAGGTCCGATTTTTGCTTTATAAGAAATCGCAATCCCAAACCTTGTTTGTAAATGATAATAATCGAGCCATACAAATGGGAATACAGTGATCTTTGAAAAAGAGTGATAATGAAACAAAGTACACAAACGCATCCAAAAAGAATATTTATATCCTGGTGAAAAAAGGCAATGAAAGAAAAAATCACGCGGCGTATTTCCACCCGCATAGCGGTACAAGTCAAATTTTGTGAGCTTAAGAAACTCTGCGAGAGTCATTAGGAGTATTTAATTGAGTGAGAAATTGAACCCAAAAGAAAACAAAATCTATAATGAGTATGAGAGCTATTGGAGTTAATTGAATATGCGTGTAATGGAATTAGCAGGGTTATGTATCTTAATTAATGACACGTTTTATTCCATCTTTTATTAACTGAGTGTTCCAGTTAATCAAGAAGCCCAGTTTAGCTTTCCGTAATTTTAGATAGGTTAGGATTTGCGCCATGTGAAGGGGAAGGAGCTTTTCGACAGATTTATTTTCAATGATGATGCAATCTTCAACTAACATATCTATTCGGTAGCCAGCGTTTAATCTAACCTCGTCGTATTCGACCGGTAAGATAACTTCACATTCTGTTTTAATTCCGCGTTTATTTAATTCGTAAGCGAAGCAGGTTTGATAAGCAGATTCGAGCAAACCTGGGCCTAAAGCTTTGTGAACCTTTATTGCAGAATCAACGATTTGCGAGGCTATGAATTCAATATCTTTCATTTTTATAAGTTAATAATAACCACTAAGAGCACGAAGATCACAAAGAAGGATTTCAATAACTTAACAATAAATTAAATCTTTAAAAACTTAGTGTCCCGTTGTGTCTTTGTAGTAAAAAAAATCTTTATCCCATACTGTGTCGATGAAGGTTTTTTCAGTCTCACGTCGCCACATTATTGTCTTTAATTAACAAAAAGAAGATAATAACCACTAAGAGCACGAAGATCACAAAGGAAATATATTTAATTAATTAAAAGAATTTGCAAAACATCATTGTTTTTATTTCTGTTGTGAAACCTTAGTGTCCCTTTGTGCCTTCGTGGTTGAAAAAATCTTACACTGTATTGATGCAGAGGTTTTTAGTCATACGTTCTCATAATGCACCCTTCATTTTCAAAAGAGGAAAATATCCACTAAGAACACGAAGATCACAAAGAAAATATTGCTAATTAATTAAATGAATTTGCAAAACATTATTATGATTCTATTTTTGTTGAAAAATCTTAGTGCCCCTTTGTGTCTTTGTGGTTTAAAAATCTTGTACTGTAACGATGGAGAGGTTTTTAGCTCTATGCCCTCGTATTACGCCCTTCATTTTCAAATGAGGAAAACAACCACTAAGAGCACGAAGATCACAAAGAAGTATTCTACCAATTTAACATAAATAATTAAATTTTTAAAAACTTAGCACCCTTTGTGCCTTCGTGGTTAAAAAATCTTTATTCTAAACGGTATCGATAAATGTTTTTTCAACTCGGTTGAAGATAACAATACCAATGAAAGTTACAACTAACATAAAGCCCGCGCTATACGCTAGTCCAAACCATGAGGCATTTCCTTGTCCAAGAAAACCCATCCTAAATGTCTCGACAAGGGGAGAGATGGGGTTAATGTTCGCCAGCCACCTGAATTGTTCTGGTATCGATGAAGCCGGGTAAAGGATTGGTGTTACATACATCCAAAGAGAGACGCCAAACCCCACCAGGTACGAAAGGTCACGATACTTGGTTGTTAGCGACGAGATGATAATGCCAAAACCTAGTCCTAAGCCTGCTAATAAAAACACTAACAAGGGGAATGTAAGTGCCCAAATAGTGAAGTGTACATCGGCACCCTTGAGATTGAAATAAATCAGAAACCCGACAAATAAAGAAAATTGGATCGCAAGCGTTATGAGGTTTGAAATTACAATCGATATTGGTGTTACTAGCCTGGGAAAATAAACCTTACCGAAAATTCCAGCATTTGATATAAAGGTGTTTGAGGTCCCTGTAAGGCAGTTTGAAA
>CAYPKT010000028.1:0-12311 GCA_964411385.1 uncultured Candidatus Brevefilum sp. | reverse complement strand
AAAATTCCAGCATTTGATATAAAGGTGTTTGAGGTCCCTGTAAGGCAGTTTGAAAAATAATGCCAAAGAACTGTTCCTGAAAGATAAAATAGAATATGTGGCAAACCATCTGTCGGTAGTTTTGCGATTTGCCCAAAAACAAGGGTAAAAATTATCGTGGTGAAAATGGGTTGAATAATGAGCCACAAGGGCCCGAGGATGGTTTGCTTATAGCGTGAAACAAAATCGCGCCGGACGAACAACCATATCAAATCGCGATAGCGCCAAACATCAGCTAATTGCAGGTCGTACCATTTTTTGCGTGGGGTAATGATAAGGTCCCAGGATTCTGTATCGGTTTTATGGTTCATATAATAACGAGAAAATCGATCAAAAATAATCACAAAAAAAATAATATTTAATTTCCAGATCAACCTGTCAAGTTTTTGATAAGATCTGCCTGCTCAGCAACGGTTCTAGCTGCAAACAAATCAATCAATGGGATAGCGATATTAAAAGTTTTTTCGAGTTCAAGATGAACCAAGGTCGCCAACATAGAATCACCGCCAACTACTCTGAATTCATCAAAAATACTAAATTTTTCAATACCCAGTATATTTGCCCAGGTTTGGTGAATTTTAATTTCAATTTCATTTCTAGGTTGTTGATTTATTTTACGGTCCAGCGATCTGCTCTGCGGAGATGAAACCAGGTTCAATTTCTCTGCCAAACCAATTCTTTGTAATTTTCCAGATGGACCTTTTGGAATCTCATCGACGATGACAATAATGGTAGGAATCTTTTGAATTGACAATTTTTTGGATAAAAACCTTTTTATTTCGCTCGTCGTTATGGTGTTATCTTTTAGTGTTACAGCAGCTGCAATATCCTCACCTAGATGCTCATCTGGGATGCCAAATGTAACGGCTTGGAAAATTCCAGGGTGAGTAAGTAGTACTTCGTCTATCTCATTGGGAGAAATATTCTCACCACCACGGTTAATGACTTCTTTTAGCCTGCCAGTGATGAAAAGGTAACCATCCTCGTCGAGGTAACCTTGGTCGCCAGTCCTGAACCAGCCTTCTGTAAAGGATTTTTGATTAGCTTCAGGGTTATTTATATAACCCAGGGTAACATTTGCACCGCGTATGACAATTTCACCTTTATCTCCATTCGACAAAAGTGTAGGTTTATCCTCGTGCATAATGGCAATTTCTGGCCCTGCAGGCAAACCGACGGAACCTGGCTTACGCATGCCGGCTGGCAAGGGATTGCTTGCCATTTGATGTGCAGCTTCTGTCATCCCGTAGGATTCAATCATAGGGGAATTGAATGCAGCTTCAATTTCTCTCATAACCTTGGTTGGCAATGACGCAGATGAAGACCTTACAAATCGGATTTTTGATTTTTTGATTATCTCTAAATTTTCTTTTGCCCGGTTTAGAATGGATTGATGCATGGTTGGCACTGCTGTATACCAGGTAGGCTTAAGTTCATCGACCCAATTAAAAAAACGTGGCGCATAGAAACCAGGCGAGCAAATAACACTCCCACCAGCTGTAAGGCTTGCCAATAGGCCTGCCATCAACCCATGAATATGAAACAACGGCATAATATTTAAACAACGATCTTCTGAGGTTAATTGCAGGGTTTGGCTAATATTATTTGCTGAAGAAAGAAGGTTTTTATGCGTCAATGGCACCATTTTCGGACGTGATGTAGTGCCAGAAGTGTGCAAGATTAGAGAAATATCTGTTTGCTTGGGTGCTTTATTAATTTCTAACTGGGTATTTTGTTGAGTTTTATAAGATAGTGAGAATAAAACCTCAGTATTTTTAAGGTTTTGACAAATTCTAATTATGGGTATTTTTAAATTGTGGGCAATACTAATGACAGGATTATCAGTTTCTTCTTCTATAACTACAGCTTTTGCGTTTAAATCGGATAAATAGAACTTATATTCTTCAGCTGTGTAAGATGGATTTAATGGAGCACTGGCTGCTCCACTGGATACAGACAAAAAAGTCAAAGCCATTAGTGGGCCGTTTGGAAGGACGATTGCAACGGGCTCATTTTGTTTTATCCCAAGAGATTGTAAAACACGGTGAGTATATTGTGCTTGTAAAAGGAGTTGTTTGTAAGACAAATTTATGCCGTCAACTCCGAGGATAGCTATTTTATCCTTAAATTGATCTGCTTGTATTTCTAATAAATCGTAAATTGTTTTCATTATTAATAAAAATCAATACCAGTTTCGATAATTTTCGCAGGCGAGCCAACTACTTTTGTGTGATCGGGGATATCTTTTGTTACCAAAGATCCGGCACCGATAAAGGAACCCTCTCCGATGTTTACTCTTTCGGTGATGATTGCGCCCATACCGACATATGTTCCTTTGCCAATTCTTACATTTCCAGCGATGTTGGTACCAGCTGAGATCACAGAAAGGTCCCCGATGGTGACATCATGCCCAATTAAACATCCTCGGTTGATATAAACAAAATTTCCAATGAAACTTTCGATTGCGATGTGGACTCCGCTATTGATGACAACACCTTCTCCCAATTGAACAGATGAAGATATTCTTGAACTTGGATGAATAAGCTCAACAAAGCTAATACCAAATGATTTAATTCTATTAATAAGGCCAAGCTTTTTGGTGCGTGCCAGTCCACAGAGGGCAATGGGTTTGATCTTAAATTCTTCTAATTCGTCAATCCAAAAAATGGGCTTACCAGAAAGTTTTGTTCCATGTTCAAAAGGTGGTTGGTCAATTACGAAGCCAATTACTTCTAAGGTTGGGAATTCAACTACCAGGTCTGCAATATCTTTAGCCACAAACCCCGCCCCGGCAATGATTGTGTTTATTTTATTTGTGGTCATGGTTTAATAATTTGTACTTTAAAGATGTTTATGTAATTTGATTATTATTAAGAATGGAGGCTAAATAAAATTTGCAGTACTTATTCGCCTAATAGCGATAGGTGGATCCATTCTATAAGGCTTTGGTCCCAACGATAAACATATGCATAACCATTCAGAGTAGGGAGGAATTCCCAGCCAGCCGTCTTGAGTTCTGCGGGAACCTCATTTGAAAACAAATTGTCAGTATCGAAGTTGCGCAAAAAGCACGTACCCACTTTTCCAATTTGCTCAATAGAAAGATCTGTCAAAAATGTACCTGAGAACTGCTTAACCAGAGAAGGTATTTTGGCAATATATTCAGGTTTGACCATTTTCGACAGGATAGATTTCAGGACAATCGTTTGGTTGCTGACCCTAAAGGCATCTCCATAACCTTTTCGAATCCGAACAAGTTGCCTCGCGCGCCATCCATCAAGAGTTTGTAAGCCCGCTGGATAATCCCCTAAGTCGCCGCCGGCAACTGGGTAGGGTAAATCAACCTCGATACCGCCAATTGCATCGATGAAGTCTTCAAAAACAGTAGCATTAATCACCACGTAATGATCAATAGGCACGCCGAAATTATATTGGATGACTTCAGCCAGGGCACCGGCACCCAAGCCCGTCCCATAGTATCCACCCCAGCCTTCAGTACCAAACAGGTATGATTGATTGATTTTGTAGGGGTCAGGCGGTTTGAAACGGCCCTCAGGAGCCTCAACAAGTAAATCTCGCGGAAGGGCCACCATATTGACTTTCATGTTAACAAAGTCAATCCGGGCTACCCTTATTTGATCTGCCAGTCCGTAAAGGTAGCCATCACCACGGTAATCGATACCAACCATAAGTAGCATCCATTCATCATCCTTACCACAAACAGGTTTTTCCCCGGGCTTAAGTGTTGGTTGGATAAAAACTGGAGCCACAGGTAGGTTAGATGGCTGCTGCGGCGTAGAGAGAGGTGCTTCGTTGACAGATTCAAGAGGTGCTTGAGCTTGATTTACTAAGGGCACCGTAGGCAATGAGAGTGGTTCTGATACGGGTTTCGTAAGCAGGGGTTTCGCCCAGGCAAAATAAAGACCAGCGCAAACAAAAATCAGCACCCCAACGATACTAAGGAGGAGTTTTATTCTTTTTTTGCTTTTTAATTTTTTACTATTTTCTTCGTTATCAATAGATGTCAAATTGCTGTTTTCTCCCATGCCCATTTTTTGTCACTTCTCACCATTCTGTTGATCGAATTTCTGGCATGCATCCGCCCCTTCGACAATTATTGATTGTTGTCGAAGGGTCATATTTATGGTGCCACCTGTCCCAAATTGAAACCAAATAAGGTTAATAGGAGTGAGCTGGCTTTTTTAATGGTTTGATCATCTTAACAGGCGTCTGAATGGGTATTTGCTGGCCATGTAACATCTTCAAAAATAGCCTCACTCGCTCACTGCCCTCAATTTTCCGATCAAAAATCGCCTGATAGCCATCAAATGGGCCGCCCTGGATGATCACAGGGTCACCATGTTGTAATTGAGGGTTTTGTAATTCAGGGTTTGCATTGAGGTAGTCAAGATTGATTTTAATTGTTTGTATGATGGAATCTGGAACGCTTGCGGGTTCACCACCAAAACTCACAATGCGATTAACACCTGGTATAAAAGAAAGGCTATTAAATTGTTTTTTATAAAAATCAGTTCGCACAAACATGTAGCCGGGGAAAAAAGGTTTTATCTTACGCGAACGGGGATTAATGGGCTTAACGATTAAACGCGGATAAAAAACTTCTATTCCTCGAAATTGAAGTTGATTATATAAAAAATCCTCTTTGTTTGGTTTACTGTAAAGTACGTACCACGAAAAACTCATTCGCTATCCTTAGTGTAGATTATATAACCGTTTTGCCTAATATTTTTAGTTTCATCGATGTTGCTTTTTACGTTATCTTCGTATTTATAATGATAAATAAATTTTCTGATAAAGTTTAATTAATTTTATCAAAATATTTATTAATTATATATTAATAATGCCGCTCTTATTAAGCGATTAATTTTTTCTTACCATATGGATTCAATTTTTCTTCTTACATGCCTCTCTCAATATTTAATAAACTAATTAAATAAGCGGGCGACGAGATTCGAACTCGCGAATGGTAGCTTGGGAAGCTACTGCCTTACCACTTGGCTACGCCCGCAGGCACACATTGTAATATTTTACATCAAATTTTTGTTTTTGCCAACTCAAATCCTAACATTTTTATCCCAGTTATCCTTTTAACGTAGATAAAAGCAAAAAACTTTAGGAAATGATGTTAAAATCAAAGTATATTACGATGAATTATCCTAAAGCAGGCTAATACAAAAATTTACACGAGGCCTAATATTTAATGATTGAAAACTCTCTTAAAACTACCTTAGGTAAGGTTAATTTAAAAAACCCATTAATATTAGCTTCAGGTGTAATGGGTACCAGCGCTGAATTACTTCTGCGTTGTGCAGAAAATGGAGCAGGTGCAGTTACAACAAAAAGTTGTGGGCCAATTCCACGATTGGGACACCCAAACCCAGTAATGATCGAATGGAATCATGGATTGCTCAACGCAATCGGGTTGACCAACCCAGGGGCAATTCAGGAAACGGATCTTTTAAAAAGAGCAAAAGAGCTGTTGACAACTTTTGAGGTTCCCCTTTTTGCAAGTATTTTTGCGGGAACAGTTGAAGAATTTGCAGAAGTAACAAAAATAGTAGCAGAAGCATCCCCAGATTTGATAGAAGTAAATATTTCTTGCCCAAACGTTAAAGACGATTTTGGATTACCATTCGCTGCAAAATCAGAAAGTGCTGTAGCTGTTACTGAAGTAGTAAAACGTGAAGTGGGGGAGATTCCAATCTCAGTTAAGCTTGCCCCTAATGTCCCGGATATTGGAAGAATAGCAAAATCAGTTGTGGATGCTGGCGCAGATGTGATCACCGCAGTAAACACCATGCCTGGGATGGTAATTGATATTGAAGCTGCTAAACCAGTACTTTATAACCAATCGGGCGGCCTTTCTGGGCCCGCAATTAAACCGATTGCTGTTCGATGCGTAGCTGAAATTGCACAATGCGTTGATGTGCCGATTATTGGAACAGGGGGCATTGTAAACGGTCGTGATGCGATTGAAATTATAATGGCTGGCGCAACAGCAGTTGGAATAGGCTCTGCGATTTGGTATCGCGGTGCAAAAGCATTTGATTTAATAAATAAAGAAATCGAAGAATTTTTACAAGAACACAAAATCAATTCAATTTCAGAACTGATTGGAACAGCTTTACCATGACCATTCGTAAATTTGCAGCTAATAAAATCAAGTCAGTTTCTGAAATTAACAGTAAAACACATTGGATAACATTAGAAAAAGGTATTGATGCAATGCCAGGGCAATTCGTAATGGTATGGTTGCCAAATATTGGTGAAAAGCCTTTTAGTATTGCAGCAGTAAGTCCACTCAGCTTATTGGTTGTTGATGTAGGTCCATTTAGCCATGCATTGCTTCAACTTTCTCCCGGAGATCAGGTTTGGATAAGAGGCCCTTTAGGCCATGGCTTTGATATTAAAGGCGAACGTTTGTTGTTAGTTGGAGGCGGTTATGGTACTGCGCCTTTATTATCCCTGGCAAAACAAGCAAAATTGGATAAAAAAAATGTTGAAGTTTGCATTGGCGCAAAAACCAGCAATGATTTATTGTTGTTAGAGGATTTTCAAAAGATAGGCTGTAGAGTCGATGTCACAACAGAAGATGGAACACGAGGCACCAAAGGATTGATAACTTACCTTGTAGAGAAAAAAATATCTCAAAATAATTACGATATTTTATTCGCATGTGGACCAACTGGCTTACTTTCAATTTTAGCAATACTTTGCAAGAAGAATAAATTAAATTACCAGTTATCTTGGGAAGCAGTGATACGCTGTGGAATGGGTTTATGTGGCAGCTGTGAAGTTTCAAGAAAATTTGATTTTGAACTTCCTGCAGGATGGTTGGCATGCTTTGATGGCCCGGTTTTTAAGAAAAATTGGAACTAATTATGTTTTAAAAAAATTGTCTGGTGGTCGTCGTATTGATGATTAAGGATAAATTTTGAACCTTCTACCTTTGTGGTTGATGAAGAGGAGTGAAAATTTATTCTGCACCTTAATTGTAAGAAAGTTAATTCGAACCCATTTTTATTAACGAGAATTATGCATGTAAACAATACTTAGTGTAAACATGCTGACTTTGTGAATTAAGATAAATGAAACAGGGAATAATAAAGCGCATTCAGCAAAAGACTGGAATCTTAATTAATAATGTTAAATGGAAATTAACTTCACTTAAGTCACTTCGCTGGCGCCTAATGTTTAGCTATTCAATGGTCACAATTGGGGCATTACTATTTGTTGAGGTTTTATTGATGACAGGCTTGATGTTTTATTTTGTTAAAAACATCGACCTTAGTCCCGAAACATTGATAAAGAATCTTCGACAGGAATGGACACCAATTTTGCAAGAATATTTTACTTCAGACCCCCCAGATGTCGAAGGGGCTCGGCTATACCTAGAGGAGGTTCAAAGCACAGTCATAAGTACAGAGCCATTACTGGTTTTTGGAAGCCTACAAATTGAAATGAAGGTGAAAGATTTCCTCCATTTTTACATTTTGTTAAAAGATAGGACTTTAGTTGATGTTGTTCCACGGGGAATTATTTCAGAAAAAGATGTGGGTAAAAAGCTTCCATTTGATTTTTTTCCGGGTTTATCTGACCCTTTGCATTTCGCAGTTCAAGGGTTTGAAGACGAAAACATGCTTTATCGCGTCATTAACCCAGGTAAACGGGTCGTTGGTGCTATTCCGGTTTTCAGATTTGATCCAGTCGATACAGAATTTCAACATAATATCCCTGACCCAATCTTGGATATTGAACGCAACCTGGTTGGTATCATTGTTTTTACGACTAAACATTTTCCCTGGCAGTTTTTACCTTTAGCTGATTTGGCAATATATATTTGGCGTTCATTAATGATTTTCACGCTGTTTGCTGGCTTTACTGGCTCTTTGTTTGGGTTGTGGACGGCTAACGGGCTGACATTGCGATTAAGAAATGTTTCGCAAGCTGCACATGATTGGTCGCTTGGTGATTTTTCAGTTTCAATTAGGGATAAAACTGATGATGAGATCGGAAAACTTTCTAATGATTTAAACCTAATGGCAGGGCAATTAGAAAGCTTGATGGATCGGCGTCAGGAACTTTCAGCACTTGAAGAACGAAATAGACTTGCTAGAGATCTTCATGATAGTGTTAAGCAACAGGCTTTTGCAGCGGCTGCACAAATTGCAGCAGCAAAAATCCACATAAATGATAGCCCTGAAAAAACTTCCATACATTTGGAGGAGGCTGATAACTTAATAGAAAAAGTAAGACAGGAGCTTACATCTTTGATCCTTGAATTACGACCTGTCGAAATAAAAGGGAAAGGTTTATTCTCATCCGTTGAAGACTTCGTGAAAGATTGGAAAAGAAGAAACGAGATTGGCATTGACCTTGAAAGATATGGAGAATATATTTTGCCAATTGATGTTGAAAAAACAGTTTTTAGGATTGTTCAAGAAGCACTTGCAAATGTAAGCTGGCATAGCCAGGCATCGCATGTTAAAGTCATATTTAATTATCAACTCAATGGCTTGCAATTAACAATCAAAGACAATGGAAAGGGTTTTCAATATGAAAAAAGCAGCGCAGAGGGAATGGGATTAAAATTTATGAGTGAAAGAGCAATATTAATTGGTGGTAAATTAATAATTAACTCTGTTGTCGATAAAGGCACTGAAATTACTCTTTATTGCCCTTATAACACAACTGGATAACGTTATGGTATTTCGTAAAATCACAATTCTTATTGTCGATGATCATGAAGTTGTTCGCCAGGGTTTGCATGCCTACTTGGACGCTCGACCTGATTTTCGCGTAGTTGCGGAGGCTTCCTCTGGTGAACAAGCAGTTGAGCTTGCTTTGGAGTATTTGCCAGATGTGGTATTGATGGATTTGGTGATGGACGGAATGGGCGGTGTTCGAGCAACACGGAAAATTAAAGACGCAACCCCAAGGACGCAAGTGATTGCCTTGACTTCTTATCATCAGGATGAATTGATTTTCCCCGTTTTACAAGCTGGTGCCGTATCGTATGTACTTAAGGATATCGCGATGGAAGAACTTGCCATCGCAATCCAAAAGGCAGCACAGGGAGAAGCGGTTTTACATCCAATTGTTGCTAAAAGGGTGATCCAAGAAGTAAATGGTGCAAAAAGAACATTTTACAATCCATATAAAGAACTTACTAATCGCGAAATGGAGATTTTACAGCTTATTGCAAGGGGGAATACAAATAATCATATTGCAGAAATACTTGTAATTAGTGAAAATACCGTAAAAGGGCATGTCAGCAATATCCTCAGTAAATTACAGCTCGCCGATCGAACGCAAGCAGCTGTTTATGCGTGGAAAAAAGGTTTGGTCCATAGGGACTCCCAGAATTAATGAACAAAGATGACGGTTTTAGTAAAAGGTTTTATTGTTAAAACCGATTAAATAAAATAATGAAAGGAATAAATAAAGGATATGAAGATTGGTTACATTGGATTGGGCATCATGGGGAAATCGATTGCGAAAAATATTATGAAAGCTGGCTATCAAGTTTATGTGCACAATCGAAGCCGAGAGAGCGTAAATGAATTAGTTAGCCAGGGAGCGATTGAAGCCTTCTCCCCAGCTGAAATTGCAAAAAATGTGGATGTAGTTTTCACAAATTTACCGGATTCGCCTGATGTTGAACTTGTTGCGTTAGGCGACCACGGAATAATTGAAGGTGCACACAAAGGCTTGATTTATGTCGACAATTCGACAATAAAGCCGCTCACGACGCGTATTGTTGGCAAAAAATTAGAAGACAAAGACATAATCATGCTTGATGCTCCGGTTAGCGGGGGTGACATTGGGGCAAAAGAGGGGACGTTAACGATTATGGTGGGCGGCCCTGGAGATGCATTAGAAAAGGTAATGCCTGTATTCAAAGCTATGGGGAAGACAATCACACATGTCGGTGGCTTGGGCGATGGGCAAATTGCAAAAGCTGCTAACCAAATTATGGTGGCAGCGCAAATGGTTGCTTTGGGAGAACTTCTTATTTTGGCTCAAAAAGCTGGTGCAGACCCTAAAAAAGTCGTTCAGGCGATTCGTCATGGTGCAGCAGGCTGTTGGACATTAGATAATAAACCCCAGCGTTTGTTTGCTGGTAACCGGCAACCAGGGTTTAAAGCCTATATGCAGGCAAAAGACCTTGGTATAGTAATGGATACAGCTCGTGAATTTGGGGTGTCTTTGCCAACTTCCGCTATTAATACCCAACTATTCAATGCAATGCTTGAAATGGATATGCGCGAATTGGATAATTCAGCTATTATTGGCGTTATCGAAAAGCTTTCAGGTGAAAGTTTAATAACTTAGTTAAAACATATAATATAAAATTTAAAGATAGGAATAATTACATGTGTTTTAAGTAAAACCTTCTGCGTGTTTCAATTTGTTTCCTTCTTTTAGCCATTGAAAAATTATTCGAAACACATTTTGGAATTCGCGTGTAAGTAAGGTTAGGCGAGTAGAAAGGGTCACCTTCGGCCAAAAAAGAGTCGATTATTTGGTAACCTTTTAAAATATCGCTAACCGGTGTTTGATAACCGCGCGTACTGCCTTCGTAATGGTATAACCTTGCATAAGGGTTATAAACGTTTTGATACCCTCGGTTGTGAACTCGAATACAAAATTCAACATCTCCAAACGCTAAGGCATATGCTTCATCATAACCGCCTACCTGGTTGAACACCTCTCGCCGAATCATCTGGCAAGCCCCAGTCATGGCTAGATAATTCCTGTACCAATTCGCAGAACCAAATAAACCATGATAATTTTCCGGAGCATTGAGGTAAATGTGACCAACGTAGTCAACAAGCCCGACAACAATCCCTACATGTTGCAATGTGCGATTTCTTCGCAATAATTTCGCACCTACAATACCGATTTCTGGTCTAGTCGCCCATTGTGCCAATTCATTTACGCAGTTCTCATCTACAATATCCATGTCATCGTTCATCAATAAAACTAAATCGGAGTTTGAATTAGCAACCCCTAAATTGATGGCCTCGGAATAATTGAATGTTTTAGGATATGGAATGATTGAAATGTTGGGTTCACTTTTAATCTTCTCATAAAACTGAAGGGTTTCTGGGTCCTGACTATTATTATCTACGATGTAAATTACAGAATGGCCATTAAAATTTTGGTTTTTTAATGAGGGGATTAATGTTTTTAAAAAGCGTTGGTTATTTCTTGAAAGGATAATAATTGCCAGACTTAGCGAGTCATAATTCCAGCGAAGATGTGGGGTTAGTGAATTGTGATAAACTTGGATGCCAGATAGGCCTGATCGTTTAAGGTGATCGGTGATTACTTTTTCTTTGTTCTCTAAACCCAGCTTGTCTGGGGACATCTGTGACAATAAAACCGTGGGGATATGATGAATTGTTTTACCTGCTTCGTATAGCCTAAAGCATAATTCGTATTCTTGATTTAGAAGGTCCAGGTTTTTATTGATCTTTGGCCAAAACTTTTCGAAAACATCTCGCTTAATGAAACCTCTAGATAAATAATTAATTGAATAAAGAAGGGCCGGAGAAATAATAGTTGGCTTAAAAAGTGGGCGAACCTTTTTTATTTCTTCATTAAAGAATTCGCTATCATAATAAGTTAAATCAGGCGAATTGGTAGAAAGCAAAGAATGGTAAAAATAGGTTAATAATTGATTTGAAAAAACATCTCCTGGAACGCAAAAAATTAAATATTCCCCACTAATTTGCTTGGTTATGTCGTCCGCACTTGCAATGATCAATTTTATTCTGACGTCGTTTAATAACATCGAAACGGGTTGTTGTTCAATATCAGTAGGGATGATAATAATTTCCCAATTGCTGCCTTGCAAGTTTTTTATGGATTGAATGGTTTTAACTAAATTATTAATTTCTGGTGTTTGCCAAGCAATCAAAAAGGTTACCTTAGATTGTGGAGCGGTGTTTTGATTCGTAGGCGGGGATGATTTCCGTAGGCATTTGCGAAAACGCTTAAACGACAAATCAGCAAGGAAATTTTCTATCGAAAAACTAAATTTGGATTCCAATAGTTTATGGTAAGCTGTACGCAAAATTAATTCCAAATTTGATTTTGGAGAAAATAAAAGGGTACGAATTTTATTGATAAAGGTGATCATAAATTTATGGTAAACGTTGTTCGCCTTTTCATTTTACTAGATAATAATTACCGATTTTTATAACGATAGTTTCATTATAACTTATCCAATAACTTATCCAATA
>CAYPKT010000027.1:0-15449 GCA_964411385.1 uncultured Candidatus Brevefilum sp. | reverse complement strand
ATTTAGTGTTTCAATTATTATTGGATACCACCTCCTTTAAAGAAAAAAATGGTTTTAAAAACCCCGATTCAATAATTATTATGATCAAAATGTTCATTTTGAAGTTTTAATCTATGTCTAATTAAAAGTAAATGTAATATTTTTGGTAGCGTTTCTTATTGTGGTGAGCTCTACCGGTAAATAAAATAATGTTTAGTAAACTTAATTACCTAAACCATGCCATTATAAATAAAGGCAGATATTATGTCAAGGGTACAATATGTCATTTCAGGGTAAAGTAGTATTGTCATAAAAGTGTATAGTTAAAACATCCTGATGGAGCCAAATAGGTATGTAGTAATAAATTAAATTGTTGGATTATCAACTGCCTGAAAGAAAAGCATCAAATTTTAACTATAAAAACATGAATTAATGTTAGTATTAAATTATTAATCACTGGAGGTTTACAATGAAAATCGCAATTGGATCAGATCACTTAGGGCTTGGGTTAAAAAATACGCTTATCGAATTTTTAAATGAGCAAGAGACTGTTAGTGTTGAAGTCGTTGATATTGGCGTATTCGATACCCAACCTGTAGATTATCCTGATATCGCTGAAAAAGTCGCTCTTGAGGTCGCTGAGGGGCGTTGTGAACGCGGTATCTTAATTTGCGGCACAGGAATTGGAATGGCCATCTCAGCAAATAAGGTGCCCGGTGTGCGCGCAGCCCAGGCTCATGATGTCTATTCTGCAGAACGTGCACGAAAAAGCAATGATGCCCAAATCATTACCCTGGGTGCGCTGGTCGTTGGCAAAGAATTAGCCAAGAAACTTATTGCCGCCTGGTTAGAATCGGAATTTGGTGGCGGCGGGTCTACACCAAAAGTTGAAAAAATGAAGCAGCTTGACCAGCGTTATCGCCAAGGTTAAACTGCTTCATGGGTTATTAGTTCAAAATTGGATGTAATTTAATGGTTATTCAGGTAAAAGGGGCTTTTAAACCCCTTTTACCGCGTCAATTCCTAACATTCTTAACAGTTTAATAACCGTAAAGGGGTTGCGAAGATAATGCCCATAAGTAAGCGCTTCTTCGACATCTGCTTCTGTCAGACCAACCTCAGATGGGTGGGTAGGAAGACCCACTTTTTGTAAGTAGGTTTGAATTTCTTCGGGTTGCGGTACAGACGCTGCAATTTTTTGAATATCCTCCCAATAGGTGATAATTCTATTTTGCATTTCTTTATATTCCTCGTCGGATAGATCGAGGAATCTCTTTTGGGTATGAATAACATCATCTGCAATTGAGCCAAAGACTGCCTTGATAACTTCAATCTCTGCTGCTTTTTCAGGCATGGGTGTCGCTGCCAGGCGGTCTTTAACTTCATCAAGGTTTATTCCTCTAATCCAACGATACCGTTCGGCAATCAATACACTTGCTAAGCCTACTTTTGTCCCATGAAAAGAAACCGGGCGACCTTCTGCCATTAGTTTCATCTCCCAGTAATGTGAACATGAGTGTTCTGAGCCAGATGCAGGCCTCGAATTTCCCGTCTCCAACATGCATAAACCAACATCGAGTAACGCATCTGTTAATGCATAAATATTACGTTCCCATTCTTGATCGAGATGATCAATCAACTTAACCGATTGTTCTAATCTTTGTGATACTCGCTTTGCTATTTCTGGCAAATAAGGGTCTTTGATAATCAATCCGCCCATAGCCCAGTCAGCTAAAGCGGTAAATTTGCCGAACACATCTCCAAACCCGGCAGCAATCATATCTTTTGGCGCATGCGAAAGAGTTGGAATATCCGCAAATATCGCAATAGGGGGATTGCTAATTACAGTTTGCTTCATGCCCTGGATTGTGAGTGCACTACCAGATGAGGCATAACCATCCATCGATGGGGCAGATGCTAATGAAATAAAGGGGGCCTTTACCCTGTGCGCAATAAAACGCACCATATCGGTAATAGAGCCAGAGCCTACTGAAACAAAGATTTTTTTAGAATCATCTACTTCTAATAGGATGTTTATCAAGGATCCTTCATTTGGAATAACAGGGTTCCCTTGAAGAATAACGGTTTTAACCTTGCGTCCAGTTTCTTTTAAAGTGGTTTCAACTTGTTCCCCCCAAATTGGATAAATAATTTGGTCAGTTACAAGAATAAATTGTTCATTATTTTGCTGGTTACAAAACTCCAGGAGTTCATGAAGAGTATTATCGCCAATGTAGATATAAGGGTGTTTTACGGTCATTGTGCTCTTTCCTCAATATGTAATTTGCCAGTTTCTGATTAATTGCTCTGAGCGAGCTTTTTATAATAATTTATCACACAAAATATAAATGTTAAAATCGGATTTATGGCTTTCATTTTAAGCTAACGATTAATTATTTAACCAAGCAGCTATCGATATGAAGCTAATTCGCCAAAACTCGATCAATGAATTTTGGCGAATACTACATCAAGTTTTACTTGCAAATTCTTGCTAAAGTCCAAGCCTATTGCTTAAGCCATTTTTACATGTTTGGTTAAGCCAGCTTTCCAGCGAGGTGCCGAGAAACCAATAAAAGTTATTTATAACCGCTGGATGGCGATGGACTGGCTTATTTATATAACAAAGTGTCTTGTTCTCGCCGAAGTTTATAAATCAAGTCGTCTTCATTGAGAGCAATATCCTCGTAACGAATCGCTTCGCCCATTTTAACAGGTTTGACAATTCTTCCACCGACTGCTAAACCCATTGGGAGCAAACCCTGTTCGTGCGCGACAGACGCTTTTTCAATCATGCCATAAATTGTAAAACCACCCAACCCATCGATTACATCACCAGGGTTAAGATCTCTCTTCGCTACAGCTAAGGTCTCAGCGACAGGCATAATTTTATGATTGAGAGTCTCTTTTTGGTGTAAAACTACATTCGCAATCGTGATAGGCGCTTCTAAATTCGCCAGGTGATAGGGGCGATACAAACTCCAATATTTGTCATGCCCGCTTAATCCCAGATAGTTTAAGTCTTTTTCAATCTTCGGCTGATCAGTCGAAATAATTACAAAGACACCTGGGGCAGGCCCAACTGCATAATCTACTGCACCGCGTGCCTCAAAGATGCCGCCATCAGCTTTAGGTACAAACATTTTTGGAAGGTCAGCGACACTGCATTTAGGACCATAGGCACCGCGCACTTCGGGGGCAAAACCAGTGGCATTTCCAATCGAGGTCATTTCGACCATAGTTTTGGTTCCGTCCACAAAAGAACACAACATTTTGGCGCTCATATCACGCGATTGAGCTCGTTGTGCTAAACTTTCTGGGGTAGCGGTTCGATCTAAGGGGTTATTTTTACCTTTGCCAATTGTTACAATATCAAAACCCAGGGCATCTGCAAAGTCATAAATTTCTTTTATCGAGCCCGGTTCATCACCAGCCACGAGAGAATAGACGACGCCCTTTTCTTCAGCCATTTTTGTAAGCATATAACCGATTGTTGCATCAGTCTCTACATTCATATTGATAATCGGCTTACCAGCCTGAATCGCTTCGTAGCAAATCTGTGCACCTACACTGGGGATACCAGTACATTCAACAACAGCATCTAAAGAAGGGATGTTAACTAAAAAATCAGATGAATGTGTGGCTAAACGTTGCCCGCTTTTTATAAGTTCATCTGCTTTTGTCAGATCATCTTCAACCCAATGGACGAGCGACTCATCCACACTAGATTCCACATAAGCATCTTTTGCTCGGGTAGGCATAACATCTGAAACTGCAACTACTTTTAAGCCGTGCATTTTTTCGATTTGAGAAATTAATCCCGTACCCATTTGACCAGCACCAACCAAGCCAATTCGGAAGACGCCCCTTGTTTGTTCTGCTGCAATTAGTTCTTCTTTTAAAGTTGCCATTTTTCTCCTAATATTTAAAAAATTATTGTAATCCAACAATTTCAAGCGTTGACCCTACCTGGACAAGATGAACTGGTTTACTTTCCACACACACATCGCCAGGCATTTCAACTTCTGTCTCACCATTAAATTTCATTACTAAATGGCCTAAATTAGACAAATTTGTATTTGCAACTTCACCCACAGCAAGTACAGAATATTCTTCTCCATCAAGAATAACTTTATCGCCCGGCGTTATCGGGGTTGATAAGTCTACCCCATCATGGATAATTGAAAATTCGCGCAATTCTGGAGGGGCATCCTCGCCAAAGAAAACCAAGATACCTGCCTCGGTAAACTCTTTTAATAATGGTCCAACTTCAGTTACAGTTGCTTTATATTTGCTAATATTTTTATTCACTTTAATACCTTAACACCCACACCTACAGGTTATTTAAGTCGTCGACACGAACACCTGAGACAAAATACTCTGCGGTGATGAAGCGAAATAAAGGGCCTGCTGGTTTGGTAGGATAAATATCCACAGTAGGTACTTTTTTCATCGGATAAACGCCAATACGGGCGGTGCCACCACAGTCAATAACGGCGCAAGCTATTTGATCAAAAGGAACACCACCGCGAAAGCCATCTTTAGCTTCTCCACCAGTTAATTCGGCTATTTTTTGTGCGACGGGGTGAATACCTCCACCTGTGATTGAAGCGATTACACTTCTCCCTGGCTTTGGTTCCACAACCAAGGGTCCGCCCCAACCCCCAGGTCCCGCTTTAATAACTATTCTTTTATATTCAGACATATTCACCTCGTTTTTACATCTAAAAAATATTATTTAATTTATATTCAATTGGAGCAGTCAGGTTTTTTACATAGAAACTCAACCTGACTGCTCCGTTTTATTTTACTTCAAAACGCTTGTTTATCGATACATCCCAAAGCTGGCAAAGTAAGCCAAAACCACAGCAAGAGGACCGGTAATGAAACGAGAGAAGAGCATCGCTGGGACGCCAATCTCTACGGTCTCTGGTTCTGCTTCACCTAACGCCAACCCAACCGGGATAAAGTCAGCACCAACCTGGGGGTTGATCGCGAACAAAGCTGGTAAAGCATATTGCGGGGGAATAGCGCCAGTAGCAAACTGGGTGCCCAATAAAGTGCCAATAATTTGGGCAATGACTGCACCAGGCCCCAACAATGGAGATAAAACAGGGATTGCAATGATGATCGAGAGCACCACCAAGCCAAGAACACTACCCGCAAGCGGAGAGATAAACCTGGCAATCCAGTCTCCAACACCAGTTGCCAAAATGATACCGATGATGAGCGAGATAAACGCCATAAAAGGTAAAATATTGGTCATAACCTGGTCGATCGAGTCTCGGCCAGCCTGGTACATAGCACCAACGACTTTACCTACTGCTCGTCCAATATTCTCAAGAATTTTTGTTATTTTGTTCATTTGGATCCTCCAATTATGCTGCTGTTTCGGATGAACCACGTTTCCACATAATAGCAGAAATACGTTCGGTTACAATACCGCGGATGAGGATGACAACTAACCCAACCAACAAGTAGCGAATCGCTAAGTCCCCAATTGGGTAACCAGCGTCGGTAATCCCCGCAGCAATACCACCCCAGACAAAATATTCACCGGGGTTGACGTGGGGAAAAATCCCCAGCGGGGGGTGAACCATAGAGACCGCCGAATCATAAAAAGCTGGTTTATATTTTTCAGGCAAGAAACGTCCCATGGTGTAAGCCATTGGGTTAGTTAAGAAAAACACTGCCAGGAAAGGAAAGATCATATAACGTAATGGATAATATAAGATTCCTTCTTTTGCTGCTGTTTCGCCAAGTTTATCAATTTTCTCAGGGCCAATCATTGCAATTAGCGCATTAACAAAGGTCATCAAGACAATTAGCAGTGGCACAATACCTACAACGAGGCCGACAAATGTGTTACCGCCCTCAATAAAGAGGCCGATAAACCACTCGGCAGCTTTTGCTAATACTTCCATTATTGTTCCTCCTATTGTTTTCTAACACAAAATCATAAATCAATTTATACAACTAATAAATTTTCATTACAACAATGTCCCTTCGATAAAACCTCCTTTGATAATGGTCCGTATGAAAAAACAGATATGCTTCACATCCTGATACTCTCGATATCATGAGATGTGTTATCACCCGCATTTTCCTCATCGGCAGTTGCTTCCTCTTTAAAAAATTCTTTCGCTGCGTTTTGAAATCCTAATAATGCCTTCTTCTTTAAACCAAAATCATCGTTTGTTGCCAACAAATCCTTAGCATTAATTCCAATCAATCCTTCAACAGGTGTTAATTTTGCAAAAATGGTCATCCCAGCAAGTTTTTCGGCGTGTATGATGTTTTTATCATGGTCAACTACTAAAACAGCGTAGAATCTTCCTGACCATTTCCCGCCTGCCAGCCCGATAGACGTTAAGCCATCTTTACGAAGCTCTTTTAATCTATTAAAAAAGCGTTTTGCCTGCCAGCCAGTCAACAATAATTGAAGGGCATAAGTGGCTGCAATAACAAGAAATATATAGGTGTAATTAAATTTTGGCATTTATTTATTTACCCTCTCCTAAAAGTCTCGATATGTCGGAGTTGACTACAATGCCTGAATCCATTTGGTCTTTATACCATTTTCATCTTAACCCAATGAAATAAGGATCATTTTCTATTCTTTGAATATTCATCCCTTGTTATTTGGCAATTAACTGTCAAGTTTCTTGCCAAAATTTTTTATTTCAAAACAAACAATATACAAGCAAAGACGCGTTAAAATTTTAGTAGTGTTTACATTAGCAAAACTTCAGGTGTTTCCAGTGCATGCGTCAGCTCGGCTAAAAATTCTGCAGCTACAGCGCCATCGATCACCCGATGATCTGCCGCGAGGGTCATCATCATCATAGGGCGAATTTCAATGGTTTCGTGTTCATCAACTACAACAGGTTTGCGTTGAATTGTTCCAATTGCCAAAATTGCTACCTGCGGTGGATTGATAATTGCGGTAAAGGATTGAATCCCATACATTCCCAGGTTAGAAATCGTAAAAGTACCACCTTGAATCGCTTCGAGCGCCAGCGAACCTTCACGCGCCTGTGTAGATAACGTCCGCAGCTGTTGGTTGATTTCTCGAATGGGTTTACGGTCTGCCTGGTGAATAACAGGCACAATTAAGCCTTCTTCAATAGCTGTTGCAACCCCAATGTTTACATCTTCCCACAGGTGAATTACATCATTTTCCAATGAAGAATTCAACATGGGGTGGCGTTTAAGCGCCCAGGCGACAACACGTATTAGGTACGCAGTCATCGAAATTGATGGCTCACCTCTTTGGGAGGCCAGAGCATTCATTCGCTTACGACTCTGTTCAGCTTCATACATATCTACTTCAACCGTGAGGTAAATATGCGGGCTTGTCTGGTAAGAGGTGGTTAATCGTTCACCTATAATTCTACGAACACGAGAAACTGGTATTGTTTCGCCAGGCAATAACGCTGCTTTTGTAGGTTGTTCTACCGTGTGAGATAAAAATGCCGAGACATCTTCAGCTTGAACACGACCACGCGGCCCAGTACCTTGAACTTGTACAAGAGAAACCCCGCCTTCTTCAGCTAATCGTCGAGCAGCCGGGGTAGCGGGCACCTCAACTCGAGGTTTAACCCTTGTCAGGCTTTCGAGGTAAGCTTCCACGTCTTCTTTCGTGATTTTATCCCCCAGTGACGGCACATGCTCAAGGTCGATATTCTCAGCTTCTGCAATCCGTTTTGCCACCGGGGTTGCTGCTCGTTGATGTTTATCTGGTTTAACCTCTGTTGGCACTTCCAGGGCAGGTTGTTCCAATTTCATGTCAGGTGCAGATGGTGGTTCTGGTAAGTCAGCTTCGGTTTCACCTTCAGCAAGAATATACGCTACCACTTTTGTAACCGGCACTTCTTCATTGTCTTTATACAACACCCTCGCTAAGCGACCAGATGCTGGGGCTTCTACTTCGCTGGTAATTTTATCGGTCTCAACAATGATGACTGGTTCGCCTTTCTCAACCATGTCACCTTCTTTTTTCAGCCATTCATTAATAACGACTGATTCTTGATCCATATCCATTTTTGGCATAATAAAGGGTGTTGCCATTTTTTATTTCCTCTCAATATTGGTTATCGATTATCGCTCTTACTTCGCGGACAATATCATCAATTTGGGGGATTGCGGCAGTTTCAAGGTGCCGATTATAGGGGATAGGTGTATCTTTTCCGGTTAATCGTCGCATGGGGGCATCTAAATAATCCCAAGAGGGCGTTTCAGAGATTGAGGCCATAACCTCGCCAGCCCAGCCTGCAGTTTTTACAGCTTCGTGCACAACTAACAATCGTCCAGTCTTTTTGACCGATTTTGCGATCGTCTCAACATCTAAGGGCCTTAACGTACGGGGGTCGACCACTTCGACAGAAATACCGTCGTTTGCTAATATTTCTGCTGCATCAAGTGATTTTTTAACCATAATGCCCGAGGCAACAATGGTAAGGTCTGCACCTTCGCGTTTAATATCAGCCACGCCTAAAGGAATAGCATATTCTTTTTCTGGAACTTCACCTTTTTCTTTGTAAAGTAATTTATGCTCAACAAAACAAACGGGGTTTAAATCTCGAATACTGCTTACCAACAAACCTTTGGCATCATAGGGTGTGCTCGGTGCAACGACTTTAATGCCAGGAATGTGCATTAAAATCGTTTCAATCGATTGTGAGTGTTGGGCAGCCGCACCGGTTCCAGACCCACTGGGCATACGTACAACCATCGGTACCGTTGCCTTACCACCGAACATATAGCGGGCTTTGGCAGCCTGATTCATAAGTGGTTCCATCGCCAGGGTAATGAAATCCATAAACATTAATTCTGCTATCGGGCGCATTCCAACCATAGCTGCGCCAGCTGCCGCACCTACAATGGCTTCTTCAGAGATCGGGGTTTCTAATATTCTTTCTGAGCCAAACTCTTCTAACATCCCTGCACTTACGCCAAAGGCGCCACCATAAGTACCGATATCTTCTCCCAGTAAAAAGACGCGATCATCGCGGCGCATCTCTTCGACCATAGCATCATGAATAGCTTGACGATAAGTAATTTCAGGCATAGACCCACTCCGTGACTTCTGATACATCGGGTTCTGGTGATTCTTCTGCGAATTCCACCGATTTATCAATGATTTGAGTTACATTTTGGTTAATTCTTTCAATATCTTCTTCTGTAATAACCTTGGCATCTAACAATTCACTTTCAAACCTGTGAATCGGGTCCTTCAGTTTACGTTCTGCAATTTCTTCTTTAGTGCGGTAAAGGTTTCGATCACTCTTTGAGTGTCCAAAGTACCGATAAGTTTGAGCTTCAACAAATACCGGCCCCTTTCTTGAACGAGCATGCTCGGCTGCGTTTTTCATGTACTCATAAACCGCTAATACATCATTACCATCAATGTAATAGCCTGGAATCCCATGCGCCAACGCTCGATCTTTAAAGGGAAGTTTAGAGCTCATGCGTTCTACTGCAGCTGACATTCCGTATTCATTATTTTCGCATAAATAAATAATGGGAAGGTCCCAAATAGCAGCCATATTAAGTGATTCGTGCAATATACCCTGATTTGCTGCACCGTCGCCAAAAATAACCAGGGCAATATGATCTTCTTTTTTCATTTTAATAGCCAAGCCTACACCGACAACCAGTTGAATCCCCCCACCAACGATGCCATTGGCACCCAGGTTGTTAGAGTCTACATCAGCAATGTGCATCGATCCGCCTCGTCCACGGCAATACCCCGTTTCTTTACCCAAGAATTCAGCCATCATCTTATTAAGATCTGCTCCGCTGGCAATGAAATGTCCGTGCCCCCTATGGTGATTGAGAAGATAATCCCCTTTATGCATCGCGAACCCAGTACCAACAGCAACGGCTTCCTGCCCGGCAGATAAATGCATCGTGCCGTGCACCTTTCCAAGTGCATACAACTGATTTGCCATTTCTTCAAACAACCTGATAGAAACCATTGTCTCGTACATTTTTACCAGGTCATCTTTTGTCAAACCAAGATTTTTTGCCTTAGCCAACACGTCTGTCGTGGGTGCGTTATCGAAATGATATTTTTTAATGTGGTTGTTTTCCATATTCTCCTTTCATCAATAACCCGTTTTATGATTCGTCCTTTCCAGGACTTCCATCGCTGTTATTGAATCGGTAACTAATTGATTAATCAATTTGCCACGCAAAGCCCCGATGATGGGGTCGATTTTTGATGATCCTCCTGCCACGCCTATACGGATAGGGATTTTTTCAAGATCTTCAACTGAAATTCCGATCAATCGATTCTGATAGTCGTTGGCAGTTACTTCTCCATTGATGTTAACAAATCGTCCACAGACGTCACCAATAGCACCGGTATTTTGAATTTTCAATATCTCTTCTTTAGAGACATAACCAGCCAGGTAATAACTACATTGATCAAGCTCAAGGCTGCCGGCACCGAGTAACGCCACATCGGCTTGTTTTCCCCAGTTGAGCGTATCTTTAATAGCCTGAGTTTTCATCAATTGTTCAGCAGTAATTGGGTCGTCAACAGAGAAGGGTGCGTTCATGTAAATGCCTTCCGCATCCAGTTTTTCTTCCAGCCGCCGCACAATCCCATGGCCATCATAACCCTGGATGCGAGAGCCAAGTGCTCCTAACAATTGAACAACCTTAATGTTAGGAATGCGCTCCTCAACCACGAGATGATCGACGGTTGCACTGACTGCTGTTCCCCAGGTCGTACCGACGACAGCACCAGGGACCAGCTGGTTTTTCAATAGAATTGAGGCAGCACTGCCAAGTTGCTGCAATAAATGATTTTCATGTCCCACCCAGATAATTTTTGCATCGTTTAATTGAAAACGCTCGACAATTTCTTGAGCGAGCGCATGATTTTCTTGAATGGGATAATTGATATTAACTTGAACAATACCCAGTTGACGAGCTTCTTTTAATAATCGCGAAACATTTGAACGGGTCATCCCTATTTTCCTGGCGATATCACTTTGTTTTTTGCCTTCAATAAAATACATTTCAGCGATATTTACTAACAAAGCGCTACGAGCAGGATTCAATTCCCTATTCTCCAAAGCCACCTCAAATTCACAATTTACAAACTGAATTCATATTTGTGAATAATAACACTGAATGAGCAGCTTGTCAAGAAGAATTAATTTATTTATGTATAAGTCAAGGGTTTCTATTAAAAATAAATGGTAGGCTTCTTGTGTGTTCTTATTTATTATTTAGAAAAGCTGTTGGATCAGCCTTATGTTAAATCCTCTATAAAATTTGTCAGTTTGTGTAGACTATATTAAAATAAGCAAAAGACAAATCTCACAAAAAGAAGCACATGAATTCTAATTTATTGTATCCTACAGTCACCTTAAATAACGGCGTTAAGATGCCCAAACTTGGGTTAGGCACTTGGCTGGCAAAAAGTGATCAGAGTGCGCATTCGGTTCGATTTGCATTACGCCATGGGTATGATCATATCGACACAGCAAAGAATTATGATAACGAGCGCCAGGTGGGTAGAGGCTGGAAGGCATCCATACGCAGGCGAGAAGAATTTTTTATTACGACAAAAGTCAACAATCACAACCAGGGCTACACTCTTTAATAAGCAATGCCTTCAACAAGTTGCAAATAGATACAACAAAACACCTGCCCAGGTTACGTTAGCTTGGGGTGTACAACACGACCTGGTTGTTGTCTCAAAATCTATCAACGAAAAACGTATTATTGAAAACACTGACATTTACTTTAATTTAGACGAAGACGCTATGTATATTTTAGACAACTTGCAACCCCAAACCAGGCTGGTCAAAGGGATAGGTACATTCTATATTTGGGAATATTCATAAAAATAAAACAGGCTGAGTTGTCACAGCCTGTTGAGTTTGCATAAATTGTTACCGCCTGTAGCTAATCGTCTATGGCAATATCCACCATTTGATCCAAAATCGTTTCAAGCGCCATGGTATGACTGCAGCGACCGCGGGATTGAAAGAAATCGCAATTGCAGTGCCACTGCCCATTTTGATAGGTTACAGTATGATCGCTGTGATTTCCTTTAAAAATAACTTCAAATTGCTTAAATTCAATCCGTTCGCGTTCTTCAGCGTAACGTTTTGCTTTTTCGATTTTGCCGATCATTCCATAGTCCATAACGCACTTTTCCTTTCTATAGGTGGGAAAATAAAAAAGAACACGCGCGGTACTCCTTGCGTGTTTTAAGTCTTAAAGTTTTTAATTAATTTTTTATACATGTACTTTTTGCACACCGTTTTGATACTTCAAGTATAAACTTGATCACTCGAGGTGTCAACGCCTCTTCTCCAAAACGAGGGCATCTTCACCGCCAACATAGTACCTTTTCCAATAATCCATTTGAAGATAACCCTGTTTTTTGTAAAGATTAATCGCTAAGTGGTTAGATGCTCTAACACTTAATCGAATCGTAGAAACTGCCAAAGCTTTCTCGCACTCGTTAAGTAAAGCGACACCAACCCCCTGGCGACGAAATTCAGGTAACACACCCAGGGTGGTGATCCAGCCAATTGTGCCCTTTTCTTTATATTCGCCGCCAATAAACCCTACCATCTGTTGATTGATCGTAGCTTTAAGACGAACAAGACCAGGCAATGTCAATGCAGCAACCAGATCCCAAATTGGCCATATATCTTCAGACATAAAGCAAATCCGTTCAAGTTGATATAACGCGGTGAAATCCCGCCAGTCTGCTTGCTGGATAAACCAACGATTCAATTAAGCCTCAACTTTCCTTTCTATAAAGATTTATATTACTCTCTGTAAACTGTTTTTTACGCACAAAAAGATGTTTGCTTCATTTTAACATCATCTTCTTTGGTTTTAGAAGGGCGATATAAAGCCATAATTAAGCCCTGGTGATATTGCTTTTAAAGAACCATGGAATCCCTGTAAACAGGTATCATTTTTTAATTACTTTTTAAATAAATTTAGTTTTTACCAAATAACTTTCAGCGGAAAAATAACAAGTAAAATTAAATAAAATAAGGAACTGGAAGATGATGATTGACCTAACGATTAACCTCGAACACACTGAAAATTTTTTAATTCAGTTCATTCGTAATACGGTAGCTAATGCAGGGTTCAAAAGAATTTTATTAGGCGTATCAGGGGGGCTGGATTCAGCTGTTAGCCTGTATTTAGGAGCCAAAGCTTTAGGCGCTGAAAACGTGATGGCGATCCGTATGCCTTATAAAACGTCACCTGCCCATAGCCTTGAGGACGCCCAAACGATGATCGATGCATTGGGTGTAAACACCATGACGGTAGATATTACCCCGATGGTTGATCCATTGATTAGCCTTTTTGCAGGTATGAACAACACCCGGGCTGGTAATATCATGGCACGGATGCGCATGATCGTGCTATTTGATCAATCCGTAGCTTTCAACGGGTTGGTGCTGGGTGCCAGCAACAAAAGCGAACTCCTGCTTGGGTACACAACAATCTTTGGGGATTCAGCAGTTGCGTTACAACCCATTGCAGATTTATACAAAACGCAAGTGCGCCAATTAGCAAAATATTTAAAAGTTCCTCAACAGGTTATCGATAAAGTTCCCTCGGCAGACCTATGGGAAGGCCAAACTGATGAGGGTGATTTAGGGTTCACCTATGAAGAGGTGGATAAGCTTTTATATTTATTGGTAGACCGAAATTTCAGCCCTGAAGCCTGTATAAAAGAAGG
Source organism: uncultured Candidatus Brevefilum sp. (assembly GCA_964411385.1). Lineage (GTDB taxonomy): Bacteria > Chloroflexota > Anaerolineae > Anaerolineales > Anaerolineaceae > Brevifilum. Next base: position 1,738 of record CAYPKT010000027.1, on the reverse strand, counting down.
TTTTGAACGATCATTTGTTGAAGAGGTCGTAAAAAGAATGCGACAGAACGAATTTAAACGCAGAATGCCACCGGTTGCTAAATTCTCTTAAGCGTCCGACAATGAGCGTAGTCATCATTATGGAGGGTAGAAGGTATAGAATCTCTTTTCGTCCTTATTCATAAAATATCCCCCAAACATCAGGTGTTTTACCGTTAAACAGATCACATACTCGGCGGGAATAAACCATCATATTCTGAGATTGGGGAGAATGTTCGCCGGTGTTGGCTGCAAGGGCCCAATTTAGCAATGGCTTCCCGATGGGCCCGGGTTCCGTATCCTTTGTTTTGCGCAAACGAATACCCCGGAAAGGCTCTATCGAGCTCGACCATCAAGGTATCCCGTGTTGTCTTCGCCAGAATAGCTGCAGCAGCAATTGATAACGAACGTGCATCGCCTTTAATTAAAGTCGTTATCGGTAAGTCTGTGGCTGAAAGACATAGGTAATCTACCAGCAAATGCTGCGGGGCAAGTTTTAATTGATCAAGCGCACGATATGCCGCCAGATGGATGGCGTGGACAATTCCAAACTGATCGATTTCAACCGGGGAGCCCAAACCCACGCTCCACGCCTGGGCATTTGACTTAATCTTCATTGCCCATATTTCGCGTTTTTCAGCACTCATTACTTTTGAATCTTTTACCCCTGATAATTGTTCTTCAAGGTTTTTGAAGGATGAATCAAAAATTACAGCACCAACCGAAACCGGGCCAGCCAACGCCCCACGACCTGCTTCGTCGATCCCTGCAATCAATACAACGCCTTCCCCCCAAAGTTGATGTTCATAATTCAGGTTTGGTTTTTGAGGCAATAAGGCCGTATCGAATTGTTTTCTACCGATCATAACGGCCACGAATAGCATTTAATCGAATTTTTAACAGGTCTACCGCCATACCTAACGAATCTTTTACTAAACGCACTCGACTATCAGGATCAAAAAACCAATCAATTGCAATTTCCTGTATTTCATAGCCCCTTTGGCTGGCGATAAACAGCACTTCGCTATCAAATGCCATCCCATGCAGGGTTTGTAAATTAAAAAGTTCACTCGCCACATCACCACGAAAACATTTAAAACCACATTGCGAATCCTGAATACCGGGCAATACAACCCAACGCACCATGGCATTAAATATTCTGCCAATAATATGTCGGTAAGCCGGTTCGTTAAACCTACGCGATTGTGCCAATTCGCGCGAACCGATCGCAATATCGACATTGCCCAACCTAACCGGAAGGAAGCGCTCAACCTGTTCGATGGGCATCGAAAGATCTGCATCGCACAAAAAGCGATACTCACCCCTTGCCTCCAGCATCCCGCGGCGAACCGCCAAACCTTTACCGCGTGCCTCTTCATGAAAAACGCGTAAGGTGGGCATTTTCGCCATAAATGACATGGCGACTGTGATTGTGTCATCGTTGCTGCCATTCTCAACAACAATAACTTCAGATGGATAATCTTGTTTGTCTAAAAAATTTTGGATTTTCTCCAAGCTCAGAGGGAGGCGATGCGCTTCGTTATGGGCAGGAATTATAATAGAAAGATAAGGCGTGGCCAATATTTCACCCTGTGATGCTCATTAAAAGATAAAAAAAGGGCAAGGGAACGATGAGATATTCTTCGTTCACCTTCCCGTTTATTCACAGTCGGGGTGGGCGGACTTGAACCGCCGACCTCCGCGTCCCAAACGCGGCGCG
>CAYPKT010000026.1:0-16189 GCA_964411385.1 uncultured Candidatus Brevefilum sp. | reverse complement strand
TGTTCAAACTCGTTGCTCAATGCTTGACCATAACCCGAAGATCCTTCTGAACTCACCGTTGTTATATCTTCGCTGTTGCCAGCATTATTATAACGGGTGATCCAAACACGGCTATCTACGGATGGATTTTTATCGTAAAAATAGAATCGCAACCATTCGATGCGTATACCATTAAGAACGTCGAGATGAATGTTAAACACAGTGTTTTTATCTCCGCTTGCCAAATAAATGCAGCCATCATTCGCGCCACCTTTCCAAGTAACACTGCTATCACGCGGGCGTAAGGTAGACCCTGTAACATTGATATAATAATAAAGTGCGGACCAGCGTGGATCGGCGCCAGTTAAGCTTGACCCTGCCTGGTTGTCATCAAGTTGAGGTTCATTTACTAGTGACAACCAATCGATGATGTCACCAGGTTCATCTTCAGAATTGGCGATAGCGTCGAATCCTTCTGGCTCAACTGTTATTCCTGTGTACCCAATATCATCCGGCTGAAGATGAACATCTTCTTGGATGAGATCTGCTCCCTTAACGTTTTCAGAGATTGACTCAACCGAATTTCCGATACCTGGTTGCGTGCCTGGCTCTGAGGACCAGGGCCAAAGGATATCCTGTGCAGATACAGTTACCGCAGTTAAGCTTAGTATCCCCAAAATGAGCAGCGTGAAAAATAAAATGGTTTTGTTTTTGTTTTTCATTATAGACCTCCAATAATTGCAGCGAAGAGAAATCTACTGCGTTGATACATTGGTGATGAATTACCTGCTTAAATTAATAGGCAATCCAAGCGCCTATTATATCAGAGTTGCAAACAAAAACGATAGTAATTTAATTTTATAATCAAATTAATTAAATGATACAAGAATACTTTGATGATTATGAGCTTTGTTTAGCATAAAAATGATCTAATATTTCATCTTCTTTCATCAAAATGCTTGAAGATATATTAAAAAGCGAGCTAATACAATGGATAACTCGCTTTAATTAAAATGATATTTTATTGTTTCAAGTTTGTTGTTTTCGAATCTTTTAAATAAGAATAATTCGTGGCTTATTCGATAATTTCAATACATTCGTTAATTATTTTTGCTTATATTATTATTGATAATTAGCCGACATTAATTGAAAAGGACCGGCAAAAACACAGAATCGAATTTTCGAAAATAATAAACACGCAAGTAATCTATTCGGCTGCCACTTGGTATGTTAAGATGGATATTGTACACATCATAAACCGATCCGCTAGTTAAGTAAATACAGCCCGTATTAAGGTCAGTTCTAAAGGTTGAGGTCTTATTTCGCGGCCGAAAGGTAGAACCAGCAACATTAACATAATAAAATGTCGGGTCTTCAACGCCGTCATCAGGTGATAATAAACGATACGCCACTTGCATACCACAAAGTTGAAAATCAATGCCCAAATTGTTGGGTCGCCAATTTAAAACATATGAGGAAGATACCGTATCGACAGTATGACCAATATACGAGCTTATATCAGTTAAACTTCCTACCTTATCTCCAAAGGGTAAACTGGTCACATCTTCGACACCCCCCTCTCCATCGTACCGGGTTACCCAGGCGTAACTTGTGTTAAGGTCTATTGGGGCGTTGAGCGTGTGTGGGGGTAAAGGTTGTGCCAGAACAATTGGTTTATCGGCGGCGATCGTAAACACCATAAGTAGGCTTATAAAACCTAAAAGTACAAAAATTATACTGCGATTTGTTTTAGCTCTATTCATTTTTACACTTCGCTTTTTGTTGTTAGTTCTTATGGTAAACGGTAGGCTACCCGTAACCCGCACAATTGCGTGGTGGCACCAATTTCGTCTGATTGCCAGATGAGAACGTAGGAATAATAAACGCTATCCACTACATGCCCAATAAAACTGCTCAACTCGGTTCCATAGCCTGTAAAGGGCGTCGTTTTCACGAAAGCGACATCTTCAAATGCTCCTTGGTTGTTGTAACGGGTTATCCAGGCATAACTGTTAGATGAACTATTACTATAATAGTAGACTCGCAGATATTCAATTCTTGCGCCATTAGGAATGTCGAGGTGGATGTTAAATTTTGTATATAGGTCACCGTTAGTTAAATACAAGCAACCCCCAGAGGTATCACTTTTCCAATCAACATTACTATCACGGGCGGTAAGTGCTGAACCTGCAACATTGAAATAATAATTATTTACTGACCAACGTGGGTCTGTATCATTTAAGCTTGCATCTGAGTGGTTATTATCTGGCTGTGGTTCATTTTGCAAAAAGGACCAATCGAAGGTGCTTTCTACTTCATCTTCTAAACTGGGCACGGCATCAAAATTTTCTATTTCAAGAGCCTGGCTTGGGGCTCCTTGATCATTAGGTTCAAAAGGGTTATTGTTTTGTGAAAATTGTGAATCTTCGAATTCGCTCCCAACTGATCCTGGTAGATTAACCAAACCTGTTTGTGTGCCTGGCTCAGATGACCAAGGCCAAACATTATCCTGTGCAGAAACGGCTACTTTAGTTAATCCTAACGCTCCTAAGAACAAAAGTGTAAAAATCAACAAAACTTTAGATCTATTTACCATTTTATACCTCCATACGTATAAAAAGATGAATTAAAAATGAGGAGACTTGTGTAGGCGGTTTTGTTTTTTAAACTCTATTGATAATATAATAAAATATATCTAAATTGTCAACTTAAAAAACGATGAAATTTAACAATAAAACATAAGATTTTTAAACGTGCAGAAAGTAATTCAACCTTAAAATTAAAAAGCGGGCTGATTATTCAGCCCGCTTTTGAGTGAAATTAATTTTGATTGTATGGTTAGATGAAAATTACTGCATTGGAATCATCTGAAGCAGCCAACATACTGGCAACGCCCACAACTTCTATACCATCGATGAGCTCTTCGCGTTTAATTCCCATCAAATCCATCGACATTTGGCAAGCTTGAATTTTAACGCCGTTATCGATTGCGGTTTGGAGCATCTCTGGGAGGGAAGCAACATTCTTTTTCTTCATGATGCCTTTGATCATCGCGGTACCCATGCCTGCCATGTGCATTTGTGAAAGCTTCGCTTTTTCAGTGCCACGCGGCATCATCCAGCCGAACATCGCTTCAACCAGGTTTTTCTTAGCCTTGACGTGTTCATTTTTTCTCAGCAGATTTAAGCCCCAGAAAGTAAAGAACATAGAAGCCTGGCGTCCAGAGGCAATGACCCCGTTGGCGATGATGCAGCCGGCTATGGCTTTATCCAAATCGCCAGAAAAGATCACCATAGTTTTGTTTTGACCCAAAGTGACAGGCGCAGTCTCTATGACTGCCATGCCTTTTTGAATCTTTGCGACGATCTTGCCATTGTCTGTATCTACTGAAAGCAGGCGATTGCCAGTTGAACGAGCCCAGGCTTCCACGTCGCTGGTGAAGCCGAAATCGGTGGCCTGGACGGTGACGAGATCCCCATCGTTGAGGTCTTTAATGGTATTGTACAATTTGAGGATCGGCCCGGGACACTGTAAGCCGCAGGCATCCACGGTGATCTCAACGTTGGCTGCGGTTGGGAGCGGCGGGATCTCTGTGACCTTTTCGGCACTGTCGATGGTGACGTGTTCATAAACATCAAAATTAGATTGCCGACCAACCGCGTGCGAGTAAGTTTTGTAACCACCATTTAAGTTATAGGCATCAAACCCTAACTGCATCAGTGCACGAACTGCAAAATAAGATCTTTGCCCGGTTTGACAATAGACAAGTACTGGGCGGTCCTTGGGGATTTCATTGGTTTTTTGACGCAGTTGCTGGATTGGAATGTGGATAGCGCCGTTTATCATCCCGAGCGGCAGCTCTTCGGGCAGACGTACGTCTAAAATCGTCAGATTGTGGCGATCAATTGTGTCAACCTGATCCCAATTTATTATTTTTACATCGCCGCGCAAAACGTTGGCTGCAGCAAAACCAGCGATGTTGACTGGGTCTCGCGAAGCACCATAAGGCGGGGCGTAAGCCAGCTCTAGCTCTTCGAGGTCGTACACGCTCATATCAGCCTGGATAGCTGTGGCGATGACATCGATGCGTTTGTCGACACCTTCCAGCCCGACTGCCTGGGCGCCGTAGATTTTACCTTGATCGCTGTAGAGTAATTTAAGAGTCATGGGAGAGGCACCGGGGTAGTAACCCGCATGATTTGAAACATGAATGGTTACGCTTGAAAATGGGGTCCCTGTGCTTTCGAGAGCTTTGCTATTTAAACCAACGGCAGCGACAGTAAGGTCAAAAACTTTTACGACCGAGGTGCCTACTACGCCTTTGAAAGCCATTTTACGCCCGCAGATATGGTCTGCTGCCACACGTCCCTGGCGACTGGCGGGCCCAGCTAAGGCCAAATTAGTTCGGTCACCGGTTTGCCATTGTGCAACTTCAACCGCATCTCCTACGGCGTAGATATCGGGGTCGGAGGTTTGCATGTGCTCATTGGTAACAATCGTGCCGCGCATGCCGAGCGTAAGGCCAGCATCTTTTGCCAGGTGCGTTTCTGGACGCACGCCGATTGAAAGCACTAGCATTTGTGCGTCTACTGAGCGCCCACTGGAGAGCTCAACGCTGAGCCAATCTTCTGGACCCTGGGAGATAGCTTTTAAACCGTCACCCAGGGCTAAACGGATCTTCTTGAAAGCAAGGTGTTGATGAACCAGGGTAGCGATATCATAATCGACCGGGGCCATCACCTGGTTGAGCAGCTCGATTATCGTCACTTGGATACCGCGATGATGTAAATTCTCAGCGACTTCTAAACCGATAAAGCCCCCACCGACGACGACTGCCCGGGCGGGTTTCTTTTCGTCGACGAAGGTTTTGATTTGGTCCATGTCGACCATGTTATGCAGAGTAAAAACCCCTGGTAAGTTCACACCTGGTAAGGGTGGGACGATTGGCAAAGCCCCCGGGGCGAGCACGAGTTTATCGTAGCTCTCCTGGTAGGTTGCACCGGTTTGGGTGTTGCGAACCGTGATGGTCTTCTCTTCGCGGTTGATGCTGATGGCTTCGTTGTTGGGGCGCGCATCGATGTTGAGAAGCCCTTTTAAGTCTTCAGCGGTGACAACCAGTAATCTGTCGCGCTCCTGGATGACCTCGCCGATGTGGTAAGGTAAGCCGCAGTTGGCGAAGGAGACGTAGGGTCCCCGTTCGAGCATGATGATCTCTGCGGATTCATCCATCCGGCGCAGGCGGGCAGCGGTACTGGCACCGCCGGCGACTCCACCAATAATGACTGTTTTCATGTGTTTTTCTCCCAATTACACGAGTGGAGCAAAGGTCCACCTGGTTAAGTGAAATTTAATATTGGAGTATTATACTCATATTAGGGATAAATTGGGAGAAGTGAGTTTTTGTGCAGCGCGTGGGCGGAATGAAATTGGAATTAGGAATGAAGAATTTTCAATCAAGCGTAACAAACCATATTGAACCATGCTTTATGATCGATAGAATCCTGTTTGAGCGTATAATAAAAGCGACATAATAAATTAGCCAGCGAGTAAAAGATTGCCTTAGTTTTAACTCAGAACCTAAAGGAGTTAACCATGACTGAATTATCAAACCAACTTATCGACATTAATACAGCATCAATAAAAGGGCTATCCACGGTGCGCGGGATTGGCCCGAGCTTAGCTCAGGCGATTATCGAAAATCGGCCTTATGAAACCGTTCAAGACTTGGTCAAGGTCTCTGGGATTAAGGAAAGTAAATTGAGTTCGCTTATCCCCTACATCACTGTAGAGGAAAAGTCCGCAAATCACCGAGCTTCACAAGCCACTTCTACAATGCCATCGGAACCGGTAAGCGATCTGGGCGAAACCGAAACCTTTGTGTTTTTAGAAAACCGTAGAGACAGGCAGGACGCACTTTTGATTTTGTTAGGCGGTTTTATTTTTGGGTTAGTTTTAATCCTGCTTAGGCGTTCGAATCGGTAAGCAGAAACCTTTAAAAGCCTTTTTTTTGAGGCAAGTTATCTATCCGTCGGTGATTTTATTTGGCAATATTTAGGTTGGTATTGTTTAAACACAAACAATAAAATTGTGCCTTGAAAAATATTTATTTTTATCGTTTTCTTCAGTTTCTTTTATATAGCCTCATCTTTTGTGTTTTAACGTTGGCTTGCCAGGGTTCAATTGTCCCGCAAAGCAATGAAATATTACCTCCCACGCAAACGGACACAGCATTATCACAGCAAAAAGTTACGCCAACTTTTAAGGACGAATACCGCTTAAACACAACGCCAACGGTCAAACTTAATCCTACTGAGGTTCCTACCGAACCCTTGCCAACGCAACCTCCAACCCCGATGCCTTCGATGCAGGTCAAGCTTTTGGCGGTGGGTGATATAATGTTGGGCAGAACGATTGGAGAAATGATCGAAGCTGAGGGGATCGAAGCCCCCTTTTTTTATACGGCGGATGTGTTACGATCTGCTGATATCACCATCGGCAACCTGGAATGCCCGATATCTACTCGAGGAGAAGCAGAAGATAAAAACTATGCTTTTAGAGCGCCTCTGTCTGCGGCGGAATCCCTCGCCTGGGCAGGGTTCGATATCGTTAACTTGGCAAATAACCATATTCTTGATTATGGACCTGTGGCGCTGATAGATACAATGGGCGCCCTCGCCCAAAATGACCTTTACACAGTAGGCGCAGGACAAAACGCGTCTGAGGCATATACTCCAGCACTCCTGGAAATAAACGGGTTGAAAATTGCCTTCCTTGGCTTTATGGATGTTCATCCGGGAAAATATAATTATCCGTCATGGGAGGCGAGTGAAGATAAGCCCGGCGTTGCCTGGGCACATGAAGAGATTGTGCAAGCCAGGGTAACTTCCGCTAAGCAAGAAGCCGATCTTGTCATCGTCTTAATACACAACGGGTACGAGCTGGTTCAACAGATTTCAAGCCAACAGTACAATATCGCCAGGTTGGCAATTGACAGCGGGGCCTCCCTGGTGATCGGCAGCCACCCTCACGTTTTGCAGCGGATTGACACCTACAATGATGGTTTGATTGTTTACAGCATGGGGAATTTTGTGTTCGACAACTTCCTTTATCCCCCTAATTATTCAGCCATTTTATCGGTGGAATTCTCTGCCCAAGGGGTTGTATCTTACGAGTTAATTGATGTGATTGTTCAACTTAACGGCGTTCCGCAAATTATGCCCTACAAATAAAGCCGGGGTTTTAGGAAGGGGATTAGTGCTAAAATTACCGCTTGTTCGTAGAGGGTCTTGCGAGTAATCACATCTCCGGTTAGCAGCCCAACTGCACCTGTTTTTTGTTTTGAGTTCTCTTTACCGAATACAACGTCATCAGCATAACCCAGCTCCATGCCTGCTTCTACCAAGAGCTGCACCTCTTTTGGTAACTGAAATTGTGCTGTACGCGAGCTGCCTTCGCCATCGCTTGAGAGCACAACCACCCAGGCGAAGGACACCAGATTGCTGCCAAGGTAATCGCAACCTCCTTCGAGCCCGACCCAATAATCACCATCAGGCACCGCCTGGCGAGCATTTGCAGCGCGCTGTTTAGCTCCCTGAAAGGTGACATGGTCGGATAGAGGTTGCGCTTCAACCCCTGAATCGACGCTAACCTTATCTATTTGCCAGGTTTCAGCGGGGAAGAGTTGCGTGAACCCGCTTATTACTGCCTCAATCTTTACCGGGTTTAATGATGCGACGACAATCTTCTTCATTTTCTCTTTACCAACAATTAATCTTCGTCTATGTTAATCGTGTTATTCACATTAGGTTGTTGCTGAAAAGTAAAAAACCCCAAATCGCCCGGTTCGAGCATCAATTCGAAGTGGTTTAAACCGCCTGCGACAAAAGATAGACGATAGCGACCGGAAGGCAAATCGGGGATGGCAAAATTTTCACCTATCAAGGATTGAACCTCTAATTTCATTAAGGTGTAGGTTTCTGGATAGTAGCGTTTTTCTATTTCGTCGTTCTGCGTGAGTTTTTCAAGCGTGAGCTGCAATTTAGGAATCGGTTCACCGTAGGGGTCGAGTATAACGCCCGCAAGTGTAGCTCGTTCTTCTTGACCAGGTTCATTCAATGGGGCAAACATGGTCATCGGGTTAATGGTGTGATCGTATTCGTTTTTATCTAAACGGACTTCAAAATGCAGGTGTTGCCCAATGGCAGCGCCACTTGACCCTACTTTGCCCAACTGATCACCCAGGGAGAGATGCTGACCTACCTTGACTGAAATTTCAGACAGGTGAGCATAAATGGTATAGACATCGCGCAGGTCATTTACTAATTTTGAATGTTTAAGGATCACAACATTACCATAAAAATTCCAAAAAGATCCCAACTTGGTGTTTTCATCTGTGCCCGCGTACACAACCTCACCATTTTGTGCGGCAAGGACAGGAACCCCGAATTTGTTGGGAAATTCCACACCATGGTGCGGGTCAAGCGTGCCATCGCCTATGCTGGCAAAGGGGTAGGAAAAATCGATAGTGCGAGTATAGTTACGGCTAAAAGGTCGTTCGAGCCAACCCGTCCATACAGCAGAACAAAAAGTTTCACCACAATTTAACAAAATTAAGGGGTCAAGTTCTGGCTCGTCTTTGACAACGATATTAGGGTTACGATCTATCTGGCCATCGACAGAGCGCGTTTCATCAAGAATTATTTTAATTGGTGTTATTGTTGGCAATGGTTCATAGTCAACGTATTCATCTACCCCTGGTTGAGCGGGTTGGCAACCCAAAAGGGCACCAACAGCAAGCAAGCTGAAAAGCAGCAGGGAGAGAAATCTTCGCATAGGAAACATTTACGAAAGGTTTAGCCCACCACGTTCATTGAGCGCTTTGCGAATTGAATCGTTAGTTAGAACAGCCTGGCGTTCAAGCTCTCGCAATTCCTCTAACATGCGAGCTGGTTCAGTTTCTTTTTCAATACCCAATAAATTGATACGAACGTTAAGCCCAGCTCCTTCTAAGGCAGCTTTAGCCAGCGCAGCTGCAGAACCTGCATCTGAAATTGCGTTCACGTTCCCTAAATCTGCAGCTTTCTGTGCTAAATACAATATTTTCAATGCATGTTGTGCGACAAATAAAGGCACTGCTGCAGCGTTGATGGTGGCAGCTTGGATGGCTTGGTTACGAGTTTCTTTCTCTTGGTCAGTTGTCTGTGGTAAGCGGCGGGCATTCATGTAATCGATAAATGAATCAGCATCTTTTTTGACAGCGTCTCGCATAATTTTTTGAAGAGCGATGGCGTCATCGATCAGCAACTGCATTTCATTTTCTACTGTGGCGTATTTCTTTTTCCCACGAGTTACAAAACCCACCATCGCAACTAAGGAAGCAGCCATGGCTGCGCTATAGGCCGCTGCAGAACCCCCACCGGGTGTAGGTTCGTTTGAGGCAATTGCGTCTAAAAACTCACCTTCTTCTATGCCAAGGGGGCTTTCTTCAGCTTGTGAGGATGCTGAATATAAACGTGTTTCTAAAACTTGATCTGGCTCAAATTGATCCATTTGCATATACCAGGTTGCCGCATCTACCAGGGCTTCGTTGGGGATTAGCCCAACTAACTCGGAGTGATGAATGGCAACGCCATAGCGTTTGGCTTCGCGGCGAATCATTTCAACCACATGAGCCATGGATGTGCGCCGAAAATTAGTGAGGTTCATCGAAACCTGTGCCCTGCCGTCAACCAAAACACCCATACCCTTGACATAACGCAGGCCACCGGTAGATTGGCGTACCACCCGGGCGATTTTATTAGCAATTGTTACATCATCGGTTGTTAAATATACATTATAAGCAATTAAAGGATGACGGGCACCGATTACGGTTGCCCCAGCACCTGAAAGACTCGATGGGCCAAAATCTGGTTGACGTTCAGGTTTGCTTCCAATTTCATCTTTGAGAACCTCAAATTGACCGCGGCGGATGTTTTCTAAATTCTTTCTCTCAGGGCGTGTGGCGGCGTCTTCATATAAATAAACTGGAATATTAAGCTCTTCACCCACACGTTTACCGAGACGACGTGCCATTTCGATACACTCTGCCATCGTTACCCCCGAAATTGGAACGAAGGGCACCACGTCTGTCGCTCCAATACGTGGATGTTCACCCTTGTGATGAGCCAAGTCAATTAGTTCACCAGCTTTTGCAATCGCCCGGTAGGCTGCTTCTTCAACACCTTTGGGATCGCCCACAAAGGTGACTACTGTTCGGTTATGGTCAAAGTCGGAACTGCGATCCAAGATATTGACGTTATTGACAGATGCGATCGCATTAATAATTGCTTCAACCACCTCAGGACGGCGGGCTTCTGAAAAGTTTGGAATACACTCAACAATTGGCTTTGGCATATGGCCTCCTCAAAATAGTTTCGATTATTATACCATCAACGTTTTTTATTCATAAATTCTTTTACCTATTTACAAAAAAGAAGATTATTAATATTCTGGTTCAATTAATAAATAAATACAATTGTTGTATTAAAAATCATTATAAAAATGAAATAAATATAAATAATATCAATATTACTATTGACAAAATAAATACCATGTGCTATTATTTTGTGTAAGTGATAAATTGGTTGTCCTAAAATGTTTTGTTGGACAAGAAATATTTCCAAAAAATTTTCGAAGCTAACCCATTGTCACTCTGCGAATAGTTAATATTGATACAGCAATATAGGAGATGCTGATGCAAAAAATGCCTGAAGAATGCCCGTTTTGTAAATCTAATATTCTTGTTACCCGTTTTTATTGTCCACGTTGTGATACATCCATTGAAGGGCACTTTCAACCCTATGTTGGGCCATTTGCACACTTAACCGATGAACAGATTAATTTTATTTTGACATTTGTTCGTTGTGAAGGTCGCTTTAACCGTATGGAAGATGAGCTCAACCTTTCGTATCCAACACTGCGGAATCGGCTGTTTGATGTTATCAAGGCACTTGGGTATGAACCTCGTAAAGAAGAGGAACCTACCCTAACTGCTGATGATCGCCGGCGCATTTTAGACGATCTTGAAAGAGGTAAAATTACTCCACTCCAGGCACAACAGCTCCTTCAAGGCTTAGAAGTAGAATCAAAAAGAGGTTAATGATGGTCTCCACAGAAGAAAGAATGCGAATATTAATGATGATCCAAGAGGGGAAAATATCAGCTTCTGAAGGGGCTCGACTAATTGAAGCCCTTGATGATCTTAGTAAACCCAACTCACAATCCAACGTTCTGGCAAGCGAAGGAGGACAAAAACCGCGCTATTTACGGGTTTTGGTAACTGATACCGACACAGATAAAATCAGGGTGAATGTGCGCCTTCCGGTTTCGCTGATTAATTCGGGCTTAAGAATGGGCGCACGATTTGCACCTGAAATTGAAGGCCTTGATATGGAAGATTTAAATACATGGCTCAATTCGGGTGAAGTGGGCAAAATCGTCGATGTCTATGATGATGAAGATGGCGAGCACGTTGAAGTCTTCCTGGAATAGCCCCAATTTTTACTTTTCGACTTAATAAATTATTAAACCGATACCATTTTAATAGAAATTCACGCGGAAATGAGAGTTGTCATTATTTAAGGTTCTAAATTTATTAACATCGAGGCATTTTGTTGCGGCTGAAATGTTCCAGGAAGTTGAAAATTAATTGGCGTTTTCGTTTCTTTTCTATCTGGGCAGGGCAAGCCTTTTCATCCTTGGGCAGCCACCGATGGGCTTGTTTGCCTTTGCCATACCGCTCGGCTTGTTAATCGCAGGTTTGCTTAGGGATGCAGCCAATCACCAGCTTTGGCAAATCCTAAGCGGTGGATGAATCATTTTTGTTGACTGTGTTTCTTTCTTTGTCCCAGTTATCTGCTCGATAGGTGTTGTTGGTGAAAACATACTGCCCAACGCAACTATAGGGCTAACCATAAATAAATAATAGCGCGCAAAGAGGCAGTTGTGTCGCCTCGTCACTGCTTTTTAATAATTAATACCGGTCACCTACCACAGTGATCTGGGCCATGGCGTCATCGATTTCTTTTCGATCTTCTGTTGATAGTTTCACAGCGAGAGAGCCGAGATTATCATCAAAGTGTTGCACCCTACGGCTGCCCGGAATAGGCACGATCCACGGTTTTTGTGCCAATAACCACGCTAAGGCAATTTGAGACGGTGTTGCCTGGTGTTGCTTGCCAACTCTTTCTATCAATTCCAACACAACCTTGTTTGCTTTAATGGCTTCTGTTGTGAAACGAGGATTATGGCTGCGAATGTCCGAAGGGTCGAAGACAGTGTCCTCATCGACTTTTCCTGACAAGTATCCTTTTCCTAACGGGCTGTATGAGACAAAACCGATTCCCAATTCTTCACATGTTGGCAGAATCGTTTCTTCTACAGTGCGCCACCAAATTGAATATTCACTTTGCAGGGCTGTTACGGGCTGAACGGCATGCGCTCGCCGTATGGTTTCGGCATCTGCCTCTGAAAGACCAAAGTGTTTGACCTTGCCCTCTTGAATTAAATCGCGTACTGCACCGGCGACATCCTCAATTGGCACTTGTGGGTCAACCCGATGCTGCGAAAATAAGTCGATTACATCAACCCTTAACCTTTTGAGTGAACCCTCTGCGACGCGTTTGATTTGTTCCGGGCGGCTGTCTAACCCAACGCTGGTTGCTGGACCTGTTTGTGTGTCGTGCTTAAACCCAAATTTTGTCGATATAACCACCCGACCTTTAAATGGCTCTAGCGCTTCACCGACTAAATCTTCGTTGGTAAAGGGTCCATAAACTTCTGCAGTATCAAAAAATGTGATCCCACGATCTACTGTGTAGTGGATGAAATCAATCATTTCCTGCCGGGTCCCAATTGGCGCATCACCGAAACTCATTCGCATGCAACCTAAGCCAAGTGCTGATACCTCTAACCCGCTTTTCCCAAGTTTTCTTTTTTCCATTTTCACCTTTTTGTGTTCCCTTTTTGAATAATTGTTATTAATCTGACTTAAGATACATTAAGTTTATCATCTCTTTTTAATTTGATGGCTGACAGAATTTTTAAAGAAGATATAAAAAATAGAATGCTAATCCTGTTAACACCAGCGTCGTTTTTATTGACCATTCCTTCCGTGTGTGCTAACCTGACATTCGTAAATTGACTTTGAAAGATATTTTATAAAGTTAATGATGTTAGAGTTAAGGTAAGGAACCAAATGCCAGAACTGCCTGAAGTTGAAACTATTATAAATCGCCTCAAAACCGGAACCCAGGAAACACCTGGCGTTAAAGATCAAATAATTCAATCTGTACAGGTAACCTGGGACCAAATCATTGCCCAGCCGGATGTGAATTCTTTTAAGCTTGCTTTGGAGGGTAACAAAATATCAGGGGCAAGCAGACGAGGGAAGTTCTTACATTTCCCGCTTACAAAAGGGCATTTGATTGGTCATTTACGCATGAGTGGCGAGATGAGGATTGAACCCGTTTATTCTCAAAATGGAAATTTAAATCCAGTTGAAAAGTACGATAAGGTTATCTTTAATTTTAATTCGTCTTACCGGATGGTGTTCAGTAATATTCGTAAATTTGGTCGAATGTGGTATGTAGAGGATCCGCAAACTGTGTTTGGGACATTAGGCCCCGAACCATTTGACCCCGAATTAAATTCTTCTGTTTTTTACCATATGCTTCAATCTCGCAATCGACAAATTAAATCTCTCTTGATGGACCAATCATTCTTGGCAGGTTTGGGTAATATATACACGAATGAGGCCTTGTTTCGTTCGGGCATCCATCCTTTGAGAAAATCTGACACCTTATCACGCAATGAAGCAACTGATCTTCTTCATGCGATTCAGGCGGTATTACGTCAGGGTATTGACACTTTAGGTGCCAGCATCGATTGGTTTTATCGAGGAGGCGGTTTTCAAAACGAATTCCTGGTTTATGACAGGTCTGGAGAAGCTTGCCCAAATTGTGGACGCCCAATTCAAAAAGATACAGTGGGTCAACGTGGGACATATTTTTGTCCTCATTGCCAGCCTATAAACTAAAAAGGGCATCATGTAGGATCGATGCCCTGGAATGGTTTTCAGATTATTTATTTATAGCCGTAAGGATTTTTTGGTTAATTTGATGTTATCCCACCACCAGCGGACGGTATCTGCGATGCTGTTTGCGAGCGAACGAGGAGAATATCCCAATTTTATTTTTGCTTTATCGGAACGGATATCAGAGTTACTGACGACAGTTTCTAAGGAATACTTGGTGACCTTTGGCCTGGTTTTGGTGACCTTGTAATAAAGTTCGATTAGGGGTGAAAGCACCAACACAATTGGCAGCGGGAAGGTGATGACAGGCGCTTTTTTTCCGGTCACCTTTTGAACAAGAGCATGCAAAAATTTTAACTCAATACGTTCCCCGCCCAGAATGTAGGTTTCGCCTGATTCGCCTGCGTCTCGCGCCAGAATATGACCCTGGGCAACATCGCGCACATCGACAAAATCATAGGCGCCTTCGACTAAAAAGCTCACAGGTTGTTCCATGAAAGATAAAATTAACTCACCCAGCTCAGATCGACGATAATCATATGGGCCGATCACCCCAGTTGGGCAGATGATGACAGCGTCTAGCCCTTCGTGAGTTGCTTGTTGAACCAGCAAAGAAGCTTGTGCTTTAGTTCGGTCGTAGGGTCCTGCAGAATTTTCGGGATCGAATGCCAATTCCTCGTTTACCGGAATACCAATCGGAGCCCGTTCTAAGGCATGGATTGAACTGGTGTAGATTAGTTTTTTTACTTTGGATTCTTTGCAGGCTTCAATTACGTTGCGGGTGCCCTCAACATTAACTTTTTCCAATAGGTGTGATTTGTCTTCTGTGATCGAGACTAAACCAGCCAGATGGAAGACGACATCAACATCCTGCATGGCAGCTTTCAGCGTATCAACGTCTAAGACATTTCCTTCGATACGTTGGATAGGTAGGCCCTCCAGCGACCGGGTGTCTTCGCCGGGAAGGATCATCGCCCTTACTTTCTCTCCTTTTTCTAATAATGTGCGTACTAATACGTTACCAATATGGCCAGCTGCCCCAGTAACTAAATTCATATTTCACTCCTCATACTGTTAATTAACATCTTAATACTTGAATTGGTGATCTCGTGCCAATGAGCATCTTTTGGATCGAAGATCGCTTGTAAAAGCAAGCCCATCGCCACAGATATAAGAGCTCGAGCGCTTTGCTCGGCGTTTATTTTGGCTGAAAATTGCCCTTGATCAATGCCTGTTTGGATCAGGTCTGTAAAATAATTTAAAAATCGACGATAAGGAGCAACTGCCTTTTTCCAAACCTCTGGATGTCGGCTGGCTTGGGTCCAAAATTCCAATAGAATAGGGAAGCCGCTTTCCATAGTCTCAAGCAAACCACCGGCAATAGAGGCTATCTGTTCGAGCGCTTCGGGCACAGATTCTGCAATTTCTCCGGCAGACTGAAACATATTAGCGACAAAATCAATCCAAGTATCCATCAGAGTCAAGAATAAATCTTGCTTAGATGTGAAGTGGTGATAAAAAGCACCTTTAGAAACCTGGGCATGCTGACAAATCTCAGCAACGCTGGTTGTGTCATACCCGTTTTGCGAAAAAAGATCGAGGGCAGTTTCAAGAATAGTATTGCGGGTTTCAGTTCCGCGCGAGTGGTTTATGGTTGGATTTATCATCTTTATTATATAAACCGACCGGTCGGTTTATATAAATATATCACCGATCTACTTAAATAGCAAGAGTTTTTTTGTATAAGTTTATTAATTATTCGAAAGATAATAGCGGAAACGCAGAGTTATCTTTGAGTACGAACCCATGATCTAAAAAAAACAAAAACACCCTATAGAATGGGTGTTCATAGATTTGTGAGGCGACGACGGGACCGCGTAGCGCTCTTTGAGCCCGCGTAGCGCTCTTTGAGCCCGCGAAGCGCTCTTCGAGTACGAACCCGTGATCTAAAAAAAAAGACACCCCACAAGCGCAGGGTGTTCATCATTTGGTGAGGCGACGACGGGACCGCGTAGCACTCTTTGAGCCCGCGAAGCGCTCTTTGAGCCCGCGTAGCGCTCTTCGAGTACGAACCCGTGATCTAAAAAAAAAGACACCCCACAAGCGCAGGGTGTTCATCATTTGGTGAGGCGACGACGG
>CAYPKT010000025.1:0-18524 GCA_964411385.1 uncultured Candidatus Brevefilum sp. | reverse complement strand
CATTAGAGCAACTGTGATAATCTCAATTCTCATAAGCGAGGTGAGCAATGGCCGACACGGATGAGTTCTGGACGGCAGAAGAAGTCTCAGCGTACCTGCGCATTCCGCAGTCGACCATCTACAAGCTTGCCCAGGATAAAGTGTTGCCCGGTTTCAAGGTGGGAAAGCACTGGAGATTCAGACGAGAGAAAATCTTAGATTGGGTAAAACAAAAAGAGGAGTATCTAGCAAAACATACTCCTAAAAATTTGCAAAATTAATTCGCTTTGGTCTTTTCAATCGAATTTCATGGAGATTAACTTGACCCTTCTTCCTACCCAACCAAATGACTCTGGTATCCGTGACAATTACAAACGGGGTAGTGTTGGTGATTTCCTACGGGAAAAAATCACTGACGGTTCTGCACTTTCGATTGTCTCGGCCTACTTCACGATTTATGCCTTCGAAGCGATGAAGGATAAATTAGAAATTATTGATCACCTTAGGTTTCTTTTTGGTGAACCTCGGTTTGTGAAATCTCTTGACCCTGAAAAGACAGATAAGAAAGCTTATAAAATCGAAGATGATGGCTTGCATTTATCCAACCGGCTGGAACAACGGCGTGTTGCGCGGGAATGCGCTGATTGGATCGACAGAAAGGTTGACATCAAGTCGATCAAGCAAGCAAATCTCATGCATGGCAAGATGTACCACATCGATAACAGCGGCGTTGAAGAGGCGATTCTGGGAAGTTCAAACTTCACGTCAAGTGGCTTAGGTTTGTCTGACCACAACAACAACATTGAACTTAATCTCGTTGTGGATAGTAATCGAGATCGGCGCGACCTTAAGAATTGGTTTGAAGATATTTGGGGGAATGAAGAATTAGTTGAAGATGTAAAAACCGATGTGCTGGATTATTTAGCCCAGTTGTATCAAGATAACTCCCCTGAATTTATCTATTTCAAAACGCTCTTCCATTTATTTGAGCAATATCTATCCGATCAAGACACCAGCGGTGTCGCTGATATCAAGAGCCAAATCGTGGATACAGAGATATGGAAATTTCTTTTTGAGTTTCAAAAGGATGGTGTCAAGGGTGCCATCAATAAGATCCTCGCTTATAACGGCTGCATCCTCGCGGATAGTGTGGGTCTTGGAAAAACCTACGAAGCATTAGCGGTAATTAAATTCTTCGAGTTGAGGAATTATCGGGTACTTGTACTTTGCCCAAAGAAATTACGCGAGAACTGGACAGTATTTCAAGCCCATGTTGGCAGCGAGCTTAATCCCTTCCCCCATGACCGGTTTGGTTACACTGTTTTATCCCATACGGATCTTAGCCGGGAAGGTGGACATTCTGGAGATATCGATCTCGCAAACTTCAACTGGGGAAATTATGACCTGGTTGTGATCGATGAAAGCCATAACTTCCGCAACAACACGCCAGGCAGAAAAGATGAAGAAGGCAACATTGTCCGAAAAAGCCGTTACCAACGACTCATGGAAGATATTATTTCCTCGGGTGTGAACACCAAAGTCCTTCTTCTTTCGGCCACACCCGTAAATAATGATCTGAAAGACCTGCGCAACCAGATCTATTTTCTCACTGAGAACGATGATAATGCGTACGCACCTAACCTGGGCATTGCCAGCATCAAAGATACCCTGGCAAGCGCGCAGCGTACTTTCACTGATTGGGCGAAAACCTCGCACGATCATCAAACCAAGGACCTGTTAACTCGGTTCAGCTCATCTTTCTTCAAATTATTGGATGCCCTCACCATTGCCCGGTCACGAAAACATATAGAGAAATATTACAGCGACAATATTGCACTTCTAGGCGGCTTCCCAAAAAGGCTCAAACCCCTCTCGCTCTATCCTAAGATCGATCTCCAGAGTGAGTTTATGTCGTATGACAAACTCAATGAGGAAATTTCGGATTACCACCTCTCTTTATTTAATCCATCCGAATATATTATTGACGAGTACCGCCCGCTATATGATGTAAAGTACGCAAAAGCGCAACCTTCTATATTTGATCCCAGACTTACAGACAAATTTTCTCAGAGGGTTCGCGAGCATTACTTGATCGGAATGATGAAAGTGAATTTTCTAAAACGACTAGAAAGTTCGGTTTTTTCGTTCAATATCACCATGCACAGGACAATCGGTAAGATCGACAGTCTCATCAATCGTATCGAACGGTTTAAGAAGTTCAAAGATGAAAATCCTGATATTGATTTTGATGAACTCGTTGTGGAAGACATCGATGATGAAGAATTGCAGGAAGCTCTGGAGGTTGGCAAGCTGAAGTTCAAGATGGCTCACATGAATCTTGATGATTGGTTAACTGATCTTCATCGCGACCGTGACCAATTACACAGTCTGGAACTCTCAGCCAGAGAGATCACTCCTGACCGGGACGCGAAACTTGCAGAGTTGAAAAAGATCATTCAACAAAAAGTGACTCGTCCAACCACAGATAAACGCGGACAGCCCAACCGCAAGGTCTTAGTGTTTACTGCTTTCGCGGATACAGCCAATTATCTTTACGATTCTCTTCACAAATGGGCTAAGAACGAATTGGGTATAAACGTTGCGATGGTCTCTGGTGGTTCAACCGAGAATAAAACGACATTCGGCAAGAATGAGTTCAATCAAATCCTAACCAATTTCTCTCCGGTAGCGAAACAGCGCAGCAAGATGCGCTCCATGCCCCAGGAGGGAGAAATCGACCTGTTGATTGCAACAGACTGCATCAGCGAGGGGCAGAACCTGCAAGATTGCGACACAATGATCAATTACGATATCCACTGGAACCCGGTAAGGGTCATCCAACGCTTTGGCCGTATTGACCGTATTGGCAGCATCAACCCTTCCGTTCAACTGATCAATTTCTGGCCCACTCAAGATTTAGACAAATACATTACCCTCAAGAATCGCGTAGAAGCACGTATGGCGCTGGTGGATATCGCTGCCACCAACGAAGATAATTTATTAAGCACAGAAGACTTGCAGGATCTCATCAAGGACGATCTCAAATACCGCGACAAGCAGTTGAAGCGTTTGCGGGAAGAAGTGTTGGATCTTGAAGACTTCAATGAGAGTGTCTCTCTGACTGATTTCACCCTGGATGATTTCCGCACGGAATTGAGCCGTTATCTGGAAGCCAACCGTAAATTGCTGCAGGAATCTCCCTTGGGACTCTATGCGGTCGTACCACCTGACCCTCAGTACCCGATCATTCAACCCGGAGTGATCTTCTGTCTCAAACAAAAGGGTGATACATCTGGCAGCGAAGCGGTCAACCCGCTACAGCCTTATTTCCTTGTATATGCGCTAGACGATGGCACGGTCCGGCTGGGTTTTGCACAGCCAAAGCAGATCTTGGAAATTTACCGGGCGTTATGTGTAGGAAAGAACAGCCCGCTTGAGACATTATGTACCCAATTCAACCACGCCACGCAAAATGGGAAGGATGTTTCGCATTACTCCGAGTTGCTTGAAAAGGCTGTAACATGGATTGATAAATCGTTCAAGAAACGGGCTGTGAGCAGCCTTTTCACTGACCGAGGCGCTTTGCTGATTGAAAAGGCAAAACAAATCTCTGAAACCACCGATTTTGATCTCATCACCTGGTTAATCATTTGCTGATATGACACCTCTAGAACTCAAAACTCAAATCGAACGCTCGATCATGGCTTTCTCACAGGGAAATTTCCGTGAGAATGGGATCCTTCTGCTCAAATCGCTGGGGTATTCCAGCGACAGGCAGGTAACCATTGAACCCAACACCTTTGCGGGATTTGTCGAAGTACATCCCCCACTGGCGAGCATCAATAAAAAGAAAGCCCTTGTGGATAATTGGCTCTCGGTCGACATCTTGTTCCAGTTGACCGGAGAAGACCTCAAACAAATGACGCAGGGACGTTTGATTTTTGACAAAAACCGCATTGACAACCAGATCATCGAATCGTACCTTTTCCTGGCCATTGAGTTGAATCCCGAGGACTATTCCCGTACCAGGCTGGCGGACATCACCCGCGAGGTGAATAAGTTTTTCGCCATGCCGGTGATGATCCTGTTCAAGTACGGTGAACAACTGACCCTCTCTATCATCAACCGCCGCTTGCATAAAAAAGATGAATTAAAGGATGTTCTGGAAAAGGTTACGTTAATTAAGGGAATCAACATCAAAAACCCGATTCGGGCACATATTGAGATCTTATTTGATCTTTCGTTGTCTGAATTGGAAAAAGCCGGCCATATGCGCAGTTTTGTAGAACTGCATCGTGCCTGGCAGAAAACCCTGGATGTCAGTGAGTTAAATAAACGCTTCTATCGCGAGATTGCCTATTGGTATTTCTGGGCAATCAAGGTTGTCAAATTTCCCAATGGTGCAAATCTTAAAGAAGAAGAGCATACAGCAACCAGCGTCATTCGTCTTATCACGCGCTTGATTTTCGTTTGGTTCTTAAAAGAAAAGGGGTTAATTTCTGGCGATCTGTTTAATAAAAAGAAGTTGGTCGACATATTGAATTTCGAAGACCCGTCTGGCAGTTCCTTTTATAAAGCGATCCTGCAAAACCTCTTTTTTGCCACGTTAAATCAAGAAATGAACACGACTGAGAAACCCAGCCAAAGACGCTTCAGGGAGGAGAAGGATGGGTATGTCAATAATAGTTATCTTGTGACGAATCTATATCGGCATAAAAAACTATTCAAACAGCCTGATAAAGCACTGCAATTATTTGAAACAATCCCCTTCCTTAACGGCGGCCTGTTTGAGTGCCTGGATAAACGCGTAACCAGGGAAGGAAAAGAAGTTGAAATTCGATTGGATGGGTTTTCTGATAACCCTCAGAAACAACCCGTTGTACCAGATGAATTATTTTTCTTGGAAAATGAAAAAGAGATTGATTTAAACGAAATATTTGATACCAGAGGAAAATCATATAAGGTAAGAGGTTTGCTGGAAATATTCCAGAGCTATAAATTCACGGTGGATGAAAACACGCCAATTGAAGAAGAAATAGCATTGGATCCAGAATTACTGGGTCAAGTCTTTGAAAATCTTCTGGCGGCTTATAACCCGGAAACAGGCGTGACAGCCCGCAAACAAACGGGGTCTTTCTACACTCCGCGAGAAATCGTCAATTACATGGTTGATGAAGCCCTGTTTGGTTATCTTAAGACTGTGCTTGACCCAGATGATCAGGATTTAACCATAGGGAAACGCCTGCGAAACCTTCTCTCTTATACAGAAACAACCGATGATTTTAGCGACGAGGAAAATGAAAAACTCATCTTTGCTATCGATCACCTCAAAACACTTGATCCAGCCTGTGGATCAGGCGCCTTCCCGATGGGGATGTTGCAAAAGCTGGTTTTCATCCTGAACAAGCTGGACCCTCATAACCAGCGCTGGGAAGAACGCCAGGTAAAAAAGTTGCAAGATCTGATCGATCTCGCAGAACGTGATATTGAGGATAGTACCCTGCGCAGTCAAACCGTTAATAGTCTTCAAAATCAGATCAAGGAAGTAAAGGAAGCTTTCCAGCGCAATGAGCTAAATTATGGACGCAAGCTTTTTTTACTTGAAAATTGTATCTACGGCGTGGATATTCAACCCATTGCAGTTCAAATCTCCAAATTGCGCTGTTTTATTTCATTGGTCGTGGATCAACATATAGATGAAAATCGCTATAACCGTGGAATTCGCCCATTGCCAAACTTGGAGACAAAATTTGTTGCAGCTAACACGCTGATCCAGGTTGATCGCCCAGCTCAAATGGCATTTATCACACCAGAAGTCAAGAAAAAACAAGATGAATTGAATGATCTACGACAGAAAAAGCATTTTCTAGCCCCCACCTGGGAGAAAAAGAAACAGATTCGAGAACAAGACAAAAAACTTAGCCAGGAATTGGCAATACTGTTAAGAACTGATGGTTGGAAGAATGAAGTTGCTGAAAAACTAGCCTTTTGGGATCCTTACGACCAGAGCGTCAGCGCGGGTTATTTTGACCCTCAGTGGATGTTTGGCATCGAAGACGGCTTTGATATCGTGATCGGTAACCCGCCATACATGAGGGTTCAAATGATCCAGAAAACACAGCCAGAATTTATGTCTTACTACCGCGACCACTATCAATCAGCTGTGGGCAGCTTTGATTTGTATGCCGTTTTCATCGAGAGGGGGTATTCATTGCTCAGTAAAAACGGGCAACTGGCTTATATCGTCCCCCATAAATTCTTTCAGGCTACGTTTGGTGAAGGGTTGCGCAAGTTGCTTACCAGAAGCAAAGCATTGCGTCAGATCGTGCGTTTTGGCGCTGAACAGGTTTTTGAAGAAGCCACAACTTACACCTGCCTGCTTTTCCTTTCCGAGAAAACGAATGAACAGTTCGACCTAATCGAAGTAAAGTCACTTGAGCGGGGCGAGGAAGTGTTACAGGCGGTGCGCCAGCGCGAAGAGCACCCCGATTATGCACATGAAACCCTGCCGGAGCCGGTAATTAGCGGAAGCGGGTACGGGGAAAAGGTTGACTGGGATTTTTCTATTGGTGAAAGCAACCGTGTGTTGAAAAGAATGCAGCAACATGCCAAAAGATTGGATGATTTGATCAGGAAAATCTTCCAAGGAATTGCAACCAGCGCTGACAAAATCTATGTTCTTGAAATCCTCGCTGAAAAAGATAATACTTATCGCTGCTTCTCGAAACAATTGGGGGAAGAAGTGGAAATCGAGAAAGGACTGGTCAAACCTTTCCTGATGGGTAAGGATGTGCACCGGTATGAAACTGTGACAGCCAAAAATGTTGTAATCTTCCCTTACACCATCTTCAACCGCAAAGTGGAACTAATGTCCCAAAGTTATATTCGGCAAAAGTATCCGCTGGGTTGGCAGTATCTCAAGCTTAATGAACATCCCTTGGCAGAACGCGAACATGGAAGATTCTCAAAAGATTGGCATTGTTTCAGCCGACCTCAAAATTTAGCTGAATTTGAAGCAGTCAAAATCATGACACCGGATATTTGCAATGGTCCACAGATGACGATTGATCTGACTGGCAGTCTATACCACACAACAACAATTTATAGTTTTGTTTTTAAACCAGGTGTGATAAAAAGCGAAAAGTATTTTCTTGGGTTAATGAATTCCCGATTGATGTGGTACTTCCTTTCGGAAACCGGCACGGTCCTTCGAGGAGGATATCTAAGGTTTAAAACAGAATATTTAAAGCCTTTCCCGATAGCAGAGTCCAAACCTGAGCAAGAACAAGCAGTGGCGACCCTGGTAGATTATGTTCTCTATCTCAAACCGCTGCCCGAGTCACCTAATCGAGAGGTAACAGCCCAGAGACGGTTGATGGTAGCTTACTTTGAGCAATTGATTGACGCTTTAATTTACGAAATATATTTTCCAGAAGAATTTCAGGACGCAGAAAAGTCGATTTCCCGTTTACTCACTCCTGACTTGATTCCTCCGCTAGAAAAAACATCAACTGAAAAACTATCATTTCTGCAGCTGCGCTTTCAGGAAATCTATCAGCAAAACCATCCCGTGCGACAGATGGTTTCCTTCTTGGACACCATCGATGCTGTGCGCGTGATCGAAGAGAGGTCCAGGGGGAAATGAGAATTACCAAAATTGAACTTAAGGGGTTCCGTGTATTTCACGGCAGTTACGAGATTGATCTGTGTAAAGAAGGGCGCAACTTGCTGGTTTACGGGGAAAATGGTAGCGGGAAAACATCCCTTTATGAGGCAATCAATTTATTTTTGTCTGCGCGTACACCTTTGCCAGAATTTTCAACCAATCAAAATATCTTTGTTGAAACGGATGATAATTTTGTAAAGCTCTCTCTGGGTGATGGGCAAAATCCCGATCAACCATATGAATGGTCGAATGATGCCAATCCTTTTTCTGAATCTGTGATTCTATCCGCTGCCAAGACAAAAGGCTTTTTCGATTACAAATCACTTTTGGAAACTTACTTCCTGCAACGAGACCAAGAGAAGGTAAATATTTTTAACATCCTAATTCGAAATTTGATTTCGAATATGCAGAATGGCATCACCAAAACGCCATTCGGTGAAGAATGGAAAGCGATTGAAGCATTATCAAAAAGTCGACAGACCCAGCGGGTTAAAGAACAACTAGACAAAAACCTAACCGAGTTTCAAGATGGATTGATTAATGCGATCAAAGATTTAAACACCTGCGCGAATGTAATTTTGGCAGATTTTGATGACACCATTAAAGTTGAATTATCTTCACCTGATCTTGTTTTTGATAGCACAAAGAAACAATTTACAAAAACAGAAATCGGACTTTCTGTAACTTATTATAAAAAAGTGATCCAACAGCACCACATGTTTTTAAATGAAGCACGGCTTTCAGCAATTGCTTTATCCATCTACCTGGCGTCGATACTTTTGAATCCACAGAGTGATTTAAAAATATTGGCATTAGATGATGTTTTAATTGGCCTGGATATGTCTAATCGTTTCCCTTTGATTAAAACGCTTGAAAGGGAATTCATCGATAAGGGTTGGCAAGTCATCCTGACCACCTATGATCGGATCTGGTATGAAATACTTTGCCAACGTTTGCCAGATTTAAAATGGGCACGCGCTGAATTTTATTGCGGAAAGACAGATGAATATGATGTACCAATCTATAAATGCGGAAAAGGATGGCTAGAAAAGGCACAAGAATTCCTGGATGATGGAGAATTGAAAGCAGCAGTTATTTACATCCGAACAGGATTCGAGTATGTACTTAAGAATTATTGTAATGAAAAGAATCTTCGCGTTAAGTTCCGATCAGATGGAAAAAATGAAAGCCAAGATTTCTGGGAAATCATTCCGGGGGAAAATATCCTTGAACAAAAACTAATCGATGATATTAATCTTTACCGTTCAAAAATTCTTAACCCTCTGAGTCATGCGGCTTTTATTAATCCGATAAAGAAGGAAATTCAAGACGCGTTAAATGCAGTTACACAATTGGAACAAAAAATAGATAAACAAATAAAACAACCAAAAACCTTCAATGTAGTTAGAATAAAAAAACCTCAGAAGCAAACCCGAAAACAACTTCATAAAGCAGTCTATCAAAGGTTGATGAGGAGAGAAAATGAACCCCAAGGAAGCATTTGATCTCTTGTTGAAGATCGCTGAAGCTGAACTTGCGAAAACCCAGCAAGCCGGTGCAGCCTATTTTACCAGCGGAGATATCATACACATCCATGAAGCTGCCGACCGTATCGAAAGGATCCAATCTCTCATCCAGGCTCTGCATCAGCTTCAAGGCCAGTGGAAGCAGCTAATCCCATATCAAACGGCATCAGCTCCCCCGTTGCCTTTCGATCCTCCCATACAACGAACACCACCAGGCATTAAAACACCACAAGAACAATACCGTTTGCCCATCCTGCAAGCGTTGGTTGAAATGGGCGGGAAAGCCCGCACCGGGCGCGTGCTCGACCGGGTAGGTGAGCTAATGGCCGGCATCCTAAATGATTTTGACCGCGAGCGTTTGCCGCAGGGAAGAGACATTCGATGGCGCAACACTGCCATGTGGGAGCGATTGGATATGGTCAAAGAGGGGCAGCTTAGCGATCAATCACCCAATGGAACATGGGAGATTACAGAAGCAGGAATTCTAAAATTGAAGGAAAATCACCCTTAATTTTCACGAGATAGGGTGCTGAGGAGGAGCGATGACAATTCATATCTCTGCGCGAATGGCCTGGCATGATCATGGCTGGAATGGTTGCGTGTGCAGCAATCCCAAAGCAAACACCTATTGTGTTGGGCAATTTACTTTTCCAGGCGAACTCATTGCAGAACGGCGCAACCTGGAATTGGAAGAAACCCTGACAGGTAAGCCAGCCGGCGAAGAACCGGGCTTCTTTATTCCCTGCCTGGCCAGTGTCAATGCGTTTGGTCCAGCTTCCATCCCTGCGCAGATGCCTCCTCCAAAATGGTTTACAGACAAAACCAGTCCACGTACATGGATCATTCCACCCTATACCATATGCACCTGGCCGTATGAAGAAGTATACAAAGAAGAAGTGCTCAATACCGAGACGAAATACCCAAAATATGACCCGGTGAAACGCCGAGCGGCAGTTAATGAGTATTTTTCGAAAATCAAACCAGCGGCCAGCTTGATCTTTTATTACGCGAATTACAGCAATCCCTTCAGTGAGAATGATCAACAGCGATATGTGGTTGTGGGCATGTCCCGCATCAAAGCCATTGGGGAAGAAATCACCTGGACGGACCAATCCGAAGAAATGGAGCGGCGTTACGGTCCGAATGTTTGGATGCGGAATATCACCTCCAATTATCCTGATGAAGGTTTGCGAATTCCTTATGAAGCATATATGGACCAACCGGAAATCCTTGAACGCATCCTTTTCATCCCTGAAAACCCGCGCGCCTTCAAATATGCCACTCGGCAAATCAGCGATGATGGTGCACTATCGCTGGTTGAACGTATGGCAGAAATTGTAGGTGTCCTGATCGAAATTGGGGATAACCACGAAAACTGGCCTCTTCGTTTGTCGTGGTTGAATTCACTAATGGCGGAACTTTGGCAAAGCCGCGGTTTGTACCCGGGGTTGCTACGAGTTCTGGATTATCTAAAATTTTCCGAGGGAATCACTTACGCCACGACACATCTTACGCTTAAAGGTGAGCTAAAAGTAAAAGAACTGCTGTTTTCATTCCTTCGAGGAGAAATTATTGAAATCCCTGATCTATCCATTTCTGCAGAGAGGATTTCTACAGTCCGTAAAAAATGGCGGTTATTGGAGCCCAACCAACAGACATTACTGAGTGAGACTTTACCCCGGTTTGACCTGCGCACAGATCAAATCGCTCAAATCATAGATCATCCTGAAGATGTTAGTATCCTTTCTGCTCCTCAAGAGATATCGCAGAACCCCTATATTTTGTGTGAGCAATATGTTGGATTAGATGTAGACGATCAGGTAACCTTCAATCAGATCGATCATGGTATGCTGCCTTCCCCAGATTTAGGAAAAGCTACACTTGTTGAACCTGATGGTTGGCAACGCCTGAGAGCTTTGTGCGTCGAACAAATGCAGCGACAGGACCAACATACCTTTTTATTGGCAGATACAGTTCTAGCTGGTGTTAATCACAAACTAAGTTTTCTACCCGACTGGAAAAAAGCAGATTTTAATATTCGGTATCTTGAAATTGACAAAGATGAAATAGGCAAAGCCTTAAAGTTCAGGTATGAATCTGAAAAGCTTTACTTGTACCTAAAGTGGATATTCGAGGATGAACGCGAAGTCGAAAACATCCTCAGGCAACTTGCTAATCGTCAAAATATAAAATTAAAATTCCCGATGACCGAAGGAAGCTGGCGGTTATTCTTATTTGATTCCAGCAGTCCTCTTTCTGAATCCCACCCTGCTGAATACGAAGATGCAATTGCTCAGCAAATTAATGTTTGCCAGGGTATCTTTCTGCGCCCGATCAGTATTCTTAGCGGTAGCGCCGGCACTGGGAAAACCACTGTGGTCAGCGCCATCATCAAAGCAATCGAAAAAGCGCATGGTACGGGTACTAGCTTTCAATTATTAGCTCCGACCGGGAAAGCAGCTGATCGTTTGCGCGAAAGGACCGGAAAAGAAGCAGCAACTATTCATTCCTTTTTGGCCAAGTGTGGTTGGTTAAATGATAATTTCACCTTTAAACGAGATGGGGGACGAGAAGAAGAATCTATCACGACCTATATCATTGATGAATCCTCAATGTTGGATTTGCCGCTCCTTGCAGCTTTATTCCGTGCAATTAATTGGAACTCAGTTCAACGATTAGTTTTTGTGGGTGACCCGAATCAATTGCCCCCAATTGGGACCGGTAGAGTTTTCGCGGATTTAATGGATTGGCTCCATACTGAGCAGCCAGATGCCATAGGCGAACTAAAGATAAATATGCGTCAAATTATTAACCGATTGACAGGCAAAGGGACCGGGATCATTGATTTGGCGTCCATTTTTATGCGTAACAACTCTCTTGCAGGTAAAAGTGAAGAGGATGAAATCATTGAAGATGAGATGTTAACAAAGGTTGTTGAGGGTGGAGACATCAGCGGTGATTTACGCATTCTCTATTGGAATAACCCAGATGATCTGGAAAAGGTATTGCTCGACACGATTGTAAAAGATTTAGAAACTGATTCAGGAAGACAATTAGATCCGAGTAAACCGTATGAATTATGGAATTCTGTGTTCAAAAAGGATAACGTTGATTACCCTGAAGCGCTACAAATTATCTCACCTTACCGTGGAGAGCTATTTGGTACAGAGAATATTAATAAAATAATCCAGCGACATAAAGGTGGTTGGCTGCTCGACAAAAAAGGTCAATTAGGCGGTATTACATACTTTGACAAGGTTATCCAGATTGTAAACCGTCCTAAATCTAATCCGATATGGGCATATTGTTGTACAACAAAGAAGAATGAAAAAATTGAAGTTTTTAATGGTGAAATTGGACTAGTTCGAATTCATGGTTTTGATTTGGACAAGTGGAAATGGAACAATTTTCGATTAGAAAGATTTCAAGTTAGCTTTAGTAGAAAACCAAATTATTGGGTTGGTTATGAATACGAAACATCGGTTACTGAGAATCTAGAATTAGCGTATGCAATCTCAGTTCATAAGTCGCAAGGAAGTGAATTCCAGCGAGTTTATTTTGTTCTACCGAAGCATAAACAAGCATTGTTATCGCGAGAATTATTCTATACAGGAATTACCCGGGCGCAAGGTCATTGTACTTTATTAATCCAAGAGGATATTGCCCCATTATTATCTTTGCGCCGACCTGAAAGTTCTATCCTTAATAAGATCAACTCATCTTTGTTTTCCTTCAAACCTTCCCCGCCAGAGCTCTTTACAATGCATGAATGGTATGAGGAAGGGAAGATCCATCGAACGCTAACTAATCTAATGGTAAGGTCAAAGTCTGAAGTAATCATCGCAAATATGTTAGCTGATCGTAACATTCCTTTTATGTATGAGATGCCTTTGTACGCTCCGGACGGAACGTTGTATCTCCCCGACTTTACTCTAAATATTCATGGAGAACAGTGGTACTGGGAACACTTGGGAATGTTATCAAAACCAAGTTATCGAGCGCACTGGGAAAAGAAAAAAGCCTGGTATGAAAAACATGGATTTATTCAAAATCTAATTACAACCTCTGAAGAAGAGGGGTTTGATAGCCAAAAAGTTTTGTGTGTTATTAACGATAAATTAGGCTTTTGAAATTGCAATCGCAACAAAAAAAGGGGACCCCACAATGCCTAAACAAAAGTATTACGTGGTCTGGAAAGGCAGAAAACCTGGAGTATTTACGACCTGGCAGGAATGCTCCGCGCAAGTGACTGGTTTCAATGGCGCTGAATATAAATCCTTTGAGAATCGAGAGGCTGCTGAAGCTGCATATAAATCAGAATATGAGGAATACAAAGGTATCCGTGTGCCAACCCTAAGCCCAGCCATGCTGGAAATCATTGGCAAACCAATTGAAGACAGCTACTGTGTAGATGCATCCTGTATTGGTTATCCGGGACCGATGGAATACAAGTGCGTCCATACCACAACTCAGCAGGAGATTTTCCATCAAGGTCCATTTGAGAATGGCAGCAACAACATTGGTGAATTTCTAGCCATCGTACACGCTTTAGCTTTATTCAAAAAACGCGGTATCAGCTTGCCAATCTATACCGATTCCGAAACTGCTTTAACCTGGGTGAAAAATAAGAAATGCAAGACTAAGCTACCTCAGGACGATAAGAACACGCAGATTTTCGATTTAATCACCCGGGCTGAAGATTGGCTTAACAATAATGAATACACAAACAAACTACTGAAATGGGATACCAATGCCTGGGGTGAAATCCCAGCGGACTATGGGAGGAAATAACTCCTCATTTGTAAGTAAAAAAAAACGATCTGCTGTTAATGAAGTAATCATACTACGCTGAATTTTCAGTAAGGGATTCATCGAGGCCACATGGAAAAAAATATCGCAATCAATCCTGAAGATTTTTATAACGCCAGTTCAACTTTGGGTTGGGAATTGATCAATGGTTGTGTGATTACTCATTTTTCTTTAGGGCTGGGTGTTATTAAATCGGTTGATGATTTACTTCACATCCAATTTTTTAACGACCCAGAAGGTAAAGAGCGAAGGTTTTATCCCAGTATCTTCATGGATGGGAAAATCCGCGACTTAGAAGTTTCAAAAGAGATCCTTCAATTGATAGAAGAAACTCTTGGGTTTTCCATCAAGAAAACTGATGCAAAAATCGCTCGAAATCGAAGTGAGATGATGCGAAAATTGGAAAAATTCCAATTTGATGAAGCAGAAACACTATTTCAAGAGATAAGGAATAATCTAGAGTCACAGGATATCCAAAATTACCAGTCGAAGAAAAGTGAATGCGAAAGACAATTCACAATTGAACGGAACAAAGAACTTTTAGAAAAGACACTCCAAGAAATTGATGAAAAACTAAAAGGCAGTCAGTTTTCAGAAGCGAAGAAACTATATAAAACAATAGCGCATTTGTATTCTGAGGATGATTTTGAGCAATTAGTACTTAGCTATCAGATCCCATTCGAACTTTCTCAGTACAACTTCGCTGAAGCGGATAGACTTTTTTCAAGATGCTCCCCAGATACGGTAAAAAATTACATTGATCTAAAGAAAGAAGCAATTCTGAGTTATTTCAATAAACCAGCAACAAAGGTCACACAGGAACAGGCGTTAGCGCTAGCTGATCAAAGTAATGCTCTTTTAATTAAAGCTCGAGCCGGCTCGGGGAAAACTCGTGTCTTAGCAAGTAAAACAGCTCTGCTCATTGATCGATATAAGGTGAACCCTGATAAGATCCTCGTTCTTGCTTTTAATAAGAAAGCAGCCCGTGAAATCGGTAGCCGGATACAAAAAGTGTATGGAATAGAGAGTTTTGAAAACGCTAGAACATTCCATAGCCTGGCTTTTCAGTTGGTCAAATTCAATGGAGATATCCTTTTTGACAACCAAGGAGATTTTTCAAGACCTGCCCTAACCAATTTTGTCCAAGATATTCTCCGCAGCATCTGGTCACCCCAAATCCAAACTAATCTCTACTCGTTATTTAGGAAAGAAATGCAATCCCTAGAGCAATCAGGTGGACTGCTAAGTAAGGCAGATTACCTGGCTTTCATACGGAATAAACGAGATATCACTTTAAATGGAGACCGGGTCAAATCAACAGGCGAAAAATACATTGGAGATTATTTGTTTGAGCACGATATCCCGTTCTTTTATGAGCGAGTCGAGTTCTGGTCAGGTCACAGCTATCGGCCAGATTTTACATTATTTCCAGAGACAGGTCAGGTAATAATTGAATTCTGGGGGATTGATGAACACGACCCTAAAAAATCAATCCCCAGGGGATGGGGTATCACTTGGGAACAATATCATGCGGAAATGGAAGAAAAGAGAGCTTTCTGGAAAGAAAAAGAAATTCCACTTGTTGAAATGTCTGTGGCAGATATTCGCCATGGTAGAGAGCAATTTGAACAAATTCTTAATGACAGGTTAGCAGAAGTTGGAATAAGAAATGAAAAACTTCCACAAAAAGACCTGGAAAACAAAGTAATCCGAAATCAAAAAGATCGAATGACTGAGCTTTTCGTTCAATTTATTCAAAGAGCCAAGAAACGAATGTGGACTGTTGAACAAGTCCAGAATAAAGTCCGAGAATATAAAATGAACGATGAACGCACAAGGTTATTTTTAAATCTTGGTTGCCAGGTTTATTCCGCTTATCAAAAAGAGTTGGAAAAAAGGAACTCAATAGACTTTGATGATCTTATCATCAAAGCATCTGAATTAATTCAGAACTCGAAAGGAAATTGCACCCTGGATTTGGGGCTTCATAAAGATCGACGAATAAAAATTAAAGACATTGAATGGATTCTTGTAGATGAATTTCAAGACTTTTCAAATGAATTCAATTACATGCTCCAAGCAATTTTCAGTCAGAATCCAAACGCTCATTTAGTCTGTGTCGGGGACGATTGGCAAGCGATCAATAGTTTTGCGGGGTCTGATACTACATACTTCCATCAATTTTCAGATCATTTTCAAAACGGTAATACTGTTAATCTCCTGACAAACCATCGTAGTCAAAAAGCAATTGTTGACTTCGGTAATAAGGTAATGTTTGGTCAAGGGGAACCCGGAACCGCGACTGCTGATCATCTTGGTGGAAAAGTTGAAATACAAACAATTGATGAAATATGGATTGAGAGCAGGGAAGGAATCTCTTATGAAAATGAAAGGGAATTCGATCAACGTTTCATTTTTTACGAAGACCGAGAAAATGGAAGAAAAAAAAATGACAATGGATTTTTACAAGCGAAATATTTGAAAGCATGCTATCAGATAATAAAAGAACCAAATAATTGGGACCTTATTTCTAAAAATAAAACAAACCAACCGGTTATTGCAATTCTCTCCAGAACCAATTATCTATATCGAGTCAGTTTAAATGAATTCCTGGATAAATTAAAAAGCTGCTTCTCAACTGAAGAGATGAAAATTATTGGAGACTTCAATCATAAGATTAGAATTAGTACAGTTCATGGGTTCAAGGGGCTTGAAGCAGAAATTGTGATTATTCTTCGAGCTTGCGATGGGTCTTTCCCTCTGCTTCATCCTGATAACAGCCTCTTTGAGTTTTTTGGGCAATCGGAATACCAAGCTTTAGAAGAGGAAAGACATTTGCTTTATGTGGGTGTGAGCCGGCCATCCCAGACACTTTATATTCTTACAGAGAAAGGGAATGAATCAAGTTTTATTAAATAATAATCTTCCACATTTTGAACAAATACTATTTGACAAGAAATCTTAAGAATAATTTTTGAGGCAGCCTTATCTTGGGCTGCCCTCGTCTTCTTACCTTACTGCCCTAAACTGACATCCTGTACTGGCCGGCTTACCCAGCATCGTCCAGGACAATCGCCCCCCACCAGATTCCTGTTGAATGGAAAAATGTCATTGATCCGCGGTAATCATGATCGTCTAAGCAAAACAAGAAGTGAGTCTCGCGGTGTGAATATTTGTAATGATCCAATTCAAATTAAGTTTAGTGAATGCACAAAGGATATCTATTCACATCGCCCAATCGTTCCTCTTGAAGATGGTTGGATCAATCTACATGGTCATATCCATAATGTCCCACCGCCGCCTGAAGGTTCCAATCTGGGACCGAACCATATCAATATGAGTGTTGAGGTCAGGGAGTATCGTCCATGGCGATTGGGTGATATTCTCAAAACTTTCAAGGACCTTCCAACAGAGAACGATGTGTCACTCCGTTGACCTGTTCCCCCTTATGACTCTAGAGGATCGAAGTGGATGGAACAAAGTGCACACTGTTCCTATAGGTCAAAATGGTTTTTCTTGCACAAAAAAATATGCCGATTTATTTGTGTAAATATTTCCAGGCTCTCATCTTTTGAAATCTCTATTTTACCTAACCATAGTGGTGCATTTATGCCGTCTTAGATTCAAGTTTTCGGGATAGAGGGACAATTCTCTCGGTCGAATGGTATTTCCATATCTCTTTATGGTAAAAGGCGCTTCAGCGCTCTTCCTGTTCAATCAACGTCTGCGGTAGGGTCTGCGTCAACGTCTGCGGCGTGTCAACAAGGCGTCTGCGGCACGTCAGCGAGGACGCAGACGTATTTTTTTTCAGTTTTTTTATTCTGTCTTTTCCGGAACAGGAACTAACCAGTCAAAACACGCCGATTTTACCTTCCTTTAGATATGTTAGATTTAGGTCACTTAACCTATAGGGCATTTACCCTAATTATCCCTGTTTTTGAACAGTGCTCTATTGCTGGACGATCCTTCACTTTCACTGTATGATTAACTTGTAGTAAATGAAGATCAGTGAGCAGTCCGTGAAACTTGACAAGACCCGCCTGGAATATTACATTACCCCCGAGCAAGCCGCTAAACAACTCGGGGAAAATTTGGATTCCATCTATCAATTGGCAGATGAGGGAAAACTTCAAGCGGCTGTGATGACGGATGGAAGCATTGGAATCAGTCAAATCAGTGTGAATCATCTGCTACCCAAGGAAGCCTTACCTGAATATCAGCTTAATGCCGACCTGAAAGGCGTTCCAATCAGCATCAATGAAGCCGGACGGAAATACAAACTCAACACCTCCACACTTACCCGCTGGATGCAGCGAGGGCTGATCCAGCAGTTGGGCAAAGATGGTCGAAAGACACTACTGGATGAAGCGGACGTGGCATACTGCGCCAGAGTTTATCGCCAAAACAGTGGCCAGGGCAAATGGGCATTTGATGATTCAGGGCGGCCATATAAGAAGTAATCTCTTAAATATATACTACAAGATATTGCTTAACATGGAGTAATATGCTACAATAAATTCAACCGATGAGGTTGATTTTTTTAC
>CAYPKT010000024.1:0-23103 GCA_964411385.1 uncultured Candidatus Brevefilum sp. | reverse complement strand
AGAAGGTTGGAATGTATAAATCGCAATGACAACGTAGTGTGCCCACCAAAAAGGTCGGGGTGGGTTATTCTGATAAAGGTATATCAATGGTGTGCACGATTCATCGTGCACACCCTACGGAAAATTTTATAAAAGTGCATTCCATACGCGTAGGTAAATCCTGAGATTGCTTCACCCCTTGGCAGGGGTTCGCAATGACAACATTGAGTTGTTACGTTAAGCGTAGGTAGAATCTGAGATTGCTTCACCCCTTGGCAGGGGTTCGCAATGACAACATTAAGTTGTAGTCGTAGGGTGGGCACAACGTAGTGTGCCCACCAAAAAAGTGGGAATATATAAATCGCAAAGGCAACATTAAGTCGTAGGGTGGGCATAACGAAGTATGCCCACCAAAAAGATCGGGATATATTACTCCCAATGGCAACATTACGTTATTGCATTATGCGTAGGCAAATTCCGAGATTGCTTCACCCCTTTGGCAGGGGTTCGCAATGACAATATTAAGTCGTAGTCGTAGGGTGGGCACAACGTAGTGTGCTCACCAAAAAAGTAGGAATATATAAATCGCAATGGCAATATTACGTTATTGAATTACACGTAGGTAAATTCCGAGATTGCTTCACCCCTTGGCAGGGGTTCGCAATGACAACGTTAAGTTGTAGGCTGGGCACAGCGTAGCGTGCCCACCAAAAAGGTTGGGGAGGGTTATTCTGATAAAGGTTGATCAATGGTGTGCACGATGAATCGTGCACACCCTACGGAAAATTTTATAAAAGCGCACTCCATACGCATGGATAAATTCTGAGATTGCTTCACCCCTTGGCAGGGGTTCGCAATGGCAACATTAAGATGTGCTCATCCCTCGAATCTACCTGAGAACTTCTGCCATTTCTGCAGGGCGTTCATCAAATTGGCTGTTGTATAGGTCAGCGTAGAAACCGTTTTGTGCCAGCAAGTCATCATGCGAGCCATGTTCGACGATATCGCCATTGCGCATCACCAAAATCAGGTCGGCATTACGAATGGTAGAAAGGCGGTGGGCGATGATGAAGCTGGTGCGACCGTGCATCAAGCGATCCATGGCCTCCTGGATCAGCACCTCGGTGCGGGTATCGACCGAACTGGTGGCTTCATCGAGGATCAAAATTGGCGGGTCTGCCAATACGGCGCGGGCAATCGTCAGCAGCTGTTTTTGACCAGCTGAGATGTTGGAAGCATCTTCATTTAGAACCATGTCAAACCCACCGGGCATGGTACGAATAAAGTGGCACACGTGGGCGGTCTGAGAAGCATCGACGATTTCTTCCATGGTAGCGCCTTCACGCCCGTAGCGGATGTTCTCGGCGATGGTATCGTTGTATAGCCAGGTATCTTGCAGGACCATGGCGAACATCTTACGCAGGTCGTGGCGGGTAAAATCTTGAATGTTATGGCCATCCACCAAAATGGCACCGTCGTTCACATCGTAAAAGCGCATTAGCAATTTTACCAGGGTGGTCTTACCAGCACCGGTAGGGCCAACGATGGCTATCTTTTGCCCGGGTTGGGCGGTAAAGGAGAAGTCTTTGATTACCACTTCGTTGGGGTCATAGCCAAAACGCACATGACGGAACTCAACTTCGCCGCGCACCTGTTGAAGGTGGACCGGGGTTTCGGTTTCGGGTACTTCTTCTTCCTCGTTGAGGAATTCAAATACACGTTCGGCAGCAGCAGCGGTTTGCTGAAGGATGTTTGAAATGTTAGCAATTTGCATCAAGGGCTCGTTGAAGGAGCGCACATACGATATAAACGCCTGGATGTCGCCCACCGAGATGCGCCCCTGGATGGCGAGGTAACCGCCGAGAATGCTGACAGCAACATAGCTGATGTTGCTGATGAGGCGCATGATTGGCATCATTAAATGCGATAGGAACTGAGACACCCAAGCCGAGGTGTACATCGTGGCGTTGAGATGGTTAAAGGTCTCGATGGATTTAGGTTCAGCGTTGAAGGCTTTGATAACGATATGCCCACCGAACATCTCCTCGATATGGCCGTTGACGTGCCCGAGGTATTCTTGTTGCTGGATAAAGTATTTTTGCGAAACCTTGACGATCAGGTTGATCACCAACATGGTAAGGGGCACACTAACCGTGGCGATGAGTGTCATCGTCCAGCTGATGGAGAGCATCATTACCAGGATGCCAACCACACTGGTGGCAGAGGTAATGATTTGCGAAATACTTTGGTTGAGCGTTTGGCTGACAGTGTCGACGTCGTTGGTGACGCGCGAAAGCACCTCGCCATGGGTAATTTTATCGAAATACTTGAGCGGCAGACGGTTGATCTTGGCTGCGATATCCTGCCTGAAGCGGTAGGTGATATCCATCGAGATACCAGACATGATATAGCCCTGGAAAAAATTAAGAAAAGCCGAGGCGACATACAGAAGGCCCACCCGTGTTAGGATAGCGGCGATCGCATTGAAATCAATGCCGGGACCTGAGCCAGAAGTTTTTGAAACGACACCCTCGAAAAGTAAGGTCGTTGCGCCTCCGAGAATTTTTGGCCCAAAGATGGCAAACACAGTTGATGCAGCTGAAAGCAATAAAACGATAGAGATCAGCAGGTTATATTTTCCAAAGTATTTGATTAGCTGTTTCATGGTGCCTTTGAAGTCGCGTGCTTTTTCGCCCTTCATCATCGCCATGGGGCCACCGCCGCGTCCAAAACGCGGGGGCGGTTTAGGTGTTTGTTCTGGTTTTTGGTTGTTATTATTATTTTTGTTGTTTCCGTTACTCATGCCAACTCCTCTTCGCTTAATTGTGATGTGGCAATTTCTTGGTAGGTTTTACTGGTTTTCATTAATTCCTGGTGGGTTCCTTTACCCACAATCTTTCCATTATCGATAACAATAATTTGCTCGGCGCCAATGGCAGTTGCCACCCGTTGAGTCACCATTAGTACCGTGCTATGACCGGTTTTTTCCTTGAGTGCTTTACGCAAAGCGGCATCTGTTTTAAAATCCAGGGCCGAGAAACTGTCATCAAAAATGAAGATCGGTGGCTGTTTGACCAGCGCTCGGGCAATGCTAAGGCGTTGTTTTTGTCCGCCTGAGACGTTCGACCCGCCCTGTGAAATTTCGGTGTTGATCCCTTCGGGGTTCGCAAACACAAAGTTAGAAGCCTGGGCAATATCAAGCGACTCGAGCAAAGTTTCATCTGCGGCATGTTCATCAGCAAAGCGCAGGTTAGATTCCACAGTGCCCGTGAATAGCATGCCGCGTTGGGGGATGTAACCTATCTTGTCGCGCAGTTCGCTTTGGGGCACATCGCGCACGTCGATATCATCTACAAGCACAGCACCCTTAGAGACATCAAAAAAACGTGGCACCAGATTAATGACGGTAGACTTGCCCGAACCGGTAGAACCGATAATGGCGGTGGTTTCACCTGGTAAAGCTGTGAAGGAGATATCTTCAAGGACGTCTTCTTCGGCATCGGGGTAGCGGAAGGACACATCTTTAAATTCGATCTTGCCGGCAAAGGGTTGTGGGAAGATTTTAGGATCTTGTGGGTCGAGAATTTTGTTTTCTGTTTCTAAAACCTCTGCAATGCGATCGCCAGAGACAGCAGCTCGAGGCAAGAACATAAACATCATCGAGAGCATCATAAACGCCCACATAATTTGCATACTGTACTGTAAAAAGGCCATCATGTCGCCGACCTGAAGTGTGGATTGGGCGATTTGATGCGCGCCAATCCAAATAATTAATATCCCTAACCCGTTCATCACCAAGGTAATCAAAGGGTTTATTGAAACCATCACGCGGTTTACAAATAAGCCCAGGTCTGCCAGGTCGCGGTTTGCCGTGTCGAAACGGGCCTCTTCAAAGGATTGTTTGTTAAAGGCACGAATCACCATCATGCCCGAGAGGTTTTCACGGGTTACCAGGTTGAGTCGGTCGATTAATTTTTGGACAATTTTGAACTTTGGCGTGGTAATTGAAAAAGTAATTGCAATTAAGGTAAACAATAACCCAACTGCCAGGGCAATATTCCACCACATGCTGGGGCTTTTATCAATTGCCCGAATGACGCCACCAATTGCAACGATCGGGGCAAAAAAAGCCATGCGGATCATCATGCCGGTTACCATTTGCACCTGGGTGACGTCATTAGTGGCGCGAGTGATAAGCGAAGCGGTAGAAAAGTTGTTGAATTCCTGACTGGAGAAGGATTCTACCTTGGTAAATATGTCCTTGCGAATGTCTCGCGCAACGCCTGAAGCAGCTATAGCCGCCAACAAACCCACAATTATTCGAAGTGCGCCGGCTAAAAGAGAGAGCAAAATCATCGAACCGCCAACCTGCAGGATGAAGTTCGTTTGTATTTTTGCCAGGTCGATGCCTATTTTTTGGTACTCAGCTTTAACAGCATTGGCAGCGAGTTGATCAGTCATCGTTTCAGGTATAGAAGCGAATTGCTCGCTTATTTTGGCGGTCAACGCCTCAGCTTGGGCAGCGGGCGCTACACTTAGCATGGTAAAGAAGTCCATCCCTTCAGGGATCATCGCAGGGTCGAAAGAAAGGTTGTCAACAAGCCCTGCTATGGCATCGGGGTTTTCTTTAGATTGTTCAACCAGAAAGAGCGTAATCATCCCGCGGCTAAGGAGTGGTTCCAATTCAGCCTTGGTTTCGCTATCTAAATCCTCCAAGATGAATAAGGGCTCATCAGCAAGAGCAGGGTATTGTTTTATCAAGGTTGGGTCTGTCGTGGTCTCCAGCTTTTGATAGGCACTACCAATGTGTGCTTGTTCTTCGGGCGTGAATATAAGCATCATCTTTTCGAACTGCTGGGCTCGAATGGCCTGGGGCAGGGGAGAATCGATGCCATTGCGCTGGATGCCAACATTGACAATCCTGGAAAGATAATCGGGAAGGGCTAAATCGGCATTGGCAGTGATAAAGAGCAGGATAATTGATGCAATCACAAAATGGATATAAGGTTTAATGTATTTTAGTAATCGTAACATAAAGGTGTTTTCCTAAGGTTGAATTAAAACGTTCCGAGTTCTGTTTATTACTTGGCGATCGGGTCTTCAATAAAAACAGAAGAGAAGCGTAATTTTTCTACGTATTCATTTAAACGCTTTATTGCGGGTAAAATATCTGCCTGCTCACCAGGTGGGATGAGGGCTGCCAGGTCGTCCAGCCAGGCGTGACGGGCAAGCATACTCTCGCGAACAGCAGTTGCACCTTTTTCAGTAAGAGCAATTAATTTCACGCGGCGGTCGGTGGGGTCTTCAGTGCGCAGGACGAGCCCTTTATCTTCTAACGGTGCCAAGAGCTGGCTGACGGCTGCCATGGTGACGCCAAGATGTTCAGCAATTTCGTTTACGGGGCTACTGCCATGGTGGTAAAGTCGAAATAGTGAATTGATTTGCGAAAGTGACAGGTCGCTTTTGCGGGTATGACGAATGAAGGT
Organism: uncultured Candidatus Brevefilum sp.; assembly: GCA_964411385.1. Lineage (GTDB taxonomy): Bacteria > Chloroflexota > Anaerolineae > Anaerolineales > Anaerolineaceae > Brevifilum. The sequence goes on along the minus strand of CAYPKT010000024.1, from coordinate 17,638 downwards.
ATGCATTGAACGATGCATAGATTCTTCGACCCATTCGTGCAGGGCGTTAATAAACGTATTTTGATCTGGCATACTTTACCTCGCTTAATAATTAAGCGGGGTTAAATATATACTATCGGGGAGAGAATGTCAAGGGAAGAGGGTAGAAGCAGGAAGTAGGGTTTTCGCGGCAGGAAGTAAGGAGCAGGAAATAGGAAGCAGGGGGCAGGGTAGACCTTTGCGAGGATGCACCTTGGACCTAAAACCTATCTGCCAATTTATTAATTCATTACTTTACCACATTATAGTATCCACTCGGGGCGGGCGCCGTTTTCGATAAGCTCAACAGCTTTGTCAGTGGCTTGATCCCAAACCCAAAGCGAGGTATGAGGCAGTGGCCCGCTTGAGGCATACCGTTGAAAAACCAGGCGATGCCCCCATGGGTCCCAGCGGTAATTGCTAAAAGACCCCGATGGATCATTTGTGATGGGGGTGGGGTCACCCTCTGCCAATGGTGCAACCCACACACCTTTGCCTGCAGCTGTGCCGATCAGGCGCGCACCATAGGCGATGTATTCGCCATCTGGTGACCAACGGGGGGAATCTAAATCAAGGTTAGGGATGAAATCGCCCAGGGCGTCGCGAATGGATTTCTCTTCAATATTGAGGATAACCATGCCCGCATGAGGCTCCAGCACACCCGGGGTGAGGTCGATAAAGATCAGTTCGCTTCCATCGGGCGACCAATCCCCAACGTCGGGGTAAACCGAAGGGATCGCGGATTCTTGCGAAGTTTCAAGATCGAGAATCCGGATGGCTTGTTCAACGCTGTCGTAGGTCGCCAGGTGCTTTCCATCGGCTGAGAACGAAGGCGAGTGTCCGTATGCTTCTTCCTGATGATATAAGGGCGAGGTTTCTTCGCTATCAACCTCGACCGTCCATACCCTGGCGGGCATACGGCGCCCTTCAGTTGGGCTAAAGGATTCACGAGTATAGGCAACCCATTTCGCATCTGCCGACCAGGCGGGTTCGTTGCACAAGTCTAACCCGCAGTTGACTAAGATCGTTGAATTTATTCCATCACGGTCGATGAGCCACAAGTCAGCGCCGCCGCTTGGATTTGTCTTCGCATAGACGATAAAATCACCAGTTGGGCTGGGGGCAAAGTCGAAAATGGAATTGTCTGTGTCTGTCAACTGAAGCTTGCGATCTTCAGTGAGAGAATAACGCCACAGGTCTCCACCAGTATGATCGGTTTCGCTGAATGCTATGTAAAGGATTTCTGCGGGGCGCACATTTACAGTCCAGGTAAAGGGCGCATGAAGGACACGCCCGTTTTGCGACCGGGCACCGTCTGCAATGGTTGCCTGGTAGGTTTGATTAGGGTCGAGGATGTCAAAAGGGGCGAACCACAGCGTACGTCCCTCCCAGAAAAAGTGCCCTTCAACTTGAGGTGAAAGCGAAAAGCGCGTTTCAACTGAAACAGGGTCCATCGGTTGGTTGAAAGTGATGCCAATCTGCCCGCGGCTGCTGAGATGTTGGTTCTCACCTGGGTAGAAAGCCATAACCTGCACTCGATTGACGATGCGAAAACCGGCAAATATTATGATAATGGCCACCAAAAGAAGCAGCAACCAGAGGGAAAGGCGATTACGGGTGAACATCAAGTTAATTTATACTATGAATTTGTGATCTTGTTTATAATAGAAGTTACTTATTAATTGGATAAAGGATGACCATGTTAGGACTGATTCAAATCTTAGGCGGGGTGGCATTGTTTCTTTACGGAAACCAATTATTGAGCTCTGGTATTGAAAAACTTACGGGGTCTCAAATTCAAAAAATGCTGGATCGAGCAACAAGTAATCGGTTTAAAAGTATGTTATTCGGTACAGGTGCAGCTGCTCTGGTGCAAAGCAGTACCTTGCTAATGGTGACGATGATTGGCTTAATTAATGCCAATTTGATGACAGTCGAGCAATCGATTGGCGTGATGCTGGGGCAAGAAATTGGCACAACGATCACCGGTCAGCTGGTCGCTTTTGATATTGGTGCATTTCGTCTGGTGATGTTGGTTATTGGGCTGGTATTTTTAGAGTTTTTCCCCAAGCGCGACTGGAAAAAATTTGGCGAAATTGCGATGGGTTTAGGGCTGCTGTTTATTGGCATCGATTTTATGTCAGGCGGGTTAGGGGCAATAGTAGAATTTCCGTGGGTAAAAAATAGCATTGTTATGCTGAGTCAATATCCCTGGTTGGGGGTTGTGGTGGGTACGGTTTTAGCAGCGCTCGCTCACAGCAGTGCTGTGGTAACCAGTTTGGTAATAGCCATGGGGATTAGCGGGGTGATCAACCTGAGTGGAGCAATTGGAATCATTCTTGGCGCAAATATCGGCACCTGTGTAACAGGGCTGTTTGCCTCTTTACGCCTTTCGCCAACCGCCAGGCAGGCATCATATGCGCAAATTATTATCAATATCAGCGGCGTGGCGATCTTCTTGCCCTTTCTCATCCCCTTTGCTGACCTGGTACAAAAAACATCTGATTCTTTGCCAAGACAGATTGCCAATGCGCACACTATCTTTAATCTTACTGTGAGCCTGCTTTTGTTTCCTTTTGTGAAGCAAATTGCCGCTGTTGTTCAAAAACTCGCACCATTTGACCCATCGAAGGAGAAAAAGAAAGTCACTGAATTTATTGATGAAAATCAATTTGCGGTGCCTTCAGTAGCGCTGAACGAAGCAGGACGAGAACTTACAAGACTTGGAAAGTTGACTGTTGAGATGGTTGAATTGAGCTGCCTGGCTTTGCTGGATGAAAATTCTGCTGGAAGTGAACGCGTGATTAGCATGGAAGAAAAATTCATCAACCCGGTGACGGATGAGCTTGAAGATTTTCTTAACCGGTTAATGCGTGAAGAATTAAGTTTTGCCCAGCAAAAACGTGCACTGCAGATAAAAACTTTGCTTGTCGATATTGAGCGGGTGGGAGATATGTCAGAGGATATTGCCCAAATTGCCTTGGAAAAAATTACGGAGAAAATACCTTTTTCGATTGATGCGAAAGATGAATTTGAAATGCTATGGAGGCATGTGTTTAGCACCTATCAACGGTCAATTCGAGCTTTTGAGGATAGCAACCGTGAACTGGCAAAGGGTGTGATCCAGTCGGAAGAAGAGTTTGATGACATGTATTTGGCAGCCCGTCAGCGACATATTCAGCGAGTTGAAGCGGGGGTGTGCGCCCCCAGGGCGGATATTATTTTTACAGAATTGCTTCGTACTTTGGAACGAATTAGCGATCATGCAGATAATATCGGTGAGAGTGTGTTGAGTGCGTAGAGGTGAAAAAGTAGGAATTGGGAATTAGGAAATAGGAATTAGGAATTAGGAAATAGGAATTAGGAAGAAGCAGCTGAAGGCGTTTGTCGTGCGGTTGAAAAACTGGACACCTCAAGAATATAGTATTATCAAACTATGGGAGCAAATATGTGTAGTGCGGTTGAAAAACTGGACACCTATTTTGTTATCCTAGAAAAGTGCCCAATAAAACAACAGCAGTACACGCACTACTCAATTACCCCTATTCACAACCCCCTATTTCCCATTCACTTTTTTAAAACCATAAGATGAGCGTGGGGAGACTCGAACTCCCAACCAATGGCTTAAAAGGCCACTGCTCTGCCGATTGAGCTACACGCCCATCATCAGGTAGTAATTGTAGCACGCACTGGTTGGTGCGTCAACATAAAACTACTGATTTTAATGAGACGATTTTGTTTTCCTGATACTTTTTAACATCAGCTCAAAATTCTGTGCTACTTCACTGGTTTCGGCTTCTTCCGAAGGGAGGCTGGTAACAAAAACAAAGTAGGCGCTGTTGGTTTCAATAAAATAAGTAGACATATTTACATCCCCCAGGGAAGTTCTAATTAAATGGTCGAAGCGCGCCACCTTTAACCCATGAACCTTGAACGAATCCTTGCCCATGATTTTGGCAGTTTTGGTTCCATCCTGGCTTAAGAGGATGTCATCGCTGGTGAGGTCAAAGAAAGCTTCTCGTTCAAAGGTTGATACACCTTTTACATGCGCGGTCAGGTTGACGCAGTTTTGTTTAAATTCTTCGGTTTGATCGGCAGAACATTTAGGAGGGACCAGGACAACATTCCACAAACCTGGCTTGTCTCGAGTTGGGCCGTAATCTATTTTCCAGTCTGGAGGAAGGTTAAATTTGATATTCAAAGCCGGTTCTTCACTAATTTGAAAAGACTTCCAGTTAATAGTTTCATCGTTGTTTTTTCCGCAGGCTGGCAGCAAGAAAAGAACAAAAAGCGTAAAGAAAAGGATTATATTTTTTGTTTTGAGCATCAATTCCTCGATCCTACCCATTGTGAGGGGTTGCGTGGATAGTATAATCAAACAGACAATGCAAGAGAAGATAAAAAAATTACCGACTTGCAAACACTAAGAGACAATTTTACCTCAAAAATTTTATCGAGGAAAAACAACTATTGACGATAAATCGACTGAAAGGAAATCCAAATGGAAAACATAAGTAAAACCAAACGAGCTTTTGGCCTATGGGAAAGTAAAATCACCCCCGATTTAATTGCCGCTTCGATTGGATTGACCGACCCACAATGGGATACCGATGGAAAAACCCTGGTATGGCGAGAAGAACGCTCTGGCAAGGGTGTATTGGTAGCTCAACCGGTCGGTGAAGCGCCTTACGAAATTTCTGGCGAATTGAATGTGCGCGGGGGCGTTGGCTATGGCGGTGGTGATTTTACCGTTAGTAATGGTTTGGTTGTGTTTGCTGCGGGGGATGGTCGTTTGTATCGGCGGGTTTTGGGGTATGGTTTTCCGCAGGCAATTTCACCCGCGTATGGTAGTCTGTCAGCGCCTCAAATTTCAGCTGATGGGCATTGGGTCGTTTTTATACACACCTATGAAGGTGAAGATGTATTGGCGGTTGTCGACATAAAAGGGGAAACCTGGCCTGTGAAATTAGCTTCAGGAGCGGATTTTTATATGCAGCCAGTATGGAACCCCGAGGGCAACAAAATTGCCTGGGTGGAGTGGAATCATCCCAATATGCCCTGGGATGGAACCCGACTGATGCTCGCAAACCTTGATGGCACACCACCTCGAATTCAGTCTTTTGAACAATTGGCTGGTGGCGATGATGTGCCCATTTTACAACCTGCTTTTTCACCCGATGGGCGGTTCTTAAGCTACCTGCAAAACGAAGGTGAATGGGACCAACTGGTGATATATGAAATTGGGCGCGGTGAAAAGCGCATATTGCATAAGAATGCATCGCTATTGAGGCCTGCATGGGTTCAAGGCTTGTTGGTACAGGCTTGGACGCCTGGCAGTGACTACATTTACTTTTTACAAACCAACGCAGGTGCAACTATCTTAAACCAGGTGGATGTTGAAACCTGTGAAATTAAAACAATAACGCTTGAAGGCTACTCTTCCTTAGGTCAACCTTCAGTAAACGTTGAAGGCAAAGTCGCTCTGCTTAGCAGTGGTCCGTCGATCTCTACCCGGGTGATCAGCACGAGGAATGGAAAAGATACAACTATTCATCAGCGCAGCACCAGTGAGGCGATTGCTGCTGATGATTTGCCTGCGCCGCGGGAAATCCATTGGACAGCGACCAATGGAGACGAGGTTTATGGAATCTATTCACCGCCAGCCAACAGCCGATTTTATGCTGACGGCCTGCCCCCGGTCATTGTAAATATCCACGGCGGACCAACCAGCAGCGTGATGATTGGTTACGATATGGAGGCATCTTTTTTTACCAGCCGAGGTTATGGTTATTTACACATCAATTACCGCGGTAGTACCGGTTATGGGCGCAAATATCGCGAAGCACTTCGGGGGAATTGGGGTGACCTGGATGTGGTCGATGCAGCTGGTGGAGCTCAAGCATTAATAGACCAAAAACTTGGTGATTCGAATAAGCTGGTAATTAAAGGCGGGAGTGCTGGTGGTTACACGGTATTGAATACATTAATTCGATATCCCGGATTGTTTAAGGCGGGGATATGTCTGTATGGGGTGACGAACCTGTTTACCCTGGCGATGGACACGCATAAATTCGAAGCTCGCTATACCGATTCTTTGGTAGGCCCTTTGCCAGAAGCAGCTGAAAAATACCATGCCTGGTCGCCAGTATTCCACGCGGAGACAATCAAAGACCCGGTCGCCATCTTTCAAGGCGAAGAAGATCGTGTTGTGCCACCCAGCCAATCTGAAGAGATCGTGCGCGTATTAAAAGCGAACCGCGTTCCGCATGAATATCATCTTTACCCGGGTGAAGGACACGGTTTCCGCAAGGCTGAAACGCGTAGCGTTTTCTACAAAGCAGTAGAGCGATTTCTGTTACAATATGTGATTTATGGATAAAGCAGGAATTAGGAAATAGGAAATAGGAAGAAGGAATTAGGAAGTAGGAAATAGGAAGTAGGAATTTGGAAAGAAGAATTAGGAAGTAGGAATCAGGAAGAAGGAATTAGGAACAAAAAATCAAATATCGGTTTTTTTAATTCACTAATATTTTCTGTCGACGCTATTCACAACGGATCCCTACAACCTACTACCTATTACCTAATCCCTACTACCTACTACCTAATCCCTATTACCTACTACCTATAACCCAATACTTACTCTTCATTGGGTTCCACATGCACATAGGCTCTGTCAACATCGGGTAAGCTTTCGAGGGCGGTAGAAATACGTTCTGCCACATCGTGTGCTTCTTCAACAGAAGCTTCACCCGGAAGATTGATGTGCATATCTATTACCAGTTTTGGCCCAACATATTCACTGACCATATGGTGAATTGTATGCTCGCCTTCAACTTTGCCTGCGATTTCGACAATCTTCTTGCGCAATTCTTCATCGGGGCCGGCACCTGTTAGGTATTTAAAGTTTTCATGACCCGCGTCATAGGCAGTTTTGAAGATCAACAGCGATATGATAAAGCCAGTAATCGGGTCCATCAATGGATGTATATAAAATGAAGCTAAAATACCTACAAAGGCAGCACCTGAAGATAAAACATCGGTAAGGTTATCTTTTGCTGCAGCGCGTAAAGCCGGGCTGTTTGCAGTTTTTGCCAGCCGGCTGATGATTAAAAACATGGCTGTTTTTAAGCCCGCAGTCACCAATAATACGATTGTTGGTAACCCAGCCTCGATCCTCGAACCACCTGAAATAAACCGCCCAATCGAAGAGCGCATAGCTTCATAACCCGCAATGGCAATCATTAACGCGACCAGTAAACCCACCATTGGTTCAAAACGAGCGTGCCCCTGGGGGTGAGTTAGGTCTGGTGGTTTGAGGGCAATATTTAATGCAAAAATAAAGGCGACTGAATAAACGACATCTGAGAGCGAGTTAGCTGTTTCTGCGTATAAGGCAACACTGTTTGTGCAATATGCTGCAATAGCTTTGACAATAGTGAGTAGAACATTTGCCCCCAACGTAATGATTAAGGCAATATGAAAAGCCTTTTCGCGCTCGGGGTTAGGTGTGTGATCGCGAATCCATTGCATCTTCATCGGGTTTAGCTTTTTACTGCTTTAGGTAATACCTGACCGAGAAGACCGGCGATGACGTTATCAACTGCCAATATCGACATTTCGCTTCGAGCAACACGAGTTGCACTGCCAATATGGGGGACAACGATTGCGTTTTGTAATTGGTAAAGCTCATGGGTAGCAGGCAGCGGTTCTGGGTCGGTGACGTCTAAGGCAGCGTAGCCAATTTGCCCAGTTCTTAAGGCATGTACCAGGTCGTCTGTGTTGACGACACTTCCGCGAGCTGCATTTACCAATATCGCATGAGGTTTCATCAAAGCAAACTGCTCTGCACCAATTAACCCATGGGTTGCTTTGGTTAACGGGACATGAAGACTGATGATATCTGCTTCTTGTAAAAGCTGTTCCAGGGTGACTCGGGTTGCTCCTAATTGTTCTTCGACTTCAGGATGGTTTCTATTGGCAACGTAAATAATCGGCATGTTAAACCCCTGCGCCCGGCGTGCTACTGCCTGCCCGATCCTCCCCATCCCGATGATACCCAAGGTTGCACCGTAAACATTTTCACCGAGCAGAGTTGTTAACCCCCAGGTTTTCCATTTGCCCGAACGGGCATAATCTACAGCTTCTGAAAGCCTTCTGGCGGCTGCCAGAATTAATGCAAAGGATAGATCTGCTGTTGCGTCGGTTAATAAATCGGGGGTGTGCCCAACTGGGATACCGCGCTGAGCAGCGGCTTCCAGGTCGATATTATCGACACCAACTGCGACTTGACTGATTACTTTTAAGCGAGGAGAGCTATTAATCAATTCAGAATCAATTGAATCTGTCAACATACAAATTAACCCGTCTGAAGTTTGTGCTTTTTTTAGCAACACATCATAGGGTGGAGGGGTTTCCTCGGGCCAATATTCAGCCTGACAAAATAAGTTTAACTTTTCTTCAGCATCAGGGGTTAAATGGCGTGTAACAAACACAGAAAATGACATTGAGGTTGCTCCTATAGATTTATGATTGAACTTATCCATTGTACTCTTTTAATTCTAAAATTAAACTTTATCTTGGTTAGAATCATCGATTACAGAAGGATTGTTTGTCACCAACCACAATAATATGCGTCAATTATTGCATCTTACCTACGATGGTATTGCGAAAATAATTGAAGAGAAAATTTGAGTTATAATTGTGGATTGAGGTTTTTATAGAGATATGAACAAAACAAAACTATTTTTAAGAACTTTAATCTTTTTAACGATTTTGCTCGCTGTTGTGGGCATCGTAGATATTAAACCTGCTTACGCTGAACAAAATGCCCTAAATGTATATGTTTTCGTGGGTGAAGGATGCCCATTTTGCGCTAAAACCCTGGTGTTTTTGCATGAAATTGCCGAAAAAGAACCCCGAGTTGTTGTTCACGAATTTGAAGTATATAACAACCCCACCGATCGAGATTTCTTTATCGCTTTTGCAGAAAAACATGGATTCGAACCACAATATGTCCCAACCACATTTCTTGGGGAAAAGTATTGGGTAGGCTTTACTGAAACCATTCAAGAGGAGATGGAGCGTGAAATTTTAAACTGCCTGGAACAGTCTTGTGTTGACCTTGGCAGGGAAATTTTACCCAATTCGACATTTCCTGAAATTGAAGATTCAGCAGATACCCAAGAACCTAACCAAGAAAATAATTCCCAAAATGACAAACAATTCTCAATTGTTTTGCCTTTTATTGGTGCCATAAACCTGGCGGATAAATCTATCTTTCTAAGTACGGTGTTAATTGCAATTGTTGATGGATTTAACCCATGTTCAATTTGGGTGCTTTCGATGTTATTGGCGATCACGCTCAACACACGATCTCGCAAGAAGGTTTTTTTAATAGGTTTTGTGTTTATTACGGTAACTGCATTGGTTTATGCTTTGTTTATTGGCGGATTATTCACCGTGTTTACTTTTATTGGTTACGTGGGTTGGATACAAGCCATTGTTGCCCTGGTTGCCATTGCTTTTGCCACGATCAATATCAAGGATTATTTTTGGTATAAAGAAGGGGTTTCTTTAACAATCAGCGATAAGAAAAAACCAGGCATCTATAAAGGCATTCGCCGTATTATGAGCGCTGAAGAAAACCCATGGGCGTTGATTAGCGCTACCGTTGTCTTGGCAGTTGGCGTTTCGCTGGTAGAATTTACCTGCACCGCTGGGTTCCCGATGATTTGGACCAACTTATTAGCCGCGCAAGAGATTACAGGTCTGGCATTTTTAGGCTTATTACTGGTTTATATGATCATCTATCAATTGGATGAATTGGGCATTTTTTTGGTGGCTGTCCTCACCTTAAGAAAAAATAAGATGGAAGAGAAATATGGTCGTGTTCTAAAGTTGTTAGGTGGAATGTTGATGTTGGCACTGGGGCTGGTGATGCTCATCAATCCTACTTTGATGACGAACATAGGCAGTTCTTTATTAGTCTTTGGGATTGCTTTTGCTTTAACCTTTTTAATTTTATTGGTACATCGTGTAATTTTGCCAAAACTTAAAATACACACGAGCTCAAGAAAATAATTGATATCTTTTGTACGAATAACAAAATAAACCAAGGGCTTTTTCAAAGAAAATTGGATTTCATTTTGTTATATTCATATGTGAAGAAAAAGAAACGAATATTATTCAGGCGAATAAGTTCCTTCAAAAAGCTTGATTTTTATCTATTGAATCTACTATAACATTGTTATAGATTGGAGGATCAAATGCTTGAACAGGATGTGTATTGGCACGAACAAATCCATCGTGTGATGCCTGAGTTGGAGATCCGCAGTTATGAACTTTATCAACAGGGGTTGATCAACGATGTTGTGATTGTTAATAAAGAATGGGTATTTCGCTTTCCAAAATCAGGATGGGGAAAAGAATTAATCGAAAACGAAAACCGAATGATGAAATTTCTTCAAACACAGATATCTCTACCGATCCCTAAGCCTGTGGCACAGGCAAATGGAAGTTTTGTTTATCCTTTGATAAAGGGGGAAGCGTTTATAAGGGAAACCTGGCAAGCAGCTAATGAACAAGCCAAGCAAAATTATGCCGATCAACTTGGCAACTTTTTATGCGATTTACATCATATTGACATTGAGTCTTTTGATTGGGAGCCTCCACATAGTTACGCACCAGCTAAATTAGAAACCTGGCTTGAAATTTACGATCGGGTGATCAAGAGAATATTCCCGTTATTATTACCACACCAAATCGATTGGATTCAATCTTTGTTCTATCTTCCTTTAAGTCAACCAGATTTTTTTGATTATAAGCCAGTTATCACCCATGGAGACTTAGCGCCTGATCATATTTTATGTCAACCCGAAAAATCCATGATCACGGGAATCATTGATTTCGGGGTTGCTGGGTTAGGTGACCCGGCAACTGATCTGGGGAATTTAATTAATTATTATGGTGAATCTTTGATAAGCCGATTAAAGGATACTTACCCTAACTGGGCGTATGTGATTGACAGGGCGCGCTTCTATGCGCATGCACTTGACATTCAGTGGGTTCTATTAGGGCTTGAATCCGGTGAGAAGTATTGGTTTACTTCTCACCTTGGGAGTTCAAGGGATATCTTCGGATAAACATGTAAGGCGTTCATAACCCCATTTTGGAGATTTAGAAGTTAGGGCCAGGTGAATAGGGGGTTATTCTGAACTTTGTTCCCTGGTTTTATTGATCATCGATTGCTTTAAATCCCATAGTCCTCTTGAAAGCGAGACATGGTAAATATGTGGATTCATGATCCGACGTACTCCTGGGTCTAAAAGTTCAACGTCTTTTTCTCTGGTAACGCGCATTTGTTCAAAGGTGGGCTTTTCATAAACAACTTCACCGTCATGAATGATCGGGATGAGGAGTTTTTCGATATGATCAATTTCACTTTTCTCAAGGAAACGACGTTTGGTCGCCAGGGATGGATGTCGCAACTCAAGGGGCGAGTAAGAACGAATATCTTCGCCCTGCAGGGCAACCAAATCAGCGGTGGCTTTGTTGCGGGTGTCGTACACTCGCCATACTCGTTTGTTGCCAGGATTGAGGGTTTTTTCAATATTTTCTGAAATTTTCATCGTTGGAACCCAATGGTTATCCTGATTGATGGCGACCAACTTATAAACACCGTCCAGGGCTGAATTACCGGTAGAGGTAATTAAGTGGGTACCAACCCCATAGGATAAACGTTTGATTAAATGATCGGGGTTCACGCCATAGCGTTGTGCTTCTTCCTGGATTTGGGTGATAATTTGCCAAATGACAAGTTCATCCAAATCATTTGAGAGCACAATGGTAACCTCGGGAAAACCAGCATCGTTAAGCATCTTAGCGGATAAGATACTTAAATGAGCTAAATCGCCTGAATCAAGGCGGATACCGACAGGTTGGTGACCCTTTCTCCGTAACTCTTCAAAAACCCGAATTGCGTTTGGTACGCCAGATTCCAAAGTATCAATGGTGTCAACTAAGAGCAGACAGTCATCCGGGTAGATATCAGCATAGGCTCGAAATGCAGATAACTCATTTTCGCCCAACCCCATAAAAACTTGGACCATACTGTGAGCGTGGGTACCCTTAGGTTGGAATCCGAAAAGGTGAGATGCGCCAACGTTCGAAGAAAAATCTGCCCCGCCAATTAATGCAGCCCGAGCACCTGCGATTGCACCTAAACTTTGGGCCCGGCGAAGACCAAATTCCATCAATACCTGCCCTCGACCTGCATGTTTGATGCGCGCAGCCTTGGTAGCAATTAAGATTTGAAAATTTGCAATATTTAATAATCCTGTTTCAATAATTTGACCAACGGCTAACGGGCCTTCAATTACGTGAATAGGTACATTTGGGTGAATGACACGACCTTCGGGCATTCCATAAAGATTGATGGCTTTGGCTGAAAAATGGTTATTTAGCCAATATAGAAAATCATCAGCGAAAAGTTGATTACCTGAAGAAGTTTTTTGTGATCGCAAATAACGAAGTTCTTCTTCTCCAAAGACGACCTGGTCTAACCAGTCGAGAATAGATTCGAGCCCCGCATTCACGCAAAAGCCAGCTTGATGCACACCGTAATTTGGGTTGCTGCGAAAGAAATGGTCAAATTGGGCGTTAGTTTCATGCAAGCCCATGCGGTAATAAAGTTGCGCCATGGTCAGTTGATATTGATCAGTCATTAATGCACCGCTGGCAAATTTAATTTGTTTTGGATTCATCTTTATAACCTCTAATTTTCTGGAGAATAGACAATTTGATACTGTTTCAATTCTGCTTGTGAATAAAGACTAATACATTATCGCTGTAAAGGTTGACGATTTATTCTAAAAAATACTCATGTTGATGAACATGAAATTTTAAAACAATTATAAGAGGTGCGACCAGCAAACGCAAAACCAGTAGAGGTTTTACGGGATAATACCAAATATGTAAATTAATCCATCAGATTTACCGAGGGCAATCAATGAACTGTCAGGAGAGACTGATAGATCAATTGGTGTGCTTTCAGCAGAGCCTGCTTGGGTAAAACGGAATTCGCCCAAATTTTTCGCCTCGGGAATAGACCAAAATTCCAATGCCACCGAAGATGATAAGACCACGACTGAACTATCCGGTGAAAAAGACAACACATCTTTACCGTCTACTGCCAGCGATTCTAATATCTTGCTGTTATCTGCCGGGTTAGGATTGTTCAACGGAATTAACCAGCTGGTATTGCCAGCAGACGCCAAGAATTGCCCATTTGGTGAGACTGCAAAATCAGAAAAAGAGGTGTTCCTGGCTGAAAAGTAAGAGAAAATCTCTGGATAATTTACCTGGAAAATACCAGTTTGAGGGGAAAATATATATTTAGCATCATCGATAAAATTTTGATCTACGCCCGTTACTTGAAAAGGGTCAGCCTGGTTAGTTTTAAGGTTCCAATGGCGATGGCGCCCCTCTACATTCCATAGGCTAATGGTGCAGTCTAAGCTGCTTGAAAAGAGCCGAAGCCCATCGGTCGAAAACACCAGCCCGGTGACCTGGTCTACATGCCCACCTGGTAAATCGGAATAACGACCTTTATTGAGTTCAAATAATCTGATGCCCCCGTTTTGTAACCCGGCTACTAGAAGGCTTCCATCTGGTGAGAAATGTAAAGCCGTCGCTGTTGCGTTTAACACGCCTAATAATTCACCGTTGAAGGAGCTGAAAATTCGTACCAAGCCATCGGAGTAGGCAACAGCGAGGATGCTGCTATCTGGCGAAAATTGTAAGGCGTTTAATTGGCTGGGATGTTGGTTAAGGGGGAAAAACAACTCACCAGTTAATAACGAACGTTTTTCAATGGTCCCATCTTCGCGAAGCCCATAAAATACCTCACCCCTGGGATAAAAAGCAAATTCTAAAAAGGAAGACTCAATATCCCAAATTTTGTTACCATCAGAAGATCGACGTAGTTCAGTGCGCCCGTCATTTCGTGAAACTAAGAACAAAGAATTGTCTGGTGCGATAGAAACCTTACCGATAGTAGGATGATTGGATTTGTCAGGGCAAGCCCACGAAAAACCTCCCTGTGAGTTGCGACAGCTTTCTGCTGCTGTCAAGCATGGGTCTGGAAGGAGAGCGGGGTAATGATCAAGAACATATTTAATGTCGTTTTCTTCTAACCTCCAATTTAAAATAATGTTACTTGTGTTGATTAAAATGTTGTTACCATCCCAAAATGGTGTTAGGGTACCACCCGATTGAGAGACATCCTGCCAGAAGGAATAAGGTAGTGAATTGGGCAGGTTGAGATTGATTTGTTGTTCACGGTAGGTAAGAGATTGCAAAGTGAGTTGATTGCCATCGATGAGCCCAGCTAAACTGGTAGACGGGTTAACAAATGAAATCAACCCATCGTCGGTGTCAAAGGAATCAATAAGCAGCCAGGAAGAGGAATCCCATAGGTTGCTATAAATTTTTCCATCTGTCTGATTCAGATAAGAAAGAAACGCGCTATCTTGAGAGAAGAAAACCTCAACCAGGTTAGAATTTGATGTGGGCATGTCGTGTGTTGTTAGGCGTGTGATGAAAGTGAAATCTTGTTGATCACATATATCAATGGTTCCAGCAGATTGCCCCAGGGCAATCCATTGTGCATCCGTTGAGAAAGCAATTGAATGAACTGGGTAAGGCGTTGGGACGATTTCAACCAAACTAAAATAAAAACTATCGTAAAAATAAGCACCGATGGTTGTCCCTACACCCAGAATATTGCCATCCGGAGAGAGGGTTATCGTGTTGGCTTTCCCGTTCCCCCACACAGCCAAGGCGGTTAAGCGAGAGATCGTCGCGGCACTAATTTCCTCCGCTCCCACTGGAAGAGGTGTGAGAGAAAGGCCTTGATTATCCCATTGGATGGTTGGGGTAGGTGTTACGGTTTTTGTTAAAGTTGGCTCAGGAGTTGCGGTGATGGTTGAAGAGGGGGTAAAGGTAGGCGCTTTTGTTGCGGTGGACGTGGCGGTTGGTGTAAGCTCAGGTTCTGAGGCTTTCTTTCCACAGGCTGAGAACAGTAAACTGCAAATAAATAAACCTATCAGTGTGATGGTTATGTTTTTTTTCATAAATGTCCTGCCTTTAACTGCTGTGGATTATTTGAGGTTTGACCTCATCTCCACGATATTGGCTACCATTCGGGAAAATTATCGTTGTTTTGGTGCCTTCTTTGTAAATCCATAATCCCTGCCAGCGGATTTCAATTGGCCAACCGAAGGGGTTGACGCCCCATATGGCGACTCGATTGGGTGTGAATATTTTTATACCTGCAATTTGTAAACATAGATCGATTGGTGTATACCCGGCAGGTGAATTTGTATGTCCCTGGGGTATGCCTTGATGTGCGTCATAAGAAGCAAAAAAACCGTGAAAATCTTTTAGAATTTTAACGCTTGTTTCCATTAACCGCGAAAAACCTTCTGCTGCCTGGTTAATGAACCCTGCTAATGCTAATCCTTCGATAAGTAGAGTGTTCCAGAGAATGTTGATTTGAGGGCCGATGCCTTCTGGCAATGGTTCACCACTTTGCCAGATTTCTGGAATGCCTGATATTAACCTGGGATCTTTCCAGTCTAAGTGTTTTTTAATGAGGGCATTGCTTTGGCTTTTTTTAATTCCACCTGCCCAGAGTGGTAATAAACAGGAAATATCCTCTTGCGTGTAATCGGCTGTTTCAATTAGGAAATAATCACCGGTATTGAAACCTTCGAACGCAAGGGTGGATAATGACTGATAAATATTTTTTGTTGTCAAATGTGTTTTACCGTTAACCCAACGAAAATCTTGAGAGAGAAACTCTTCAGAAATCATCTCGTCAAGGTCATTTCGCCCTTTAACCATTATTTTGCAATGGCGACTGCATTCACCTTTAGATTCTAAATGAATCTGCAACCGTTGAGGTTCTGAGAAAGATTGGTTAATTAATCGGTTTTGTTGGATTTGACCTTGCAGTGAAAGATCAAGGTTGGGCGCTGCCCGAGAATGAACATCTCGGTAATTAAAAATTTTTCGTTCACTCTGCCAAAGGTGCTGGATATCTTTTTTTATGGCTGAGCTAACCTTTTTGTAATAAGCCTCTGCTGTGGAGTCCTGAAGAATTTGTGCAATAGCTTTGAGTGCAAGAGCTTCCCTATATAACATAGATGCCAACGCGGGGCTCTCAGCTGTGCGAATATCTATCCCTTTGCCGATATCACTTTCAGTATCAAAATTGAACAAGCCTGTGCCAAGTTGCAGTTGGGTTGGGCTCTGCCACACCTGGGAAGGGTGTGCTTGACCTTTCGGGCTCATCCAGCCTACATCGAAAAACCGTCGTAACGCAGAAAATGATTGACGTAAAAAGTCAGTATCTTGGGTGACTTGGTAAGATTTTTGGGAGAGAACAGCTAATAGCGGGGCTTCATTTATTTGTTTGTGTTTTAAAAAGGAATGGGGGCTTAGCATTATATGGCCTTTTTCATCTACTCTGCTGATAAAGCCCTTTAATGTATGTGTAAAATTTTCAATTTGTGCGGGAAGAATGACCTGGGAGAGGTGAAGTAAATCCAGCAGAGACAGGTGGCGTTTGGATTTAAAACGATCAATTAATGTACCTTCAGGTTTTTGTTTCGTAGGATCGCTATTTCCTCCACCATGATGACAGGCTGAAGACAAACAGGTTTGGGCATTAACTTGTGCGAGGTAAAAGGCCTGGTCCCATTCGGGTTTTCCTGTGGAGATCTTTACGACTTTGCTTTCGTTTTCTTTAAATTGCGTCTGGAAAGACCTGACCCAGGCAGGCGAGGCTAACTCACGGGCTGTGGATAATGAGGTCTGGTAGCTGTTGTTGGAGACGAGAGCCCAAAATAACTGCGCCGATCGTCTAGGTTTTAAAGATACATGTGATGTTAAGGCTGGAAAAGGGCTATCGATTCCGGTTGGACCAGCACTCAACCATAATACTGGGAATAAATCATCACATTGACCTGTAAGAATCGCGTGGTTTTTAAATTTTTCAGAACGAATTGGTTTCCCTTTGCCTATAGGAGACAAAACGGCTGAAAGTTCACAGCTGAGGTCAATGCGTGAGGTAGATTTATTATCTAAAGAGATAGAACCAACCAGAATGTCTGACCCTGTTAGAAAACAAGCGAATTTAATTGTGAGATCAACTGAAAGACAATATTCAATTTGAAGTGCCCCTGGTGCATAGCCTGTAACCGTAGGGGGCTGTATAAAATCTTCTTCTTTGATAAATCGATGATGGTTAATGATGATGTTTGGAAACAAGCGCATCTGCTTGGCGCGTAAATTGTAAGTCGTATGTAAATGAAATGGGGCAAAAGAAGACCTATCTAAGTTTAAATTCCAAAGCTGTTCATCTTCCACTTGGTTGAACCTTGATTCTCTATTAGAAGACAAAATAAATGCCTGGGGACTTCGGTCATTGAATGCAATAGGTTGCATACTATAATTTTACCAATGATTGCTATGAAGAATTTTGTTTTTAACCTAAAAGAATAACAAGACATCTTCAAGCATGTTTTCACAGACCTTCAAATGATTATTGAACTGTGCT
>CAYPKT010000023.1:0-24150 GCA_964411385.1 uncultured Candidatus Brevefilum sp. | reverse complement strand
ATTATGAAAACGTTTATTATTGAAAAATTGAATAACAATAAAAATATTTGACTAAATTTATAATGTTTATCAAATATTAACAAACAAATGCTATAGTATAAGCATAATTCTGTTATAATAAATGAGAAAGTTAATGTAATTTAATAAAAATATTTTGATAATATGTATATACGCTATTGCTGTATAGTATATACATCAATAGTTCTTGATGCCCAATAGAATAAAAATTTTTTGGGCTAATATTTAGAGGAATGAATGCAAGAAATAGAGAATAAAGAATTCAACGGTGAGCAAATTGCAGAGGGCCAAGCCTCGCTTTTTGACGACCAAGTTGAAGAATTAGAAATGGAATATGAAGAGCATATTTCAGATCATACTGGAATTACATCTGATGACTCAGTCAGTTTATATTTAAATGAGATGAGCAGGGTTCCTTTGCTGAACCGTGAAGAAGAAATTACCCTGGCGAAAAAGATGGAAATGGGCCGTCATGCAAGACAAATTATGTTGGAAGCAAATGGCGATATCGAAAACTTTGACGAGATTCAACGTCTGATCACTGAAGGGAAAGAAGCACGTGAGTATTTGATTAAAGCAAACATCAGGTTGGTGGTGAGTATCGCAAAAAAATACCGCAGATTTGGATCTTCGTTTTTAGATTTAATTCAAGCTGGCAATGTGGGTTTAATTCGTGCGGTAGACAAATTTGATTACACTCTTGGAAACAGGTTCAGTACTTACGCCACATGGTGGATCAGGCGCTCAGTATTGCGGTTTTTAAATCAAAAAGAGAGAACAATCCGATTGCCAAATTATTTGAGTAATCGATTACGAAAAGTCCAACACGTCACACGAGACCTCTCGCAGCAGCTGGGGCGACAACCGACGTTAGAAGAAATTTCTGAACATGTTGAACAAGACGTAGAAGAACTGCGCCAATTAATTCATTATGCGAGACTACCGATATCGCTTGATGAGCCTGTTGGTGATGACGGCGAAAGTGAACTTATACACTTTGTAGAAAATGAAAATGTTGTTGCGCCTTTTGTGACCGTTCAACAACATCTATTGGAAGAAGATATCTCAGCTGCGCTTGGTGAATTAACCGAACGAGAAGCAAGTATTATAAAATTACGATTTGGACTAGAAGGTAATCGCAGCCATACGCTTAAAGAATTAGGTGAAATTTTTGGCGTTACTCGTGAAAGAATTCGGCAGATTCAGCAAAAAGCTCTTCGTAAACTTCGCAGCCCTCAAAACCAAACCAAGTTACGAAACTATCTTTAATATGGAGCTTTTTTCTTAATATGGAATAGAAGAGGTTAGATTTTGTAGTGCAGTTCATTTTCACCTCTTCTTTTTATTTATGTTGCCTATTTGATAAATTCTTATTTTTTTCTATTTAAAAAGCTGAATAAATATAGTATGGCATCTATATCATAACAAACTGGTGTTGTATATGGTCCCATAGTGGCTCGGCGTTTAGGGCGTTCCTTTGGCGTTTATCTATCCCCCCATTGACCAGAAGTATTGCTCTTTTAATTGTATCTACTGCCAATATGGGCCGACAAAATTCTGTTACGATCCTCCTGGAGAATTAAAATTTCACTCAGCTTTTGAAGGATTATCAGGTATTGAATTTGCCTTAAAGAAACCCAGAACAATCGATCACTTGATTTTATCAGGCTATGGGGAGCCTACTTTACATCCTGAATTTCCCGATATCCTTGATCGGGCTATTACAATCGAAACAAATTACGCTCTGAGTTAAAACTTGGAATCTTTACCAACGGGGCGCACTTAAAACAAGGGCTGATTTTAAAGTCAATTAACAAATTTGATGCACCGATGATTAAATTGGATGCAGGAGATGAAAACACTTTCCAATATATCAGTCGTCCGATGCCGGGTGGAAATTTTTGTTTCCATAGTTATATATTAACATCATTCCACTTAGCGGTGGGTTATATACTCTAAAAGTTATAGATAATATGACCTCAAAACTACTAATTAATTTATTCTTGATACAAACCTTTTGTTTCGAGAATCATGTCGAATCATTTCTTTTTAATATATGCTATTATGAATGGTGGAATAATCATACCTAATGTGAGGATTGATATAAGAAACTTGAAAAAGAAATCATAATTTTTAGCCCAATATTTATTGGAATCGGATAATAGCAATAGTATTAACATGAATGTTATGGCACCTATCATAGATGCGATTATAACTATATAACATATAATAATCCATATATTCATCTTTTCTTCATTCATATTAATTTCTCCAATATGCAACATTCAGCAAAAAGGTTTATATTAATACTTATTTAAAAGAATAAATTTCTTCACAATTATCTATACTTATATAAATAAAGCAGTTGTTGCTTATCCAAGTGAATATTTTATATTTTATATCAAAAACAATCTATGCAGATACTAACATCAAAGTGAGAAAGAAGTTAATCCGATAGTCGACGAACTTTATTGCAAGTTTAATCTCGTTTCTTGTGGATATTATTAATTAAATTAACACCTCTCAAAAATTAATGAATTGAGAGGTGCTGAGGTATATATAATAATTAACAATTGTAGAATGGTAAACAAGATGACCAATTCAAAAGTGATTGATGTTACCAGTTATTTTTTAATTTTCGCCAAAATTTCCATTAATTAATTCTTCCAATGCGATGACGGCTTCTTCAGAATCCTCGCCGTCAGCTGTAATTTCTATCTCGTGGCCTTGAGATACACCAAGCGTGAGCACGCTTAAAATACTTTTTGCATTCGAAACAGCACTTTCTTTCGTAAGATTTTGAACTGTGATGGCGCTTGAAAATTTATTAGCGGTTTGGACAAAAAGGGCGGCTGGTCTGGCGTGTAAACCCGCAGAGTGGTCAATTGTAATTTTTAAATTTGTTTTCACGGCTCTCCTATTAATTAGTATTTACAAATTCTATAAAATAAAAATTGAACTTTACCTTAAAGATTTGATAAGGATACCATAGTATTAGAGATTTTGAAATTTATGGTGAAAATAACCAATAGAATATTTTTGAATATGTCTTTAGTTTTCTTTTTCAACATGATCAATGGTAAAATTTTTAATCATTTACTAAAATAGAAAAATTAAGTTTATTTTTATTGAGGAGGATTTGTGAAACGACTAATTATTGATTGCGATCCTGGCTTTGATGATGCCCAGGCGATTATGATGGCATTACGGAACCCAAAAATTAAGGTTGAAGCAATCACCACGGTTGCAGGTAATGTGGATGTGGACAAGACGACTGCGAACGCGCTAAAAATTTTAGACGCTCTCAATGCTCCACTTATACCTGTCTATAAAGGTTCGAGAACAGGTTTGGTTGAACCGACTAAAGACGCTGCTTTTGTTCATGGGTCAGACGGGTTGGGAGATTGTGGAATTTCTGAATCTAAACGAAAAATTGAAACAGAACCAGCAGCACTGGCGCTCATCCGTTTAGCTAAGGAAAATCCAGGTGAGCTAACCTTAGTAGCAATTGGTCCGTTGACGAACCTGGCATTAGCGTTAAGACTCGAACCAGATATACATAAACTCTATAAAGAGCTCATTATTATGGGTGGGGCTTATCTTGCACAGGGTAACACTGAAAACCTACCTGCGGAGTTTAACCTTTTTGCCGACCCTGATGGCGCCTATGTAGTTTTTGATAATTGGCCAGATTTCACGATGGTTTCCTGGGAAGCCACGGTTGATCATGGGATACCCTTTGATACTTATATTCCTTTATTCGAGCTGAACACTCAGGCGAGTACTTTTATTGAGAAAATAACTAAGAACTCACATGAGATTATTAAAAATGTCTTTGGCAGCGACAGCAGCTTTGCTGCAGATCCTTTAGCAATGGCAGTGGCAATTGATCCGGACATTATCTTGGAAAGCGAAAAAAGATATATCGAAATTGAGCGTTACGGAAGAATTTCCCGTGGGATGACAGTAGTCGATTGGTATGCGCAATCTGGAAAAACGCCAAATGTCAATATCATCCGAAAAATTGATATGGACCGATTTTTTGAGATGTACCGATTAGCGTTTATTTGATTAAGTCAAAAATATAATGATATTAAAATACCGGCGAATTTCTACCGCCGGTATTTCTTTATATTATTAATTTCTTTATCGTTATTAATGATTAATATTCAATTACCCGTGGTAACGCTTTGGCTTGTTCAACCCAGCTTTGCACAAAAGAAAACGCAGGGGGTCGCCGAACTAATTTCTTTTCAGCGTTGGTTTCCAACATTTTTTGGTGTAAGTTCTCTGCATTTCGAGCAGCCAATTCTACAACGGTATCCACGCCAGCTGCTTCAAGAAGCTCGGAATATTGAGCGCCAATACCTTTGATCCGTTGCAAATCTGCGTGGTTGACCCAGGTTAGGATTAATTTTCTGCTAATATCTGAACTATCCGCCAGATCCTGACGCCCCTTAGGCGTGCTGCCCTTTTTAAGCAAGTCATTGATGCTTTTTACACCAGCTTCTCTTAGTTTGGCGGCATAAACGTCGCCGATGCCTTCGATATATTCAAGTTTTGCCATTTTGTTCCTTTCGAATAATTGGTTAAGTATTTTTGTTTAAACCCAAAATTGAATAAATTATTTTTTTTAACCAAGTTTCAAAAATTATACCACACAAGGTTTTATTATCCGAATATTTAGAATATTGTAAAGAGAAATTAAAAGAGAATAGATTGCTTTAATCGATTCTTTTATTAATTAATATTTCCTAATTTGTGTGGGGCTTTTTATTCTCTAATGGTTAATCATAACAGCCAGTTTGTAAAAATGAAAACGTGGCGTTAAATGAGATTATTAAAAATATAAGGATTTAATTAAAATAATTCAATTTACCTTTAATTAAAATTATTTATTAATATTGAAAAATATTGCTTATTTGGGAATAATTGAATTGTTGAAAATGCTTTAGGAGATTTTTTTATGTCAATTTCAAAAGGTTTAATTTTGTTTTTCATTTTATGCTAATTTTATCCAGTTGTGTGCAACAGCCGAAAGCACCAGGTTGATGATGTCTGGTCCTTTTCCGGCAGTGAAAAAGCCAGTAAAGGTGGTATCCCATCCGCTCCAGCTGCTGCCTTGGGTAATTTCTACTTTGGCAACAGGATGTGCAGCTTCAAAAGCTGGATTAATCTCTTCCTCAAGCCATTCGATAGTTTCAGGCGTGTAGTCAAGTAAATAGATTTGCAACGTAACTGCTTCAGATGGGGCTTCAACTGGAACATCTGATGGACTTTCTGGTAAGGGTTCAACTGCAGGTGTGCCACAGGCACTTAAAAGGATTGCCATAAGGATAATCAAGGCAAATATTTTTGTTTTCATTATTTAATCTCCTTCGAATTAGGTTAATTATTTTTTCATTTACGAGACTTAATTAATCTTCTTAACAACTCACCTCCTCTCAAATTGATTAATAAGCAACTTATTTACAAGAGTGAGCCAATCCGATGAAGTCGATCTTTGACATCCTTAGAAAAATTCTGAATGCAAGTCTCAATGTAATCTGCAGGTTCCAGATCATCTAATTGAATTAAAGCACTCATATCAAGCGCAAAGGAAATTGCTGATTGCAAATCCACGCCGTGAGATTCAAAATAAGTGGCATTCGCACGGCGGCGAGCTAAAGATGCTAAGTCATAACGCTTCCCTCCTGAAATTTGTGAATCAAACACGCCAAGAAGAGCCGATTGTAAATTTTCTGTTTCTGACAAGTCAAATGCCACTTTTTCTGAATCAGGTAACCAATCCAAATCTCGCCAAACTTCACAACCGAATAGTTTTTGAGGTCGTAAGTCGACTGGCATTCGTCGAATGGCATCAATTGTCTTTAGAGCTGTGCCAATATGGGTGTCGTGTTTGTCTGCAAGGTTATGTGTAAAAACGAATTGTGGTCTGGCGACAAGCAAAATTTTTAACAGATCGTCCACTGGGTTTTGGCTATTACTTTTTACCTCTTTGCTTGGATAATCCAACATAAATAATGCAGAATATTCACCAACAATGGCAGCTTTGTGTTGTTCTTTGAATCGCACTAAACGCATTTCTTCATCAGAATATTTCTCATAGAGTCCATTACGCGGCGACCCCCGACCATCAGTAACAATAACTGCTGAGAACCATTTATAATCATCTTGAAAACATTCCAAAATTGGCGCTGCAGCCATTATTTCGATATCATCTTGATGTGCTGCAATGGCTAAATGTGTGGTTCGGGCAAAAGCTTGTTCATGCGGTTGTCCATCTGGAATGAAAACCTCAGAGTTTTCTTGTTTAAATTTCATGGTTCCTCACTTTATGAGTGGTAAACTTGCTGCAGCAACTGATTGTCCAACACGTCGAGTGGTTTCATCCGGAAGGTGCAGCTCAAATTTCTCTAACAATGAAGGAAATTCAGCTTTGAAAACTTTATTGATTCCCTCAAGCAATAAATTCCCTCCAATGCCAGATGTACACCTGCCAAGGATAAGAACATGTCTGATATCATAAAATTCTGCATAATGTGCTAAACCGTAGCCCAATAATATGCCCATTGATAACCAAATATTTAAAGCACCATCATGACCCCTCTCAAGTTTTTCTTGAACAAACTGCAATTTCTCTGCATCCATAATGTCATTTGGGATATTAATTCCAACTTTCGGTGCAAGCCTGAAAATAAACTGCTGCGAGTAGTATGAGGCTCCGCAACCACGATCTCCAGACCACTCGTCGACAGCGGCATTCGGGTTGTAATCTACAGGTGCAAAAGCAAGCTCATTGAGCCAGCCAGTGATTTTTCCATTTAAATCCACATAGCCGACTGCCTGGCTTGACCCTAAAGCAATTCCCAAAACGCCATTATCTGCTAATGCCATTGAACCAGCCAAGGCTGTAACATCACCATCATTGATGACCTCTAAAGGCACGTTGAACTCATGGCCTAAACGAATAAATAGATTTTGAACCTCTGAAAAGCGTTCTTCCGGAACATTACGATAGAGCGATGCAACCCTCGGTTGGTTGTTAATGTAAACACCTGCTGAACTACCACCGATTGCATCAAGACTGGGCATTTTTGAAGCAGCTGTTTTTATTGCCGTTGAAATTTCTTTGTAAAAATAATTTGGATCAGAATTTTCGCGAGGGTTCCACATGACTTCTTCGCTGTAGACAACTTTGCCATCTATAATGGCGCTAACCTTACGGTCTGACGCTCCTAAATCAAAACCAATTCGAGATCCTTTAAGGTGACGTCCTAATAGATTTCCTGATTCATTTGAGGGCGGTACCTCTTCAGCATTGCACGCAATGATTTTAAATGGCTTTTCGTAAACCTGTCGACCGAAAAAATCGACATCAAAACTTCTTTCACCTTTTACAGAATAAAGTCGTCTTAGATACTGGCCGATCTCAATAGGTCCACCAACATAAACTTTATATGCGCCGCGTTGCCAAAGAAGGAATTTGAGGAGCCGTTCTGCATATTTAAGATTCGATTTTTCTTCTGGATGACCAACAGGAAAGACTTTTGTTTCGTATCTAGAAAATTCACCTTCGTCTCTCCCTAAACCAAAAGCCAAAGGAGCACCGATTGTCTCTACCTTCGATTGAAAATGATGGTTCGCCAAAACCGCAGGACAAAAATCAGCTTCTAAAGGCGGATATATTTTTGGTTGTATTAAATTGAGATCTCCACCCATAATTGGCTTTCCCCCTATTCATCAAGCTTTGAAAAAAGTAAAGAATAATTATCGAGTAATAAAAATGCGGATGCACCCAAGATATAACCTTTTGAATCCAACTTGCCCATTCTTATTTCGGTATCCTGAGCCATTTGATCAAGGCAGGCTTTTTTCATTGATTTACGTACTTCGTTTAAATAAGATTCTCCAAAGCGAACCATTTCCCCAGAGATAACGATTTTTTGAATATTTAAAGTTCCTACGAGGTTGGCAATGGCGAAACCTAAATAGCCAGCTCCCTCATTGATAACTTTATTTGCCAAAGAGTCCTCGTTTTTGTATGCATCAAGTAAACCATGCAAAGTTATTTTATTATTATTATCATTCAGCATTGAACCAGGAAAGTCTTTAAGCAGAATACCAGCACGGTTTAATGCTGCAGTCGCACTGGAGACAGTTTCAAGGCAGCCACACCTACCGCAGCGACATGGTAATCCATTTCTGTCTACAATTAAATGTCCGATTTCTCCTGCGCTACCACCATCCCCTTGAAATAGCTGACCGTTGATCAATATACCAGCTCCAATTCCATGGCGTACGTTTACAACAACCAAGTTTCCGTCAGAGTTGTGTTCGGTATTGTGGACATATTCGCCAATTGCAAGCGCCTGACTATCATTGAGTAAGCGTACGGGCAGATGATATCGATCGGTTAATAGTTGTGCCAGAGGAAAATCTTGCCAATCTAAATTGACTGCATTAACAACAATCCCATCTCGAGTATTGACCAGGCCAGGAGTCGCAACGCCAATGCCTATAATGGGTGTATACGCTTTAGCAATTAATTGGTCAATAATTTGGAAAACATATTGCAAAGCATGAAGACGGTCAACGTATTTGATATCGATTTCAACGGTCTCTTTAATTTCTCCAATTAAATTTACAATTGAGCCACAAAATTTTTCCTGCCCAAGATTTACCCCGATTAAAAAATGAGAGTCGGATACGATACTTAACAAGATGGGAGATTTTCCACCACGAGAAGTGCCCAATCCGATCTCTTCAACAAGACCTTCTTCCAAGCAGTCGTTGACCATTTCAGACACGGTGGCACGAGTTAATTTAGTTATCCGTGAAATTTGAGCTCGGCTAATCGGTTGCTGATTAAAAATTGTTCTCAAGACCAGGTCGCGATTGTGACGTTTTGTTTTTTGATGGGTAGCCTTTTTATTTGGCATGCTTAAATACCTGATAAAGAATGTTTGTTTATTGTACTTACAAAGTAATTATAAAATATGTAGATTTTAAATGCAAGGGGCAATTTTTAAAACACCAATTAAAATCATTAGTAATTTTATGAAAAAACACGATTAGTTATAGTTAAACAATAATAATTAATTAAATCAATCCAATTTCACCTGGCAAACTTTATGCGCATGCATTTGTACGCTGCCATGGCTACTTTGAGGGTGGGACTTGATATTCTATTTGATAAAGAACAGGTAGAAGTTGATCGTATTTTAGGACACGGGGGCTTTTTTAAAACTAAAGTGGTTGGTCAGAAAATGATGGCAACAGCAATAAATGTGCCCGTATACGTGACAGAAACAGCGGGTGAAGGGGGGCCTGGGGAATGGCTCTGCTGAGGGCTTACATGCTCAACAGGCGTGAAGGGCAAAGCCTGGAGACCTATCTTAATGAAAATGTATTTACTGCCCAGGATCAGGTATGTCTTGAGCCTGACCCCGTTGATGTCGAAGGTTTCAAAGATTATCTGGAACGTTACAAAATTGGCTTAGCGATTTAACGGAAAGCTGTTGAGGTACTAAGGTAAATGCATTTATCACGATACATTTTTTTCAATCCCATCAATTGACCGCAAAAATTTCAGGATGTAATTTGATCCGCTAAATTATTAAACTCAACCTCAGTTAGGGGTTCTTTATTTAATCCTTGGACTTGCCAAAGCCCGCTTTCTCTGATTTTTGCTTTGGGTGAATCTAACCCCAACCAATGGGGGGAAGGATGGCAGCCTTTGCAGAGCGAAACCGTTGATATAAGGCGAGCTCTCAATCGTAAGCGGTCTTTTTTTAGAAGAACGGATACGACAACAAAAGAAAGATGGGTTTGAATGTATTTGGATACCCGTTGCTCTATTTGACTTTGTTTTTCACGATACTTAATTTTTTCTGCTTGGGTTTTCAAGCGTGAATTCCACTCTTTCAGGTAGGGGTCATTTTCTTTATTGAGAAGAGCCCGACCGATGTTTTTTCGAAAAATACTTCCATCTTTATTCTCTTTGATAAAATGATCTTTGAGCCGTGATGGTAAATTGTCTTTACCTGTATGGGTGCCAACCCTCACAATTCGATTTGTTCCGTGGGCTATTTCACCATCTTCAAAAAAGACGTAAATCCCGTTTAGGGGGATTTCAGCAATATCAAAAGGGAAGTGATAATGCGGGAGTGAATTCAACAATTGGTGTAGTTCGTGACAGATATCAATCATAAGATCCTTTGCTTGCGTGCCTTGAGCTTGAGTTTGATATTAATGCCTGCCTAGATGTTATTTCAAACCAATTGTATCAAATCGAAAATAATTTTCTACAACAATCTATTTACTAGTTGCCCGCAAAATAAAAATTATATTTCAAATCCGCTTGCGAGAAGATAGATTCGAATCTCATCTTCTAATTCATGGTCAAGAATTGTACCAAAAACAAATTCAGTAGCAGACCTAATAGAATTATCAATTATTTCCCCAATCTGGTTAATTTCATTTAAAGTTAGGTCTTCACTTGCTGTGATATTCAATAAAATGCTTTTAGCCTGACCAATTTAGCGTTCCCAACCCGCTGTATTTATTGCTAATTTGCCTGCTTGAACCGCACGGTTTTCTCCTTTGGCTGATCCCCCAGTGATTATTGTTAAACCTTTTCCAAACGTAGCTTTTTTTATATCAATAACATCTAAATTTATTAATCCTGGCTTTGTAGAGATATCTGTGATTACCCCAAGAATATTCGTTAAACATTCAAGGACAAAGGCCCTGGGTTCGTCGAAGTCATTATTAAAAGTTTTCTGAAAAAGGTGATTTGTTGGAATGGCTATAAGCGCATCAGCAAAATCCTGAAGCAATAATAGCGAGCCTCTCGCTTTTTTGTAGATCGATTTATTTTCTTGGTGAATGGGCAAGGTTACTACAGCAACAGTAAATAAATCTAAATTCCTAGTAACTTTACAAGCCTCGATGGTTAATTTTGAACTTAATTCCCCATCCAGGCCTGAAATAATAATTACAGAAATCGCATCATGGAGAAAATTCTTGAGACAACTTAACGAGTCGTTGATTGAAAGATGTTCAACAATCTTTAAACTATCTAAATTTGAAGACATGGGTAATTTTTGAGATACAGCGAAACTTAAATTAGCTTTTGAAGCTGATTGATCAGTTTATTCAGTTTTAATGGTAATAAAGCCTATGTCGGTAAACCCGTGATCGATTAAATAATCGATAACGTCACTTGCCCCTGCCCCAATCCCAATGATCTTAATGTCTTGGCCCATCATTTTTAATCCTCTTAAAGGAATTCATGTTATAAAAAAATAAGTTACTTCTTGTAATATAAATTGATTGTGAACTTTAACCATATTAGATTACGCAACATCATTTTTGAAATTTAGGCTCCTTGATTTTTTAAAAGTAAATCATTAATTTATTAATTCTAAGAAGGATTAATTAAACTCCAAAACCCAGTCTAAAGAAGATAAACCTATTGTCTCGATTATTTGATTGCAGAAACGATAGATATCTTTGGCAGAAAGATTTACTTCAACATAATATCCATTATTCAATTCTCGAATATGCCTGAAACGGTTCGAATCTTTACCAATTAAATGGGGATATTCTTTGGATAGTCTTTTAATTGAATCTGGATCGAGTTCACCCAAAATATTCATTGTATAAGTTAACACATCTCTCCACGAAGCTACAGTGTTAGTTCGTCCTAAAAACGTGAGTGATCTAGGTGTCTTTCCAGTAACCTCCTCAGCTGGCAATATTATTGTATTATTAGTGCCAAAATATGGCCAAATTTTTATTACTTGATCAGCAAGCTTATTTGAACGTTCCTCAATTGCATCCCGATTCCAATTATCAATATTTGTAAAATATTTATTCAAATCTATATGACTTTCCATGAAACGAATTTTTTTATTTGGGAATGGATCATTTGAAAGTTCAGAATTGTAAGCAGTGAGTGTGAGGTTGCCAAGAGTGTGAAGACAAAGCTCATGGTCTAAGTGCCAATTTTCGCCTAATTGTTCTATCCACCATTCTGTTAAGGTTTGAGGCATAATATGTTCAATTGTTAAGGAGTCGAAAGGAACAATTTCATGATGATCAAAAGAAATTTCTATTGATTCAAGGATGAACTTGGTTTTTGATTTACGACCCCCAGCACCATATAGCCTTGATTCAAGAAGACGAGATCGGAATTCGTTATCTTTGGGATAACCACGAGATTGTAAAACAGCTATGACACCATTGGTTAAGCTACTTGGATCGTGAAGAATTGCTTGCGAATATAATAGCGGAAAAATTTTATTTAATTCATTGGTAGGAATGTTACAAACAAACCTACGAATGATAAAATTTTCTATGATTTGAAGGATTTCGAGGAAACCATTTAATGACAATTTTTCCTGGAAATAATCATGGTAGCAATTAAGTAAAAATGGGTATGAAGTGGTTATTTCAAGCCGTTTGATACGCTTTAAAGATTTTTGCAATTCATCGTTGGGTTCTTTATCTGGGTATAAAAATTTTTCATAATAACTTGCAAAAGTAACGATTTCTTTTAGAGAAGATAATGCATTATTTTGATTCACCCCATTTTTTAAGTAGAAATAAACATCATCTTGTTTGACAAAAGACCCATTTCTCATTAAATAATGCCGAACAAATTCAGTTAAGTTTTTCCCTAAAGCATTTTCCATTGGCTCCCAAAACTCAGAATAAATTTTCTCTTGTTGGTTTACACTAATTTGCATAAAATAATAATTACGAATAAGATCGCCTTGGGTAAGTGCGCGACCTTTTGCATTCAGGCTTTCAAAAACCAAATGAGGATTATCATCACGGTCTAAAACGATACTTACTACTGATAAGCGTCCAGTAATAACCTTGGTTAATAAATGAATGTCAACCTTTTCTTTTTGTATTTTTTGCTCAAAAAACTGATAACATTTGCCTATCAATGATTGCTCATTTTTTCTAGTTAAAATCAATTCTTTAAATATTTCACGGTCAACCTGGGTTGGCATTAGTTTAAAGCGATCATCTTCTTTTTTAAAAGGATTTATCAACATTGTTTGATTTATTTCATCAGCCAAATCATTTAATGAATTGATTTTAGCAATGTCGCGAATAACTGTAAGTAAAATAAAGATGGTTGTTATTCTTTGTTGCCCATCAATTAATAAGTATTTAGAAACTCCCTCTGGGGTAGACATGATCGGCATAGTAACGATAGAGCCTATAAAGTGGTTATTAGGTCCTGAAGAACTACATAGATCCATTAAATCAGTCCAGAGCACATCCCAATCTTCTTTTTTCCAACTATAAGCGCGTTGAAATAAAGGCACTACATATTGTTTAGTTCCTTCTATAATAGGTTTGAAATTGGTTTCAGAAGCTTTCATGGCATTATCCTGTTTGTAAGAACTTGTTGACAACTTCGTTTTGAGTAGTTATTTTAAAAAATTATTTTGTTAAACCGTTCTTGAAATTGTTTATTAAAATCCCTGTATTTATTTTCAAATGTCAAATTTCGATTAAAAAATCTTTCGTTAATAAAAATTTCATGCGTTTTCCTATTTTTAAAATTGATTGATTATAGCAATTTATTTAGATGAATAGGTTTAATCTTGGTTATTATACCATCCCATTAAAGCGGATAATTTGTATTAGGCAGCCAAAAACATTCGTCAGGTCTCATAAATTCAACTTGATTTTTTTATAAATCGAATAAACGCGACCATTCGGGTCTACTTGTGAAAATAAATTAACAAATTTCGACCTTTATGGTTTGTGGAGTTTCCGTGTTGTTGCCACAAGCTATCTTTATTAATTTATTAAAAAGATCAAACTAATAAGGCAAATTTTTCTCACGGAAATAAACTGTTATAATCTTAATTATCAGTTGCATAAAAATCTTTGGAGGAAATAATGCAAACAGCAAACCTGGAACAAGAGCTCATTCAACTTTCAAAACAAAAATGGGATTGGATGGCGGAGAAAAATTCTGAGGCTTTGAAACAGCTTTTTCATGAGAAATCTGTTTTCGTACATATGGGCGGTTCATGGGGTAAAGCACGTGAGCTTGATATTATTACCAGCGGAGAAATTCACTATAAGAAAACAAGTATTCATAAAGTATCAGTCGAGATAATTGGCAACACTGCCATCCTCTTAAACCAAATTACGCTGCTGGCAGTTGTGGGCGGTAATGAAGTCACCAATCCCTTTATGGTGACAGAAGTATATGTGCAGCAAGATAGCAACTGGAAGTTGGCAGCTCTCACTTTTACTCGGCTGCTCACGCCAGAGCAACACTAATAAGGAGAAATTCATGAAAACTGTAAAACTTAACAATGGTATAGAAGTCCCAATCCTTGGTTTCGGTGTTTTTCAAATCACTGATCAAAAAGAATGTGAGAAAAGTGTGATAGATGCCATCCAGGCAGGCTATCGTCTAATTGACACGGCTGAATCTTATATGAACGAAGAAGCGGTTGGACGTAGCATTAAACAAAGTGGTGTATCGAGAGAGGAATTGTTCGTCACGACCAAACTCTGGATTCAGAGCTATGGCTATGAAGATACTCTAAAAGCTTTTGATCGATCTTTAAACCGATTGCAGCTGGATTATCTTGATCTGTACTTGATTCACCAGCCCTATGGTGATGTCCATGGCGAATGGCGCGCAATGGAAGAACTTTACCAACAGGGCAAAATCAGGGCCATCGGGGTTTCTAACTTCCAGCCTGATCGCATGATGGACTTGATCGTTCATAACAAAATTGTGCCTGCTGTTAATCAGATTGAAGTCAATCCTTTTCATCAACAAGTTAATAGCCAGGAATTTTTCCAACACAACAATGTAGCAGTTGAGGCTTGGGCACCTTTCGCTGAAGGAAAGAATAATATTTTTCAAAATGAAATCCTGCTCGCGATCGCAGGCAAACACAAAAAAAGCGTTGCCCAGGTTATTCTTCGTTGGGTGATTCAAAGAGGTATTATCGCTTTGGCAAAGACTGTCCGCAAGGAAAGAATGTTGGAAAATATCGATGTGTTTGATTTTGAATTAAGCAGCGAAGATATGAAGGAAATTGCAACCTTAGATACCAACACTAGTTGTTTTTTTGACCATCGTGACCCAGAAATGGTGAAGTGGCTAGGAACCAGGAAGCTGGATGATTAGTAATAGGTCAATAATTCGCGCTGCTTGTTTTTTTCGCTCGTTTCTTACGCATGAAAATAACGGGTAAATTAACCGGGTAATTTTTATCCTACCTTCTTCGCAGCTGGTCGAAGATAATTTGCGCACCTTTTATTTTGAAGAATGACATAATTTGGTATTTGCCTGGCTTATGGGTTTTGCATGTTTGCTAATAGGGCTCTTTATCAAGCTGTAATGAGGGTGAAATTGCGCAAATATAACCTTGCTCTAAACAAAAAGCCTCGAGCTCACGTTTAAGTGCCGACGACGCACCGTATTCAAGCAGGTAAATTTGCAGCCCAAACGTTTTACAATGGGAAAGGTATTCGTGTAGGTAGGCACGATCTTCGGGGGTTTGTCTGCCAAATGTCCCATTATTAAAGTTAATCGAAGTGAAAACTGTTTCCTGGTTTATGCCGTACACAAGGTCTCTTAAATCTCCTGCCTGCATTGCTTCGGTAATAAACACATCACCGCCATTAATAATTAGAGGTAGCCCCAGCTTATGTAAGTCGCGCAATATGCCCAAAATACCCTGGTATATTGCAGGCGTATTATTAACATAATAAACATCTGCATTATCGAGGAAAAAGCCATCAATCCCATTTTCTGCCAATGCTTTTGCAGCATTAAAAATGTGATTGCGCCATTCCGGCTTACTCACGTCGACCCAGCGTTCTTCAGGCCAGTTTTCGTAGGCGCCAATCTTTATCGCTTCGAACTCCGCATAACCATTACGAAATATCTCAATCGAACCTATATTCAGGTAGGAATACACATTCTTATTGCTGTTTTTGTGAATTTGCTCGATTGTCTCTCGTGAAAAGAAGTCAGCGTCGATGACGAGTGTTTCATAGCCCTTTAAATTGAGGATCTCGTTATCGGATATTCCGATTAAAACCCCATATTTTCTATGTTTTTTAGAATTCACCTGGCAACTTGTGAGCGAAAGCATTAACAACATAATAAGAAATATGAGAAATAACTGCCAGGCAAATTTGTGATTAAGTTCGGTACGCGTCATTTTCTCTGTTTTCAGTTTAATAGGGAACCAGACCGAATCAAACGCATGAAGCGATCTTCAGAGACTGAGGAAGAGAAGTCAATTCTATGAATATGGAAGCATATTATTTATGCCTGTATGTTTATTAACCGTCCCTTGAGCGCCCTAATGCGATGTTGACCCAAAATTCCGATAATTAACACAATCAAAAACACCACAAAAGCAGGCCCAGTAAATGGAACCAATGCAGAACTATAATCGGGCGCCACTTCTAACGAGGAAGGGAACCAGTGGGTGAGCCCCATGATTATGGCGTAGGCGCCTGCGAAAGTCGTCGAGAGAATAATAACCCACTCACCAAGCCGGTTGCCAAAGATTCCCATCACGATCAACCCTGCGATGGTGAGGATTACACTTAATGTGGGTGGAATGTTGTCGAATGGGAGAATGGATAGAACGACTAATACCCCAGTTGCGCCAAGAAGAC
Organism: uncultured Candidatus Brevefilum sp.; assembly: GCA_964411385.1. Classification (GTDB taxonomy): domain Bacteria; phylum Chloroflexota; class Anaerolineae; order Anaerolineales; family Anaerolineaceae; genus Brevifilum. The sequence continues at coordinate 7,437 of CAYPKT010000023.1, read as the reverse complement.
CGCCAGCAATGTGCAGTGTCATTTTTACCAGGGCATACCCCACAATCGAAGCAATGCCGCCAATTGCCAGGCTAATAAGAATGCGAATTGCAGGATCCTGACCGGCTAACAGCCACAAGCCAAGGCTTAACCCGATGATAAATAAACCAGTCGCAAGGGTAAAGCGGAACAGCAGCCCGCCATACACAAGAATAAAAATCCCTGCTGCTATTAATAACAATGCTATCCAAAACATTATAACCTCCTAAAAATGCTTTAATAATGACTCACTTGCAAAGTTATAAAAACGAATGTTTAACAATTACCATTTGAATAATACTTCCGTATTCAGGTAATAATCCCTGAACACAGAAGTATTTGATTGATATTGATCAAAAGAGGTTAACCGTTTAGAAGCCGAGCTTTGGCAGCTTCAAAATCAGCTTCACTCAGCATGCCGGTTGCACGTAAATCTGCCAATTGCTGAAGCTGGGCAACCAAGTCAGTACCACCGGCTGCAGGTGGAGGCGGTGGTGCTGGTTGCTGCTGAGACAGCGCTTGCTGCACGGCTTGATCAACCTGTGCCTGCTTGACTGCCGCCTGATGTTGGGCTGTTTGCTGTTGTGACCTCGCAACATTTCCCGATACCGCTGTAGCTGTCCCTGCGATAACTGCAGTACGGGCAGCGGTTCCTATTAAACTGGGTCTTCTTCGTCTTGTAGAACGCATTTTATTTACTCCTTTATTCCTGGTTCATTTAACTTTGCGAACTATAGTAAATTACTAGCTTCAATTAGCGTATCGCGCATTTCTTCAACAATGTCATTGGCGATGCGCTCGTTTATAACCACATAGCCTTCGGCATCGCGAATCGCCTGGGCAAAACGCCTAGCCCAAACGTTCTCGAACAGCATTGATGCTGCAGTGGTATTATTTGGCAGTTCTAATGCTTCATCCAACAGATCCTCTTCAGTTAACAAGCCCATTAGAGAACAGTCTAACTTAGCAAGTGCCTGGCTCACTTCGTCGTTCAGTTCTTCCGCTTCGACGATTAAAACATTACCGTCTTTATCTTTTGAAATTATTGCCAGATCTAAGATGCGGATTAATCCCTGAGCCAGCAAATCACGTAAAGCAGGGATAATCTCACCTTTAAATTTGTTTCCTTCAAAGGCGACGACCAAGTGTTCAACTGGTCCAAGTTTCTTATTCATTTGTTTTCTCCTTATCTTTTAATTAATTGTAGTAATTTATAGATTAATTTTCACTACTTCACTTGTTGAAAATGATAATCATTTTCAATCAAAATTTTCGATAAACTCCTGGTTTGGACGCAAATAAATTCATCCCAAGTTGTTCAGAAAGGAATTGAGTTGCGAACTGCCCACGTACACTATTACCGGCCTTATCAAGCAGGGGGCTAAAAGTGCTCATACCGCCTTTGCCAGGTGCAGCGGTGATGATCCCGCCACTCACGCCACTCTTGCCGGGCAGACCGATATCCACCAGCCAATCCCCTGATGTTTCGTACATCCCAGCGGTTGCCATGGAAGCAAGCGCAAAACGACAAGAATCAGCGTCGATCACTTGTTCACGCGTCATCGGGTTGACGCCACCATCAGCCAGGGTTGCAGCCATGATGGCAAGGTCTTTCGTAGTTACGCTCAAGGAGGATTGGCGCGTATACAGGTCGACGGTTTCTATCGGGTCATAATACAAACGGCGGTTGTCAAACATCAAATTGGCGATCGCACGGTTTCGGAAGTTACTCGATGATGCAGATTCATAGATCTCATCGTTCAATCTCAGTGGACGTCCAGCAAATTGCGAGAGGATCTCTAATAAAATCTCCCATTTTTCTTCAAGGCTCACCCCTGGAACAAGGCTGGCTGCAGCGATCGCGCCTGAGTTAACCATTGGGTTTGTTATTCGATCTGGATTTAATTCAATACCCATCAGTGAATTAAACGGTCGCCCGGTTGCATTCAAGCCCAATTTAGCGCGCACCTGATCAATCCCAAGGACGTGTGCCACAAAAGCAAAGGTAAATGGTTTTGCCACGCTCATTATTGAAAATTCATAATCCACATCGCCTGCATAGATGATATGCCCATTGACACTGACAATACAGATACCAAAAAGGGTAGAAGGCACCTTTTCGAGCGCTGGATAATGAGAAGCGTTTGCCCCTTCATTGTTCGATTTAAAACGAGCGTAAGCTTCGTTTACCATTTCCTGAACAACTGTACTTGAAGGCAGATGACCGGTCGAAATATGTTGTACATCTCCCTCTTGATTAGGTTCATTATTCAGTAAGTTCATCCTACTTTTCTCCATAGAGAGCAAGTTAATTGACTTCCGGACCATTTTCTGACCAAACTAACCACAACTATGGCTTGCTTGATCCTTTCGGTGGTTTAAAGTGAGGTGTGCTTCTCTCTTTTTTCCGCTTTTCTGGCAGCTATAGTATTTACATCTGGCGTATGTCTGGAAGCCATTACTCACTTCTTATAAATAAAAAGATGTTGGTTCGGTAAAATAACAAAGCCTTTTTCTTCTTAATAACTGTTTTTATTCAAGCAGAGCAATTAATCCGCAGGGACAAGGATTAATGCGATTTGATCATCGACTGTTCTGAACTCAAGTAAATCTCCACGGTTATTAAATGTGGCAGCGCGTTTAAGGGCAACAAGAAAGGCGACTTCCTGGTCCATTACACCCTCGGGTTTGTCGCAGAACATCATTGTCGCGCCTGGTGCGTCGATCTCGATAGTTTTGCCATCCACTTTAAATCCAGCGAAGAATGCGTTGCAGCCAGCCAAACCGGTGACCTGGTCATCAGCGAAAGCAGCGGTAATTTCGGTACCTTCAATCAAGCTAACCACAGCTTGCTTGCCATTATTATATTGAATCACTCTCCATGCTGTGCCATTCAAATCCTGTGAAAGCACCACAAAGGTCGCTAAGATCTTGCCGTTAGAATCTTTCAAGATAAGGGAGGCATCATCCCCAAGAATAATCTTGGTGGCAGCTAATGCTGCAGAGAACGCGGTGGTTTGATTCATGACCGTTTCTTCGCAAATCATTAACGTACTGGCAGTGGGGGCAATGGTCAGGTTGTCATTATTTTGGGTATAGCTTGTTGCGTAGCGGTTGCAGCCATCACTTCCAACCAGAGTGCCGTCAACCCCAAATTCTAAACTAACTGTGGTTCCAGCAACAGGTAGACTGCCGTTGAGCGAACTCAATTTCCAGCTGGTACCAGCAAGGTTCAGGGTCCCGCTTGAACCAGACTGACAGGCAACAAGCAGGAGCGTAGTTGCAACTAAAACGCTTAATTTGTTCAGAAATTTCATTTAATCCTTCTCTATAACATTTTCAGTGAGCGCTGCAAAGACGTTCACTACTTAATAATCTTTCTTGGTGGTGATGAATATGCTGATGATGAGAATTCTTTTATCGCTTAGAAGCGTACTGGATATCCAGGTCCTAGCGGGAGTCCCGTCAGGTACCACACAATGAGAAGAGCCAGCCAGGTTACCAGCACAACCCCGGCAATGGGCATCATCAATGCCACAAGCGAACCAACGCCCGATTTTTTCACGTACCGCTGGGCAAAGGTGACAATTACAGGGAAGTACACCATTAAAGGCGTCAAAGTGTTGACTGGCGAATCACCTATTCGATAGGCCGAAAACACGGTTTGTGCAGGAACACCAAGTTGAACAAATAGGGGGACGAATATAGGTGCGAAGATTGCCCATTTTGGCAAAGATCCAGGCATAATAAAATCAAGTAAAACGATGATCAACGTAAACCCAATCAACAATGGAATTGGGCCAATATTAGCCTCACCGAGCCAATGTGCTAATGTCGTTGCGATTACAGCTGGCATTCGGGAATAATTGAAGTAGGCGATAAACTGGCTAATCATCATCAACATGAAAATCAACCCTGCTAACCCTGAGAATGTCTTCACGACTGCTGATATTACTTCATTGGCGTTCTTATACATTCCTGTAGCGGCGCCATAAGCCACTCCTGGGATAAAGAAAAACAGCATTACAATGAAGAGCAGGCTGGACATAAACGGCGTCTGGCCGATGATGGCGTTTGTTTCGGGGTCTCGTAAAGGCGCTCCATTAGGTAAAGTGGCAAGCAAAACGATAGCGAGAACGATTAATGCAGCGACTCCAGCCCAGCGCAAACCTTTCGCCTCTAATGCTGGATCAATTTCATCAGCAGCTTGTGCGTGTTCAGGATCACCAGCCTCATCAGGATTGTATACGCCCAGGCGAGGTTCAATGACTTTGTCAACGATGAACCCAACCACCAGGGTCATCAATATTGCAGAAACAATCTGGAAAAAGAAATCAGCCGTGATGGAGATTGGTGTACCGAGAGCGCCGAGTGCTTCATTTGTTATTTCAATCAGCATGGCGTCAGTTGGTGTTGGAATGAAGTTCGCCATAAATACAGCCGCGACTCCGCCGAAACCTGCAGCGATACCAGCAAGCGGATGCCGCTTCACAGCGATAAACGCCGCAGCACCCAGTGGAATCAAGATAAGGTATCCAGCGTCTGAGGCAACGCTCGAAATAACCCCGATGAGCACGATCAGGTAGCCAATAATCCTTTTTGGTGCAACCTTAACAAGTTTTCGAATTAACGCTGCAATTAAACCTGCCACTTCGGCTGTTCCAGCGCCCATCATCGCGATGAGTGTGACTGCTAGTGCGCCAAACCCCTGAAAGTTGGGGACGAAAGAGGTAAACAGGAAGCGTATGCCTTCGACCGATAATAGGCTTTCAATTTTTACTGTCTGTTCAACAATTTCGTAATGCACGACTTCATCACCGCCTGGATATGAAGGAATGCTGACATCCTCATAATAATCGGGGGTTTTTCCGTCAATGATTGGCACCGCGACTTCTTCGGTAACGCTGACGCCTAACAAAGATAGGACGGCAGACAGGACGATAATACCGATGATCAGGTAAGCAAACATCAACACAGGGTGAGGAACTTTGTTGCCCACTCGTTCAACGCTGTCAAGGAATTTATCCATGAAAGAACGTTTAGCTGTGATCTCTAATTTATTGTTACTCATTATACTTTCCTTCCTTAATCATTAATAAATTTATAAGAATTGATTGATGAAACGAACACGTGCAATAATTTCACTATGGGTTCATAGGCTGTTGAGGCTCTATTTACCCAGGCAATTTCTACGATGTTAAGATGGACAAAAGGATAATCGCCAACAAAAGTATCCAAGAATGCTGCTGTTTTAATTGAGTGAGCTGATCTACCAGCAATTTTATTCAGGTTTGAAATTTTCTTAATATCTATGATCTACATTTTAGAATTTTTTTGAAAAAATGTAAATTAGCTATTTGTTTATGCTTTTATTATGATTAAAATGATTTGGATTCAACAAAATGTTATAATAAGGATTAAAATTCAAAATATCTCCTTATTTTTACTGAAATTACAAGTTTGATGATGAAGATAACATCTTCATGGGTTCACATAACCACTTTATTTAATGGTTTTAAGATATTCAAAATTTTGTTTGCCTTATCTATTTTTTTAGCTTATTTTTTGAGAATGAAGAAAACCATTATGGTTAAAAAGAAAGAAGGCATTTCCATGTTGATTAACTGACATAAAATTGTCTGTGTATGCTAAGCCAACCATTGGCTTAGCATGGAATCCATTGCACAAAGTAAGGTAATACCTTCTCTCTGTGCAACGCAAACGTGGATCGAAACCGTATTCGAATGAGCATTCAGGATGGTTTTTTGTTTTAAAAGAAATTGGTTTGGGATCCAATTACTAATTCACACTATCTGTACTTCTACCTAAATGCAAATAGGGGATTGAATTAGTATGATAAACACGAAAGACCGCAACAATGCCATCTTGAAATGCATGACCTGCACTATTGAAAACGCTGTTTGCGATTTGGACGCCAGAATGTGTGACTATTGGGTTTTTCGAATCTCGCCAAATGATTTCGTTGCTTCAAATAGGGGAGTCTTCTCAGAGGATATCAGGTGTTGTATGTGTTGAAAGGAAATTTCCCACAGGCTATTTTCTTCTTTAAGCCGATCTATATCAGGAAAGACCAATTTCCAAGTTTCCCCATTATCCTTGGACCTAAATAAACCGCTTGTACCGACTCAAATTTAGCCTGGATTAACCGGGTTAAAAGCATAGGCATATTGCCTGCTTTGAAGATTAAATTCGCGCCATGAAATACAGCCATTGTGTGTGATAGCCAGCCGTCATGTCATTTGAAACAATTAAGGTTTGTGGACGTTGAGGGTTGATCGTTAACTTATGAATGCATCCTCCACCTCATGGACCCAGAATAAATCACCGGTCGTCTTTTTTATTGCCCAGAGTGGAAAGAGAAAAATCCCTATTAACGTTATTCAAATGCAATAAAAAACCATTAAGTGAAAATTAATAGTGGGATGATTTGAACCAATCGATTAACCAAAAAAGACACCCTAATGAGTGTCTTTCCAATATCCAACTTATGGCATTAAATAACATATCGCAAAGATGCTCGAACTCTTAACCTTCGCGTTATGCGTCTGATAGTCGCTACCTACTTACGCCCAAGTGGATGAGTGCATTGTATACCAACAAGCTCTCACGGGTTCATGTGTTGCCAGATCTTGGTACTGCTAAGGTCCAGCCTTTGATGGCATGTTTTAGTAACGGTTTGACCGCTGCAAATAAATCTTCCCTGGTCACCCTGATAAGAACCGGGCTACCACCATTAACAGAATGGCGATCACCAGGCAGGTGAAATTTATCCAGGAAACAACTTCCTGTCGCTTCACCAGGGTTTTCATTTCAACAATCTGTTCTGGGGTGGGTGTATCTCGTATTTGTGCAGAAAGTGTTCCAATCGCTTTACCTGTGTTTCCGACCATAAATCCTGCTACCCATCCAACTGTGGCAACCAGTCCGCCAGTGCCATAGGCGAGACCAGTTCCCGTGTACATCCAGTCACTCGAAAAACGATGCGTGTCAATCCAGTACAAACCGAAACCAGTGATCATCACGGTGGAACTAACCATCATCATTGCTGTGCCAAACCTGGTCTTTGTTAGCAGGTGAGATTTCACCTTGTGCCCTGCCTCTGCAGTGGCTTTTAGGCTGGGATTTATGAAAAGATTCATTAATAAAGCTGTGCCGACCCAGAATACCGCACCTAAAACGTGAAGGATGCGAAAAACAATTCTTAAAATATCCATGATTCACCCTTTGGTTATTTTAGTATTAATTTTTATTGTTCGACAGCGGTGAAAGGTTAATATACCTTGACGGTGTTCAATGTATAAAACTTATTAAATAGGCATACGTTTACGTGCCTTTTTATAAAAAATAGCGGGGAGTGGATTCGAACCACTGACCTCCGGGTTATGAGGGTGGAACCTG
>CAYPKT010000022.1:0-37462 GCA_964411385.1 uncultured Candidatus Brevefilum sp. | reverse complement strand
CCTCGACCAGGACTCGAACCTGGAACCTAACGGTTAACAGCCGCTCGCTCTGCCTATTGAGCTATCGAGGAAGGCGTAAAGAATTATACGAAAAAGAATGTAAAGTGTCAAGTTTATCGCAATAATGAAAAATTGTAAAACTTTAAACGCTTGACATTGTTATTGATAGGAGGAGCTACGCTCCGCTATTTACCTGGTCGATTATCGACTTGGCGAGTTGATTCAAAGCTTGTTTCTTCTCTTCTTCCAATTCTGTTTTACTGGTTTCCCAATAAAAATCTAATAGTTCTAATGCGCTTAAGCTGCTGGCTATGCGACCTTCTGGTAATCGTACCCGGGCTTCGCTTTGTGGACGTTTCACCAGGTAGAATTCAAAAGCCGAATCAGCGCGCTGTCGCAGAATTGTTTCATCAATCAAAGGTTCCCAATCGCGATGGTATTCGATCACCATGCGCACAATGGTATCTTTCAGGTCTGCTGATGAGGGCATTCTATCCAATAATTTTTGGTTAATGTTTTGGTCTGAATCTAACTTTACATGGATATCCAAAAAAGGGCGAATATTCTTTAGTTGGCGCCATTCGACCTGCGTTTTACCTTTACCAACTTCAGCAATAACAAAATATTTTTGGTCTTTAACTTCGCCGAAATCTACCCGTTCGATCGAACCGGGATAGATAACTGGCGGATGCTGACCTTCGTTTAAATCTTGAGCTTTATGGATATGACCAAGTGCAACATAATCTAACCGGGTATCTTTGACCAAACCGGGCGGTAAGACAAGGTCATTCCCCAGGATAACCATTCGCTCAGTGCCGTACATGGCACCTTCGATTGATGCATGCGCAGTTAGAATGATTGGCAGGTTTGGGTCAGCCTCTTCAAGCCAGTTGTGAACAAGTTGGGTCAAACGTTCGCTTAGCGCTTCATAAATATTTTTAGTCTCTGCCCCGGTTAACGCTAAACTGGCCATTAACCCCGAACGCGAAACCCAGGGCAGTGCCAGGACTTGGACAGGTAAACCTTCGAGATCGGCTGGAGAAAGAAATTGCGGTTTGTAAAGAACGCGCACATGGGGCACTTCGAGGGTGTCAAACTCTTGGATAGCGTGGGCGCGCCCAGAAGAAGGAGAGACATCATGGTTGCCAGTTAGCAATAAAGTTAGAATGCCAGCGCGTGAAAGCTCCATGATCCGTTTCCCCCATTCCCGCTGAAAGGTTGGCGCTGGTGAGCGGTCTTTATATGTGTCGCCAGCAAAGATCACAAGATCAACCTGCTCTTGGATGGCAGTTTGAATAATCTCATCAAGCGAGTTGAGGAAATCCATCACCCGTGTCGGTAAGCCAGTTTCAGGATCATGGCGCCCGTAATTTGCCATATCGATATGGGCATCTGCAAAGTGCAATAATTTGAGAGATTTCATCAGTTTAGAATTGAAAACAATTGAAGAACAGTTTACTTGATCATATTTACTTTAGCTTCATCTGCTATTTGTTTTTCAATCTTGCGCTCCAAGCGTTTTTCGTCGAGTAGTTTTAATTTACGAACTTGTATGGATGTATTTATCATAAAATACATGAATAAGAGTAATGCTACAGCGCCTACAACCCAAGTATAAAGGCTTACTTCACCAAAAAAAGGTAAATTATGGGTGATTTCACCACTAAAAAATACAATTGTGTTAAGGATAATGGCGAGGACTCGAATTTCGGTAGGGCCAATGAATGCGTTGGTCATGGTAAAAACACCTGTTACGTAAGTGATTAAGTAGACCATAATAGACACCAGCAAATAGCTAATCACTGCGAACGAGGCAATTAATGTGTCGACGTAAGGGGAGAGACCAAGCCCTAAGAAGATTAAAACAGCGCTGATGGCATCAATCCAATGGTCAACCAAGAAGCCATAACGCGGTCTTTCAATTTTGCGGTAACGCGCCAAAGTGCCATCCAAACTATCGCCAAACCAGTTAAGAAGAAAACCGAAGCTGGCAAGCCACAGGAACCATGGGCTGAAATTTGTTAAGATATAGCTGATGAAGATCAAAATGGAAGCGCTGATACCAATCCAGGTGAGGGTGTCGGGCGTAACCCATGTGGGCATATGGGCTGCCAGCCAGCGTAAAGCTGGCCGTTCAAGAAACCCAAGTAAAATTTTGTTTTCTCTTTTATGATCTTCAACCTTTGGCACAGTACACCTCGCTTTTAATAATTATACACCCAGAAATTGAGGCCAGACGGGATAAAACATCGCCCATTGTTCCGGGTATTTTTTGATAATTTCTTCTGCAAACGACAAAACTTTATGAACATTAGCAAGAATTTCTTCTTGTAGGTCATCTTTTTCTTCCATCCAAATTGGTGGTGAGCCTTCCAGGTAATACTTACCATCAGGTCGAAAAACCGCAGCAAATACATAAATTGGCACATTTGCCTCTAAGGCCATGCGCGTGTAGGTGACCGGAAGGCTGGCCTCGTACCCGAAAAAATGAGGCTTGTATTTCTCTTGATATTTGCCTTCTAAGGGTCGGTCCAGACCGGTTACGATACTACCACCACTTTGCAGGCGTTTTCTGGCTTGCCTGAAAGCGTCTAAATTCATTGGGGTGACAATAATCCCGCCTTTTTGGCGTAATTCATTTTGCCATTTATAAGTAGATTTTGGATCAGGGAACGATAATACCTGTGCCTCAACACCTCTGATGGCTAAAACGTAACCTAATAAATCAAAGTTGCTGATGTGCGGGCTCACCACGATACATGGTTCATTGTTCTTAATCCGCTGAATTGCCTCTTTGGCCTCTGAGCTAAGGTAAACATGTTTATTTATTTTGGTGGGGTGCATGAGAAAATAAAAATAGTCAAAAAAACACTTCGCAGAGGATCGATACACCACACGCGGCAATTTATTTAATTGCTTTTGGGTTAGCTGTTGATTATGAACCACCCACTGATTAGCTCTTAGCGCTTTAACCCGGGGCGTCTTCTTCAAACTACCACCGATCGTGCCAATAATCGAAGCAAGGCCCAACCCTATTCTACGCGGAAGAAGTTTTCCGAGGATAACCAGGATTTGAAAAGTAAGAGGTAAATGAAAAAACTCCTTTAAATTCATGATGGTAATATGTTTAATAAATGAAATAAATTAACGGGACCTTTGATCCAATGCTTCATTTTTGATATCCGATTTTACTTCATAACCAATCTATCTGTTAAAGAAAGCCTGTAACCTTAAAACCATTCCAGTATAAATTTTGTTCTCAATATTAAATACAAACCCTTAAAAAATTACCCTGTGGTATATTTGCAATCGCTAAGTAAATTAATATCTAATTATTAAAACCCACTTGTGAATTTAAAGTAACGACCTTACTATAAAACCAATCATGAAGATCGTTTGTATTAGTGCCTCGTTTATTCCATCTAACGCAGCCAATAGCATCCAGGTTATCAAAGCGGTACACGCCCTGGCTGAGCTTGGCCATAATGTCACTTTGCTCGTTCCTGGGGATAAATCAACAAACTGGGATGCATTAAAATCATTTTATGGAGTTACACAGCCTTTTAAAATCCAATGGATACCTGAAAACCTTGCTTTTAAGCGTTATGATTTTGCTTTCAAAGCTGTTCAAAAAGCCAGAGCAATACAACCTGATTTGATTTATACATGGGTTTTACAAGCAGGTGTGTTTTCACTTTGGGGTGGGGTACCTACAATTTATGAAATGCACGATCGGGTGAAAGGTCAATTGGGACCCTGGCTGTTTCGTTTATTCATGAGGTCAAAAACCCGTTCAAGATTGGTGATGATTACTGCAGCCCTCCGCAAAGCAATTATTTCGGACTTTAATTTAAACCCTGAAAAAACCGATATTGTTATTGCACCAGATGGCGTTGATCTGGAACGGTATCAAAACCTGCCTTTACCTGCTGAGGCGCGAAACCTCTTAAACTTGGATGAAAACTTTACCGTTGGTTATACTGGGCATTTATATGAAGGTCGCGGAATCGATTTGATGTATCGCTTAGCTAAGGATCTGCCGGATATTAACTTTCTTTGGGTTGGGGGAAACCCTAAAGCTGTAAGCTCCTGGGAAAACCGAATAAAACGTGAACGTGTGAAAAACATTAAGCTGACAGGGTTTGTAGAAAACGCAGTTTTACCCCTATACCAGGCTGCGGCTGAAATTTTGCTAATGCCTTATGAGAAAACCATCTCAGTCAGCGGCGGTGGAAATACAGCAGATATTGCCAGCCCGATGAAGATGTTTGAATATATGGCGACGGGGCGAGCAATGATTAGCAGCGAATTGGCGGTAATTCGTGAAATATTGGATGATAGTATGGCTGTCTTTTGTCCACCGGGCGACATAGACGCGTGGCGCAACGCTATTGAAGAACTTAGAAAAAACCCACGTCGAATTGAAATGCTCGGACAAAACGCATTCGAGGCAGTTAAAGCATATACCTGGAAAGCACGTTCTGAAAATGCCTTAGAAAAATTTCCCGCTGATGTAGATAGCCAGGATCAAAGAGGTTAAATGGTTGAAAACCGTCATCATTTGTCATTAAGAAAGCTTTGGCTGGCTATGGGGTTGATCTTCCTCAGCAGCCTTGTATTGGGCGTTGGCTTCCAATTGATTTTAAATGTAGGTGAATTTGTAAAAGGGTTCATCGCAGCTACTTTCCTCTTCTTTAGTGTTGGTGTTGGAATGTTCCTTGTTTGGCGAGCTGCAGGGTCTGATAAAGTTGTCGGATGGATGATGTTAACTGCCTTCGTTATCAGGATTGCCCTGGGCGTTTTCCTGGCTTGGGGTTTGCCCCAGTTTGGCTATGACACCGAAGTGCAGCAAGCGGGGTTTGTTTATGCTGATCCCTTCAATCGAGAATCCAATGCCTGGGCTTTAGCACAATCACGGGAGCCGTTAACATTGGCTTTTCGAGAAAGTTTTGAGGGGGATCAATATGGCGGTTTATTTGCCCTTAGCGCATTTATTTATCGTTATCTCAGCCCAGACGCGTTTCGACCAGTGTTAATGGTGATTTTGACAGCTGGGGCAAGCGCTTTGAGTTTGCCTTTTTTCGTTATGGCTTTATTACGATTATTTAAACGAAGGTCAGCTTTGTTCGCTGGGTGGATTTTAGCTTTGTATCCAGAAAGCATCTTATTAGGCGCTTCTCAAATGCGAGAGCCATTCTTCATTCTTTTTTTCTCCTTGCTTTTATGGGCTGGTACGAAAATAATCAGCCCTAAAAAGAATAAACTCTCTATTTTTGTTTTTGTGTTAAGTACAGCTTGTTTACTTTTATTTTCACCCAGAGTGGCGATCCCAATCATCAGCGTTGTAACATTAATCATGTGGGTAATAAAATCTCCAGAGCTTAAAAATTCACGACTAAAAATTGGGGGTTGGATTGTTTTGATATCTGGTATGCTGGTTTTAGCCTGGTTCGTTTTTGAATGGATCCATGATGCCCTTCAATGGGATTCTTATGCAACTTTTCTAAAATCTGGGATGGTTCAATTTCAACTTAATCAATTTCCAGATTGGTTAAGCCTCCCCTTAATTGTCTTGTATGGTGTTTTTCAACCTGTTTTACCAGCTGCGATTATTGCCCCTGCACCATGGATTTGGCACAGCTTGGGGGTATTTCGTGCAGTTGGATGGTATGCCCTTTTACCTTTACTTATTTACGTGACGATACGGCTTTGGCACTTGGCGTCTTCTAAAAAGAAACGAATTCTTCTAATATCTATATTGGTTGTGTGGGTGTGGATTTTTATTGCTTCGGCGCGTGCAGGTGGAGACCAATGGGATAACCCACGCTACCGGACGATTTTTCTACCTTTGATGGCGACCCTGGGTGCCTGGGGCGTTGTCTACGCCCGCCAAACGAAAGACCGTTGGCTATGGCGCGGGTTATTAATTGAAGGTGTCTTTGTCGGTATGGTTACTCTGTGGTATTTAGGAAGGTATTTTCATTTATTACCTGTATTGTCGTTAAAAGTTTTGGTTATGGTTGTTTTAGCATTGGGTGTCGCTATTGTAGTCGGGGGTATACTTTATGACCGAAATTGCCCTTCTTGACGGTATAATAGGGCAGATTATAATTTGAATGGCGAAAGAAAAATTTTAAGCTGTAAACTGTGAGCATCCCTTTGAGGAATATGGAGAAAACGATGGATTGGTCTAATAAACGGGTTTGTGTCACCGGGGGGGCTGGATTTTTAGGCAAACATTTAATTGAAACCCTTCGGGTGCGTGGTGCAAAGGACATTTTTATCCCGCGTATTGAACAATACGACCTGGTAGATCAACAGGCTATCATCCGCTTACTTGCAGATTCAAACCCCGATATTATTATTCACTTAGCAGCGCATGTCGGTGGCATTGGCGCTAATCGAGAACACCCAGCTGAATTTTTCTACGATAACCTAATGATGGGCGTTCAGTTGATGCACCAAGCTTATTTGAAAGGCGTCGAAAAAGTCGTTGCCATTGGCACCGTCTGTGCGTATCCGAAATTCACCCCTGTGCCTTTTAAGGAAGATGATTTGTGGATTGGCTATCCGGAGGAGACCAACGCCCCTTATGGTTTGGCAAAGAAAATGCTATTGGTTCAATCTGAAGCTTACCGGGAACAGTATGGTTTCAACAGTATTTTCTTGCTTCCGGTAAACCTCTATGGACCAGGGGACAATTTTAACCCGCGCAGTTCGCATGTTATTCCTGCTTTAATTAAAAAATGTATTGACGCCCAAGAAGAAGGGATAGACCATATCGTGGTGTGGGGCGATGGTTCTCCAACGCGAGAATTTATCTACGTAAAGGATGCAGCACGAGGGATTGCCCTGGCTACTGAAAGCTACAATGAATCCTTGCCTGTAAACCTGGGGTCGGGCTTTGAAATTAGCATTAAGGACCTGGTTGAAAAAATCGCCAGGATGACGGGCTTTAAAGGTGATCTGGTATGGGACACGAGCAAGCCTAACGGTCAACCACGACGGGCTTTAGATACCAGCCGCGCGAAAGAGAAATTTGGATTTGTCGCACAGACTGACTTCGATGAAGGTTTACAGGAAACGATTGACTGGTACCGTGCAAACCGAAGTTAAACACGAAATTAATGGAAAATTCGCAACAAAAAAATCAGACGCCTGTCATTTATATTAAGCCGTCAAAGGGGTGGCTATCGGTTAACTTTGCCGAGCTTTGGCGTTATCGCGAGTTGATTTATTTTCTCACCTGGCGGGATATTAAAGTTCGGTATAAACAAGCGGTGTTGGGTTTAGCATGGGCTTTACTGCAACCGATTTTAACGGTGTTAATTTTCACCGTTGTGTTTGGTGTTTTGTTAAAAACACCATCGCAAGGTTTGCCATACCCGTTGTTTGCTATCTCTGCCCTGTTGCCATGGCAGTTATTTGCTAATGCGTTGCAGCGTTCGAGCATTAGCCTGGTTGGCAATTCTAACTTGATTACGAAAATTTATTTTCCGCGGTTGGCGATTCCATTGTCCTCTGTGGCAGCTGCCCTGGTGGATTTTGCGGTTTCGTTCCTGGTTTTGATTGGAATGATGGTTTATTACCGCTACATGCCAGGCTGGAATTTGCTTTGGTTGCCTGTTATTATATTATTCGCTTTATTAACAGCCCTGGCGGTAGGGTTGTGGCTTTCGGCAATTAATGTTCAATATCGTGATGTTCAACATATGGTGCCTTTTATTATTCAGGTATGGATGTATGCCTCCCCGATTGTTTACCCGATTGATATCATCCCTGAGGGTATCTGGCGAACCTTGTATGGCTTGAACCCGATGGTTGGGGTAATTCAAAGCTATCGATGGGCGCTGTTGGGTGGAGACCAGCCCGATGCGACTATGTTGATCTCAATTATTGTAGTGGCTATTTTGTTGGTTAGCGGTATTTACTATTTCAGGCGTATGGAAAAAACCTTCGCTGATATTGTTTAGGGCCTTATGTCAAATATAGCTATTCGTATCGAAAACATTTCTAAACAATACCGTATTGGGCTTCTACAAGAGCGTTCCGATACCTTGCGCGACCTGGTGACTTCTCGTATCAGCCGAATTGGGCAGAGCCTCACCAGGAAAAAAGGCGAACATCATAACAGCCCAACGCACATCTGGGCGCTTAAAGACATCTCTTTCGAAGTCGAACGAGGCCAGGTTTTAGGGATTATCGGGCGTAACGGCGCAGGAAAAAGCACATTGCTGAAGATCCTTTCCAGGGTGACTGACCCTACAACCGGAATAGGCGAAATCCACGGTCGGGTTGGTTCTTTACTTGAGGTAGGTACTGGGTTTCACCCAGAGCTTTCAGGACGTGAAAATATCTACTTGAACGGTGCCATCCTGGGTATGCGGCGAGATGAAATCAATAGAAAGTTTGATGAAATTGTTGATTTTTCTGAGGTCGGTAAATTTATTGATACGCCGGTAAAGCGTTATTCAAGTGGAATGTACTTGCGTTTAGCTTTTGCTGTGGCTGCACATCTTGAGCCTGAAATCTTGGTTGTAGATGAAGTTCTGGCAGTGGGCGATGCTGAGTTTCAACGTAAATGTTTGGGAAAAATGAGCGACGTTGCCCAGGAAGGCCGTACTGTTTTATTTGTGAGCCATAATATGTCTGCTATTCAAAGGCTTACGCAAGAGACTATTTTGCTCGATAAAGGGCAATTGGTGATGCGTGCGCCGACCCCTGAAGCGGTTGATCATTATATGAACATGGGGTTGAGCAAACAGGGTGAACGTTTTTGGGAAGAAGAGATATCCAAGGCACGCGGCACAACTTTTGCTCCCGTTTCATTGCGGTTATTAAACCCTTCTGGAAAAATTGTAGACACAGTTAACTCGACGGATGGTTTTTCTATTGAATTTGCTTATCAATTAAATGAGGCAATCACCGGTTTACGAGTTGGGCTTTACTTGATGACCACCCGTGGTGAGTATGTGTTCACCAGCTTTGACACAGACGACCAGCATACCTTTGAAAAGTACACTGTGCGCTCACCTGGACTGTATACAAGCCGTTGTTTTGTGCCTGCCAACTTATTGAATGAGGGTCGTTACGTGTTGGCGTTAAATGCTAGTACCTATCGGATCAAACGGTATTTTCAAGACGATAAAGCACTGACTTTTACCGTGGATGCCACGGGTGCGCCTGGAACTCACTGGCAGGAGCCACGTCCTGGCCCTGTAAGGCCAAAACTCGAGTGGACGATTACGAGGAGTGAGGGATAAATGATCAATCGTCGCAGCATTAAGGAGATCCTCGCCCAAGTCCCATATTCAAACGAGCTTTATTGGCATTTGATCCAAAAACATAAGCCCTGGCAATCTCACTTCAGTTTAGATTTACTGGATGAATTCTTGCCTGGCTCAGTTCAGCAGGCAAAGGAACATGCACAATCTGCCCCAGCAGGCAAACGAATATTTATTTTTGCGAGTTTACACTATTGGATTGAATATGCGGCATTTTTAGGTGCAGCATTAGCGGGTAAGGGTCACCAGGTTACCTTTTCATTCCTGCCGTATTCCGATTGGACGATACCCATTAACAAATTCGATTTGAAAGCTCAAAATCTGTATGCTAAACAGGTGCTGGAAGTTGCTCAACCGCTGATGCAAGTTCAATCTTTGTTGGAAATCAACCCCGACAACAAAAAATTACCCCCTGACCTTGTTCATACGATAGATGAAGTTTCAATTTTTGATTCACAATATACCCTGCAAGTTGAAGATATCACTCGAGAAGAAGCTATTTATCAGTTACGTTCTGAGCGCAACCGGGACGCAGCGTTACGGGCTGTCGCTTACTTGACACAAAATAAGCCCGATGTTGTAATTGTTCCCAATGGAACCATTCAGGAGATGGGGGTTGTTTATCGGGTTGCTCGCTACCTGGGTTTACCAACCGTAACCTTTGAATTCAGTGACCAACGAGAACATATCTGGTTGGCGCAAGATTCAGAAATTATGCAGCACGATACAAACGACTTATGGGCCGCGCGCCGACAAGATCCACTAAATGAAATACAAATGCAACAACTTTCAGCGTTGTTTGCTGCACGCATTGATGCAAAAACCTGGAAAAACTTCGCCCGACAATGGCAAGACGTCCCCACACAAGGGGGCGTAGCTGTGCAAGAACAACTTAAACTCGATGATAGGCCCATTGTTTTGTTAGCAACTAACGTGTTAGGAGACAGCTTGACCTTGGGCAGGCAGGTATTTAGTGAGTCTATGGCAGAATGGGTAGAAAGAACCGTGCAATATTTTGCCGGGCGCCAGGACGTTCAGCTTGTGATCAGGGTTCACCCAGGTGAGGTGTTAACCCATGGCATATCGATGGTGGATGTAATTAATGCAGCACTGCCTGAAATCCCTGCCCATATTCACTTAATTGAGCCCCAGGAGAAAATTAATACCTATGATATCTTAGATATCACCGACCTCGGTTTGGTTTATACAACCACAGTTGGGCTGGAAATGTGTTTGCGAGGCATCCCTGTGATCGTTGCTGGTCAAACGCATTATCGCAACCGCGGTTTTACCAGCGACCCGAAAACGTGGGACGACTATTTTTCAATTCTAAAAAAGAGCCTGGATAATTTAAAAACCTGGCGTTTATCTCAAGAACAAATTGAACTCGCCTGGCGTTATGCTTATTTATTCTTCTTTGCCTATCCTAAACCGTTTCCGTGGCATTTGCTTGATTTGTCAACTGATATTAAAAGTCGCCCGATGGACTATATTCTTAGCCCTGAAGGTGAGGCAAAATACGGTGAGACGTTTACCTTCTTGGCAGGGGAGCCGTTGAAGTGGTAAAACGTTGACCATCAATAAGATCATCAATGAGATGATATTTACGGCTTGCAGTTACTTTGCTTTCTGAAAACATCAAATTCAATTTACAATAGTGATTTGCCAAAAGAAACAACCCTGTGTAACACACATCATTAAAACGAAAAATATATGAGTGAAAATAACATCAAACAAACGGTACGCCAATTTTACGACCAGGTAGGCTGGCAATCGATTGGTGAAACCCTGTACCAAAACGCGCAGTATGAAGATTTACGACCAGTTTCTCAAGAATACCTTCATCGCTGCCATATGCGAGTTAAACGTCATTTAGCAAATAAAGGGATTTATTATCTTGATGCCGGCTCTGGTCCAGTTCAATATCCAGAGTATCTAACTTATTCAGAAGATTATCATGCCCGGGTATGCATGGATATTTCCATCGTTGCGCTGAAAGAGGCGCGAAAAAGGCTGGGTGAACATGGCTTTTATGTTTTAGGCGATGTTACCCATTTACCCTTTGCTTCAGATACTTTCGATGGTATTTCAGCCTTGCATACTATTCATCATGTTCCCATGGAAGATAAAGGCTCGGCTTATGGCGAGCTTTACCGGGTTTTGAAGCCAGGGCGCAACATGGTCGTTGTTGATGGATGGACGAAGGCGCCGCTTATGCTGTGGTCGAAGCGTTTTATGGCAGGCGTAAAACGAGTTCGAGGCTGGTGGGAGAAAGCAGTTTTAAAAACTGAGGGCGCAACCGAAGAAAATGCAACAGCGCCAACACCCGACAAAGAATTGACAAAGGCTAAAACTAAAGTGCCAGCTGGCACCTTTGTGCAGAAGTTTGATGCTGACGGATTAATTGAATTAATCAAAGACAAAATGGATTTTGAAATTCTGGTTTGGCGCAGCGTCAGCGTTGCATTTCTGCGAGCGGTGATTTACCCCGATTGGGGCGGCAAGTTCTGGTTGAAGGTGCTGTATGGGTTAGAAGAACTGCTCCCGAGGTTGTTAGGTCGGATTGGTCAATACCCGATGGTGGTGGTTAGTAAACCAAGCGTTGAAGAAGAAATAGCGCAGGCAGCTTCTGAAGTATAATTTGGAAAATAACGCCCAGGAGTTAATAAATGGATTGGACAAATAAACAAATATTAGTAACCGGGGGTACGGGATCTTTTGGAAAAAAATTCATCGAAGTTATGATGAAGACATACCACCCCGCAAAGCTGATCGTTTACAGCAGAGATGAATTAAAACAACATGAAATGCGCATGGCGGGTTTTGATCATCCTGATTTGCGTTATTTTATTGGCGACATTAGAGACTTGCCCCGGTTAAAGCGAGCCTTAAACGAGGTAGATATTGTTATTCATACCGCTGCACTCAAGCAGGTGCCAGCTTGTGAATATAACCCGATGGAAGCTATCAAAACCAATATTCTGGGCAGCAGTAATGTGGTTGATGCTGCCTTAGATGCTGGGGTTGAAAAGGTTTTAGCTTTGAGCACGGATAAAGCTGTAAACCCAATCAACTTATATGGCGCCACCAAACTGGCAGCTGAAAAGCTTATGATTCAGAGCAATGCTTATGCTGGTGGGCGGACGACTCGCTTTAGCTGTGTTCGCTATGGCAATGTGGTTGGTTCGCGAGGGAGCGTTGTGCCCTTATTCCTTCAACAGCGCGAAACCGGAAAGATAACCCTAACTGACGATCGCATGTCGCGCTTTTGGATTTCGTTGGAACAAGGCGTGCAATTTGTTATCCGCTGTGTGGAAGAAATGCAAGGTGGCGAGGTGTTTGTGCCCAAGATCCCCAGTATGAAGATGACCGATTTAGCACATGCAATTGCCCCCCACGCACAAATCCAATATATTGGGATTCGCCCCGGAGAAAAACTACACGAGGTTTTAATCTCGGAAGATGAAGCCCGAACAACAGTCGAGTTAAACGATATGTATGTTGTTCAACCTCCTGCAGCCCTGTGGTTTGGGTATCACTGGTCGGGGCAGGGTAAGCCTTTGCCAGATGGCTTTCATTATGCCAGCGATAACAATACCGAATGGATGACCATAGAAGAGATCCAGAGTATGGTAAAGCCAATTGAAGAATCTTTAAATAAAGGCAGGTAGGTTAATAAGATGCGTTTATTGGTAACCGGTGCCAGTGGACTGCTTGGGGTAAACTTGTGCCTTGTCGCTGCAAAACAAGGTTTTCATGTGAGCGGTCTTTACCATTCACATGGTTTAACTGACGTGCCTTTTGACCTGTACCAAGTAAACTTGCTTAAAATTGATGAGGCACTTCGCACGATTGATACCATTCAACCTGAAGCCATAATCCACTGTGCAGCATTGGCAAATTTAAATGTTGCTGAACAAAATCCCGAGCTTGCCCATCAACTTAATTGTGAAGTACCAGGTACCCTGGCAGAATATTCAGCAAATAGAAAAGTCCCCTTTATTCAAATATCAACGGATGCGGTATTTGGCGGTCGAACCGAAGGTTATACCGAAGATGACCCGGTTTACCCGCGTAGTGTGTACGCTCAAACCAAACTCGATGGGGAAGAAGAAGTGCGTAAATATAATCCGGATGCGATCATCGCCAGGGTAGTATTTTATGGATGGAGTTTATCTGGCAACCGCAGTTTATCAGAGTTCTTTTTTAATCAATTACGCCATGGGCAAAAGATGAAGGGCTTTACTGATGTTATGTTTTGCCCTTTATATGTTGAAGATTTAGCTATAACCTTATTAGAGATGTTGAACTTAAACCTGGCTGGTGTTTACCATGTTGTAAGCCCTGAACATTTAAGCAAATATGAGTTTGGCGTGCGTATCGCCAGGAAGTTTGGATATGACCCAGACCTCATTGAACCTACTTGCATGGCTGATGTGGTACGCGGCGCACCCCGCTCCACCAGCTTGATTCTAAAACCTGATAAAGTGCAAACAGCTCTTGGACATTTGCTGCCGAATATAGATATGGGGATTGAGAAAATGTATCAGCGCTGGTTGGCGTTTTACCCACAGCGGTTGCAGGGCTTTGCTGGACCATCTGTGTGATGGGAATTTAAGGAGGAAGAATGGAACTAAAAATTGGCAATCACCTGGTTGGTGAAAAACACCCTACTTATTTTATCGCAGATATTGCAGCCAACCATGATGGCAGTCTGGAACGTGCAAAGTTATTAATCCGTCTGGCAAAAGAGGCTGGCGCAAATGCAGCAAAATTTCAAAACTTCCAGGCACCAAAAATAGTTTCAGAATATGGTTTTTCGCATATGAATAGCCAGGTTTCGCACCAGGCAAAGTGGCGAAAATCCGTCACCGAGGTTTATGCCGATGCCTCTCTTCCTTTTGAGTGGACGCCGATCCTCAAAGCACATTGCGATGAAGTTGGGATTGATTATTTTTCTTCTCCTTATGATTTTGAAGCAATTGATATGCTTGATGCATACGTACCCGCCTATAAGATTGGCTCTGGGGATATAAACTGGATTGAAGCAGTCGTACGGATTGCAAGCAAAGGCAAACCAGTTCTGTTGGCAACTGGCGCCTCGGATATTGGCGATGTTCAAAGAGCGGTTCATGCCATTCTTGAAATTAACCCTCAATTAGTCCTGATGCAATGCAACACAAATTACACTGCTGCCGATGGAAATTTCGATAATATTCATTTAAATGTTTTAAAAACTTATCACGCGATGTATCCTGAATTAGTTTTAGGGTTGTCAGATCACACCCATGGACATGCAACCGTGTTGGGCGCGGTTGCCTTAGGAGCCAGGGTGATTGAAAAGCACTTTACTGATGACAACGACCGGGTAGGGCCCGACCACCCCTTTGCAATGAACCCAGGTAACTGGGCTTCCATGGTTGTGGCAACCCGGCAGCTTGAACGCTCTTTGGGTTCGGGTGATAAATTTGTGACTGAGAATGAGCAGGATACAGTTGTGGTCCAAAGACGTTGCTTAAGAGCTGCCAGAGATATTGAACCAGGTGAGATCGTGTCGCGCGAGATGATTGATGTACTGCGCCCAGCATCCCCCGGTGCGATAATGCCGCAAGAAATTGACGACGTGATTGGGCTCGTTGCATTAAAACGCATCCCCGGGGGAAAAGAGTTCAGGTGGACCCAATTTGGCAGCCCCTAAGTGTGGTGCTTGAAGGCTTAGGTTAAAAAGAGGTAATTTGCGAATCCTGTATTTTACCGAACGGGATAGTCCCCACGATAGACGTTTTCTGACTGCTCTGGCAGGCACTGAACACCAGGTGTTTAGCTTGCGGATGCACCCCTGCGAACCACACACCCCTGCAGAAATTACCGAGCTATCCTGGCCTGAAGGGTTACCCGATTGGTCCCATTGGCATGGTTGGCAGGCAGGAAAAACCCAATTGCAGGACATTGTGGACCGCCTGCAACCAGATGTTGTACATGCTGGACCAATTCAGGGACCAGCAATGGTTGCTGCTCTGACTGGGTTCCACCCGCTGGTGACGATGTCTTGGGCTTTTGACCTGTTAAGAATTGCAAACCGCAGCCCCTGGACGAGGTTTGCTACAACCATCACATTAGAAAGCACTGACCTCCTACTGACAGATTGTGAAACGGTCTCGAAAAAAGCGGTTGAGCGTGGTTTCCGTGAAGATAAAATTGTAAGCTTCCCCTGGGGGGTAGATCTCGCATACTTTTCACAAAAATCGGCAGGGGATCGCTGTGGTGCGCTTAGACGTTCCTTGGGTTGGGAAAATCAATTCGTTATTTTTTGTAATCGTTCCTGGGCAAAACAATATGGGGTAGACCTGTTGGCAAGAGCGTTCGTTCGCGCCTATCGTCGAGACCCGACCTTGCGCTTAATCCTGGCGGGGGACGGCCCTCAAAAAGAGGAAATTTACGCAATCTTAGCGCCTGTAAAAGAAGCTGTTTATCTCCCTGGCTGGGTAGAGCTTGAAGATTTGCCACCGTTCTACGGTGCAGGAGATTTGTTTATCAGCTCCTCGCATGTAGATGGTTCTTCAATTTCGGTGCTAGAGGCTTTAGCTTGCGGGCGCCCGGTGCTAACGTCGGATATCCCCAGCAATCGAGAATGGGTTATACCGACCAAAACCGGTAACTTATTTATCGATGGAGATATTATGTCCCTCGAAAATAAGATTCTATCAATGGTTGGTGATGAGAATTTAGCATACTATGGAGAACAAGCCAGGTTATTGGCAGAAGAGCGCGCCAATTGGGCAGTGAATTTTCAAAAACTACTGGGTGCTTATCAAATTACCACGAATAAAAATAATTAAAGTTTCGGCTATTAGCACGGTAACGATAAACATTTGGGAAAAATGGGGGAATGGGCTAAAATTCATAGACTTAAAAGAAAGATAAAACAACCAACCAACAAAAGAGAATTAATAACATGAAAAGAAAATATCCGCTGGGATTATTTGTATTGATACTGTTGCTGGCTTCGCTGGCTTGTAACCTGCCCTATCGCCCCAAGGCGTCTACGACACCTGAGGTCCTTCTCCCCTTAGATGGTTTCAGGATTGAAACCCTCGTTATCGACGATGCGCAGTTGACATTTGCTGTGCCTGATTCCTACCAGATTGGCGATTTGGGTTCGGGGTTGAGCACAATTTTAGATCATGTTGATTTATCGGATGTACCCTCAGTCATTGATTTGCAAGAAGTCCTCAACCTTGCCGAGGATAATGTTCTTTTATGGGGTTATGATACTGAAAGCACAGCTGGAATACCGCCCAGCTTTGCTGTTATTAAAAATGATTCTTTTTCGGCACTGCCCCTGGGATTGGTATCTACTGTAGCGGGGCCTTTGCTGGGCGATAAGGTTACAATTTTGGAAGAGTCCAGATTGACCCTTGGTGGACGTGATACTCTGCGTATGATTACAACGACCAACGCTTCGGGGTTAGACCTGAAACAGGTGGAATATATTTTTAAGGAATCTGGATCTTTGTATGTAATTATATTTAATGCAAACACGGGCGATGTTCAATCTCAACTGCTGGTGTTTGATACTATTGTTAGTTCGTTATCGGTTGACGATTTAAATTAGGGATTTGTGATTAATGGAAGTGAGAAATCCATCTGTTGTTGGAATTATCCAAGCTCGCATGGGTTCAAGCCGTTTGCCGGGCAAAGTGTTAAAAGACCTTTGCGGTTTGCCTTTGCTGGTCCGCGAGGTTAAACGGGTACGAAGAGCGCAAAGCTTGGGGCGGGTGATTGTGGCAACCACAACTTCGGCAGATGATGACCTGCTTGTAAGGACATGCCGAGCTTATGGAATCCCTTATTTTCGAGGCGATCCATTAGACGTCCTCGATCGATATTACCAGGCAGCCAAATTCTTTGATGCTGAAGTTATTGTTCGTTTGACTGGCGATTGCCCACTAATAGACCCAAAAGAAATTGATCGAACTGTTGCAGAATTTTTTGCTGCCAATGCAGATTTTGCTGCTAACCGACTGCCCCCTCCCTGGAAGCGAACCACACCGATTGGAATGGATACAGAAGTTGCCAACTTTGCTGCGCTTGAACGCGCCTGGGAAAAGGCTGCTGCTAAGCATGATCGCGAGCACGTCATGCCTTACCTTTACGAGATCGAGGGTCGTTTTAAAACAGCATTGGTTGACCATGTGCCAGATTGGGGTAATTACCGATTAACTGTGGACACACCAGAAGACTTAAAACTGATCAGAGAGATCTACAACCGATTTGGTGGAACTGATGATTTCTCTTTAGAAGATATCATCGATGTGTTAAAAAAAGAGCCAGGGTTGTTAGCCATTAATGCGCATACGCAGCATAAAGATTACCGAGAAACAGACACGCGTTTTACGCAAAGGGAAACAACTGAATAAGTGTTGTTTAAAGAACAACCTTTGCAAGTGTTATAATTTATCAATAAACCGATGGAAGAACAATAAGATGAACTGCCTGTTATGCGGAGAGAATAATAATCATGAATTTGCACGGGTAAATTCTTTTGGTTACCCATTAATTTATTACCAATGTGACGTTTGTGGCTTGATATTCCAACCGCCCGGCACAAGCGAGGCAGCAGATCCCCAGTTTTACACAGAAACCTATCGAAAAATCTACCAATCCAACCCGGAACCAACGCCGAAAGATTTGTGGGTTCAAGAAAAACGAGCTTTGACTCTATTGAGTTTTTTAAAGGCTGTCGGTTCTGAAACACCTCAACGTGTTTTAGATATTGGTGCTTCTACAGGTGTGCTATTAAAGGCTTTTCAATATGCATATGGTAGCGAAGTTTTAGGAGTTGAGCCGAGCGACGCCTATCGAGAGTATGCAAAACGCCAGGGGATCCGTATGGTTTCATCTGTGGAAGAATTGATAAGGTCTAAACCCGAAAAATTCAATTTGATTAGCATTATCCATGTTTTGGAACATTTGCCAAACCCGGTTGAGGTTTTACGATCAATTCGGCAAGAACTTTTGAAGGAGAATGGAATTCTGCTGGTGGAAGTGCCCAACTTTTACGCTCATGAGAGCTATGAATTGGCACACCTGGCGTGTTACACGCCACATACTTTGCAGCAAGTTTTAAGACAAGCTGGTTATCACGTATTCTTCTTCCAGCGACACGGGTTTCCCCGTTCGGATGTGTTGAACCTTTACCTAACTTTAATGGCGCAACCCTTATCAGCCGATGCAACGATACCGAGCCTCACTAAGGACAGCCTCGTAAAAATTAAACGTGAGACCAGCCAATTTTATCGGCGAGCCGTTGAGAGGATATTCCCCAAAAGAGCTTGGGAACCCTTGCCCGAACTTAATGAGTAATTAATCATGCCCTTATTAACCCTGTTTACCGCGCCAAAACCCTTCATCGATCCACACATCACAGTTATCCAACAAAACATGTTGCGTAACTGGCAGGCACTTGGGGATGAAGTGGCGGTTGTCGTCATCGGGAATGATCCAGGAATTGCTGAAAACTGCCAGGCTTTGAGCATTCAACACATGCCAGAAGTGCAGACCAACGAACATGGTACCCCTTTGCTTAGTTCAATTTTTTCACTTGGCAGGCAGATGAACGATTCACCTTATTTAGCTTATGCCAATGCTGATATCCTGTTTTTGCCAGAGTTCTTAGATGTATTGAAAAAAATTGGCAATGAAAAAGATCATTTTTTAGCTGTTGGTCAACGCTGGAACCTTGACCTCAAACAACCCTTTGACTTCTCCGAAGGTTGGGAGGTTCGCTTGCGTAAACTAACCCTTTCTGAGGGTCGACTTCATGGGCAAACTGGTAGTGATTACTTTATTTACCCTCGTGGTTGCTTCCAGGAAATACCAAACTTTGCAGTGGGCCGAGCCGGCTGGGATAATTGGATGATATTTAAAGCCCGTTGGGAACATTGGCCGGTGATTGATGTTAGCCCATCGATGATGGTTGTTCATCAAAAGCACGATTACGGGCACCTGCCAGGTGGTGTTCGTCATTACCGCTTGCCCGAGACAGATTTGAACGTTCAATTGGGCGGCGGTCGACGCACAATCTTTACACTTAAAGATGTTACCCATCTCGTAAAAAATCAAAAAATTTGCCGTAAACCTCTAAATTGGAAATCTTTTTGGCGCGAAGTGGAGATTTTTCCGCTGACAGGGTTGCATTCATGGGTATTGGGCTGGCTGATTTTTGCAGTCTTCCATCCGGTTAAAGCTTATCGTGAAGCTCGAGCTTGGCTTGGTTCTAAATTAAAGAAAAAAAATAAAGTGGACTAAATTAATATGGCGAGGATCGGCACTAACCCTTCCAGAGGTAAAACATTAAATTTTAAGCCTGCCAGGACAACAGTTGCAGTATTAGTGTACGCACCTTACCAGGTCGGTTATTTTCAAGATCGGTTAGAGGTTACGAAAGCGACCCTTGAGAGCATTTTTGCTAATACAGATGAACCCTTCGATTTGCTGGTGTTTGATAATGGCAGCTGCAAAGAAATGGTTAGTTATCTTGAAAATCTACATACCAGTGGATCAATTGATTACCTGGTACTTTCTAAACAGAACATAGGTAAGTTGAACGCACTTAATATGATTTTTAACCTGGCACCTGGAGAAATTGTTGCCTATACGGACGACGACGTCTTTCATCTGCCGGGATGGCTTTCGGCGCACCTTGAAGTTATTGACACGTACCCTAATGTTGGTGCTGTCACCGGTTTTTATATCCGTCAACGGGTCGGGTTAAGCTCAGAAAGTACCGTAAAATTTGCCGACCAACCTGCGATAGAATCGAAGCGTGGTTTATTAATTCCACATAAATGGGAAGAGGAATACCTTAGCAACACCGGGCGCACCTGGGAACAATACCAGGAAGAAACTGCCGGCATGGAAGATATTCTTTTAAGCTATAAAGGGCTTGAAGCCTGGGTTTCTGCACATCATTTTCAAATGGTATCGCCAAAACACGTGATTCAAGAGTTGCTGGCGGAGATGCTACCTGATGGCTGGAGCGAACAAGTGATGGGGCGGATGGTGGAAATGGATGACCGCATGGATTCAAAAGGCTATTTACGACTGTGCACGCGTGAGCAAACCATGCGTTTAATGGGCAATGCCATCTCGGATGAAGTTGCCCAGCTTGCAGAAAACGCAGGCTTTTCAATTCAGCAGGCTCAACTATCGCGGAAGAATACAGGTTTGATGGCGTACCTGGTTCGTTTTCGCGGGGTGCGTTACTTGATGCAAAAGATGGCGAATTGGTTGTATAAATGGTTGAACAACTAACTTAGAAAGCTCGGTATACACAAACAATTTACATTTAGTGGCGCGAGGAACAAAACAAACGAAAGGATGAACGCTTTGAAGTGGTTAATAGTTGGGTTGGGCTCAATTGGGCGTAGACACCTTAGAAACCTGCTAACGATGGGGCAGAAGGATATCATCCTGTACCGTACGCATAGCAGCACTTTACCAGATGAAGAGCTTGCCCACTTTCCAGTCGAGACAGACCTTATCGCTGCACTTTCTCATAATCCAGACGCTGCAATTATTGCAAACCCTACAGCCTTTCATTTACAGGCAGCTATCCCTGCTGCTGCTTCTGGATGCCATATACTATTAGAGAAACCAATCGCAGCTGAAATGAATGAAAAAGTAAAACTTTTGCAAAATACTGTAGCGCAAACAGGTATAAAAACTCTGGTTGGCTTTCAATTTCGTTTTCATCCCGTTTTGGAAGAGCTTAAAGAAGCGATCGCGTCAGGAATTATTGGAAAGCCGCTTTCTTTTCGTGCCCATTGGGGCGAATATTTGCCTGGCTGGCACCCTTGGGAAGACTACCGGTTGGGTTATGCTGCCCGTCGAGAGTTGGGTGGGGGCGTTGTAAACACCCTTTGCCACCCTTTAGATTATGTGCGCTGGTTATTCGGCGAGGTTGACTCTTTGTTTGCTCTGACCGACCAGGTTTCTGATCTGGAGCTGGACGTAGAAGACGTGGCTGAGATCACGTTGAAGTTTGATAGCGGATTGATAGGCTCTATTCACCTGGATTATTTTCAACAGCCGGGAGCTCATTGGTTGGAGGTTAATGGGACGCAGGGACATATCTACTGGGATAATGAAACGGGCGTTGCTAAAATTTATTTAGCCCACGATAAACAGATGAAAAGTATCGAACCGCCGCTGGGTTTTGAACGAAACCAAATGTTTTTATTAGAATTGCAGCACTTCATGATGCTGATTGGAGGTCGGGTAGATTCACGATGCAATTTAGATGATGGAATTAAATCGCTAATTTTGACCGAAGCAGTTCATGAATCCGCGAAAAAACATAGTTTGGTTAAGATTTCGAAGATTTAAATACTTATGTCATGCTTTTTGCATCTATTTATAATATGATGGCCTTGTTCAGGTTACTGATTGTTGGCATGCGAGTATAATATCCAACGATTAAAGGATAAAAAAGGATTGTCACTTGACAATATTTAACAAATTTTCTTTAGATAAGCGCACCGCCCTCATTACTGGCGGAGCAGGGTTGTTAGGAAAACAATTTTCACAGGCGCTTGGCGAAGCAGGCGCGAATATAGTCGTTGCGGACCGCAATTTTGATGCGGCTTTTAACCATGCAAATTGGCTACGGGAACAGAATATTCAGGCAATTGCTGTAAATGTTAATGTCACTGACCCTAATTCAGTGGCTGCAATGGTTGAACACACGGTTCTTGAATTTGGCAGCCTGGATGTGTTAGTCACTTGTGCTGCCATTGACCCAAAGTTTGACCCAGAACACATTTCCAAACAATCAGCTAACGCTTTCGAAAATTACCCACTCGAAACTTGGCAATCTTCGCTGGATGTCAATATTACAGGCGTGTTTTTATCGTGCCAGGCAGCTGTTAAAAGAATGGCAGAACAAGGGTCGGGATCGATTATCAATATCTCATCTACTTATGGGCTTGCGGCACCAGACCAGAGAATTTACCCACCGTTGAATGGACAACCACAATTTAAGCCTGTTGATTACCCGGTGACGAAAGCAGCGATATTAGGCTTGACGCGTTATTTAGCCGCTTATTATGCGGGAACGAAAATTAGGGTGAATGCCCTATCGCCAGGGGGGATAGATCAACAACACGATGCTATTTTTGCTGAAGCGTATTCGGCAAGGACTATTTTAGGGCGCATGGCGCACGAAGATGAGATGAATGGCGCTTTGCTCTTTTTAGCTTCAGATGCTTCAAGTTATATGACAGGGAGTAACCTGGTTGTGGATGGAGGCTATACGGCATGGTAAAAAGTCGAGAAGTATTAGCAATTATTCCAGCCCGTGGTGGATCAAAAGGTATTCCTGGTAAAAACATTAAGAATTTTGCTGGTTATCCATTAATCTCTTATAGTATCGTGGCTGGTCAAAGAGCGAAATTGGTAACCCGGGTGATCGTCTCGACGGATGATGAACATATTGCTGGTGTTGCTCGCGCATGGGGGGCAGAGGTGCCCTTTATGCGTCCAGCAGAGTTTGCTCAGGACGAAACCTTAGACCTGCCTGTAGCCATCCATTGCCTGGATTGGCTTGCAGAACAAGAAGGTTACTACCCTGAAATTGTAGTTTGGCTGCGACCTACTTCGCCGATTCGACCCCACGACTGTGTTGATGATGCAATTCGTTTATTATGTGAGCATCCAAAGGCCGATAGCGTCAGAGGGGTTGTCCCTTCGGGGCAAAACCCGTTTAAGATGTGGACGTTTGAATCGGGAACTGGCCTCATGGTACCATTGATGAAAGTGGAGGGTGTTTCTGAGCCCTACAACGCCCCGCGGCAGGCGCTACCCGATACCTACTGGCAAACTGGACATATTGATGCGATTCGGTCGAGCACCATTTTGGAAAAAGAATCAATGACCGGTGAAGTGATTATGCCCTTAATGATTGAACCCCGTTTTACGATCGATATCGATATCCCATCAGATTGGAGAAGCGCCGAGGATCTCCTTCTTCGGGACGAACTCTTTTTAGATGTGGTCGATCCTGCTACACAACGACGCCAATTCCCCGAGGATATCCAACTGATCGTTATGGATTTTGATGGCGTGCTGACGGATAATTGTGTTTGGGTTAATGAGCTTGGCCAGGAATGGGTGGCATCGAGCAAATATGACAGTTTGGGGCTTGAAACATTGCAGAGAGAAACTGGCATTAAAGCGATGGTGCTTTCTCGCGAGACAAATCTGGTGGTAAAAGCACGTTGCGATAAACTAAAGCTCCCCCTTATACAGGCAGTCAAAGATAAGCGGCGGGCAATCCGCGAGGTTTTGGCTGAAGCAAAACTTGATCCTGCAGAAGTTATCTATGTGGGGAATGATACAAACGATTTGCCTGTATTCTCTGAAGTAGGGTTTACTGTCGCTCCTGCTGACGCACATGATAAAGTGCTGCGACGGGCAGACTTAGTGCTTTCGATGCCTGGTGGTAAGGGAGCGATTCGTGAACTCTGTGATATGATATTATCTCGCGTAGATCCTGCTGATAAATAAAAATACATGTTTAAATAAACAATAAGTGGAGCAAATATGATTGATGTCGATTTTTACATGAAAGTGTATGACCTGAAATACAAACTTATGGGCGGGGAAAAAATGCCCAGGGCTTACTTGTTGGATACCTTAGAGTCTTTTCGCAGCCCAGAGCCTGTTGTTTATAACATTGAAACGACAAACGCCTGTAATATGCGCTGTGAGATGTGCCCCCGAACAACGATGATGACGCGGCCTATTGAAACGATGTCCCCCGAGCTATTTAAAAAGGTTATCGACCAACTAAACCCTTTTTCTGAAAGTAAATTAGGAGAATGGGAGGCTTTTGTTAAGCAACATTACGGGATTGACAAACATGATGTTAGCGAGAATCACTTTTTCTTATATGTAATTCCGCGGGTAATTGTGCTTCATGGTTATGGCGATCCGCTGCTTGACAAAAACATGCCTCAATATGTAGCTTGGATGACAGAAAGAGGTTTGGAGTCTTACTTTTCGTGTAACCCCGCAAATATTAATATGGAGCGAACCCTGGAAACATTTGATAATGGGCTTGGCTACATTAAATATTCAATCGAGAGTGTGGATGACCTGCGACACAAAGAAGTTCGCGGCCAGGCTTCGAATTTTACCGAATCATATAAGAATATTTTAAAATTACTGGATTATAAAGCACAGCGTAATTACAAAACAGAAATAGTAATTACGATGATTAACCTCAACAAACCCTGGCAGCAGGATGAATTTGAACGTTTGCAAGAAGCCTTTGAAGGTTGTGATGTGTATGTTTATTTGAAGAGCCAGGATCAACAATGGTATGAAGATAACAAACAGCAGACTCAATCTATTCATTGGCTGGAATTTTGCCAATTCCCCTGGTCTTCAATGACCGTAAAATCAAATGGTGAATGCGCTGAGTGTGTAGAGGACTTTGACAACGAAATCATTCTGGGTGATGCACGCCATGAAAGCCTTAATGATATTTGGAATGGCGTGAAATATGAAAAATTTCGCAATGATCACTTTGACTTAACGCCTGGAATTAAGTGCACAGAGCAATGTGATATGCAATTGATTGGTAGCTTCCTTTCGGATATGAATTAAGGTTAAAAGAGAAAAGGAATGAAAACCAGGCTTCGTTGCGCATTCTGCAAGGTTGACCTGACCCCTGCAAAGGCAATACACAAGGAGATTTAAATGACAAGAGAAATTAAAATCGGTAACCGGATGGTGGGTGATGGTCATCCCACCTATATCATTGCAGAGATTGGGATTAACCATAACGGAAGTGTTGAAAACGCCAAGGAGTTGATCAAAGCAGCTGCTGAAGCCGGGGTTGATGCGGTTAAATTTCAAAAACGCACTCCGGAATTAAGCGTTCCTGAACATCAGAAAAGCCAGATGCGGGATACACCCTGGGGATACATCACTTACCTCGATTATCGCTATAAAGTGGAATTTGATCGAGAACAATATTCGCAGCTGGATGCATATTGTAAAGAGCTGGGAATTGATTGGTTTGCCAGTTCCTGGGATATTGAATCTTTGGCTTTTATAGATCGCTTCAATCCACCTGCACACAAAATTCCATCTGCGTTAATAACTGATCTTGAGCTATTGCGAGCAACCAAAGCCACAGGAAAGCCTGCTATTCTTTCTACGGGTATGTCCACCATGGATGAGATCAACATAGCTGTGGAAACACTTGGGATTGAAAACTTGATCATCTGCCACACCACCAGTAGTTATCCTTGCCCCCCGGATGAATTAAATTTAAAAATGATCCAGACACTAAGGGATAACTACAGCTGCCCGATTGGCTATTCGGGCCATGAAGTTGGCTTGGTAACCTCGGTTGTGGCTGTGGGTTTGGGGGCTTGCCTGGTGGAAAGGCATGTCACCTTGGATCGTGCCATGTGGGGGTCTGACCAGGCTGCTTCAGTCGAGCCCCAGGGAGTCCGCACTTTGGTTAAGTATATTCGGGTGACTGAGAAATCCCTTGGGGATGGTAAAAAAAGGGTTTATGAAAGCGAACAATCTGCGCTAAAAAAGCTGCGTAAATACAGCACTTAATCTATAGGTATTGGCATGAACTTCATCAAACATGCAAAAAATCAACTACAAATTAAAAAAACTTTGGGGGAGACAAATGCTGGTATCCGAAATATGGCAAGAGCGGTTTATAAAGCAGCCCCGAAACCGGATAATAAAAAAACCATCATTTCTTTTAATGCCTCAACCCGCATTACCGGTTTGAGCTTAAATGCCGCATTCTCCATGTTAACGGGATGGTCTTTGCGTATGCAGGGTGCACAGGTGATCAATTTTGTGTGCCAGCGAGGGATGCCACGTTGCGTGTTGGGAACCAATCGCCACGATGTTTATCAATACCCGCCATGCAGGCAATGCCTTGCGCAATCCTCGCCCATTTACGAAAAATCTAAGATTAGTCGATTTGATTTTTATCCAGGGGAAGAGCTCGCCAAGCGTTTACAAAACACCAATCTGGCGACACTGCGTCACTTACGCTATGACGATCTTCCCCTTGGAGACTTATGTTTACCTTCTATGCGGTGGGTATTGAGACGCCACCACCTTGAAGACGATGAATCTACCCGTGTGCTCTATCGATACTTTATTCTTGCGGCTTACAAAACCGCGATGAAATTCGAATGGTTGTTAATTAAAGAATCGCCCATAGCTGTTATTGTTTTCAACGGGATGATGTTTCCTGAAGCGACCGCCCGCTGGGTTGCACGAAAACAAGGCATACCCACCTACACCCACGAAGTTGGGATAAGACCACTCTCTGCATTTTATACACCGGGCGAGGCGACAGCCTACCCTGTTGAAATCCCAGATGATTTTCAATTAAGCCCATCCCAAGAGTTACAACTTGATGAATACCTGGCACAGCGGGTTAAAGGCAATTTTAGCATGGCAGGGATTCAGTTTTGGCCTGAGATGAGTAATTTAGATGAAGACCTGGTTACAAAAATGGAAGGATTCCGCCAGGTAGTTCCTGTTTTTACGAATGTAATTTTTGATACCAGCCAGCCCCATGCTAACGTTTTTTTTTCTGATATGTTCACTTGGCTTGATAAAGTGTTAAAGGTCATCAAAGCTCATCCTGAAACCTTATTTGTGATACGTGCTCATCCCGATGAAGCCCGTCCAGGAAAAGCAAGCGAAGAAAGTGTTGAGGGGTGGGTAAAACAAAATGAAGTGGCGAGCTTGCCCAATGTGATATTTATAGCCCCGGACGAGTATTTTAGCTCTTACGAGATGATCCAACGGGCAAAATTTGTGATGATGTACAATTCCACTATTGGGCTGGAGGCATCTATTATGGGAGCACCGGTATTGTGTGCCGGCAAAGCCAGGTTTACACAATTGGATACAGTCTACTTTCCGCGCACACAACGCGAATATATGGCAGCGTTAGAAGAATTTCTTTCAGCTGACAAAGTACAAGCTTTAGAAGTACATCGAATTAATTCTCGCCGATTTCTTTATTTTCAGCTTTATCGATCTTCACTCCCTTTCGATGATTATATCGAGCCGGATGAAAATTTGCCAGGGTTTGTTCGCTTAAAGGCATTTGAGGCACAGGACCTGTTACCTGAGAATTCAGTGACGTTTAAGACAGTCAGCGAAGGGCTATTTAATAACGGTGGTTTTTTACTTCCGATGAGCAACCTGTAAAAGTACTAAAATAAAAACCTGAGAGCGTTTAAAAAATGTTTCTTTTTAGGTAAAATAACATTGACGCCTTTCTGAAACCGTGATAAGATGGCGGTTGAAATTTTATAATTGGATGAGATTTAAAGTTGTTTAAACGTTAGCGTTATTTGAATTTTTTCCTGATCGTAGCTAACTTAATAATTTTAACCAAAATGTGCTAAAGGAGCGCTTATAAGCAAATTTATTTGACTTGAAAGAAATTAAATGGTTATACAGAAAAGTATTTAATTACTCGGAGGAGAAATGAAAATTAATAAGATATTGTTGGTATTTGTGTTATTTGCGATTGCATTGACTTCGTGCACGAAACCATCAGAACCCGTGCAAGAAGAACCAGTTGCAGAAGAACCGGTTGAAATTGTCATCTGGAACACCTGGTCGGATTTCCATGTGGAAGAATTTCAAAAAAGAATTGACGATTTCAATTCTAAACACCCTCACATTAAATTGATCCAACAGCCTCAACCCCTGGCAGACTATGAAGCTAAAGTTATGCAGGCGGTGCGTGAAGGTCAGGGTCCTGACATTATCAATGCCTTCCCAACCCTGGTTGCAAACTTCATTGATGATGGTTTGGTAGCAAATTTAAGCCTATACATCGATGATCCTGAAATTGGTATCCCTGGCTTTAAAGAAAGTTTACCAGCAGCTGCATACGAGACAATTACGCAATGGGACGGTAACGTTTATTTATTGCCCCTGGCTTTATACGGCGAAGTATTCTTTTACAACCAAACGCTATTGGATGACTTAGGGCTTGAAGTTCCAACAACTTGGCTGGATCTTGAAGAATCTGGTCGAAAAATCCTTGAAGCCACTGGGAAACCTGCCTTTGGTTTTGACAGTGAGATTGACGGATTCCAAGTTTTAATCAGTCAAAATGGGTCGAGCTATATTAACCCAGAAACGATGACCGTTGAATATAACAACCCAATTGCAGTCGAGCAACTTGAGTGGTTCTGCGGCTTGGTTGATGAAGGCGTGTTCAGACTGGTTGGCGAAGATGTGTATTTCTCTAACCCCTTTGGTTCACAAGCAGTTGCCTCATATATTGGTTCACCTGCAGGTTATGGTTTCGTCGAATTGGCAGTTGGCGATCAATTTGAGTTTGGTGTAGCCCCAATTCCGCAAAGTGGTAAAGTTGACTACGTTTCCGATTGGGGAAATGGTTACATCATCTTCACCTCGGACGAAGCCCGTCAGAAAGCAGCTTTTGAATTTTTGAAATACATGCAACAACCTGAGGTTTTAGCCAGCTGGAGCACAGCGTTTGGTGTCGTGCCTGCATACGAAGCAGCCATTCAGCAACCGGTCTTCCAGGATTTCCTGGCCACAAACGCGGCAATGAAAGCCGCTTCGGAACAGATGTATCGTACCGGGCATTTGCCCGCCGTAAGAGGTACTGCTGCACTCAGATCGGTCATTGGTAGGGCAGTAGCAGCCGCCTGTGGTAACGTAATGTCTGCACAAGAAGCGTTAGACCTTGCTGAACAAGAAGGAAACGCAGAATTATCACAGTATAAATAACCCCAAATTAACAAAATACCTTCGCTTGAAACCAGGCGAAGGTATTGATTTTTTACATGACTTACTTTTCGAAGAGGCTTCTTTTTTTTGTAGTTTTAGCAAAATTTTCTTACCAGAGAATTTTACTAATGTTGCTGTGCATGAAAAATTAGCTTAATAATCGAATTAATAATATGGAAGCAGGAATAGCAAATGTCGAAATTACTTGTGTTTTGTTTAGATGCACTTTGTACATCTGACCTTGATTATATGAAAACCCTCCCTAACTTTAGTTGGGTTATCAATAATGGTTCTTATGTTAAACATGCAGAACCCGTTTATCCTTCATTGACATACCCATGTCATGTCTCTATTTTGACTGGGAATTATGTGGATAAACATGGGATTCCGCATAATGAAATTGTCGCTGTGGGGAAGTTTAATGAGCCCTGGTACAACCAGCGATCAGATGTGAAAACAGATACATTGCTGGACGTAGCAAAACGACATGGACTGACGACATGTTCAATAAGCTGGCCTGTTACCGGTAAAGCAGATTTCGACTTAAACATGCCCATGATCGTGCCGATTTGGTACACCGGTTATGAGCCTATTCAATTCTTAGAAGGTAATTCCACCCAGGAGTTACTTGATAAATACTATGAAAAACATGGTCATTTTTTGATGGGTGAAGACCGCAGCCTTGATAAATACACAATGGCTTTAGCGCTTGATATTCTTAGAGATTACCCTCAACCTGATGTGATGTTAATTAAAATGTGTGATCTTGACTCAGCACATCATATGTATGGTGTTGATCATCCAAAGGTTAAAGAGCAGTTAGATTTACATGATCAACAATTCGGTCAAGTTTTAGAACTTGTGCGCGCAAACGGCGATTTTGAGAATACCAATTTTGTTATTTTAGGTGATCATGGTCAATCTGATATTACGCAGGCTGTGAATTTTAATATTCTGCTTAAGCAAAACGGGTTCATCACAGTAGATGAGGAAGACAACCTTGTTGACTATGATGCATACTGCCACTCTGCTTCGCTTTCGGCTTGGATTGAATTGAAAGACAACACTAACCGCGAAGTTTACGATAAGGTTTATAATTTTTTGAACGAACTTGTTCAAAAGCAAGCGTATGGACTTGGCCATTTATTAACCAAACAGGAAGCTGAAGAACAATTCAACCTTTCTGGGCCGTTCGACTTTATTGTAGAAGGCGAAAAAGCAGTTGCATTTAATACGACATTAAAAGGCGACAGCGTCTATGACAAAGCCGAGTATAAAGATTACCCAACGCTTAGAGCTTCGCATGGTTGCCTGCCCTGGAAAGAACAAACCACGGCATTTATCGCTATTGGGCCTAACGTGAAACCAGGCGTGGTTGTTGACCGCCGCAGCATTGTTGACGAGGCACCTACAATGGCTGCGATGTTAGGTTTTGAAATGAATAATATAGATGGTTCGATTATCTCTGAAATACTTAAATAAGGACTACAATGGAAATTAAATTAGAAGGTGTGACAAAAAAATTTGGGGATTTGATTGCTGTCAACAACCTGAATGTTACCTTCCCATCTGGTAAGTTGATTGCCTTATTGGGCCCGTCGGGATGTGGTAAAAGTACTTTGCTTTACATGTTATCTGGTATTACTCCGGTAACGGAAGGGCGCATTTATTTTAATCAAAAAGATGTTACAGAGCTAACGCCAGAGAAAAGAGGGATAGGGCTTGTCTTCCAAAACTACGCGCTTTATCCTCACATGACAGTTTTGCAAAATATTTGTTTCCCACTTGAAATGCAAAAAGTGCCAAAACAAGAAAGATTGGCAAGGGCACAAGAGATGGCTGATATTGTTCACATTGGTGATTTAATGCATCGAAAACCAGCCGAACTTTCTGGTGGACAGCAGCAACGCGTGGCGATTACCCGTGCACTGGTGAAAAACCCAGATGTCTTATTGCTTGATGAGCCCCTGAGCAACCTGGATGCTCGCCTAAGGATTGAAATGCGTGAAGAAATTCGCCGTATCCAAATAGAAACCGGGGTAACGACGATCTTTGTCACCCATGATCAAGAAGAAGCAATGAGTATTTCAGATAGCATTCTGTTGGTTCGAGAAGGCATAGAACAGCAATATCAAGAATCGCAAGAACTGTACGATAATCCAGCAAACCTCTTCGTCGCAAAGTTTTTAGGTAACCCGCCCATTAATCTGGTAGAAGGCTCGCTAAAAGACGGGCAATTTATCTTGAAAGATGGTTCAGCTGCTTATAATTTTGATGGACTCGGGCAATTTTCTGAAGGCAAAAATGTTTTGCTTGGTATTCGAGCTGAAAGTATGTACCTTAAAAAAGAACATACGAAGGATTCTTTTATTGCTACGATTAATGAAATTTATCGAATGGGTAAGGAAGAATTAATTCACTTTGGGATTGGCAGCCAGGAAATGAGAGGTTACCTGACGTCTGACAGGGAACTAACAATTGGTGAACAAATTTCGATTGGATTAAAGAATAAGGGCGTATTCATTTTTGATGAAGAAACGGGGGAACGCTATCTATGAAGCTTTCTAAAGAAGAGCGTAAAGAAGAGCGCACAGCATTGACACAAAGTGGATTTAACCGAAGTTTTTTCGATAAATTCGAACCGTTTATTTACTTGTTACCTTTTTTGCTTGGCATATTAATATTTACACTTTTCCCAATTTTAAACGTATTTACAATCTCGTTTAAAGAAGGCTATAAGTTATTAACAAAAGAATTTAGCCATTATGGGCTTGGTAATTATGCTTCTATTTTACAAGATAGATACTTTATCAGCAGCCTTAAAAATACAGGCATTTATATTTTTACTGTCGTCCCAGTTTCAACGGCTATCTCTATATTTTTTGCAATAGCATTAAATAAAAAACTAAAACTAAATTCTTTGTATCAAACTGCCTTTTTCCTCCCCATGGTAACGTCGACGGTAGCTGTGGGCTTAGCCTGGAAGTGGATGTACAACTTTGATTATGGTGTTTTTAATTTCTTTCTTAGCTTATTTAAAGTGGCACCCATAAACTGGTTAAATAACCCAAAATACGGGTTGCTTGTGTTAATTATTTTTGGCATCTGGAGTTATTTGCCTTTTACAATTATTCTAGTGCTTTCGGGGTTACAAAACATTGATCCATTGTATGCTACAGCAGCAAAGATTGATGGCGCCAGCAAGTTTAGCATTTTCAAACGGATAACACTCCCGCTACTTTCACCAACCATAGGTTTGGTTTTAATTGTAAATATGATCAGTGCCTCGAAAGTTTTTAATGAACTTTTCCCCTTGTTTAGTGGTAAGCCTGGGGCGGCTTATGACCTCTACACGGTAGTTTATTATATTTATGATTTATTTTATGTAAAATGGAGGTTGGGGCACGCAAGCGCTGCTGCAATCGTGTTATTTTTAATTATATTAATATTTACGATGCTTCAATTACTGATCCAACGAAAATGGGTGCATTATTAGGAGCTAAGAATTATGTTGAAAAAAACTATTGGAACAATTGTAGATAACGTCGTCCTTATTATTGGTTCGATCATTATGATATTTCCTTTTTATTGGATGTTTTTATCTGCTTTTAAAACACCCGCAGAAGTAAATTCGACGCCACCTACCTGGATACCAAAAACCTTTAATTTTGACAACTTCGTTTATGCATTTAAAACGGCTCCTTTTACCAGATATTTTTTAAATTCAATTGTTGTGACTGCTGCGGTTGTTGTGTTAACGATGTTTGTAACTATTTTGGCAGCTTTTGCCTTTTCACGCTTAAAATTCCCCGGTAGAGATATTTTATTTTCTTTTACCATTACATTGATGATGGTGCCGTTTGAAATGATTGTGATCACAAATTATGCCACCATAGCAAAACTTGACTTGATCGACAACCTAATAGGCTTGATTATCCCGTTTACATCGAGCATCTTCTATACTTATATATTACGGAACTTTTTTTTATCGATACCAGATTCGCTTTATTATTCTGCTCGGGTTGATGGCGCCAGCAATTGGAAATATTTATGGCGAGTGATGGTGCCAATTGCTAAACCCGCTTTATTTACAATTGCTTTATTAAATGCCATCCTCTCATGGAACGCATTTTTTTGGCCTTACTTGATAATCAACTCTTCAAAAAACCGCACCTTACCGTTAGGTTTATATGCTTTTATCACCGATGGCGGTGTGCGGTATGAAAAATTAATGGCAGCAGCCACGATTGTTGTTATTCCGATTATTATCCTATTCTTGTTTACCCGGAAGAATATTATCTCTGGTGTAGCAAGAGGTGGATTGAAGGGATAATTGCGTTCCTATAGTAGATTAAGCTGCCTCTGCATATCAAGAAGCATTTGATTAATTATTTTTTGTTTGGATGGGTGTTTACCATGATATGCTCTTTGAATTTAAAGGCGAACAAGGTAAACAAACGACAAGGAGAAAAACTTTGAAAACCAAATTCACAATGCACACTGGATTAAATACAATTGGGGGCGTTATTTGTAGTGTTGAATACGGAAAAGATAGGGTAATTTTTGAAATGGGCAGCGCTTATAGCCCAATTACAGATGTGTACGATGGAATTGTGTTACCCCGTTCTAAAGCATGGGTGCGTGATGCGATTCGAACCAAGAAAATCCCACCTATTGATGGACTTTACCGTAAAGACGACCTTCAAGGATTTATGGACCTCATCCCCGCGGAAGAGAGTGATTATAATACGGCTATTTTTATTACACATTTACACCTGGACCATATGGCAGGCATGGGTATGATTGCCCCGCAAATCCCTGTGTATTTACATAAAGATGCAGAAATTATTGAACGAGCTCTTGAAGCTACCGGTGATGGGGTGCCCACGCTCGAGAGAGATTATCTTCCCTTTGAGGATCGTACACCGATTTCGGTTGGTGAAATTACCTTATTGCCGATTATAACCAGCGATCGCAGCTATAAACAATTTGCGTTCTTTATTACTACACCTGATGGAACTATCCATTGGACTGGTGATTTTTCACTCCATGGCGATGAGGCAGATTTAACGGTTAAAGAAATGGAATTTCTCAAGGATCAGAAAGTTGATGTGTTACTATGCGATACTACAGGTTTTATGGATAGTATTTTGCTCCAGATGCTCAATACAACTGACCCCGAAAAGATCCTCCCATCAAAAGAGATACCACAAGGGATGTTAGATAGTAAAGATGTGGATCGGGAATTACTTGCGATCCTTAAAAACCAAAAAGGGCTGTGTGTTTTTAATTATTACCAGCGAGAAATGGAT
The DNA here is from genome assembly GCA_964411385.1 of uncultured Candidatus Brevefilum sp. Taxonomy (GTDB): domain Bacteria; phylum Chloroflexota; class Anaerolineae; order Anaerolineales; family Anaerolineaceae; genus Brevifilum. Next base: position 3,027 of record CAYPKT010000022.1, on the reverse strand, counting down.
GAAGCGATGAAGTTCATCGATTGGGCAGCGCAGGTGAACCGAATTTGTGTATTTGAACCAGATGCTGCTTATATTGTTTATAAGTTCTTCAATATCAAGCCGAATATCTTCATCCCCGATTCAGAACGCTACCCTGAAAATCCAAGTTTGCAACCAGCCTGGTTTCGCGAATTATTAGATAATGCTACGGTGATTTCTCGAGAGGATTTTTACAATAACCCATCTGGATATTTGCTGCAAAATTCATACAGACACATTTTGGAACTGTTTGACCTCCCCGCTGTGAATGGTTCGTATCTACATGCAGATGGAATGCCGATTGGCGCCTTTGACCCTGCTTATGAAAACTTGATGCGGATCATTGAACGGACAGATTTTACCTATATTACTTTTTTCTCGAAACATTATTTTGGTCATGGATATCCACCTCAAGTGAAATACTTTGTCGATGAGGTTGACCCAAAAATATTAATCCCATGTCATGGATTTAACCCCGAAAGATTGCTGCCAAATACAGGCAGACAATTATTACCTATTGAGGGCGAGACCTATATTTTAGACAACGGAAATTTAATCTTAGAGAGTGAATATGAACAGCAAAATTAAATTTTACGAAGGTGTTACCGGTGATGGAATTGTTGCCAGCATCACTTACGGGCGTTCAAGAGTTATTTTCGATTTTGGTGGACCTTTCAACCCCTGGACCCAACCTTATGATGGACAAGTTGAACAGCGAAAGCGCGCCTGGGTTCAGGATGCTATTAAGCTTGGACAAATCCCCCCGGTTGATGGTGTGTTTAGCGAAAAAAATTTGGGCGACAAACTGAATGTAATCCCTTTTGAGAAAACCGAATATGATACTGGCATCATCATCTCTCATTTGCATTTAGATCATATGTCGGGAATTGGCATGGTTCACCCCGGCATCCCAGTTTATTTACATAAAGATGCGTATAAATTACAGATGTTGCTCAACCAGATTGGCGAATCAGTTGGGGATAGAGATTATTCACCGATCGCGTTATATGAACCTTTTTGGATCGGCGAGATTAAGGTAACTGCGTATTATTCCGATCATCCTTGTGCAGGTTCGGTTGGCTATTTGATTGAAACCCCCGATGCTAAGTATTATTATTCGGGCGATGTGCGAATGCATGGCGGTAATTTAGAACAAGTACTCGATGACCTTGATAAATTAGCTGCCGAAAACATTGATGTTTTAGTGCTTGAGGCTACGACTTTTTCACCGCGAATGTATGAGCGATTTGGAGATGAGCCTTTGGAACCTTCACTCGAAATACCAAAAGGGATGGTTACTGAAGAAGAATTGCTGAATAGTATTCGTGAAGACCTAAAAAATTCAAGTGCTCTTGGGGTTTTTAATATTTACCATCGGGATATGGAATTGATAAAAGGCTTGTTTAAAGTCGCCAGAATGACAGACCGCGAAATTGTGTTTGAACCAAAGACAGCCTTTATTGTGATGAATATGATCGGTGAAACCCCTGCTGTTTTTATCCCGGATAACGATGAATACCAAGAAGAGAATGCCAGCTATTTGCAAACTGTGCTCGAAAAAACATCTAAAGTGCTTTCCTATGATGATATTTTAGAAAACCCTGGAAACTACTTCTTGCAGAACAGCTATGAAAATATTCTCGAGTTATTTGACCTGGCGGTAAATGGAGCTAATTATTACCATCTGTATGGTACCCCTATGGTTAAAGGGACGCGCGATTATGAAAATATGATGCGAGTACTCAATTTAACAAACACAAAATACGCTGCATTTGCTAACCTTTTCTCATATAACCACGCCTATCCAAATAACTTGCTTTACATTGCTGAAAAAATCAATGCGAAAACCTTGATTCCGGTTCATTCCACCAACCCTGAACTGTTCGAGTGTGAAAAATCCACACGATTACTGGCTAAAAAACTGACGACCTATGTCTTTTCTGATGGTGAGCTGAAGAAAGAAGAATTGTAAATTCGTAACATCCGTTTTATAAGATTGTACTGACGCAACAATTATGAAAAAACAATCTATCGCTGGTGTTTTGCTGATTTTGCTTTCTGCCATTATCTTCGGGAGCATGCCATTATTTGCGCATCATTTGAACCAGGAAGGTGTTAATTCCCCCAGTTTGGTTTTTTATCGTGCAGGAATGGCTTTACCCTTCCTTGGGATGCTGGTTAAAAGCAAGAGCGAAAAACTTTCTGTTGAAGCGCATTCACTTAAGAAAATATTGCTACTTGGTCTGGCTGGCACGTTGACGCCCTTACTTCTTTACAGTGCCTATCAATTTATGCCGACCGGTATTGTGACGACTGTGCATTTTTCGTACCCTGTCTTCGTTGTTTTGGCTGGCTGGATATTCTTTAAGAAAAAGCCATCTTTACTACTGATGATTAGCTTGGCACTTGCGACTTTAAGCTTATTTTTTCTTTTAGACATTAAAAACCCCACTGGACATCTGGGCTCGACAGGCTTTCTTCTTGCTTTTATGTCGGTGGTAACGTATGCGTTTTATACGCTTTACCTGGACGTAAGCAAACTGACAGCCATGGATTCAAATAAATTGCAGTTTTACATGTGCCTGATAACGGTTGTGTTTATTGTGGTTTATTGGCTGTTAACCGGAAAATTTTCTTCACCGAAGTCGCTTTTCGGTTGGATATTGACTTTTATCTTTTCAATGGTGATTACGTTCGGCGGGGCAATACCTTTTCAACTTGGCGTGCGGATGATTGGCCCGCAGAACTCATCAATTTTGAGCACAGCAGAACCGATTACCAGCCTGGTCATTGGGGTGTTGATGCTGAATGAAAATATCAGATGGATTCAAGGGGTTGCGATAGTACTGATTTTGGTATCGACAATTATCGTGGCAATATCTGCTGGGGGGAGAAGAGAGACGGTATGAATGATTTATTTGGTTGGGGATTGATTAATAATTAATCATAATTGGTTGTTAATTACCCTTGACAATTATAAATACTTATGTTTTAATAGTAATCGTTTAC
>CAYPKT010000021.1:0-43277 GCA_964411385.1 uncultured Candidatus Brevefilum sp. | reverse complement strand
GGGATTTGAGGAGAGCTGCTCCTAGTACGAGAGGACCGGAGTGGACAGACCTCTGGTGTGCCAGTTGTCGTGCCAACGGCATCGCTGGGTAGCCACGTCTGGCAAAGATAACCGCTGAAAGCATCTAAGCGGGAAACTTGCTCCAAGATGAGATCCCTGTATTCCAGTAAATGGAGTAAGATCGCAGGAAGACCACCTGCTTGATAGGCAGTGTGTGTAAGCGCAGCAATGCGTTTAGCTAAACTGTACTAATGATCGAGGGCTTCACCACGTGATGTGGAGAACTCGTTGCTTTTTCAACCCAATTTGACTAATTCGACTATTCATTGGTAATTTTAACATTGTAAAATTGTCCTTTGGTGATTAAAGCGGTGAGGGCACACCCGGTAACATCCCGAACCCGGTCGTTAAGCTCACCAGCGCTGATGGTACTTGGGGGGCGGCCCCCTGGGAGAGTAAGTCATTGCCAAAGGACTTTTTTATTTAACCAAGCACAATCTGCAGGGTGTTAGTTAACAAAAAGATTTGTTTTTGTTTGAGTCACCTTTTGCTTCAGGTTTAGGTATAATAATTCAGGTACACTTTTTGTGTGTGCCAACAACGATGGATCAGGTTAAATAAAATTCGTTTAACCTTTATCCAGTTTTTCTATCTATAAATCCCCTTTTGGAAGGGAGGTGAGAGTTTTGGCTCGTGTCGTATTGCGACCTAATGAATCACAAGATCAACTGCTGCGAAGGTTTCGTAAGCAGGTAGTTCGAAGTGGCGTGCTAAGTACAATTCGCCGAAAACGCTGGTTCATTTCAAAAAGTGAACTTCGTCGACTTGAAAAGAAAAAGGCCATCCGCCGATCTTATCAACGCCGCGACTAAAATTTGACCGTTCTGGAAGAAACGAAGGAGGTCTTATGGCTAAAGAAGATGATAAATTAACTATCGAAGGAACGATTATCGAAGCGTTGCCAGGAACACAATTCAAAGTTAAATTAGATAATGAATCTGAGGTTTTGGCTTATCTATCTGGTAAAATGCGCCGACACTATATTCGAATATTATTGGGGGATCGGGTCCGGCTTGAAATTTCACCATATGATCTTACACGTGGTCGGATTGTCTATCGTTACCGACGGCATTCATCATCACCGGATGACTTCTAATATCGAAATTTTAGTTTAATTATTCTAAAATCCTGCCAGGGCAGGATTTTATTTATTAAGCTGCGGTAAAATTCCAACATGCAAACTGCAATTTATGACCAAAAAAAGGCTACTGGCATCATTCGGAAAATCAACCTGGTACAAGATTTGGATCCTGTTGCAGACTTGATTGAGTTATGCTTTCCGCTACATTTAGATCCTGATGGTTTGAATTATCTAAAAGAGATGCGAAGAGCAGCTAAGGATATGCGGCTTTTAGGGATGTTATCATCTGCTTCTGAGCTTGAGCCTTCACGAAGCTCAGGTTTTGTTTGGGAAGAAGATGGTCACATTGTCGGCAATTTAAGCTTAATTAATTTGCAAAATGGAAAAAACAAAATTGTTTTAATTGCAAATGTCGCTGTTCACCCCGATTATCGCCGACGCGGTATCGCCCATCAATTGACACAACAGGCTTTATCTTACCTCGATAAAATCGGCGAAAAGCGAATTTGGCTTCAAGTTAAAGAGGATAACCCAACTGCGATACACCTTTATCAATCTTTTGATTTTGTTGAGAAAGCAAGAAGAACAACCTGGCGGATTAAGCCGATCGATATAAGAGTTAAATCGCTGGAGAACCAAGTTGGTGTAAGAATTCGGGCGAGAAAAAATACAGATTGGCAGACCCAGGAAACGGGTTTAGAAGAAACCTACCCGCGACCTTTACGCTGGAATATGCCGGTAAGTTTTCGTCGTTTTACACCGGGATTGCCTCAAAACCTGTTGAACCTTCTGGACGGTGTGTTCTTAAGACATTGGACGCTTGAAGTTAACGGCAATGCTCGTGGAACCATTACCTGGCAAAAAACAAACAGCCATACGAATAACCTTTGGTTAGCCTTCCCGAACGGTCAGGAAGATGGATTTTTATCAATCGGATTAAGAACAGTGCTGAAGAGCTTATCAAAAAAACATCCATTGTCTATTGACTACCCACAGGGAAGATGCGAAGCAGAATTTCAAAACCTTGGTTTTGAACATTTTCGTACTCTGATCTGGATGAATCGCGGTGGTTAAGTAAAAATGCAACCGTAAAAGGTTGCATGATAAATATATTAGATATTCAAACAAAGAATGTCAATTCAACTGGCAATAACAATTTTTTTATTAAATAACATGTACCAACAAAAAAATTGACCAGCCTAACTTTGACCTTTGAATTTCAATATTAAGATTCTTCGTCTAAAACAAGGTCAATTAAATCTAAAAATTCCTGCCAGTCTTCCTTGAAGAAATGTAAAGTGACGTTATTTAATTCAAGATGGTAAGTGGTTTCTCCATCTGGTTCTTCGGCGCGCCATGCAAGGAAGTTTTCTGTTTCAGCGATGGTTGTGGTAATCGGTTCGTTTGACTCGTCCATGGTTTCTACTCCTTCTTATCGAGCATAGATTGATATTTACCTTTAGTTATATCACATTCATTTAAAAAAGATACGGATTGACATGATGATTTGTTAGAGATACGTTAATAATAAATTTTGAAAATTCTTGATCATGTTTTACAGTAGAGGTGCTGCTTTTAGAAACAGGGCTATCGTTTATGATTATTTTTCTCGCTTCTTATCTTTTTGGATAGCCAATTGAAGTTTTTTAATTAGCTCGGTTGCCTTAGTTTTGATGAATTGCCATGATTCTACGATAGCCAAAGAAAAAGCAGGCTTTGGGTCTTCAGTTTCAGTTTGGCTGTCTTCTTCTTGCCAGGGGTCTTGGTCTCGCAATTTTTTGATAACATAATCCAGAATTAACGTAAAGCTTGCCATCATGGGCGCAGCTATCACAATCCCGATGAAACCAAACAGTTGAACACTAATGATCGCGCCAATGAGTACCAGGGCTGGGTGCACCTTGAGGCCTGAAGCCATGACCTTAGTACGGATGATGTTATCGATAATGCCATTGGCAACCATGGATAAACCTAAAACGATGATGACATAAATTCCGGCTGGTAAGTTAAAGGGGATATTGGTTTGAAACAAAGCAACCAAGCCAAAAGAAACCCAGGTAGCCCAAGCGCCCAGATAAGGGATCAATTGACCGAATGCAGCAATTGCGGACAGCCCAACAAAAAATTGAACACCAAGGACCCCCAAAAGAACAGTATAAATCAAGTAAGAAATCAACACGACTAACAGTTCACCGCGAATAAAAGCACGCCAAATACGGTTCATCTCACTGCGGATTTGCTCGAAATCTTTTGGTAACCCCTGGTGTTCATTGGCTGAAGCCTGCGTTGGTACTCTTTTCGATTCTGCCAGGAAAAAATAAGAAATCAAAATGATCAAAATTGTCCAGGTGATGATGCTGACTGCACCGGCGGCAATGGAACCCATAACCGTTCCAAGCCGACCCAGCGCGGGTTGAATAGCGCGTACAATCTCACTGGTGATCTCATCCCAATTAATACCTGATGGGGAAAAAGAAAATGGACCTATATGATAGGTTTGTTCTGTAATCTTGGCGACTAATTGTGGTAGTTGGAAAATATTGTTTTCGATAAAACCAATCAGGTTTTGAATTTGTTCAATTAGGGCAACACCGCCCCAAGTTGCCAGACCTAAAACAATTAAGATCAACAAAAAGTAGATGATGGTGACGGAAATTTTCCAGGGTATTTTTATTTTCTGATTGAGGAAAAGTGCAAGTGGGTTTAATAAATAAGCGATCAGTAAGGCAGTAATGAGTGGACCGAGGAAAGACTGAAATTTAACAAGAAGCAACAGGAAAATAGCAACCAATGCAATCCCTACGACCATTTTGGTTGTCCACCCCCAAAGAGCAGAATTTTCTGAATCGTTTATATTTGGAAGATCTGGTTTTTCTAGATTCATTGATTGTCCTTAACGTCTAATAATTTAAATTAATAATCCAAGGTTTTGTTAAGTATCTATTATAATTATACAATATGGGTGTTAAACTTTGTCAAAATCGAAAAGAATTTTACTTTAGTAAATTTTTATAATTTACACTTGATGGAAAATAAAACAGTTAATAAAATGGAGTATTTAAATGGCTAAGATTACTTTTATAGGTGCTGGAAGCACTGTATTTGCGAAAAATCTGTTGACAGATATTCTTTCATTTCCAGAACTGGCAGAATCAACGATTGCCCTTCATGATATCGACCCTGTTCGACTTGAAACAACGCATAAAGTAGGGTTGAGGGTGGCAGAAGCATTAGGCGTAAACTCAAAAATTGAGACTCATCTCGATCGTCGAGCTGCCCTTGAGGGGGCTGATTACGCGATTGGTATGTTTCAAATAGGTGGATATGACCCCTGTACCGTGACCGATTTCGAAATACCAAAGAAATTTGGTCTTCGACAAACAATCGGAGACACCCTGGGAATTGGGGGGATTATGCGAGCGTTGCGTACGATCCCAGTTTATTTGGCTATGTGCAAAGATATGGAAGAATTATGCCCCGATGTACATCTGTTAAATTATGTCAACCCGATGGCAATGGTTACTGGGGCAATCCAGCGAGACACCCGCATTCGTACAGTTGGCTTATGCCACTCGGTACAGGGTACTGCTGCCCAGTTGGCCGAGATTATAGATATTCCTTTAGATGAGATCAACTACTTATGTGCTGGAATTAATCACGTCGCTTTCTATTTAAAATTTGAAAAAGACGGAAAAGATCTTTACCCGTTAATTCATCAAGTGATTGAGGAGGAGCGTGTTCCAGATTGGAACAGGGTTCGATTTGACGTATTCAAACGACTTGGGTACTTTATGACAGAATCGAGCGAACATTTATCTGAATATGTCCCCTGGTACATCAAACGCGACCGTCCCGATTTAATTGAAAAATATAACATTCCTTTGGATGAATATATCCGACGTTGTAAAGTGCAAATTGCGGGTTGGGAAGTTGCTCACCATGTCATTGAAGACCCAGATGCGCCTGTAGATTTTAATGCTATCATTGGGCCTATTTTGGAAGCTGGTGGATTAAAGGAGGAAATTGAATATTTAGGTAAATTGCTTTCGGGATCTGAAATGGCTGTTCCTTCAAATGAATATGGCGCCCTTATTATCCACGCGATTGAAACAGGAATACCTCGTGTTATTTATGGGAACGTCATGAATAATGGGTTGATTGAAAATTTACCACGCGATGCCTGTGTTGAGGTGCCTTGCCTGGTGGATAAAAACGGTATACAGCCTACCAAAATCGGAAAATTGCCACCACAATTGGCTGCCTTAATGCAAACAAATATTAATGTTCAAAGTTTAACAATTGAAGCTGCATTGACTGGAAAGAAAGATTATATTTATCATGCAGCATTGATGGACCCGCACACTGCTGCAGAACTCGACCCAGACCAAATTTATGCCATGGTGGATGAAATGATCGCTGCTCATGGCGATTGGCTGCCTGAGTTCAATTAAGTGGATGTGAGGATTTGAGGTAAATTTATGATTTATACGCTTACGCCAAACCCGAGTGTTGATCGCTCGATTACGATCCCTGAAATTCGTTTTAATACGGTATTGCGCAGTCAAAGCGTGAGGTTAGATTGGGCTGGAAAGGGATTTAATGTTTCAAGAGCACTACAACAGTTAGGAATTGAATCAATTGCGATGGGGTGGGTAGGCGGAGGAACCGGAAAGATGCTCGCAGATGGGCTTGCCCAATTGGGTATTCAAGCTGATTTTGTCTGGGTTGCTGAAGATACTCGGACCAACACGATGATCAATGAAGCGTCGGGTGAATGGCATATGAAAATTAACGAGCCAGGTCCATCGATTTTGGCTGAGGATATCGAACATTTGAACCAGAAAGTAAAAGAATATGCTAAAAAGGGCGATTTGTGGATTCTTTCTGGGAGTTTGCCGCCAGATGTCCCTAACGATTTCTATGCCAAGCTGATTGACATGCTGCAAAAACGTAAAGCGCGGGTCTATCTGGATGCCAGTGGCAAAGCTTTACAATACGGAATTCAGGCAAGCCCTTACCTGGTGAAGCCCAACTTAGCTGAAGCTTCAGAAGAGGTTGGCTTCGAAATCAACAATATTGAAGACGCCAAACGAGCTGCATTACACTTTTTGCGCGCGGGAATTCAATATTTTGCATTGACGATGGGTGCTTCGGGGCTGTTATTGGCGTCTCAAAAAGAAATGGTGTATGCGTCGCCACCTAAGATACACGCTCGAAATACTGCTGGGTCTGGTGATGCCTTGCTGGCAGCGATAATCCATGCTCAAATGCAGGGTTTGAACCTGGTTGATGTGGCTCGTTGGGGAGTGGCAGCTGGGAGTGCCTCAATTGAAACCGAAGGTGTGAGCGAATTTGAGATGAACCGTCTACACGAGTTAATGCAGAAGATCGATGCAAGGGTGATTAATGTGCTTTGATGGAAGCGCTTTTAATTTTGATTTTTAAACTAAAAACTCCTCTGACATTAGCCAGAGGAGTTTGGTAATTAAATTCAATGGCTACATTAACCCAATGATGCGCCCAGTTTCTAAATCGATGTCGATATCATAATAGGCTGGACGGGTAGGTAAGCCCGGCATTGTACTCATGGTGCCCAATAATGGATATAAGAACCCCGCACCAATTGAGGCGCTAACAGATCGAATAGGGATCCGGTAACCTTTGGGGCGCCCTTTTAGTGTTGGGTCGTGACTGAGGCTGAGGTGAGTTTTTGCCATACAAATTGGGATCTTATCGAATCCTAACCGGGTGTACTCATCAATTTGTTTTTCAGCTTCGGGCGAGTAATCAACACCATCTGCGCCGTAGACTTTTTTGGCGATGATTTCGATTTTTTCTTTAATAGGAATATCCAAAGGATAAAGGAACTTAAAGTTACTTTCACCTTCAGCAGCTTTGATAACCGCTTTGCCAAGTTCAACTGCACCAGCACCGCCTTCAGCCCAATGATTGGTGACAACTGCGTCCACAACCATGCCCGTATCTAAACAACGTTCTCGAACCAATGCTAATTCGGCGTCTGTATCGGTAGGGAATTGGTTAATGGCAACGACGATAGAGACGCCATAATGATTGGCAATTTCTATATGTGCGAGCAAATTTTCCATGCCGGCATCGAGCAAGTCTAAGTCTTCTTTTATGTATTCAGGTGGAAGTGGGGCCCCGGCTACGACCTTTGGACCGCCTCCATGCATCTTGAGAGCACGAATAGTAGCCACTAATACAACTACGTCGGGTATGTTCCCTGAGTAACGACATTTGATATCAAAAAATTTTTCCATCCCCATATCGGACCCAAAACCAGATTCAGTGATTACATAGTCTGCCAGTTTTAAACCGATCATATCTGCGATGATAGAACTATTACCATGGGCGATATTGGCAAAAGGCCCTGCATGGACAAATACTGGTGTGCCTTCGAGGGTTTGCATTAGGTTTGGCATTAACGCGTCTTTCATCATGACGGTTGCTGCACCACCGACACCAACATCATCAACGGTGACCGGGTTTCCATCCATATCTAAGGCTAAAACCATTCGACCGATACGCTCTCGCATATCTGCCAAGCTGGTGGAAAGTGCGAGGACTGCCATAATTTCGCTCGCAACCGTGATGTAAAAGCCGGTTTCAAGGTTAAACCCTTTTTCCGCAGGCCCTTGACCGTCGGTAATTTTCCGTAAAAGACGATCATTGGTATCGGTTGCTCGCTGCCAGGTAATCGTATTGCGATCGATGTTTAACCGGGAAAACTTTTTGCGTTCCTCTTCAGTTAAATCATCGGGGTTATTTTTATCGATGCCCAGGTTCCTTAACCTTCCAAACATATTGATTCCGAATTTTCGTTTGCCGTCTTTATCCGGCGGGCAAAGGCGATCGAAAAGTGCGTTATCGCTTTGATAAGTTTCGTGAAACATGCGAGTTTCGAGGGCGGCTGCGATCAGGTTGTTGGTTGCGGTGATGGCATGGATATCCCCGGTTAGATGGAGATTGAAACTCTCCATGGGGATCACCTGGCTGTAACCGCCGCCGGCGGCCCCACCTTTGATCCCAAAGGTTGGGCCCTGGCTGGGTTGGCGGATGGCTGTTATTACGCGCTTACCAAGATGAGCCCCCAAAGCCTGGCTGAGCCCAACCATCGTGGTGGATTTACCCTCTCCAAGAGGGGTTGGCGTAATTGCGGTAACATCAATATACTTTCCATCAGGTACCTCTGCCAGGCGCTCTAAAATGGAAAGATGCACTTTAGCTATATATTTTCCGTATGGATCAAATTCATCGGGCGAAAGACCCAGTTCTTCAGCAATTTTAGTGATTGGTTTAAGCTCTGCTTCTTGTGCAATTTCGATATCGGAAGGCACTGGCTTGCGGAGGTTTAATTTTGTGGGCGTAAAAGGTGTAGAAGATTTAGGAGGCATGTATTTAGATTCCTTTTCTGGTATAAATTTAAATTAACCTGATTCTCCCATCAGTTATTTAAAATTATTATAAACGAATTGTACTAAAAGATTGATAATAAAAAATTATCAATTGCCTTAATCGTTTATTTAGAAAAAAGTTGACAAGTTCTTTTATTTAGGTGGTAGAGGAAGATCAATGATAACTTTGTCTATTACAGCAAAGCCGCTATAATTTTAAAAAGTAATTATGATGATCACTAAATTAAATGATATGAAACACTCCAACTTAATCTATTTGCTATGTATAACCATTTTTATTGTTTTATTGAGCGGATGTGTGTCTCTTGAAGAAGAGATTAAAGTTTTTGAAGATGGGTCTGCGACTTTACGTTTTGAATTGGGAGTAGAAACAGAGCATTTCGTCGCATATGAAGAATCGATCCCCGAAGGCTATGCGTTTAAAGACCTTTTTGCATCATTAAACAATGATGTAAATATTACAGCTATTGAATTTGATCGGTATACCAGAGATGATCGCACCTGGGATTCTGTTGAAATTTCTGTCGATGATTTGATGGTTGCCTTTGGGCAAGCACGGAAAATAGGGCCGCTAACGATTGACTTTGATGAAGAAGACGAGGGATATAGTTTTACACAAATTATTGATGTTTCAAATTCAACACTCATTATTCCTGGTGTGAATCTGATGGATTTATCGGCATCCTCGTATGTTGTAAGGCTGGAGACCCCTCAAATTTTATCTACAAATGGAGTTCAACCGACTGTTGGTAAAAGTAACTGGACGATCCCTTTAGGAGAGATTTTACAAGAGGGATCAACTGCCTATTTAAAAGCGAATTTTTCGCTTATTCCATACGAGGGCTTTTTTATCCCCTGGGAAATGTATTTTCCATATGTAGTTGTTGGGTTTTTATCTTTAAGTGTATTTTCAATTTTGCTTGTGATCATCATCAATACTGTAGGTAAGAAACGAGATCGAGGGCCAACCCTTAAATGGTAAGAAAACAGCCTTAGGGTTATTTGAAAATCCTTAGGGTGGATTTTTAACAGCTTTTTATTATGCTATTGATGTTATACTGGAATAAGTCAATCCTATCTTCCTCTGAATGGAAGTAAAAAATAACCGCTATTAAAGAGTTAAGAACCTATTTTAAAATAGCGGATAATTTAATAACCAATAAAATAGTTGCTTTTATTAAGCGTTTATAAGATGTGTAGCAATGTGGAGGAAAACATGTTTAAATCATTCGGTAAGAAAAAAGCCATAAAGTTATTGAATAATTTAGGAGGGTTGTTATTTCTTCTCTCTTTTATTCTAACTTCCTGTGGGGCAGTAGATAAACCAGCTGAGTCAATTAATTGGGTATTGGTTGGTATTGCAATTGGCCTTGCTGTAATTTTGGTGATTGTTTTAAGTGTTTTAATAAAGACTGGAAGATTTTTAACCTGGTTTAGGACGGGATTAAATGCTAATAAATGGAATATCGAACAGAAAAAACTGTTTGGAAAAATTGCTGATATTCAAAATAAGAAAGAAATTTTCTATGAAGACCTTGGTGAGAAAGTCTGGGTTGATAAGGTAATAGATCCTTCTTATGCAGAAACGTTCTTAGCCATTGATTCTACCAATAACCAAAAAGTTGAACTGGAAAATGATATTCAGCTGCTTTTGAAGGAACAGGAGCAAACCAACGAAATCCACTTAATCAAAACAGGAGAATACTCAAAATTAATCTCAGATTTAAAATCTCAACTTAAAGAGGCTGAGAGTGTTTTGAATAATTTAAAATCTCAACAGGTAAGTGCAAAAAAACAACTGACTAAATTAAATAAAAATCTGGAAAAGAACCAGGGAGAATTTGAAAAGAAGCAAACACAACTCAGGGAGATAGAAAGCCCTGCCTCACCAGACCAAGTTGACCGAGTTGAGAGTTTGACGAATGAGGTTAAAGCTTTAGAGGTCGCGTTAAATGAGGATTTCGTTTTATTAACTGAAACTGAAGGAGATTTATCTCGTTTTGAACTTGAACATCAGGCGGCTGAAGAAAAAATTATTTCGCTTAACGATGAAATTGTTGTTGTAGAAACTCAACAAAGTGATGTCTTACACCCATTGGAAGAACGTACACGGGAATTGAAAAAATTAATCGAAAATAAAAAAGTAAATGCAGCATCTTTGAAAGAACAGATGCCCCCCCTATTTAGAGATTTAGGAACGCAAGTCGATACAGTTCGACCACAACCTGCAATGTTAGGTGAATACTTTGCCAGGAGTGATGACATTAGCGCGAACCTCGCGGAAGCAACACAGGAACACCGCCTGGTTTTGGCACGCCTAGAGACGACCGATGAAAGCACTCTTCGAAACTATTGGATGATGATCATGGTTTTTGCTATTCTAATAATTGCAATCGTAGTTTTGTTAATTATGGGTTTATAATTGAACTGAAATGGAATTAGGAAGAGCTTCATGTAATATATGGGAGGGACTATCTTTTTGAACTCTATAAATCGATACCTGCAGCTTCAATATATAAAAGTACGCATACGTTCAAGAGGTCTCGATTTCTCTCCTTACTTTTATGACTTATTAGTTGATAGGGTAGCTTCCTGTCAGATGGTTTACCCACCTGACAGGTTTTTTAATTAATCTATTATATTTATTCGGAGGATATGTGAGTGAACCTGTAATATCTATTCGTGACGTTCGTTATCGATACCGTGAACAGAAAGGATTTGCATTAGATGAGATTGATTTATCTCTTCACGCAGGTGAATTCTTGATGTTAATGGGCCCCAGCGAAGCTGGGAAAAGTACCCTGGCAGCAACAATCAATGGATTAATTCCTCATTTTCACATGGGCAAGCTTAAGGGCGATGTAATCGTAATGGGGCGAAATACCAAAGATTTTTCGGTTGCGAAAATGGCAGAAATCGTAGGAATGGTTTTTCAAGATTTTGAGGCGCAATTATTTTCAACCAATGTTGAATTGGAAATTGCCTTTGGTCCCGAAAACTTTGCGGTTCCAAGAGACGAGATTGCCAGACGCATTGAGGAGAATTTAAACTATGTAGGGTTGGAAAAATATCGAAATCGACCGCCATCTACACTATCTGGTGGACAAAAGCAAAAACTGGCTATTGCTTCAGTCTTGGCTTTAAAACCAAGGGTTTTAGTAATGGATGAACCGACAACTGACCTTGACCCAATTAGCAAGATGGGTGTATTTGAAATTACCCATAGATTGTGTAAGCGAGATGACCTTACCCTGATGATTGTGGAACATGAAACTGAAGAAGCTCTTTTCGCCGATAGGATTGCCCTTATAAAAGAAGGGAAATTGGTCAAAGTTGGGCCTACGCGCGAGATACTGCAAGAGGTTGAATTACTAGAATCTTTGGGTGTAAAGCCGTTGGGCATACCGCAATTCTTTAAATCCGCTGGTTTTACAGAAACCCCATTGACGCCAGATGAAGGTGTAAAAGTCTTTGAGGCTTCAAATTTGAAAATTAATCTTCAAATCTACGATCAAATGATACAGACTGAAAAAGTGGCACAAGAAAATTACGTAGAATCTTTGATACGGTGCCAGAATTTATCTCACACTTATAAAGGGGAAGTGAGAGCACTCAACAATATTAATCTTGAAATCAAACGTGGCGAAATGGTGGCAATTATTGGACAAAATGGTTCGGGGAAAACAACCCTTGCTAAACATTTTAATGGGTTGCTTTTACCGACCGAAGGGGAGATTTTTGTAAATGGAACTCCGACACGTGACCAGGGAATTTTTAAATTAGGCCAAAGCGTTGGCTATGTCTTTCAAAACCCTGACCATCAGATTTTTTCAGAAAAAGTATTTGATGAAGTTGCCTTTAGCCCGCGGATTAGAAAACTGCCCGAAGCTGAAGTTCAGCAACGTGTTGCCGAAGCGCTCGCTGCTGTAGGGTTAGAAGGACAGGAAGAGGAAGATCCCTTTACACTAACAAAAAGCGGCAGACAAAGGGTTGCGGTAGCATCGGTATTGGCATCGCACCCCGATGTGTTGATCTTAGATGAGCCAACGACTGGCTTGGATTATCTTGAACAGCGCAGCATGATGGACATGGTAAAACGCTTGAACGACAACGGAAGCACGATTATTTTTATTACTCACCATATGTGGGTCGTGGCAGAATATGCCCAGCGAGCCTTTGTAATGAAGGACGGAGACATTTTGCTTGAAGGAATAACCCGCGATGTTTTCTCTCATAGCGATATATTACGTGACGCATTTTTGCGCCCACCACATTTTGTTGAGTTTAGCAACCGGTTGGGTTACACCTTTTTGACACCCGATGAGATGCATCATTGCTTAGAAGGAGAACGAAACTGATGGATGCCGAGATTTATATCGATAACAATTCTTTTATTCACCGATTGGATCCCCGGATAAAAATTATAAACTTTCTTTTGACATTTATCGCGATTTTATTATTCCAAAACCCATTGTGGATGTTACCAATTACGGTTTTAGTTGTCATCCAGTTAATAATTTCTGGCGCCCTGGTAAATATGCGGAGAATAAAATTTATTCTTATTGTTTTGACATTGTCGAGCATGATTTTGTGGAATTTATTTTCCACGGGAGAAACGCAATGGTTTTGGCGTTTTTCTCTTGAATCTATGACATTTGCGATTGCACGAACAATGATAATGCTTCTGATGATCTCTACGGGGATGATATTAATTACCTCTACCCGTAACGAAGAACTTGTAAACGGTATGATTAGCCTGGGCATGCCCTATCGGATTGGCTTTGCAATATCGACAGCCTTGCGGTTGGTGCCTACCATCGTTTCGAGCACAATCACCATTAGCGAGGCACAGCGCAGCAGGGGATTGGACCTTGAATCGGGGAATATATTAGAACGAGTGAAAAAATTCTTGCCCTTATTGGTGCCGGTTTTTATTTCATCAATTCGCAGCACTAATATTTTTGGCATGGCGCTGGAATCAAAAGGTTTTGGCGCATTAAAAGATCGTACTTTTTACCTTGTCTTCCAAATGACTAAAAAAGATTATGCTGTTTTAGCTTTTGCAATTTTATTTACGATTGCTTCGGTAGTTTTAGCCATTATGGGTTATGGAAAAATTACCGGATTAATTCGCTTCTAATAATGGAGGATCGATGGAATTACACGAAATAAACGCTTTGTTGCCTTTTTTGTTAAAGCGAGAAAACGTCGCCCGCTATGAAGATGGCACGGTTGTGATGTGCGACCGGCGTCAATACCCGTTTGAGCAGGTATTTTATCGCTGTGAAGATGTGGAATGTGCTGCACGGGCAATTGAAGATATGGTAACTCAGGGGGGAGGGCCGCAATATGTTGCTTTATATGCGATGGTTATGCGCGCTGCGCAAGTCGCTAACCTGGAAAGAGAACAACAACACCAGGAATTTGAAACAGCTCGCCAAAGATTGGTGAGAACAAGACCGACCAACACCAGTATGGCTCGACATCTTGAAAGTGCCATAAAAGTAATGGAAAATGCTTTGGATACAGGCGAGCCTGTTGAGGCAGCCCTTTTGACATGGATCGAGAAATTGCGCGATGCAAGCTATGAAAAACACCTAAAATGTGGAGAATATGGCGCCAGTTTGATTAATGACGGTGATGGAATATTGACCATGTGTTTCGCCGAAACCTCGTTCTTGATGGCTTTGGCAATTGCAAAAACTCAAGGGAAACAAATGCAGGTTTATACGCCTGAAACAAGACCATACCTACAAGGAGCTCGGTTAACTGCACCCAGCATCTATGAAATTGGCGTCCCGGTGAAAATTATTACCGACAACATGCCAGCACATGTGATTTCAGAAGGGAAGATTCAAAAGTACTTTACTGCTGCCGACCTGGTGACCTTGGATGGGCATGTGGTTAATAAGATTGGTACCTTTCAAAATGCAATTGCTGCTCATTATCATGGCGTGCCTTATTTCGTATTTACTCAGGCAGCTGATAAAAAGAAGCCAAACCGAGCTTCGATTGAAATTGAAATCCGAAACCCCGATGAAATTAAAAACTGTCGGGGCATCCAAACAACCATCCAGGAAATTGATGCTTATTACCCTGCTTTTGATATTTTGCCCCCTCATTTTGTAGCTGGTGTGATTACCCAATATGGCATCCTGAGCCCATATGACCTGGCACGTTATTTCGGCTAAAATTTAATGAAGTGAGGAAACAGATGGAATCAGCGATCATAACTGGAACAGGGATTTATGAAATCCCTGGGTTTGAATTTGAAGAACAAGTAATCTTCACCCCCTATGGGCAAGCCTTGGTGAATATTGGTATGGGGGATGGCTTAGAACTTGCTTTTTTAGCACGCCATGGGCTGTCTCATACGACCCCTCCTCATAAAATAAATTATCGGGCTAATTTAAAAGCACTACAAATTCTTGGTGTAAAACGAATTATCGCCACGAATGCGGTGGGGTCAATTAATCGTGAAATACCCCCTGCAGGTTTGGCGTTACTCACTGATTTTCTCGACTTTACCAGTGGACGCGAGATGACTTTTTATGACGGCGGGGAGTTTGGCTTGGCGCATACAAACATGGATGACCCTTATTGCCCCGCTTTGCGCGAAATGATACTGGGTTTTGCTCCAGAATTTGATTTACACATTCATCCTGAGGCTGTTTACGTGGCTACTAATGGGCCCAGGTTTGAATCTCCAGCGGAAATTAAAATGTATGCGAAATTAGGCGGAGATGTGGTTGGAATGACGGGCTTACCTGAATTAACCCTTGCTCGAGAATTAAATATGCATTATGCAGGGATTGCTTATTCGATAAACTGGGCAGCAGGCTTGGAAGAAGAGATGATGTTTGTCGGTAATCAAATGGAAGACATTAAGCAGCGCTTGGTTAAATTAATGGTTAAAACTCTTAAATCCGAAAAGCCAACCCCATGTGGTTGTGAAAATGCTGTTATGGTGATGCTAAACCCTGCAAAATAAATTTAGCAAAACAGATCAGTTGGCCAAGTAAAGGAGGTGCTTCTAAGAACGAGGTAAGAGAAAATATTTATTTTATTTGATTTGTTCAACTATATTATTAAGGAGTTTTGATCATGAAAGAAGTTATTAGCATGTGGAAGAACACCAGGATGATTATCCTGACGGCTCTTTCGGCTGCAATTTATGCAGCATTCTTGATTGTGTTTAAAGGCGGTATTCCGATCGTCCCAGGCATTACGGAAGTTCGCCCCGCAAACGTATTCCCGCCTGTATTTGGCCTTCTGTTTGGTCCAGCTGGGGCCTGGGGCGCGGCAATTGGCAACACTATTGGTGACTTGTTCGGCGGCACACTGGGAATTGGTTCGATTTTTGGTTTCTTTGGCAACTTTTTACTTGGCTTCATTCCCTACAAAATGTGGGGAGCCACCTTTGGCTTGGTTCCAAAAGATGACATGTCGCAGACCACCAATAACTTTAAGAAAATTCTTGCTTTTGAGCTGGTTGCTTTAGTTGCAGCAGCAGCATGTGGCATTGTGATTGCCTGGTACCTTGACATCATTTCCATGGTCCCATTTGCCTTTTTGGCAATTACCATCACCGTCAACAACTTTGCAGCATCGGTTGTTCTTGGTCCGATTTTGCTAGTTTTGCTGTACCCGCGCGTGAAGCGATGGGGCTTGGTATGGACAGACATCATGAAAAAAGAAGAAGTAGCCAAAGGCTTTAGTAAGACACTCGGCTCAGTGTTAATGATCGTCGGTGCTTTAGGAGGATTAATTGTTGGTGTGTTAGTTGCGATTGGTGTTGCTGGCCAACAATTGTACGGATTCACAGGCGAGCAAGGTCAGGTTGCGGTTTGGCTTTCTGTTTTACCGTTTTTGCTTCTGATGGTATTAGCTGGCTTTATGCTTTCAGGACAGGAGCAATTTACTGAGGAATTGGAAGATTAACCTCTAACAATAAATAAGTAAAAGGTGAGTGACTTAAAAGTTACTCACCTTTTTATTAACCTGAAAGGGAAATGATGAGTAACCAGCTAAAACCGATCGATTTGTTGTTATCAGGGGGAACGATTGTTACGATGAACCCTGATAGGGATGTATTGCAGAATGGCGCCATAGGCGTTAACGAAGGAAAAATTATTTGGGTAGGAAATTCGCAGGAAGCAACCAAAAAATATGCAGCTAATAAAACAATAAACTTGGACGGTAAAGTGGTTATCCCTGGATTGGTAAATGTTCATGGGCATTGGGCAATGACGCTTATGCGAGGTTTGCTTGATGATTGCACACTTGAAGAATGGTTACAAACCATCTGGCGGGTAGAAGCTGCATTAATTACCAAAGAAAATGTTCGGGTTGGCTCACAATTAGCGATGGTTGAAATGATCCGTTCGGGAACAACTTGTGCTGCAGATATGTATTGGTATTATCATGAAGTAACCGAAGCCGCCCGCGAAGCTGGGTTTAGAATCGTAACGGGGCCAAGCTTTGCTCAAATTGAAGGGTTTGAAAATTACCGCAATACGAATCAATCGATTGCCATAGATTATTTGGATCATTATGCAGATATTCCCCTGGTGCACCCTTGTATCCAGGCGCACTCTACATACACAACCAGTGGCCCTGTATTAGAAGAAGTGGCAAAACTTGCCCATGACCGAAATTTATTATTCATTACTCATGCCTCGGAATCGAAAGGCGAATTAGAAATGGTGCAAGCGATGCATGGGAAGCGGCCAATTGAGGTTCTTGACCAATATCATTTGCTTGGCGAAAACACGTTGTTAGCTCATTGTGTTCACCTGACCGAACAAGAGATAAATCGATTAGCAGAAACTGGCACCTCTGTTGCCCATTGTCCAGCCTCTAACTTGAAATTATCATCAGGGATTGCCCCAGTTGCGGCGTTGATTGATAAAAGAATCAAGGTGGGGATAGGAACCGATGGTCCTGCGAGTAATAACGATTTAGATTTAATCCACGAAGCACAATTGGCGGCATTAGTACAAAAAGGGGTAACTGGGGATCCTAAAGTCTTACCTGCTGAAAAAGTATTTTCCATGCTCACGATTGATGGTGCTTGCGCAATGGGGTTAGGGGATAAAATTGGATCTTTAGAGGTCGGCAAATCTGCTGACCTGGTGGTGATCGATTTGAGCTCTGCCAATATGACGCCTTGCTTTAACCTTTGCTCACACTTGATATATGCGGCTTCTACTGAAGATATCAAACACGTGATGGTTGCGGGCCAGATGTTGATGGAAGACCGTGTTATGCTCACTTTAGACGAACAGGAAATTAAAGATAAAGCTAATTTAATTGCGGTAGAAGTTGCCAAGTTGAAGAGCTAATCAGCAACAGATCGCTAAGCATTCGTTTCGGTTAATCAACAATCGACCGAAACAATCATGGCAGACCATCAATTTTGTAAAACCAATGGTGTATTCTTATACCTATTGAGATATGCCTGGCTGGTGTCGCTTGGCTTGGTTAAGAGCCATTGATTTACCCTTCACCCCATTTGCGTGCTAAAATTAAAGATTGCAATTTTATCTTATTTAATCCCACTTAATTTTTGCGGGTAACGACTTCACGCGTGAAAACGAATTGGGGTAAATAATTAATAAGAAATTTGAGACTTTGAGTAAAAACTTAAATCATGACTGAAAATAAGCCCTTTTTAATTGTTGGCTTGGGGAACCCTGGACCTAACTATCGAAATAATCGCCACAACATCGGCTTTAGAGTTGTCGATGTGCTTGCTGGATCTCTTGATATCTCTATGCAAAAGGTAGAAATGCGTGCTCTGGTTGGCAAAGGTTTACTCACTGGTAAACGCTTAATTTTAGCAAAACCGCAAACCTTTATGAATCTTTCTGGTAGGTCTGTGGCGTCGTTGCTGCGGTTTTATAAGATCCCGCATGAAAATTTATTAGTCGTTCATGATGATTTAGATATACCCTTTGGGACTTTACGATTACGGCCTTTTGGAGGCACAGGCGGGCAACGCGGAATGGAATCAATTGTGGCGGAGTTATCCAGTGAAAATTTTGCCCGTTTGCGGGTGGGAATAGGGCGCCCGCCCGGTCGATTAGACCCTGCTGATTATGTTTTACATGATTTTGATTCGTTACAGGAAAAATATTTACCCGAATTGTTTGACCGAGCTGTGGAAGCTATTCGGATGTTCGTTACTGAGGGTATAGAACAGGCAATGAACGTATTTAATGGCCGCGTTTTTGATGAGGATTAATGCAATTACTCGAAGTTTTTAATGCACTTCCTGCATACAAAGAATTATTAGAGGATATTCAAAGCCTAGCGTCCAGATCTGAGGAGGAAATTCCTGGCCTGGGGCTGCCCCGTGGAGCTCGTTTGCCCTTGGTTGCTCGCTTATATGCAGACCTGGGGTGGCCTGTTTTGTTGATGACCAACAGGGCAGATCGCGCTTTGGCATTGTTCGATGAATTACAGTTTTGGCTTAATCGCCGAAATGTTTATTACTTCCCTGAACCAAACCCATTATTTTATGAAAAGTCTGCCTGGGGATTTGGCACACGGCGAGATCGTCTACAAGTGCTCACGTTATTAGGGCGTCAGCTTATACCCAGCGGCGTTGGAAACACACCCGCTCCGGTGATTGTTGCGCCGGTGAGGGCAATTATGACTCGAACCTTGCCCAGGCGTGATTTTATAAAGCATGTTCGAACGTTGCGGTTGGGGCAACAAGTAACTCTGGATGAATTGACGCGTTCTTGGGTAGATACAGGTTACAGCTATGCAAACATTGTTGTAGAAGCTGGCCAATTTTCTCGACGGGGCGGCATTTTAGATGTTTGGGCTATGGGTAATGATCAGCCAGTGCGTATTGAATTTTTTGGTGATGAGATAGATACGATGCGCACTTTTGACCCGGCAACCCAACGTACAGTAGAAAAAATAGAAAACTTTACCATAACTCCTGCCCGTGAAATTTTACCTTCTGCAGCTGAAAATGCTGGGTTACCTACTAAAGACCTGTCGGAATTCTTTTTACCTCAAGCACATCCCTTTAGTGGGAGCCTGTTAGAGTACTTGCCAGATAACGCCCTGATTATGTTGGATGGGCAGGAATTTATCTCGGCTGCGGTTACGGATATCGAGGAAGAAAGCCTGTCTCGGCGTGATGAGGGTATTCATGCTGGCGAAATTGATGTAGATTTTCCGACGCCTTATTTTACCTGGTCTGAAATTGAAGACCGATTTGGCAAAAAACCGCTGATTGAATTAGGTTATACTGGCGCGCCAGATGTTCCTGCACTTGCCAGCCATTTTGAAACTGGACCGCGGTTTGCAGGGAAGCTACGAGATTTTATGGAATACTTGAAATCTTTAGATCGCCAGGCACACCCTTGGGTAATTGTTTCACGGCAGGCGTCACGTTTGCGAAACCTGTACCGTGAATCGATCGTTGATCATAGTTTACAGATCGAACGTAAATTAGACGAACAATTTGTTGAGGGTTCTTTAGCTGGTGGCTGGGTTCTAAACCTGTATAAGGGAGAGCAAGTTCACCTCCTTACCGATAGTGAGATCTTTGGGTG
This sequence comes from uncultured Candidatus Brevefilum sp., assembly GCA_964411385.1. Classification (GTDB taxonomy): domain Bacteria; phylum Chloroflexota; class Anaerolineae; order Anaerolineales; family Anaerolineaceae; genus Brevifilum. The sequence goes on along the minus strand of CAYPKT010000021.1, from coordinate 23,124 downwards.
GTCACGACCTCAACCTCGACGTCGATATCGACCAACCGCCGAGGCACCAGAATCGAGCTATGCCGACCTTGAAACAGGCGATTGGGTTGTTCATGTTGATCATGGCATTGGTAAATACGTGGGGCTGGTTCAACGAACTTCCGATGCGATAATGCAAGAATACTTATGCATTGAATATGCCGACCAAGATCAACTCTACGTACCCATCCACCATGCCGACCGTCTGACTCGTTATGTTGGTGCCGATGGTCACGTACCGGTAACCTCACGTTTGGGAGGAACTACCTGGAATGCCGCTAAACAAAAGGTGAGGGAGGCAGTTCAAGAAATTGCTGGTGAATTGTTAGCGTTATATGCTCAGCGCCAGGTGGCTGAAGGATTTTCTTTTAAAGAAGATACCCCCTGGCAGCGTGAGCTTGAGGCAAGCTTTCCCTATATTGAAACAGAAGATCAATTGCTGGCACTTTCTGAAATAAAAGAAGATATGGAAGCAACCCAACCAATGGATCGCTTGCTTTGTGGCGATGTGGGGTACGGGAAGACTGAAGTTACTTTGCGGGCAGCCTTTAAAGCTGTGATGGATGGAAAGCAAGTTGCGGTTTTAGTGCCAACAACGGTATTAGCCCAGCAACATTACGATACGTTTCGGTCTCGATTGGCAACATTTCCGGTGGAAGTGGAAATGCTTTCACGTTTCCGTACCCAACGCCAACAAGAAAAGATCATAAAAGACCTGGGCAATGGCAAGGTTGATATTATCATCGGCACACACCGCCTGCTTTCAAGTGATGTATCTTTTAATAATTTGGGCCTGGTTGTTATCGATGAGGAACAACGTTTTGGGGTTGCCCACAAGGAGCACCTAAAAAAGCTGCGCACATCGGTGGATGTGCTTACCCTTACCGCAACGCCAATTCCGCGAACTCTATACATGGCGCTAACTGGGGTGCGTGATATATCCACAATTAATTCTCCCCCTGAAGAACGGCTGCCAATTGTGACCCATATCGGCCCCTATGACCCTAAAATGATACGTCAGGCAATTGTACGAGAACTTGAGCGTGGTGGGCAGGTGTTTTTTGTTCATAACCGTGTTCAGACGATCAATGCCATGCGGTCAAGCCTTGAAAACTTGGTGCCAGAAGCCCGCATAGGGGTTGCTCATGGACAAATGGATGAAAAAGGGCTATCAGCTATGATGCATCAATTTAACGAAGGTGAGGTTGATGTATTACTGTGCACATCTATTATTGAATCGGGTTTGGATATCCCGAACGCAAACACTTTAATTGTCGACCGGGCAGATACCTTTGGTTTAGCCCAGCTTTATCAATTGCGCGGGAGGGTGGGTCGAGGGGCACAACGAGCTTACGCATATTTATTTCGGCACAGGGTAAAAGCCCCTACACCTGAGGGACAGGAGCGAATGGAGGTGCTGGCTGAGAATACGCAATTGGGTGCTGGCTACGCAATTGCGATGCGTGACCTGGAGATGCGCGGTGCAGGTGAACTTTTAGGAACACGTCAATCTGGGTATATTGCTTCAGTTGGATTTCACCTATATACACGATTACTGGCCCAGGCTGTTAAACAATTCCGTCTGGCTGCCGGGATTAAACCACCAGAAGAAACTTCAATCTTAGATGCTTCTTTGGCAATTCCTACCTCTGTTAACTTGCCACTCTCTATTGGAATCCCTGATTCGTATATTACAGACCAAGCCCTCAGGCTTAGGCTTTACCGACGGCTGGCAGATATTCAAGATGAAGAAACTTTGGCTTCAATTGAAATGGAATTTGTTGATCGGTTTGGCCCGCTGCCTGAGTCTGTGAACAACCTCTTTTTTCAGATTAAGGTCAAATTGTTAGCGGCTGGGGCTGGATTAGCTTCGATTGGGTTTGAAGGGAAGCAAATCGTTTGTCAATTCCCTACCCTGCCGACAGGAATAAAAACACGTGATTTGCCAGAGTTGGGTTACCCGATTTTTGCTGGCAAGAACGCTTATCGAATTCAACTGCCTGACTCTGACCTTGAAAATTGGAAAGAATTGCTTTTGCAAGCCCTTCATAAAATGCGTAAGTTGAAGCGGTAATTAGCTAATATGCTCAGGTTAATATAGTAACTTACCAACCTCGTATGTTATACTGCAAAAACAAAACAGCAATCGATTTATAAATTATGATTGTTAGCCTGTTAAAAAATATGCAACAAATTTTGAAAAAGGCACAAAACTCACTATTTTGGGGTGCTATCCTGTTTATTATTGCAGGTGTGACTTTTGTTAAGCTAAGTAAAAGGGCAAGCTCACATACAAAGCTGTTGAATAACACCCCTGTAATATTAAATAACGTAAAGCTGCAACAGGAATCGGGTATTGTTTTAAATCAACACCCTTATCTAATTTCCTTTAGCGAACAATTGACAGGAAACGTAGAAAGTAATAATCGAGAAGTTATGATAAGAACCCCTGAAGAAGATTTTCTTTTACACACCGACGAACCAATTCCTGCAAATTTGCTTTGGGAACTTGGAATAACCCTGTACTCGCGGGATCAAGTTCTGCACAATGGGATTCAAATTAATCCAAATTTACCACTTGAAGAACATAACTTTACTTTCCTACAATATATCCCGGCACGTAAGGTTTGGTTAGCTATTGATGGAAACCAGGTTGAATTTTTTACAGACCAGGCAACGCTCGGAGCGGCTTTGGAAAAAGAATCAATTTACCTTGGGCCCAGAGATTGGATATCAGAAAGCTTGCTTACTTCGATAGATGATAACCTTGTCGTATCTATTCGTCGAGCAAAAACCATCACTGTAAATATTGGTGAAAATAGCATTACAGGGTTGACAGCAGCAGAAACCGTAGGCGAAGCGTTGGCTGAAATTGGCATTACACCCCAAAATCTGGATCAAATTTCGCCAGCAGAAAATTCCCCTGTACCGGAAGACGGGAAAATTAGGCTGAATCAAGTTGGTGAACAAGTATTGATTTTAATGGACGAAACCCCCTATAAAAATGAATATGTTGAAGACCCAAATACCGAATTAGACCAAATTTCTGTGGTTGAACCAGGACAAATGGGGATATTTGCCACACGCGAGCGTGTGTTGCTAACAGACGGGGAGGAGACCTGGCGTGATGAACCTGAAACCTGGCAGGCGAGTGAAGCCGCTGACGGTATTTTAGGCTATGGCAGCCAGGTGAATGTTCGCACAGCGACAGTAGATGGTCAGGAAATTGAATATTGGCGAAAAATCAGCGTTTATGCTAATTCCTATTCCCCCTGTCGGATTGGTGTGCCGGGCAAATGTGGTTATGGAACCGCCAGCGGCTTACCCATGGGAAATGGAATTATTGCTGTGACGCGTAATTGGTTCAATATGATGAAATTTCAACGGGTTTTTGTTCAGGGCTACGGCTTTGGCACGATTGCCGATGTTGGCGGAGGAGCAAATTATTTTGACCATTACTGGATTGATTTAGGCTTTACGGATGACACTTATCAATCGTGGCACCATTGGACCACGATGTACTTTCTTACCCCTGTTCCTGCCTGGTTCCCAACAATATTAACATGGCCTTAGAACCGCTGCACATCCCAAGTTTGCTAAAAAGATATGGCGTGAGGCCTCAAAAGTCTTTGGGTCAAAACTTTTTGGCTGATCATAACGCCTTATTAAAAATTGTTCGAGATGCTGAAATAACATCTGAGGATCGTGTGTTAGAGATAGGTGCTGGTGTTGGTAACTTATCCCGCTTGCTCGCGCTAAGCTCGCACCAAGTTGTGGCCGTCGAAATCGATAGGCATTTATACCCTATTTTGAGTGATGTATTGAGCCCTTTCGAAAATGTACACTTAGTCGAAGGAGATATCCTCAGTATCGCAATAGAGCACTTATTTTCTCAAAGCGGTTATGTTGTGGTTGCTAATATCCCTTATTACATCACTTCTGCACTAATTCGCCACTTATTAGAATCGGTTGTAAAACCCAAACGGATTGTGCTAACCATTCAACAAGAAGTTGCAGAACGGATTGTTAGCCGTGATGAAAAGATGAGCTTACTCTCGCTATCCGTGCAAGTGTATGGAAATGCCTGGGTTGCCAGCCGTATTCCTGCGAACGCTTTTTATCCAAAGCCAAAGGTTGATTCAAGCGTGTTAATCATCGATGTATTTGATCGCCCTAAGCTTACAGAAGAAGGCTTGCGCTGGTTGTTTAACATTGCTCATGCAGCATTTAATCAAAAACGTAAAATGCTCCGTAATTCACTTAAACCAATTTTTGATATAGATGGCCTTGAAGAGGTTTTATTTCGAGCGGGGATTGACCCAAGCAGCCGACCTGAGACCCTTTCTCTTGAAGAGTGGGTTCGATTGGCAGAAATAGCGATGAAAAGTAAAAAGAACTAATTTTTATAGAACTTTTTTAGCTGCCATACACGCCAGGCAGCCTCTACCTGGATTCCCAAAGACATTTTTGATGTACCTCGAGACCTTTCTGCAAAGTAAATAGGGACTTCAGCAAAGGTAAGATTAGCTAATTTTGCCAGGTAAGCTAATTCGATGACGAATACATACCCGCTTGAGCGTGCATTTTCAAAGGGAATAGATTCTAATGCCGATCTCCGCCATAAGCGATACGCACCGGTCGTATCTTTGATGGGTAAACCGAGGATCGTACGCGCATATAAATTTCCGAACCAGGATAACCCCTTGCGCCAGAAGGCCCATTCCCGATCGACACCACCGCCTGGAACATAACGAGAGCCAATAACAACTTCGGCGTGTTCTAAAGCTTCGAGCAACGCAGGGAGACGGTCTGGGGGATGGCTGAAGTCGGCATCCATCATCCCGATGACATCTGCCCCATCATCTAAAGCGTGCCGCAAACCCTGGATATAAGCTTTGCCTAAACCAGCTTTATTGGTGCGATGCAAGACAGAAAGTTTGTTTGGATATTCCTTTGCAAGTGCGTCGGCGAGATCTCCGGTGCCATCGGGGCTATTGTCATCGACAATCAAGATATGATGTTCGGGGATTTGATGCCCAAATAAAGCTTTAACCAGCTGGGGCAGGTTTTGTGCTTCATTATAGGTTGGAATAACTTGGACAAGTTTCATAGCTTGTTAGTGGACAAAAAAATTGATAGTGGTTACCGCCAGCACGAGGCTGGACCTGTTTAGTTTTAGCATAGCTAATGATGCCTGTCAAGGTAGATGATTTTTAGACTCTATAAAAATGAAAACTTGGTTATAATTGCATTAATTCAAAAACATTCACTTTATCCGGGGAGGATTAATGAAACCAAATCCTGTTCTTAAAAAACTTGGTTATTCAAATGATGACCGAGTGGTTATTATTCACACTGATGATATAGGCATGTGTCAGGCGTCGGTAGATGCCTTTGCAGAATTGGTGGAATTTGGAGTGATCTCGAGTGGCGCTGTTATGGTACCCTGCCCCTGGTTTTTAGAGGCAGCAGCTTATGCTCGTGAACATCCTCATGCCGACCTGGGGGTGCACCTGACTTTGACATGTGAATATGATCGCTACCGTTGGGGGCCTATTAGCACTCGAGACGAAAAATTAGGGTTGATGGATGCCCAGGGATATATGCACGCTACGTCGGCAGGGGCATGGGAAAATGCAGACCCTGATGCTGCAATCGCTGAGCTTGATGCGCAAATTAAACGTGCCCTGGCTGAGGGCATCAATCTAACGCATATCGACACCCACATGGGGACCGTAGCACACCCGAAATTTATTCCAGGGTATATCCAACTGGCAACAAAGTATGGATTGCCCCCGATGATCCCGCGGCTTACTCAAGATGAGTTGGTTGCCCAAGGTATTACCGACCCAGCTACCGCCCAAATGTTTTTAGGCGTGTTAGCGACGCTTGAAGAAATGGGTGTCCCACTGCTGGATGGATTGGTCGGTTTGAATTTGGAAGACCCGACAGACAGAATCGACCAGGCTAAACAAGCGTTGGGGGCATTAAAACCTGGTTTGACCCATTTTATTATTCATCCTGCAAAAGATACGCCTGAACTGCGTGCTATCACTTCATCATGGCCATGCCGGTTTGCTGATTATGAAACCTTTATGAATGAAGAGATTAGAGATTTTATCAAACAAGAGGGTATTCAAGTTATTGGATATCGAGCACTAAAAGATTTGATGCCCAAAGCAGACTAATAATTTTTTGCTAATCGAAAAGGAATTAAAATGACAGATTCAACAGTACCTGAACCCATTAAGCTTACTTTTAGCTACAAATTTGTTTGGGGTTTAGCTTCCCTTGGCACCTCATTGATCGCTGGCATCTATGGTGGGTTATTAACCATTTTTTACCAGGATTACCTGGGGTTAAATGCCACTTATATTGGAATAGCAGCCACAATTTACGCCCTGTGGAATGCCTTTAACGACCCCTTATTTGGTTACATTACCGATCGGACTCGGTCGAAACACGGACGGCGCATCCCTTACATGCGCTTTACAGCTCCATTTTTAGCATTAACCTTTATTTTAGTTTGGTTTGCACCACCCCAGGCAGGGCAACAAACCCTGTTTTGGTGGATGTTGGTGACCATGCTGCTTTACGATACCTTTTATACGATCATCGGCTTGGTATATTCTGCTTTGCTGCCCGAGGTAACAGAATCGGATGCGCAGCGCAACGACCTGCAAATTTCGAGCTCGCTATTTGGGATGTTGGGCACTTTATTAGGATTTTTAATTCCTGACCTTGTTCGCCCTAAAACCGCTAGTGATTCCTTCGCCCCCATGTATATTGCGATGATTATCGTAGGTTTAGTGAGCATGGTGCTAATTATGATAACTACGTACAAAGTAAAAGAACGCCCTGAATTTACCGTGGTTGATGATCCGCTTCCATTTTGGGATGCTATCAAATTTACCTTTACCAGTAAATCCTTCATAGTTTTAGTGGCGGCGAATTTCATGTCGATCTTAATGAGCTCCCTCTTGTTGGGGTCAATCTTTTACCTGGCAGATTATGTGTTGGGATGGCCTGCGATTTTACTGTTGGCTTGTTTGTTTGTGCCCTTAATTGTTGGAATTCCATTAACGAGTGTATTTCGTAAGCGGTTAGGGGTGGTGGCTTCTCAACAGGTATTATTATTGGTGGCAGGCGTTGCATTGATTGCAATTGCGGTTGTGCCACCTTTTTTGATCCCGGTGTGTATTGCCATTGCTGGGTTAGGGCTTTCAGGGCCGCAAACATTAACCAACGTTTTATTTGCCCAGGTATCGGATGAGGATGAAGTGCGTTCTGGTGTCAGGCGAGAAGGCGCATTTTTTGGTGTAAACGCGCTGATTACTAAACCTGCGCAATCCATCGCAATTTGGATTATTCCTTTCATCCTGGAGAAAACAAATTTTATCACTCGTGCTTCGCAGATGGGTGAAACAATTTTAAACCAACCCTCTAGTGCAATTATGGGGATCAAAGTATTTAGCGGTGTTATTCCCGGGGTGGCATGTTTATTAGGGGCATTGTTATTGATGGCTTACCCTTTACATAGCACTTACCTGAAAGAAGTTCAACAGAAGGTGCTCATCATGCACCATGAAAAGAAACAAACCTTAGCAGAACACTTGTCTTCAATGGAAGAATAACAGATTGAAGAACTTTATGAGTAATTATTAATTTAAAAAAAACAGCGTCCTGTGCAGTTTAAATTAGGGCGCTGTAATTATTTAATTCTTATTGTTTGAGCTAATTTAATTTGTTTCGAATAAAACTTATTCTACTTCTTCGTCGATTGCATCGGTGGCATCAACCTCTGCCTGAATCTCTTCGATTAACCCTTCAAGGGTCTCACCTTCTGTTCCATTGACATCATCTTCAAAGTTGACGACAATTTCTTCAGGAGATTCTATCAAATAAACAACCCAACCGGCTGCAAATAGTAAAACAGCATAAACTAAATATTGACCAAAGCTGTTCATGTGGAAGCTGATAATATCAAAAAGAACATCTTTAACCACGATTTGCCCCATAGAAACCATTTCGCCGATGTATTTGAACGAATTGGTGGCTGCCCAAACGGTAAAAATTAAAAGTAACCCTGATAAAACGAAAAGGATAATGCTAACAATTGGCAATTTTTGTTTTTCCATAAAAAACCATCTTTCTATATGTATTTTATTCTTTGCAGGTGAAAACCTGGTTGATGATGCAACAAAAAGGATTATACACTATTTATTGAAAATAATAACCCCTTTATATTTTTCAGCTGGTTAAGTCTATTTCTTATTTTAGAAAAAGAAGAATTGGGTTTTAAGATATAACTGTTAAAAAACATCCGCCCTTGCCTTACAGATAGAGCGGATGCTATTAAAATTTTGCTACCTTTTGGGGAAAATATAAACCAGATATGTTGATTTATTCATTCACCTCTGACTTTTTGAAAAGGTAACTTAAGCTCAAAATGGATGCTATTCCAATCAAAATTACCCATGGGCGTTCAATTATCCATAGTAGCGTGGTGAAAAATGTGCGAAGAAACCGGATTTGGTTCGCTTTCTTTGGTGGTGTAACTGGCTGGTTCCAATCGAAGGTGTTAAGCTTTGAAAGATAATTCTGTTCAGCACAACCTTCCAAGCTAAAGATGTGAATGGGTTTGTTTTGCATCACACAGTAGCGCAGGTCGCGACTGAATTGTTCCCAGCTTAAAGGTTTTAAGCTAAAATTATCCGGTAATTTTACACCCCCGCCTGTAATACCGATACCCACCGAATCGGCTTGTGATGCATAGCTCCATAGCATAGCATCACCGTCTTCATCTAAGAAGCTGGAGTACAGCATGAGGACTTCACGATCGGCTTTTAGATCGACCAGGCTAAGAACACGCTGCAAAACCGTCGATCGAGCACGACGTTCATCAATAATTAATGGCAGGTGATAGATCTCAACGGGGTAGTCATCGGCATGGATTGATTCAACCAGGGCTTGATAGTTGCGTTGAGCCCGTACAAGGCGTTGCTTATCGAAAAACTTTCGGATTATATTTTTTGCGAAGGTTTGATCTGCCTCTGCTGAAAGCATGGTGCGCATATCATTAATGTCGGTTTCGATATCCAGGCCAATCCCGACCCAACCCAAATTGTGTTCGACTGTCCAAGTTTTGAAATCTGCATACCTGGCGGCTGCCTTCGCATAGTTGTCAAGGTTGAACCAGTAACCATCTTCTTCTGGCAGCAACAACCAGGCAATAACGGGAACGCCCGCTTTGTTAAGGCGTTTAACAAGCTCAGCACGTTGACTTGAAAAGTCGAGGATCCCCAGGCTAAGGGTGGCATCTAAGCTTTTAAGATCGTCAATCACAAAGCGGCCGTCAAAGAGCTTTGATAAAGGCTCAGGTTCCAGCTCACAAAAAAAGGTTAAATCAGGACGGGGCATGGCTTTTTATCTCTCTTCGAATGAGACCTCAATTGGTGTTTACAGGCATTTTGCGCATTGATATATTTTTACTTAATCTTCAGGGAAGGGGGGGATACAGCCTTCGTCCATCAGAATCCGAGTGGCGGCTTGTGCAGCGCTAATCATTTCATCTGCTCGATCGAGCAGTTGTTCATGGGTCATTTTAATTTGGGCGAGCCCCTCTGCCTGAGCTTGCATTCCCACAGCTGCAGCTTGGAGCGGAAAGATTTCCATGTCGGTCATATCAGGGAGGATGTGGTCCGCGTCTAAATTATCTAACCCGTAATCTGCCAGGGCTGTGGCGGCTGCAAAACACATCTCATCTGAAATTGAGCGAGCACGCACATCTAATGTTCCTCGAAAGATGGCCGGGAAGCACAACGAATTATTAACCTGGTTAGAGAAATCTGAGCGACCCGTGGCGACGACAGCTGCACCAGCAGCTTTTGCCTCCCAAGGCCAGATTTCAGGAACCGGGTTGGCACAGGCGAAAACAATTGGATCGGGTGCCATGTTTTTAACCCACTCAGGTAGGATTACGCCAGGGCCAGGCATGGTATAGGCGATGACGACATCTGCGCCTTCCATGGCTTCTTGGATGCCACCGCGTTTTTCTTCAGGGTTTGTGATTTGGCTAAGCTCGTATGCAGGTGTAGACGGGTCAAGGTCTGCACGAAACTTGCCAAGGGTGCCCTTGGCATCGACAAGTACCGTTTTTGCTGGGTCTACGCCCCAGGCAAACATCAATCGTGCGCAGGCAATGCTGGCAGCACCTGCACCAAGCAACGCAAGGCGAATTTCACCCTTGTCTTTGCCGACAACCTTAAGAGCGTTGATTAAACCAGCCAGGGTGACGGTTGCAGTGCCTTGCTGGTCGTCATGCCAAATGGGGATTTCTGCTCGTTCTCTTAGTTGATCTAAAATCGTGAAGCATTTAGGCTTAGAGATGTCTTCCAGGTTGATCCCACCAAAGCCAGGTTGTAAACGTAAAACCGTCTCGATAAAGGCTTCGGTGCTGTCGATATCTAACATAATAGGAACGGCATCCACACCGCCGAGGTATTTAAACAGCATCGATTTGCCTTCCATCACTGGTAAGCCAGCTTTAGGGCCGATATCGCCTAAACCGAGGACGCGCGAACCATCGCTTATGACGGCAATCGTATTGCCCTTATTGGTCATCTCGTAAACTCTTTCTGGGTTTTCTGCTATAGCCAGACAAGGAGCAGCCACGCCTGGTGAATACCAAATTGAGAAATCATCCATACCCCTTACGGGGCATTTCGGTAAGGTGGACATTTTACCGCGATAAAAAGCGTGTGCTTTCATCGCATCTGCGGAGGGTTTTTCAGCCTTTGAAAGCAACTCTCGGAGTTCATTTTCGTCAGGGAATGGGTGTGTCATAAATCCTCTTTCTATGCCGCCTAATCAATTGATTAGGCAGGTAAATGGGGTTGGTTAGTTTCGGGTCTATTTTACCATTGAAACAGGATAGATTAAAAAATTGCACGAAATATTATAATCGCAGTAATGAATGCTAAATAAAGCTTTAATGCTGGCAAGGCTTTTTTTTTCTTTTCCTATTTTCAATAATCTAGCCCAAAGCCGAAGTGATACAGTGGGTTGGCTGAATCATAAGGGACATCAGGAAACTGGGCACGAACAGCGTCCATTGAAGAGGGCAACTCAAAGGGCAACCGGCCCTGGGGTGCGACTTTTCCGAATACCACATCTAACACAGCCTTATCGCTGGCGCCAAAATCTGCTAAAAGCGCTGCAGCATTGGTGGCAATTTCAGGGATTACTGCTGGGCGATCCAGTTCGATGATCACAACTGTTGGCCTGGTTCTCATAAGGTGAAGGATCTTAGCTTTCTCTTCGGCTTTGAAGTCCAGATCACCATGGTGAAAGCCGCGTGCAAAAGGGATATCGGTATCGACGGACTGCCAGGGTGTGCTCAGTCGAAGGATGGTGATATCCGCATCTTCGGGTGTTGTTGTTAGCTCTGTGTACTTACCGGCAATTTCACGATCGATATTTTCGACATATATTTTTAACGAACTTTGCAAAGGTAAAATATATTTTTCATTCTTTAATAGGGTGATTGCTTTTGATTGGGCTGCAAGCCCTAACGCAAGGGATGTGGGGTCGTAGAAAACCTGCCCTACCAAAGTTGGGTCAACAAAGGGGTTATCGAACAGACCTAACCGGAATTTCAATTTCAGTGAACGTCTGACGGCCTGATTTAAGCGTTCGGTTGAGACGAGCCCATCATTAACGGCTGCCACCAGGTATTGGGGGCAGCTTTCTCCGCCGAACATATCGCAACCAGCGTTGATGATCTTGGCTGTTCGTTCTACTTCACTGAGCTCTTCAACACCCCAAGCTCGTGCAGGCCAGGTAAATTTTGGCGTGACCACATCCGTAATTAAACCCCAATCGGTACACACCAGGCCATCGTAATGGTATTTTTCGCGTAACAACCCGGTGATGATATCCTGGTTGAACCCCATGGCGATGTCTTCATCCGTTTGGCCAACAGGAATACCATAATAGGGCATGATAGCTGCGGTATTGGCTCTAAGGGCTGCTTCAAATGGTATCAGGTGATAATCAAAATGATTGCCTGGGTAAATTTGTCCCTTGTGGAAGGGGAAGTGAGAGTCTAACCCTTCAGCTTGAGGTCCACCACCCGGAAAGTGCTTAGCCATACAGGCAACACTATGGGCACCAAGCACCTCACCTTGAAAGCCCATGATGTAAGCTTCTGCCAGGCGGGCAGTAAGCTGTGCATCCTCACCAAAAGTTCCAGCGATACGCGACCAACGCGGTTCCGTGGCTAAATCAATTTGGGGGTGTAATGCTACCCGGATCCCAACTGCCAGATATTCGCGACGGGCGATATCTGCGAACTGCTTTACCAGTTGTGGATCTCCGATGGCGCCAAAACCGAGAGGCTGGCACCATTGTGAGAAGTCTTGTGCTGCCATCTCGTAGATGGCACGACTGAAATGGTTGCGCGGGTCTGAAGCAAGCGTAATGGGGATGCCCAACCTTGTTTCTTCGGCTAACTGCTGCAGATTGTTATGCCAGCGGACAATCATCGGCGCTTCAGGTGCTTCCCACATGTTAAAGTGATTCATTTTTTGAGCTTCTATTTGGGATTTTGCAGGCATTCCAAATTGCCCAGGGATGGTGAGTTCGTCGATTGAGCCGTCGGGGTTGACAACCGCCCCATTGATAAATAAAGTGCCGGCTTTTTCTTCTAAAGTCATCTGGCTTAATAAATCTTCTACCCGATCTTCAACTGGTTGACGTGGGTCTTCATAAATATCCAGGACACCGTTTTTATTAAGGTCTCGAAAGATTAGCCCATCCTCGCTTGTTGTTAGGCTTGAAAACCCGGTGAATGTGTGTTGATTTTCGACCATAATAAACCTCCTTAAAGATCTTTTGATTAAGTTAATTATAATGGTTTTATTCGCTAAAAAATTTTATTATCTGGTATGATAACCTGAGTATATTTATCTACACTCAATCAATTGTGAGAAAGAAAAACAAATGGCAAAAATTCTTATTGTTGGTAGTATTAATATGGATTTGGTTGTGCGCGTTCCCCACTCACCATTGCCAGGTGAAACGGTTTTAGGGGGGGATTTTGAAACCTTCCCAGGCGGAAAAGGTGCGAACCAGGCTGTGGCTGCAGCTCGTATGGGTGCAGAGGTTCGCATGGTTGGTCGTGTTGGCAATGATGGTTTTGGTGATACGCTTATCCAAAATTTAGTGACAGACAATATCAAGACCGCCTATGTGACTAAAGACCCCAGCGCTTCAACGGGAATTGCTATGATTGCGGTGGCAGCTGATGGTGAAAATAGTATTGTGGTTGCTTCGGGTGCTAATATGCAGGTTACTGTTGACGACGTCAATAAGGCTGGAGACATATTCTCTGAGGTGGATTTACTTTTGGTTCAACTTGAATGTCCATTAGAAGTTGTAACTGCTGCTGTCGAATTGGCAAAAGCAAACCAGGTAAAAGTTGTGCTTAACCCAGCACCAGCCCAACTCCTGCCTGCAACATTATTAGCAAATATCGATGTGATGACCCCTAATGAGAATGAATTGCGGTTGATCTCTGGCGAAAAAGAAATTGAAAAAGGAGCTCGCGTTTTGTTAGAAAAGGGTGTGAAAAACGTTTTGGTAACTTTAGGGTCCGATGGTGCATATTTGGTCAACGAAACGCAAGAATTATATTTTTCTGCCCATAAGGTGACTGCAGTTGATACAACTGCAGCTGGTGATGCATTTAACGGCGCTTTTGCTACGCTGCTGGCAGAAAATGAATCCATCACAAACGCAATCCGTTTTGCAATGGCAGCTGGCGCAATTGCAGTCACCCGGCGGGGTGCGCAACCTTCGTTACCGCGCCGTGAGGAAGTGGAACAATTCCTGATAACTGAAAATACGAAGGATTTATAAACGATCAATTTTACCATGACAACACGTAATGATTTAGCAGCAGAAGCCCTACACTTATTTAATAATTTTAATTGTGCCCAGTCCTCTTTAGTCCCTTTTGTTGGTCATTTTGGGTTGAGCCGAGAAATGGCTTTGAAGATAGCTACACCCTTTGGTGGCGGCATTGCAAAAAGTGGGCAGGTATGTGGGGCTGTTAGTGGGGCAATTATGGCAATTGGCTTGGCACGAGGGACCATAACAGGCGACGTCGTAGAGAAAGAAGCTTGCAGAACTTTAACGCAAATCTTTATTACGCGATTTTTAACCGAACACGGTGATCTTACTTGCCCAGGTTTACTTGAAAAGAATAGCAGCAAGCCGGGAGAAAAAATAAATCCAACACCTTGTTCATTTTTTGTTAGAGATGCGGTGTTGATTGCCGCGGAATTACTTGGATTTGATAACGAATAATTCAAAGTAATTCAACGAAAAAAAGGGTGGAAAATTTATAAAATACAATTAATAATAATTAAGCGTAAACCGTGAAACCTTCATAAACACATTAAAATAATGTTAACGTTTTCAGATTCTTAAGGTACTCTTTACTTAAGTCAATAAAGTTTCTGTTACAATAATCTTAAGATGGTCAGTTGCCCATTTACTTATCACTAATTAAGAAAATATTTATAAATAATATTTAGAAGGTAGAAAACTTTTTTCGGTTATAAGAAACTCATTTCGGTTATATATGTTTAAGTAGGTAGTTAAAGGTGTTGAATATGAAACTTGACTGGCTAATTATGTGATGAAACGAAGGAGGCGCTTAGTGAGAAAATGGTATTTTGATTGTGTGTTAGTTAAATTTGAAATAATGGAGATTAAAAGATGAAAAAATCAATTGTGAGAATTTTTACCTTATTTTTACTGTTGAGCTTCCTAATTCCACCGGCTGCTGCGCACGTAAATGCTGAATTTGCAGGTAAAGCGTCGATGCAAGAGTCAGAACTCCCTGATGATGGATTTGAATTGCTTCCTGAAGAGATTCTTGATGCATATGGCGAAGAGATGACTGTTGAGGAGTTTTTGGCAGAACACAAAGGCCCAATTCCGAATGCGCTTTTGGACTTTGTTGATTACAACATAAATGTCATTGTTCAGTTCGAAAAACCCTCTTTGATTGAGCATATGAATGGTGGCGAGCTTGGTCGTGTTGATCAACAAGGCTATGTTGCGGAACTGGAAGGCGATCAAGAAGCCTTTTTAAGCCAGGTTACAGCTGGACGAGAGAGCAATAATGTGACTCAAATCTTTAGCTATACTAAGGGCTTGAACGCTTTGATGCTGAACGTACCCGGAAAAATGGTCAATGAACTCCGTTCAATGCCCAGTGTAAAATCAGTCAAACAAGCCCGAAAATACACACCTCAACTTTCAAAAAGTGTGGATTGGATTCGCGGAACTGAAGTGTGGGAAGCTGAAACTGGTTATACTGGAGAAGGTGTTACGGTTGCAATTATTGACACCGGCATTGATTACACACACGCTATGTTAGGTGGCTCTGGTGATGTAAATGACTATCGAGGTATTGACCAAGAAGTGGTCGATCCGGCACTCTTCCCTAATGCGAAGGTTATTGGAGGATGGGACTTCGTTGGCTCATTTTACGATGCTGAAGACCCAGATTCGATCCCTGTGCCTGATCCAAACCCAATGGATGAATATGTTAGTGTTGCACATGGAACTCATGTCGCAGGGATTACAGGGGGACTACCCTTGGGTACGATTCGTGGTGGTGTTGCCCCCGATTCGTTGCTATATGCCCTTAAGGTGTTTGGTAGAGGCGGTTCGACAGATGTAGTTACCGCAGCCATTGAATGGTGTATCGACCCTAATGGTGATGGTGATATTTCAGACCATTTGGATGTAATCAATATGTCCTTGGGTTCTGACTGGGGACCAGCTGACCCAGATGACCCTGAATACTTGATTGTTGAAGCAGCCAGCTCGATTGGGATTGTTGTTGCCTCTGCAGCTGGTAATGCTGGTAATTATTCCTATATTCTTGGTTCACCTTCGTCAGCCGATTCTTCCATTTCAGTTGCTGCATCCAATACTGGTGGCTTTTCGAATTTACCGTACCTTACTTATTTGGTAAATGAGGTTGAAAAGTTTATCCCTTATACGAAAGCTACCAGCCGCTATACTTTTACGTCAAAGGTTACTGCTCAATTGATTGATGTTGAAACTTTTGACCCTTCAGGTGAATTGTGCTCGCTTGATGGGTTGGAATTAGATGGCGATGAACTTGATGGTGCGATTGCTTTAATTAAACGTGCCAGTTGTACGAATATTGTTCAAATGAACAATGCGAAGTCATTAGGTGCAGTTGCTGCTTTAATTTATAACCATTCCGTAGGGACTTTTAACATTGCTACAACAGCGGGCGCAGAACCTTTCTCTGCTGGTTCTCTTAGGATTGCTGATGGCGAGTTTCTAAAAAGCCTTGCCCCCATCGAAGTTTCTGTTGGACCGGATGCGACGACTAAATCCTTTAGCCAGCCCGGCTCAATTGCTTCGTTTTCTTCACGTGGACCGCGCGGTTATGATTCTAAACTAAAGCCTGAGATAACAGCTCCTGGGTCTTCTATTGCGTCTGCAAGTCGCGGTACAGGTAACCGAACTGTTGGAATGAGTGGTACTTCGATGGCGACACCCCATATTGCCGGTGTAGCAGCCTTAATGAAAGAGGCACATCCCGATTGGACCTTTTTACAGCACAAGGCTGCGATGATGAATACCGCTCTTGATTTAGGTGATGCAAATGGTATCCAAGTTCCACGGCAAGGTGCCGGACGAGTTGATGCTTATGAATCGGTATTTGCAGACTTGCTTGTTTATGCAGATCCAAAACTGGTGAGCTTACCCTGGGCGTTGATTGAAATGGATGAAGATTACACCGATACTCAAACGATCACCTTGCAAAACTTAAGCGATGCGGATGTCACCTTGAAAGTCAACGCAAAATTTACTTCCGCTACCCAAGCAGGTGCAACGTTAGTTCCATCGGCACCGACGGTTACCGTTCCTGCAAAGGGAACAGCGACAGTTGACGTGACGCTCGACCTGGTAGCCGAGCTGATGCCAGCCACCTTCAATAATGCGCTGGAAGAATACTATGGGTACGTTACTTTTACTTCCACCGCTAAATCCCTTAGGATCCCATTCTATTTTACACCCAGGCCATATACAGAGCTGGTGGAACTCGACAGTAAGACCACCTTCAGCTTTAATAACGACAGTGGGTTTGTTGATCTACTGCACACAGGGCCTTTGGCGTCTAACTTATCGGCATCACCAGTTGCGATTGTTTCACCTGAAAACCCAGATGTAATGCCTATGGGCGACCTGCGTTTAGCCGGTGTTGAGAGCATTGGTAATGATATTTACGTATCCTTTGCTATGTGGGGTCCTGTCCATAATATTCAGCCTTACTTTAATGAGATTAATTTATATATTTATGGGCCTACCAAAAATTATGTAAACTTCAACTACAACCCAGCATGGAATGGTCGTTCTGCTGAAAATAACACCTGGCAAGTTGTGCAACTTGACCTTGACACCGGAACGTTGAGGCTTGGCAGCTCATACAACATCGTTGCAGATTTCAATACTGGCTACCAGCAATGGCGCTTACCGAAAGCGACGCAAGGTATTGTTGATGTCTTTGATTACGAGGTGTTTTCTTACGATGCCTACGAGAATGAAGACTACGGCGGTGCCGCTAGTTTCGATATGTCAAAAAGCCCCTTTGCATGGTCACTTTCTAAAGCAACACCATTTGACGAAGAGGTAACGCTAGAGTTTGAAGTTCCAGACTGGTACGCTTACGATGCCAGCTCGATTCAAGGCGTTATGCTGCGTGACTTTTTCGGAAAGCCTGGCATTGGTCAAGTTTATTACTGGCCTCTTGAAATTACAGGTGTGCCTGTGGCTGTAGATCAATGGGTTAATGGCCTGCAAGATAACTCGTTAGACATTGCCTTGGTGGTGACAATGGATAATGATGACGTATTGGCATACGACATCCTTTCTGATCCTGACCATGGCGTACTTGTGTATGAAGGGGATGACTTGCCCGAATTGACCTATATCCCTGAGGATGGATGGTTTGGCGAGGACAGCTTCACTTTCAAAGCTGCCAATGGTTATGTTGAAAGTAATGTTGCAACCGTGCACATCACAATTGAAAAGTATAATATTGCGCCGACAGCAAACGATGACTTCTTTGTTACGGATCTTAACACGCCATTGGTTGTCTCTGTTCCGGGCATCCTTGAAAATGATTCGGATCCGAACCCGGCTGATACTCTGGTTACTGACCTTAGAGAAGGTCCCAAATTCGGTACTTTGGAACTCGAAGAAGATGGATCTTTTGTTTATACACCGGACCCTGGGTTCTTTGGCGAAGACAGTTTCGTTTACAACCTCATTGGGTGGCCAAAATATCGCGAGGGTGATTCTGAATTCCTCGATACGGCCACGGTTTACATTACGGTTAATCCTTACGGCAGAATCTTTATGCCAATTGGTAAACGCTAAACGATAATTTTATTCAATAAATAAAGGCTGCTTGAAAAAGCAGCCTTTTAAAAAATACAAGCCAATTGTTCTACTAACAAGGTGAATTGAGAATTGAAAGTGATGAAGAATTAACTTTAAAAACAAATAATAACTACTTTTAAGATGTGGCTCTCTTTTGGTTAAAGAAACGTAATTTGTTTGGCGATGTAAACAGATAAAAAGTTAAACATTAAGCTATTGAACCATTGAAAGACTTAAGAAAACCAAAATTTATACTTTAAATTAATTAGAATATTAAATATTCTGTTATAATTGATGTTACAAACTGGAAAATAATTTTATTTATCTTTTGAGCGGGATGACCATCAAATAAATAACCCCTTGGATTTGGTAATCGTCAGTACTTGCTCTATATGAATTTAAATCTCTGTATCTACAGTTGGGTAAAATGTAAACATTCAAAAATAAGAAATAAAGCAAGGAGGTGTTTATTGATTTTTATGATTGTGGCGAGAGTCTTTGAAGTTTTGTTTGTTTAAATGGAGAAATAACATGAAAAAGAAATTACTTAGAATATTTGTTTTTGCCTTATTGTTAAGTTTAATTGCTACGCCTGTCCTTGCGCAAGTCAACAATAAGCGAGTTTCTCGTGAGGTGCCAGAAGGATGGGAAAAGCCAAACCGACCAGAGCTCGAATTGCTGCCTCAAGAGATATTGGATGCCTTTGAAAAAGGCATGACGATTGAGGAATTTCTAAGCAAGCATCAGGGCCCTATTCCCCATGCCATGTTAGACTTGACCACCTACCCTGTCGATGTGATTGTTAGCCTTGAAAAACCTTCGTTAATCGAACATGTAAAAGCGGATGGGCTTTCTCGAGACGACCAGCCTGGCTATGTCAAAGAACTTGAAGCAGACCAGGCTGCGATATTGGTTGAGATCATGGCGGGACGCGCTGAGATCAAATACATTTATGGCTTCACAAAAGTGCTAAACGGCTTTATGCTCCAGGTTCCGGCTAACACGATCAACGAAATTCGCTCCTTACCAGGGGTGAAATCAGTCAGACAAGCCAGGCAATATGAACCTACTGTAGGCGCAAGCATCCCCTTAATTAATGCGGATGATGTGTGGACTTACAATGGAGGTTATACCGGAAAAGGCGTGACAATTGCGGTGATTGACACAGGGATCGACTATACTCATGCGATGCTCGATGGTTCGGGCGACCCCGATGATTATGCAAATAATGACCCTGACATAGTTGAACCTGGCAGTTTCCCTACAGCAAAAGTGATTGGCGGATATGATTTTGCCGGCAGTAATTATGATGCTGGCGGCAATACAGGCAGCCCGATCCCTGTTCCAGATGACGACCCGTTGGATCAACATGGTCATGGAACCCATGTGTCTTCAACAGCTGCTGGCGTTGACGCTGGCTTTGGACCAGGTGTTGCACCAGATGCTTTACTGTACGCTTTGAAGGTGTTTGGTCAAAGTGGTTCAACTTCGTTGGTTGTGCCTGCGATTGAGTGGGCCATGGATCCGAATGGGTTAGGTCACCTTGGCGAACCTGTTGATGTGATCAATATGTCGTTGGGCTCTGATTGGGGCCCTGCTGACCCAGATGACCCTGAATACATTGCTGTAGAAAATGCTGTTTCGATTGGCGTGGTTGTGGCGGCTTCAGCTGGTAACGCTGGAAACTCTTCTTACATTGCTGGTTCACCATCAACGGGTGATTCGGCCATTTCTGTGGCTGCTTCAACAACTGGTTTTCAGACTTCACCATATTTAACCTATTCTGGCGGAGATATTCCATACACTACTTCATCAATGAACCCCTTTACAGCAACCATTACCGCGGATTTGGCAAGAATAGATGGGTTTAATCCTTCTGAAGAATTATGTGACATCGGAGGCCTTGCAGGTGATGAACTGGATGGAAAGATTGCTTTAATTAAACGAGGAACCTGCAGCTTCTTTGAAAAAGTGGACAATGCAGCCGAACTGGGCGCCGTGGCAGCGATTATTTACAACAACGCCGCTGGAATAATATCTATGAATACCGATGACTCAGTGTCGTTGCTCCCTGCTGGATCGATTTTGCAGTCGGATGGGAACCTGCTGAAGGGCTTGGCACCTGTTGAAATTACAATAGGACCTGATTCAAAAGTTAAAACCTTCCCATCACCTGACGCCGTTGATACAATTGCTTCTTTCTCTTCTCGTGGACCGCGTGGTTTTGATTCTAAGTTAAAACCTGAAGTAACCGCTCCTGGCGTATCGATATTTGCTGCTGAAGTGGGTGGTGGCGACGCAGGGGTAAGCATGAGTGGAACCTCGATGGCAGCGCCGCATATTGCCGGCGTAGCAGCGCTCATTAAAGAGGCACATCCTGGATGGGACCCGGTTCATGTAAAGGCTGCCATGATGAATACAGCGGTGGATTTAGCAAATGCTGCCAGCCGACAGATCCCCCGACAGGGTGCTGGGCGTGTGGATGCATTGAAATCGGTGGCTACCCAGGTCGTGGCCTATGCTGACTTAAAATTAGTCAGCCTGCCGTGGGGATTGATTGAAATTGATGAGGATTATTCAGACACCCAAACCATTACATTACGCAACGACAGTGATGAAGACCTTTCTTTTAATATCGGTGCAAACTTTACATCGATGAGTGTAGGTGCGACATTAACGCCTGAGACCACAACTATTACTGTCCCAGCCCATGGAGTTGCCAGCGTTGATGTCACCCTTGATTTAGAGGCTTCTAAATTGCCAATTGAATTTGGCGGGATGGAAGAGTATTACGGGTTTGTTACTTTTGCATCGGATGCAGAAACGCTTAGGATCCCCTTCTATTTTGTTCCCAGACCATACGCAACCTTGATCGAAGAAGAAGTGAATAATCGCTTCGAGATCAATGACATTGGTTGGGTTGATTTCAGCCATGAAGGACCAGTGGAATCAGATTTGTACGCTTTTCCGGTTTCGCTTGTTTCAGAGGAAGACCCTGACATGTTTCCGGCAGCTGACTTGAGGTATGTCGGCATAGACTGGGGCGGCTATACCCCCTATGGCAATATCATCATGCCCGGCTTTGCCATGTGGGGCGGTGTACACACAAACCAACCACATTTTAGTGAAGTCGACCTGTACATCTATTCGCCGTATGGGAATGTCGTCAATTTCAACTATAACTATGGTGCTCTTTCTGGCGGGGATGACGATAATATGTGGATAGTCGTTCAGGTAGACCTGGACACTGGTGACGTTGATTTAGGCAGCCCTTATACTATTTATGCCGATTTTAACTCGGGCTTCCAGGAATGGTATTTGCCGGCAGGTTGGCAATGGGTGCTTGATGAATTCGAATATGAAGTTGCCAGTTTTGACTGGGGAGATGGTATGGACTATGCTGGTTATGCCAGCTGGGACATCATGACGGACCCATTCCTATGGTTACTAACTGATGACGCCCCCTTCCACACGGAAGAAAGTTTGTTGTTCATGATCAATGACTGGTATGCCTTTAAAATACACGACGTTCAAGGGATTATGCTGGTGGATTACAACGGTAAACCAGGTGCAGGGCAGTCTTATTTCTGGAATTTAGACCCCTATTTTGCATACTTCTACCCAACCATCAAGCGTTAAAGCCTAACGTTTAGCTGGATTTAGTTTAGAGGCTGCCCCGTACAAGGGCAGCCTCTTGTTTGTGTTGAGAATTTATGTAAAAGGTTTACCCGACCGAACAAAAACAAAATATCGGAAAACCCTATGTGTAGAGCAACTCAAAGGAATTGGTTTTCATTTGAGGATCAAACCTCTCATAGAAAATTGCTAACTTCAATTGAGTATAAGCGGTAAATAAACCCCATCTTTTAGATTTAAGGTGGGATGGTTATAAAACGCGCGTAAATAATCAATACGGACGCCATCAGGAATGTTGAGATGAATGTTAAAAACATCAGAAGGATTTCCACCAGCCAGATAAATACAATTACCGCTTGGGTCCGACCTATAAACTGAGGTTTTGTTGCGCGGCCTAATGGCAGAACCGGCAATATTAATGTAATTAAAATTTGTAGTATCAAAACCACCATCTTTTGGAAGGCGGAAAGCCACCCGCATTCCACAAAGCTGTAATCTGCTACCGAAATTGTTCGGTCGCCAGTTTAGAGCATAAGAGTATGTGATGTTATCAACTACATGGCCGCTATACGCACTTAATTTGCTTTGATACCCTTGCCCATCGCCAAAGGAAAAATTGGCAATCTTTTTAGGGGTTTCTCCACTTCCGTCGTAGTAGGTAATCCACGCCTCACTCTCGGTAAATCTTTCAGCTGATCCTTAACCAATAGTCTGAATTGTTTGTGCGAGAGTGTCTGTCACATCTGAGATTGCCGCGAATAACAGTAGTGCGCTGAGAATAATTAACAACAGGAACGCAAAAGGTTTATATTTTTGTAATGTTTTCATGTTTAACTTCGCCTTTATATGAACCCCTTCTATGGCGTGCGATAAGCTACCCGCAAACCACACAGCTGCATAGTTTCACCAACCTGGTTGGGGCGCCAGTTAAGTACGTAGGAATAATCAACGTTGTCTACTACATGTTCA
>CAYPKT010000020.1:0-43372 GCA_964411385.1 uncultured Candidatus Brevefilum sp. | reverse complement strand
ACCTACGACCAAGCGGTTATGAGCCGCCTGCTCTGCCGCTGAGCTACGGGCCCTGTTTTGAGATATCACATTATACCATTAATGGTTTGTGATGTGACTTTTATTTATTATTAAAACAAGAGTCTTTTACAACCAGATGCTTGATGACCAAAAGGCAATTCGTTTAAGCAGACTGCATCTTCGCCCAAGTATCTACTAAGGAGATGGTTCGGTTGAACACCAGCTTTTCTGGCTTTGAATCGACTGAATCGAGGCAGAAGTATCCCTGGCGCATAAACTGGAAGGATTTTCCAATTGCAGCATCATGTAAACTGGGCTCCAGTTTGGCGTCATGCAAAACTTGGAGTGAATCGGGGTTGATGGTGTCTTTAAAATCGCTACCATCAGGCACATCGTAAGGGTTAGGTTGTGTAAACAAATGGTCGTATAACCGTAACTCCGCGTTCAGAGCGTGTTTCGCAGAAACCCAATGAATTGTGCCGCGCACTTTCCGCCCGTCAGGCGTCATTCCACCGCGTGACTCAGGGTCGTAAGTGCAATGCAGCTCAACAACTTGTCCGAATTCATTTTTAACCACCTCGGTACAAGTGATGTAATAGGCATTCATCAGGCGAACTTCGCGGCCAGGCGCCAATCGGAAAAACTTCTTAGGCGGTTCTTCCATAAAGTCTGTACGTTCAATATACAGCTCTCGACTGAAGGGCAGAGCGCGGGTGGGGCTGTCTTCTGAGCCTCCGGGGAAGTAAGGCACATCAAAAACTTCTTCCTGGTCTTCTGGGTAATTGTCGATGATTACTTTAAGAGGCTCGAGTACGACCATCACTCGCCTGGCATGACTATTTAAATCATCTCGTAAAATATGTTCTAATAATTCTACATCGATTGTGCTGTTGGCTTTAGCCACGCCGATCGTATCGGCAAAGGTGCGGATCGCTTCGGGGGTATAGCCTCGCCGCCGCATACCAGATAAAGTTGGCATACGCGGGTCATCCCAACCGTTGACATAATTTTCACGCACTAGCTGCAAGAGCTTGCGTTTGCTCATCACTGTGTAGGTTAAATTTAAACGGGCAAACTCGATTTGCTGTGAGTGGTGTACGTTGAGTGTCTCCAAACACCAATCATAAAGAGGACGATGGTCTTCAAATTCAAGCGTACAAATCGAATGGGTAATTCGTTCGAGTGAATCAGAAAGGGCGTGGGCATAATCGTACATGGGGTAAATACACCAGGTGTTGCCCGTACGATGATGTTCGGCGTGTAAAATTCGGTATAAAACGGGGTCGCGCATGTTTAGGTTTGGAGAACTCATATCGATTTTGGCGCGCAAGGTATGCGACCCATCGGGAAATTCGCCCGCCTTCATCTTTTGAAACAGGACAAGGTTTTCCTCAACAGAACGATCGCGATAAGGGCTATTCGTGCCTGGTTCAGTTAAGGTGCCACGAGATTGGCGTAATTCCTCCGCTGAGAGGTCACAGACATAAGCTTTACCCATTTTGATCAATTCCAAAGCATATTCATACAATTGTCCAAAATAATCCGAGGCAAAATAAAGCCTGTCCTCCCAGTCAAAACCCAGCCAATGGATATCCTCCTGGATGGATTCGACGTATTCAACCTCTTCTGTGATGGGGTTGGTGTCATCAAAGCGCAAATTGGTCAATCCGCCATAGTCTTTAGCAATACCAAAATTTAGACAAATAGATTTGGCATGTCCAATATGCAAGTAACCGTTTGGCTCGGGAGGGAAACGAGTATGGACACGATCAAAACGACCGTTTCTTAAATGTTCATCGATGATCTCGGTGATAAAGTTTGAGCGAATTGAGGGGTGTTCTTCAGTCATTTGTGGTACTCCAAAATAATGGTGGGATAACCGAGTTGGTCATCCTTTCGTGATGTATTATAGTATATTCTGCCAGGTATCCCAACGCTTTATTTTGAGCGCTCCTTTATATGGAGGTCGTGTGTTATAAATACCCTGTGAGCAAATGCATTATTAAAACAGCACCAACCTTGGTTGGTGCTGTTTTAATCTGAAACTGTTCAAGAAAACAAGCTATGTCATTGCCTTTACAGCTTTGGCAAGCTGTACGCCAACTTCTCGTGCTTGATTAAGATCAGATTCGGTTGGGCCGCCTATAAAGGGGACATTTTGCAAAACTTGCCAACTCATTTTCTCGGCCATTTGCGTAAATTGTGCTTCTCCGCCACCGCTCCAGGCATAACTGCCCAGGTAGGCTGCTGTTTTATTTGTCACTCGTTTACGCTCTGCCATCATTAACACATCCATGGCAGGGGGGAATAACCCACCTTCGTAGGTAGGAGCCGCCACGAGGACGCCCCGCTGAATCCATAAATGGGGGAGGATATAACTCACGTGGGTTTTTCGGACATCTAAAACTTTGACGGGAACGCCTTCTGAGGCAATGCCATCTAATGCGGCGTTAAGGGCATGTTCGGTATTGCGATACATTGTGCCAAATAAAACCGTGATGCCAACTTCTGCGGGCTCACGCAGGTATTCAGACCAGGTTTGGTAAAGTTCAACGATTCTGCCCGGGTTCTTACGCCAAATTAACCCATGAGAAGGTGCGATCATCTCAATAGGGGTATCGGCTAACTTTGCGATGGCACTCAATACCGATTTGCTAAACGCAGCCACGATATTGGAAAAATAACGTAAACCTTCAGTCTCGTAAAACGCCAGGTCGGGGTAGTTATCATCAAAAATGCCGCCATCTAGCAAACCATAACTTCCAAACCCATCGCAAGAGAATAAAATCTTTTCTTCTACAACATAGGTCATCATTGTTTCTGGCCAGTGGACGAAGGGTGTATACACAAACCGCAATGTGTTTTTCCCAAGAGAGAGCTCTTCACCGTTTGACAGACGGGTAACGTTTTCTGTGATACCGTAAAAGTCTTTCAACATTGTCACAGTTTTGGGCATTCCTAAAATCTTAACTGACGGGGCAAGCTCTAAAATTCGATTAATAGCGCCAGTGTGATCGGGTTCCATATGATTGATCACTACGTAATCCAAGGTTGAAATATCGAAAACCTCAGCGAGTTGGGCTAAGTAATCATCGGTTAATATTTCTTTGCTCAGATCAATCAGGGCGGTTTTTTCATCGAGGATCAGATACGCGTTATAAGAAACACCTTCCTGGCTAATTGGCCATAAACCTTCAAATAGGTCTGTCAGGCGATCGTTAACGCCAACCCAATAGATGTTGGGGCGAATCTCAACGGGTTTCATACAACTTCCTACGCTGTTAACAGGGCGCGAACTTTTTCGAGTTGGCCTTCGCTGCCGAGATAACCGTTTTTCTCGGCGATGAAATCGGCGTATGCTTCCATGAAAATTTTACCAGGCGCACGCAAATCGAAGATTTCGGGATGATCGCGGAAGAGCTCGCGGTGAACACGAGTCCATACCAGGCGTCCATCTGTGTCGATATTAATTTTTGTTACGCCAAGTTCAGCTGCGTGTTTGAACTGCGTAGCATCAACACCTTTGGCTCCCGCCAAATCGCCACCGGCAGCATTGATTCGCGCAACTTCATCCTGTGGAACCGAGCTTGAGCCGTGCATCACCAGGGGAAAGCCGGGTAATTCTTGTTGGATTTGGGCTAAAACATCAAAATGTAAAGACTGTGAACCAGAAAATTTAAATGCACCATGGCTGGTGCCGATCGCTACTGCTAGCGAGTCGCAGCCGGTGCGTTCAACAAACTCGCGGGCTTGCTTGGGGTCGGTAAGTTTAGCGTCTGCTTCGTCTACTTTGATATGTTCTTCTACACCACCCAATTGACCAAGTTCTGCTTCTACGACGATGCCTTTTGCATGGGCTGCATCCACGACACGTTTGGTGATGGCGATATTCGTTTCAAAATTTTCATGGCTTGCATCGATCATTACCGAGCTGTAGAAACCAGATTCAATACAGTCCATGGCGGTTTCTTCATCGCCATGGTCTAAATGGACAGCAAAGATTGCCTCGGGATAAATCTCGTCTGCGCTGCGGATGAGACCTTCAAGAAACAGTTTGTCGGTATAAGAGCGGGCGCCTTTACTAATTTGGATGATGAAAGGTGCCTGAGACTTGAGGTTGCCGCGAAATAACCCCACAGTTTGCTCTAAGTTATTGATGTTATAGGCACCGATGGCATACTTGCCATACGCAGCTTCAAAAAGTTTCTTTGTGGTTACAATCATAATTACTCCTTCTACTGGAACTTCAGTACAACTTCTATAAAAAGAGGTTGAATTGAATTTAGGTTTTTATGATTTTATTATACCCAAAATATTTACCACCCAAACAAAAACGAATGGCGTCAGTAGAAAAAACTATTCTCATAAATTTCAATTTGCAGTTAAAATGATAGGCAACTTTATAAATGACCCCAGATTCCTTTATCTTTGCTGCAATGCTCGACTCCAGTGGTAGAGCCAAACGGGTATAACACTAAAAAATTAACCCTTTCCGCAAAACGAAGACTGTGCTATTATTTTTTTGACTATGACCCAACAAAGGTGTGAACAACGATGAACATTCTAATCACTGGCGGTGCTGGTTTTTTAGGCACTGCATTAAGCAACCGTTTGGTACGCCAGGGGCACCATGTGCGTGTTCTGGATGATCTTTCAACGGGCAACCCCGAACCTCTTGACCCAGAGATACACTTTTCGAGAGGCGATATTAACGACCGACCTAAACTGTGGACCCTTTTACAAGATATCGACTGCGTTTACCATATGGCTGCACGGGTGTCTGTGCCAGAATCGATTTTGTTTCCAGGGGAATATAACGAGGTCAATGTTGGTGGCACAGTAACTTTAATGGAAGCGGTACGGGATGTAGGTACGCCGCGCGTTATTTTAACCTCTTCAGGAGCTGTGTACGGTGAACAAGAAGAATCGCTATTGTCTGAAACATTAATGCCCAATCCTGGCTCTCCATATGCGGTTTCGAAGTTATCTTCCGAATGGTATTTGCGCACTATTGGGGCTTTAGCGGGGATTGAAACCGTTTGTTTGCGCATCTTCAATGCTTATGGCCCAGGTCAACGTATTCCAGCTTCACATCCGCCGGTGATCCCTAATTTTATTCGGCAATCTTTACAAAATGGAACCCTGGTTTTTCATGGTGATGCAAACCAAACACGTGATTATGTGTATGTTGATGATGTGGTTAATGCACTGGTGGCGGCGTCTACCGCCCAGGGCGTTAATGGAAAGGTAATCAACGTAGGGAGCGGCACTGAAACCAATGTACGAGACCTGGCAAAAATTGTGGTTGATATT
Source organism: uncultured Candidatus Brevefilum sp. (assembly GCA_964411385.1). GTDB lineage: Bacteria > Chloroflexota > Anaerolineae > Anaerolineales > Anaerolineaceae > Brevifilum. The sequence goes on along the minus strand of CAYPKT010000020.1, from coordinate 38,059 downwards.
ACAAAGGGCGACCCTGAAGAAGTTTATAATATTCGTATTGGCAGCGGCGTAACCAGAATGTGTGCCGATATCAGCCTGGCGAAGTCGAAATTAGCTTATATCCCGCTGGTTCCGCTGGAGATGGGTATTCGCCTCACTTTGGAAAGAGACCCTCAATTTAACAATGGAAATTAAATGAAATATAAAAAGCAGGGTGTTTAAAAACACCCTGCTTTTCGTTTGTAGAGGTTTATCGGTTAAAGCAGGTTCACCATCGAATGAACTGTATTTGAAATTGCAAACAGGGTTGCAATTAAGGCGTTGATAAAACCACCCAGCCAGATCGAACCCGTCTTTTTATAGATCGTGTACGCAAATACGGCACTGATCGGGAAGAATAACTCAACCCCCCAGACCAATACGCCAGCTAAGGCAGATGTCATATTAGCACCCGCTGGATAGGGTACATACATCCAAAGCTTACGGCCGGTTGTAAAGAAGGTAATGTAATCAATTAAGGTGAGGATAATTAAACCGCCAGCCATTGCCACAATCATTAAGACAACATTTACCCAATCTTTTTCACCACGAACCCTGGTAAAGGAGTTGAGAGACAAACTGGTGATTAAGAAAATAAACAGGAAGAACGGTAAGTATTTAAAGAAGGTTGGCCATTTTTGTGGAATGAGCGCTCGAATGCTCCAAACCCAGAACCGTAAGTCTGTTGTGAAGAAGTATCGTATGATCACCACCAGCATGTAAGCGGCAAGAAACACAATAACAGCTAAAAACAGGCTTTTACAGATCTCTTTTTTCGGAAGCTTAACGCCAATTTGGTCATAGGTCACCTTGTTCTTCTTGAAAATAAACTGATAAGTCAACCAGAATGCAACTAAGATGATTAACCCCAACAAAACATTCATGATCACCAAGCCATTGACCGCAGGTAAACAGAAGAATTTGCTTGCCTTCAAAACAGTTGGAACAGCACGCCCCATATCTTGAATGTCAATTGGATAGCCTACTGCCCAATTCCAAAGCAGTGGTGCGGGTAGCAACATCAACAAGAAAATGATCCAGTAAGTTAATCGATTCTTAGACGTGACCCATACGGAGGGGGCATCAGGTACTGGGCGAACAATGGTTTTGAAATAAGGTATCTCTAACAATAGGAAGGTGAAGGGAACAATAAAGAGGAAGAACCCCACCATAGCAAGCCCTGTAAAGACTTCTTTCCAAATCCACGCTTGGTTTGTTGGTGGAATTGTAACCTTTCCATTCCTTAAAGTAATATCAAAGAAATCTACAGCCCAGCCGGCAGCTTTGAAGGATGAGTGCGTTCCGGGGTGCGTTGTATTATGTTGGAAGAGAACTCTTAGCTCGCCATTATTGGCTGCATTTACAGCAGCAGCTCTGTCGATAGGTGTATTTTGACCAGCAACATAATAAGTGTCGTATTGTGCACCCTCAAACCCCATGCCGACGATGGCTTTTGGCGTGTTGATTACGTCTTTACCGACATAGGCGTTCCACATATTTTCGTGCCACTCATCAAATTGAGAGAAAATCACACCTACATTAAGTGGATAACCCTCGAAAATTAATTTGGTAACATCGGCGTCTGTAGAAAACGCCGCAGAAGTTGGTACAACAGCCTTTGGAACGGTGACTGTAGGGTCAGTTTCTCGAGCTTGGAACGCTCGTAATGCCCCGGTTTGAATTGTTCCACCACCCATGGAATGCCCAATTAAACCAATGTTTTCTCGATCTACATATGGCAACCTGCCCAAATACTGTATGGCAGAATAAGTGCCCATGTCGGCGGTGATTCCTTCGTTGACCCGAGGGTCGGTAGCAGAAGAATCACCATGAGAGTAATGATCTATTGCCATAACAATATAACCGCGACGAGAAAGTTCAACAGCATTGATCGTTTGAACTTCGGCTGTATTGTTATAACCATGGGCTGCAATGACTGCTGGAGCTGGATTTTCTACGGTAGCGCTATCTGGAACGTATAATAATGAATGGAAGCGCGCACCATCTTCTGTTATGTATGTGACCTCAGTAATGTTGACCCGTCCAAAATCGGAATGAAATAAACTGGCAAAAAGTGATCCAACAAGAACTAAACCGAGTGCAATACAAACCAGGACAACATTTTTGTTTCTCTTTTTCATTTTTAATCCCTTTCAATAACTCTTCAATAAATAAAATTAGATATATTAGAAATTAAAATTGCCTGATTCTTTCAATTGTCCTCCTTTGATTATGCTTGTTTATCGGTATTCGGTTGGAACTGAGTAATTTGATAACTAATACATACATTATAAATAATTTCTTAATAATATAATGTTAATAAATTCAATTTTATATAAGACTTAGTTGAAATTAATAAAGTAGACAATTATCTCTATAATTGTTTAAAAAAAGACCTGTTGTGAACTCTTTTTTTGCAGCTGATACGTGGGGACATTTTTCAAGTAAAATAAGCTCATGGATATCATTCCGAGAGCATTCTATAATCGTTCCGCCCTTGATGTAGCGCGTGACTTGTTGGGCTGCCTGCTGGTTCGACAGTTGAATGGTGTGCGTATGTCAGGGAGAATTGTGGAAACAGAGGCCTACCAGGGCGAGGAAGATTTAGCCTGCCATGCCTCTGCAGGGCTAACACCTCGCACCGAGGTGATGTATGGGCCGCCGGGGTACGCGTATATATACTTTACTTATGGGATGCACTGGCTTTTCAATATCGTTGCCGACCATGACAAATCGCCAGCTGCTGTGTTGATTCGTGCGATTTACCCGTTGGAAGGTACTGCCATGATGGCAAACCTGCGACCATACCATGCATTTAAACAGGGCTGGACAGATGGCCCCGCAAAATTGTCACAAGCCCTTGCCATCAATAAAGATCTCAATCGCGTTGACTTGTGCGATCAACGCGGCGGTTTATGGCTCGAAACGGGTAAAGCCGTCTCAGACCAATTTGTTGAACAGACCCCTCGAATAGGAATTAATTCTGTCCCTGAACCTTGGAAATCAATTCCTTGGAGGTTTGTAGTACAGAAGGCGATGGTAGATGGATTTTAATTTGCTTCTTTACCAAAAAATGTATGCCATTCGCCAATTCGATTCATTGGTGTTGGACCAATTTAAAACCGGTGTTTTTTCGGGCACGGCTCATACCAGCATCGGTCAAGAAGCAAACGCTGTGGGGGTGCTTTCTAACTTGGGCGACGATGATGTCGTGGTCAGCAACCACCGCTGTCATGGACATTTTTTGGCTTACGGAGGTGATCCGGTTGCGTTATTTGCTGAGTTAATGGGCAAACCCATCGGCGTTTGCGGTGGGGTGGGAGGATCGCAGCACATCCATTGGCGTAATTTTTATTCTAATGGTGTTCAGGGTGGAACAGTGGCAATGGCTGCGGGGATGGCACTGGCAGAAAAACGTAAGCGTACCGGCGCCATTGTAGTTGACTTTTTAGGAGATGGAACCCTTGGTGAGGGGATTGTTTACGAGAGTTTAAACATGATCTCTTTATGGAACCTGCCGGTTTTACTGGTGGTAGAGAATAACCAGATCGCCCAAACGACGCCCGCGAACATATCAATCGCCGGCAGTATTGTGCAACGGTTTGAAGCTTTTGGTATACCATCAACTGAATTAGATAGCAGCGATATTTTGGAAATCTACCCACTTGCGGGAAAATTGATTAAACAGGTCCGGGCTGAAAGTGCTCCCCGGGCGTTAATTATTTCTACTGCGCGGTTGGCGTCACATTCAAAAGGTGATGACACGCGCTCTACTGAGGAATTAACATGGCTGTGGGAAAACCGAGATCCGATTGCTATCCATGCTGAGCGAATTGATGTGAAAATTCGCGAACGCGCTAAATCTCAAATTGATAAATCCATTCAAGAGGCCTTCGAACAAGCATTGTACGGCAATGAGAGGCAGCATGAAAAAGATTAATCCACGAACCGTGCTTGATTCGTTAAATAGCGGCTTATTCCAGGCTTTGGAAACTGACCCGCAGGTTGTTCTGATCGGTGAAGACCTTTTGGATCCTTATGGCGGCGCTTTTAAAGTTACACGTGGGCTTTCAGAAACTTTCCCAGACCAGGTGCTAACTTCACCAATTTCAGAAGCAGGCATCACCGGGATAGCTGGTGGAATGGCGTTAAGGGGTTTGCGCCCGGTGGTTGAAATTATGTTCGGAGATTTTACAACATTAATTCTGGACCAGATTGTCAATCATATTGCGAAATTCAATGCGATGTATAACGAGCGTGTTCAAACACCTGTGGTCATTCGTACACCAATGGGGGGGTGGCGTGGGTATGGACCGACTCATTCGCAATCGCTCGAGAAAATGGTGATGGGTATACCAGGGATTCAGGTGTTGGCGCCTTTTAACCTTGCGGGTAAAAGCCCGCAGGGAGAACCTGGGCGTTTGTTGTTTGAGGCAATTTGTAAAAATGATGCACCGGTATTTTTTGTTGAAAACAAACTTCAGTATTTGTTACCACTGAAAACAAGTGAGGATCTGGCTGAATTTGAGTTCGAAACACATTTTTCATCTTCAGTTGAAAATTATCCATTTTATTTATTGAAATTTAAGTCCGCTCCGCCCGCCAATCTTACGCTGACCGCCTATGGGTACATGGCGCACCTGGCTTTAGAAGCAGCTTACCAACTGGCATACCAGGATGAGATATTTTGTGAGGTTTTGATACCTACTCAGCTAACACCTTTTGACCTGGGCCCTCTTTACGAGTCAGTGAGGCGCACTGGTACGTTGCTGACAGTTGAAGAAGGTTCCTTTACCTTAGGCTGGGGGGCTGAGGTGTTAGCACGAACGGTGGCGTGTTCTGGCGCTCAACTAAAACAGGCTGGAAGAGTCGCTGCTAAAGATGGCGTGATCCCAGCTGCGCCACATCTTGAAGCCCAGCATTTACCAGGCGTTTCGGACATTATTAACCGAGCAAGAGAACTGGTGTGAAATGGCACAAAAACTAACCCCGATTAAAATTCCATTGTTAAACCCCAACGAACCTGAAGCGCTTTTGGTTTCCTTAAGCATCAAAGAAGGCGATTTTGTAGAGCGCGAACAGATTCTTGCGGTGATTGAGACCACAAAATCAACTGGAGAAATTTTAGCCGAGAGCGCAGGTTATTTGGTGGGCTTGCGATTTCAGCAAGGTGATACGATTCCTGCTGGCGAAGCGCTGGCATATATTGGAGACACGCCAAAGGCTATGGACCCAACGCTCTCCCCCTGGGCGGACCTCGAAAAAGCCACTTTAGAAGGTGCAAGCATGCCTGACGGGTTACGCATCACCGAACCAGCAAGAGCTTTAGCGTTAGCAGAGGGGATATCGCTTTCCTCATTACCCCAGGGGGTTCTTGTTACCCGACAAATTGTGGAAGGTCTGCTTCAAAAAGTTGTTCTTAACCCGGTGGCAGCGCAACAAAAAGATGACGAACGTCTGGTTATTTACGGTGCTGGCGGTCACGGGCGTTCCCTGGCGGCTTTAATTACAGCTTCGTGCAAGGATGTGATCGTTGGTTTTCTTGACGATGGCATACCGGCAGAAACGTTGGTCGATGGCTTGCCGGTATTGGGAGGTATGAACCATCTGGGGGCATTGACAAAAGAAAGGGTCTGGCGTGCTGTCAATGGTGTCGGGGGAATTAGCGATTTACCAGCTCGTCTTGAGGTCTACGCTCAGCTAGCGAAAGCTGGTTTTGCTTGTCCAACCGTTGTTCATCAAACAGCGTTTATCGAACAAAGCGCAATTTTAGCAGATGGCATCCAGATATTTCCCTTTGCTTATATAGGCATATCAACAAATATTGACTTTGGCTGCATTATCAATACAGGGGCGATTGTTTCGCATGATTGCCGGTTGGCACCATATGTAAACCTTTCACCGGGGGCAACTCTGGCTGGCGGGGTGATGGTGGGCGAGGCTGCCTTGATTGGTATGCAGGTAACCGTTAACCTGAACGTGCATATTGGGGCACGAGCGCGAATTGGAAATGGAGCTACCGTAAAAGCAGATGTGCCCGACGGCGGAGTTGTTCCTGCGGGAACGATTTGGCCACCTCGCCTGTAATTTTATGGCGCGTAAATTGAGAATCTAATTGATCCAAAGGAATCCTAAGAAAGGTTAATTTGGTTATGTTTAATAAAAAGAAAACCCCTGCTGTGTTATCACCTTCAAGTACGGTCGAACGGGTCACCTCTGTTTTAGGCCCTGGTATTCATTGGAACGGTGACTTGCGGGGTAAAGGTGGGGTTCGTATTGAAGGCGCACTTGAGGGTGAAATTGCGGTGCGCGGCATGGTGATTATCGGCGAGACAGGTCGAGTAACCTGCCAGGTATTAAAAGCGGGCACGGTAATTGTGGCAGGAACGGTAAAAGGTGACATTACGGCAGAAAAACTCGAAATTCGCGCAACTGGCAGAGTGTATGGTGACGTAAAAGTTCAGTCGATTTCTACAGATGAAGGGGCTTTTTTGCGAGGCACGGTGACCATGGAAGAGCGAGTTGATCTTTCTGACTTGCCTGCAAGCGAAAAGGACAGCCTTAATGCCGATGAGAGTGCTGAGCAAGAAGGGAGCTAACCAATGCGGATGAGCCATCTTTTTAGTACCACGCTGCGAGAGGCGCCAGCCGACGCGGATGTCATCAGTCACCAACTTTTATTAAAAGCTGGATTTATCCGTCAATTGGGTGCCGGTATATTTTCTTATCTGCCCTTGGGGCTAAGAGTGATGACACGCATTGAAACCATAATGCGCGACGAGATGAATAACATCGGCGGACAGGAAGTGAGCATGCCCGTAGTTCACCCAGCAGATATTTGGCAGCGTACTGGTCGCTGGTCGGATGTGGGCGATGAATTGACACGCTTTAAAGATCGTAATGCGCATGATATGGTTTTGGCGATAACGCATGAAGAAGTTGTTGCAAATTTAGCAGCGCGGGAGATCCACTCGTACCGTCAATTGCCCCAATTGATTTACCAGATTCAAATCAAATTTAGAGATGACCCTCGCCCGAGAGCGGGTTTGATCCGGGCGCGAGAATTTACAATGCTGGACAGTTACAGTGTGGATCGTAACCAGGCAGGGCTGGAGCTTCAATACCAGGCTCATTACGATGCTTATTTACGCATTTTTGCTCGCTGTAGGTTACCTGTTAAAGTGGTAGGGTCTGATACTGGTATGATGGGTGGGACGGCAGCCCATGAATACATGTATCTCACACCGATTGGCGAGGATACTTTGTTTTTTTGTAACTCTTGTGATTATGCAGCCAATCGCCAGGTAGCAGTCTTTAAAAAAGCTAAACCTGAGTTTGAAGACTTGTTGCCAATTGAAAAAGTTGCCACGCCAGGCACCTCATCGATTGTGGATTTAGCCGCGTTTTTAGAGGTTCATGAATCTCGTATAGCAAAAGCTGTTTTTCTTATGGCTGAGCTAATGGATGGACGAGGACCGCAGTTAATTTTTGCAGTTTTGCGGGGAGACACGAACCTGAATGAGAACAAATTGATCAATGCGTTAGCTGTTCACCAAAAAGGCCAAGTTAAAACCTTAAGACCAGCTCTTGACAATGAGATAAAAGCGAGCGGCGCATGCCCCGGGTATGCCTCCCCGATTGGGATCGATCGTGATCGGGTTTGGGTGGTGGTTGATGATTTAATTTTAAGTTCTGCCAACCTGGTTGCTGGGGCAAATGAAGAAGGCTTTCACTTGCTGCATACAAATTTTGGCAGAGATTATGATGGAGATATTATTGCTGATATTGCCCTGGCAGAAGATGGCGTTGTGTGTATGCATTGTGGAGGTGAATTAAAAGCCAGCAGGGGCGTTGAAGTAGCGAACATCTTTAAATTAGGCACACGCTATACCGATGCAATGGGGGCACGTTACAAAGATGAAAACGGTGAATTTTGCTCTATGATTATGGGTTCTTACGGGATTGGTATCGGCAGGTTGCTGGCTTGTGTTGCCGAAGAGCATCATGATAAACACGGGCTAATCTGGCCAAAGTCCATCACGCCTTACCCGGTACACCTGGTTTTGTTGGGAAGTAAGGATCCATCAGTTGAAGTTGCTGCCAACAATCTTTATCATGCGCTAATCGAGGCAGGGGTTGAACCGCTTTACGACGATCGAAATGAAAGCCCTGGGGTGAAGTTTAACGATGCCGATTTAATTGGAATTCCACTACGGGTGACTGTCTCTGAACGAGCTCTGCAGTCGGGGGGCTACGAATTTAAACGTCGTCATGAAAGTGAGCGCTGGATTGTGCCGATTAATGAGGCAATTAATATAATTCAAGAAGAACTTGAGTAAGAAGGTGAATAAGGGTGTTTAATTTAGAGAGGTAGCTAAGTAATTTAATGATGTTACTTTTCTATAAGCCTGATAATTGACAGGTGGCCTATCGTTTGTTAGAATTGCAATTATAATTGTCAGACAAATCCCACAACCCTGGCGGTGAAAATGCCTACTTTACTCATCAAAAATATTGAAATGCTGGTGACTATGGATGACCAGCGCCGTGAACTTGCCCATACAAACCTGTATATCAAAGATGGTTTTGTAGCGGGTATCGGTTCAATTGAAAATTTGCCAGACACTGCAGATGAAGTGCTCGACTTAGCAGGGCACATTGTCTTCCCCGGTTTCATCAATACGCATCATCATTTTTATCAAACCCTAACGCGAGCAGTGCCTAAGGCGCAAGATGTCAACCTGTTTAACTGGCTGGTAACGCTTTACCCTATTTGGGCACGGATGCGACCGGAAGATATTCGCACCTCTACGAAAACCGCATTGTCTGAATTGGCTCTTTCTGGTTGTACAACTGCATCTGATCACCTGTACTTGTTCCCGAATGGTTCCAAACTTGACGATGAAATACAGGCTGCTGGCGAGGTTGGGTTGCGATTGCATGCCTCGCGCGGCTCTATGAGTTTAGGGGAATCGGCAGGTGGGCTGCCCCCAGATAGTGTTGTCGACACCGAAGAAGAAATTCTCAAAGATAGCCAACGTTTGATCGAAACTTATCACGATCCAAAACCAGGTTCGATGGTGCAGGTTGTATTAGCACCATGTTCACCCTTCAGTGTAACCACGGAATTGATGCGGCAATCTGCTTTATTAGCCCGTGAGTATGGGGTGCGTCTGCACACGCATTTAGCAGAAACAGCCGATGAAGAAGATTTTTGCTTAGAAATGTTCGGGCACCGCCCTGTGGCTTATATGCAAGAAGTGGGCTGGGTTGGCAATGATGTTTGGTTTGCCCATAGTGTTCATGTGAACTGTGCTGAAATTGATTTATTTGCAAAGACAGGCTGCGGCATTGCGCATTGCCCGGGGTCAAATATGCGCTTAGGCTCGGGGATTGCGCCTATTGTAGAGATGCTCACCAGGGGCGTCAGTGTGGGCCTGGGTGTGGATGGGTCAGCAAGTAATGACAGCTCGCATCTTTTAGGTGAAGCGAGGCTGGCAATGTTGCTGGCACGTTTAAGCGCAGGTATTGAGGGTGCTTCGCGCTCTGCGGAGGATGCACCGCCTTTATTATCTGCCAGGCAGGTACTTGAAATTGCTACTCGGGGTGGGGCAGCCGTATTAGGACGTGATGATATTGGGTCGCTGGAGGTTGGCAAGTGTGCAGATTTATTTGCGATCAACCTAAACCGCCTGGATTATGCAGGCGCCCTGCACGACCCGGTAGCAGCAGCCTTATTTTGTGCACCACAGAAGGTCGACTACAATATCGTCGGCGGTAAAACGATTGTAAAAGATGGTGAATTAACCACAGTTGACGTGCCGAACCTGGTAGAGCGACATAACCGGGCTGCAAAACGTTTAGTGTTTGGGAAGGATTAAAACACCTGCTGGATACTTTAATCAATTTATCTAATTGAGGAAAACATTAAAGATAAACCATTTTATTAAAAAGGCAGAAAAAAATTGGAACAGCAAACGTTATTAACAATACTACAAGAAAAAGTAGAACAAAGCCGTGAAGATATCGTCCAATTTTTGCTGGATATTGTGAAAATCCCCAGTTACGAATCTTTAATTGGGCCGGTTGGCGAACGTATTGCACAGGAAATGCGCAAACTCAAGTTTGATGAGGTTCGGTTTGATGTGATGGGTAACATCATGGGACGTGTTGGTGATGGGGAGAGAGTAATTGTTTTTGACTCTCATATCGATACGGTTGGCGTTGGTGACCCTGATTCTTGGGAGTGGGACCCGTTCAAGGGCAAAATTGATAATGGCGTTTTATTTGCGAGGGGTGCCTGTGATGAAAAAGGCTCTACCCCGGGAATGATCTATGGTATGGCAATTGCTCGCGACCTGGGTTTGTTGGATGGATGGACCGCATATTATTTAGGCAATATGGAAGAATGGTGCGATGGCATTGCACCGAATAGTTTTGTGGAAGCCGACCCGAAGGTAAAACCAGATTTTGTTATCATCGGAGAACCAACAAGGATGAAAGTTTATCGCGGGCACAAAGGCAGAATTGAATTTAAAATCACCGCAAAAGGGCGCTCTGCCCATGCTGCTTCGAACCACCTGGGAATTAATGCCATTTACTTGCTTTTGCCGATCATCGAAGGTATTCGCGATTTAGAATCCCAACTTGGAGATGATCCATTTTTAGGCCCTGGAAAAATTACGGTCTCTGATATGATGGTAAAAACTCCATCGATCAACGCAGTACCGGATGAAGCGGTTATTTATATCGATCGAAGGATGACCTTTGGCGAGACAAAAGAAGAGGTTTTAGCCCAGGTTCAAGCGCTTATACCCCCAGAACATACTGATAAAATTACCCTTGAACCCTTATTTTATGATGAACCCTCCTATACCGGGTTTGTTTTTCCTGTAGATAAATATTTTCCTGCCTGGGCGTTGAATGAAGATCATCCCCTGGTTCAGGCAGGGTTGGCTGTACGAAACAGGTTAGGCTACGAGGAGGAACCAGCTGGCAAATGGAATTTCTCTACTAATGGAATTTACTGGGCGGGTAAAGCGGGCATCCCTTCGATTGGTTTTGGGCCCGGTGATGAAGAAACTGCCCATACTAATTTAGACAGTGTCAGTTTGGATGATGTGGTTAAAGCGACAGAATTTTACGCGCTGATTAGTTCTCAGATTGACCGTATGACCAAATAAAAATCATTATTGGATTCAAACTACTCATCTTGATTACGACTTGATGGTTATCGATGACACCAGGAAATTCTACCTACCTGCAATTACTAAATACCCTTGAAGAATTGATTGAAGCTTCTCCTGGGGGGACAAAGCTACCACCCGAGCCACAGCTCGCCAGTGAATTGGGTGTCTCTCGGGCAACACTGCGTGAAGGAATGCGCACCTTTGAAAGTCGAGGGTTTTTAAGACGGAGACAAGGTGTGGGGACCTTTGTTGTAAAACCAGCGCACATCATTGAAACTCGCCTTGAGATTCTGGAAAGCATTGAAACCTTGGCGAAGAAAGTAGACCTTACTGTATCGATGACTGCACTGAAAATTCGGCGTGTGGTTGCTGATGAAAATCAGGCAACGCAGTTGCAGTTGACGCATAACAGAATGTTAATTGAAGTTAAGCGGATAATTGTCGTCGATGGAGCGCCAACCGCATACCTGGTTGATATCCTCCCTGAGCATGTAATTGATTTAAAAATAATTGAAAGACACTTTACAGGCTCGATGCTTGACCTTCTAAAAGAGGTGGCAGACCCGCCGCTGGTTGAATCGAAAGCTGAAATCAGTGCTGTTCAGGCACAATCTACGGTTGCCAGGGCTTTAGATATCCAACGTGGAAGTACGTTGTTGTTGTTGTCTGGCCTACTTTTGAACATTGATGAAACGCCTGTTGACCTTTCTTACAGTTATTTCCTGCCCGGTTACTTCAAACTAACCATTGGGCGAAGGATTAATTATTAAAAAACATTATATGGTTTAAAGAAGACGGAAAAATATTTATTTACCTCTATCACAATACAAAGGAAAAAAGTATGAATACAAACTTTCGCGGACGAGACTTTATCAGCGACCTTGATTTCAGTAAAGAAGAAATTGAAACCATTTTAGATGTTGCTTTTGATCTTAAAATGAAGCGAGCTCTCAACCAACCGCACCCTTATTTGCGAGATAAAGTGTTGGGGCTGTTATTCTTCTTTTCGAGCACCCGCACACGCTGCAGCTTTGAAGCCGGGATGGCTCAATTAGGTGGTCATGCTGCATTTATTGAATCTCAAACCACACAAATTTCCCATGGTGATACCGAAAAAGAGATCGGTGAGATCCTTGGCCGTTATTTCGATGGAATTGCTATTCGTCATTGTGATTGGGGAATCGGTAATAAATATTTAAACCTGGTTGCCGAAGCCTCACGTGTACCGGTATTGAATATGCAGTGTGATGTGTATCATCCGCATCAATGCCTGGCAGATTTGATGACCATTTGGGAGAAGAAAGGGCGCAACCTACGCGGTAAGAAGATCGTCATCTCGTGGGCATATGCGTCTTCTTACTCTAAGCCTATCTCTGTTCCGCAATCTTTAATCCTTCAGATGCCGCGATTTGGTTTGGATGTAGTTTTGGCACATCCCCCAGAATTTGATTTGATGCCAGAGATTGTTGACCAAGCTCGTGAACAAGCCAGGAAGTATAAAACCGGCTTCGATATCGTTCATAGTATGGAAGAGGGCTTCAAAAATGCTGATGTGGTTTATGCTAAATCATGGGGGCCTTTGGTCACCACCAGTGACCCTGATGAAATAACAAAAGTTACCAACAAGTATGCAAGTTGGATCACAGATGCAGGTAAAATGGCCTTAGCTAAAGAAGATGCAATCTATATGCATCCCTTGCCAGCAGACCGTGATATCGAAGTTACAGATGAGGTGATCTCAGGCCCGCAATCGGTCGTCTACGATGAAGCTGAAAACCGCTTGCATGCACAAAAAGCTGTGATGGCACTTACAATGTCTTAACTTTGGTCAAATTATTGAATAGAAATTCGTTAAGGATTGTTGTTATTTTATCAAATAGACGTGCAAGGATTAATAAAATAGATTTAGACGATTTAGAATTTGCACCAACTGAATGATGTAACAATGAAACATATGATGAACATGGTCGGTAAAGCTTTTCGTTTTGCTTTCTTTTCGTTTAATAATCAAACTGACTTATTAGCAATGTGAGTGACTTAAAAGTACCCCTTGAAATTTTTATCAACCTGGGCAGGTTTTTCTTGATAGAATTACCTTTACAACACAAATATTAACAAGATATTGCAATTAACAGCAAGACGATTTACCTATGAAACATAAATTTTCTCATTATGTGTGTTCGTTATGCGGGGCTGCGTATGGACCTGATGAAGTAACCTATACCTGCCCTAAAGATGGTGGAAACCTGGACGTCGTTCTTGACTATGACGTAATTAAGCGTGGAGGCAAACCAGAGTGTGTTTTTAATTTTTCTGAAACCTCGATGTGGCGATATTTAAATTTGCTGCCGGTTGAAAACCCCCATGCCCTTAACACACCTTTACGTGAGGTGGGGTGGACGCCAATTTATAAGCCCACTCGTTTAGCAACAACCTTGGGCTTGGAAAACTTATGGATTAAAGATGAAAGCCCCAACCCGACGGGGTCTTTTAAAGATCGAGCCAGCGCACTTGTGGTTGCACGGGCAGAGCAAATTGACGCTGAAGTTATGGTAGCAGCTTCAACAGGCAACGCTGGGGCAGCTTTAGCCGGTATGGCAGCAGCTGTTGGAGCCAAGGCGATCATCCTGGTGCCCAAAACTGCACCCCCCGGAAAAGTTGCTCAGCTGCTGGTGTATGGCGCCAAAGTCTTGATGGTCGATGGAACCTACGACCAGGCATTTGACCTGAGCATAGAAGCTACGTATGCGTTTGGCTGGTATAACCGCTCAACTGGCTTTAATCCCTTCACCGCTGAAGGGAAAAAGACAGCTGCCTTTGAAATTTGGGAGCAAGTTCTTTTGCAGATGAGCGAAATAAAACAACCGTTGACGATATTCATTCCAGTTGGTGATGGTAACATTATCTCAGGAATTTATAAAGGATTTAAAGACCTGCAAGCTTTAGGGTGGTTAACACATATGCCCCGCCTTATGGGTGTTCAATCGATTGGCTCTGCCGCGGTTGCTCTTGCTTTTCAGCATGGTGATGAGATCATCAAACCTGTACATGCAGACACAATTGCTGACAGCATCTCAGTGGATTTACCGCGAGATGGCGTACGGGCTTTACGTGCAGTCCGCGAGACTGCTGGCGCTTACTTGGTTGTCTCGGATGCTGAGATCCTCAATGCAATTACAGATCTGGGAAAGGTGGGTATCTTTGCTGAACCTGCAGCAGCTGCTGCCTATGCTGGTTTGGTAAAAGCCCTCGATAAGCAACTGGTTGCACCTGATGACCCTATCCTTGTGCTCAATACGGGCAACGGCCTGAAAGATGTAAGAGCTGCTATGCAATCTGTTGTCCCTGCACCCATTATTAACCCAACCCTTGATAGCCTAAGAAAGGTGGTTTAGATGCCCTCCCCAACTTTTACAATAATTGCCCCCATTTACAATGAACTGGAAAATTTGCCCGAGTTGTTTAGCCGTGTCCGAGAAGTGATGGAAAAGACCAACGAACCGTGGGAATTGGTTTTGGTGGATGATGGTTCAAGCGATGGGTCGACGGAACTGATTCGTAATTTGGCAGAAAATGACACTCGGGTGCGCCCTGTGATTTTTGCGCGAAATTTTGGCCATCAAATTGCGGTTACGGCAGGGGTTGATTTTGCTCGAGGTGATGCTGTGGTGATTATTGATGCAGATTTACAAGACCCGCCTGAAGTGATCTTGGCGTTAATTGATAAATGGCGCGAAGGATATGAAGTTGTTTATGCTGTACGTGAAGAACGAGAAGGCGAAACATGGTTTAAAGAAATTACTGCCAGCTTGTTTTACCGGATAATCTATCGTATTACAGATGTTGACATCCCCCTGGATACCGGTGATTTTCGATTGATGGACCGAAAAGTGGTTGAAGTGATGAAGCAAATGCGTGAAAGGCACCGTTTTTTGCGCGGGATGTCCGCCTGGGTTGGATTTAAGCAGGTTGGTGTGGGCTATAAACGGCAGGCACGTTTTGCAGGTGAAACAAAGTATCCCTTAAAAAAGATGTTTAGACTGGCATTAAATGCTGTTACCAGCTTTTCTTATTTCCCTCTGCAATTGGCAACTTACCTTGGTTTTATTGCTGCGGGTTTAAGTGTTTTGGCTATCCCTATAATTGCTATCCTGAGGTTAACAACCGGAACTGCACTCCTTGGCCAGGCAACGACGCTGATAACCGTGCTCTTCCTTGGTGGCCTGCAATTGATCAGCCTGGGAATCATTGGCGAATACATTGGGCGAATTTACGACGAAGCTAAAGGCCGTCCGCTATATATTGTGGCGGAAGCACCCGATGAATCACCATAAAAAGTCATACTTCTCATAGGAAAAAATTGATAAAATCAATTTTTAATGGGTAAAAATTAATTAATAAAGGAGAAATTAAATGACAAAAATTAATTTATCGGTAATCCCCGATCGACTTGAACGAACGATTCAACGCGTTCGGGAACGCAATATCATCATTCCTACCTTTGAAGAAATGCGAAACCCAAGCTTGGTTCCTGATAAGATAAAAGAAGAGCTTAAAGGAATTGGGTTATGGGAATTGCACCCGCGAAACTTGTTTCGAATTACCTGGCACAACGAACCTAAGCCGCATGGTGGGTTATTTGGAGGTCTAAATTACCTTGAATTCCCTGAAGTACTCACGGGTACGCCTGCCCGAATTGTTGGCTTTGTAGGTAAGTGGTTTCCAACCGGATCTCATAAAGTTGGTGCAGCTTTTAGCTGCCTGGTGCCGCGTTTGGTGACGGGTCAATTTGACCCAACCCAGCAGAAAGCTGTGTGGCCATCAACTGGTAATTATTGCCGGGGTGGGGCCTATGATTCTGCTTTACTGGCTTGTGATTCTATAGCGATTTTACCAGAGGGGATGAGTAAAGAACGGTTTGATTGGTTAAGAACCATTGCAGGTGAGGTCATTAGCACTCCTGGATCTGAATCTAATGTCAAAGAAATTTTCGATAAATGCTGGGAGCTGCGTCGTTCGGGGGAAGATATTATGATCTTCAACCAGTTTGATGAATTCGGCAATTACCTGTGGCACTACGATATTACGGGGCATGCGATGGAAGAATTAGTAAAAGAAATTGCTGGCCCACAGGATGTGTATCGGGGGATGGTCTCTGCGACAGGTTCTGCTGGTACCATTGCAGCTGGCGACTATATGAAACAGCTCTTTCCTGCCAGTTTTATCGTTGCGTCGGAGGCTTTACAATGCCCGACCTTGTTGAATAATGGCTTCGGTGCTCATCGCATTGAAGGGATTGGCGATAAACACGTTCCCTGGATTCATAATGTTTCAAATACCGATTTTATTACAGCAATTGATGATAACGCCGTTGTCGACCTGGCAAGATTGTTTAATGAGCCCTCAGGCAAGGCATACCTGGTGAATTCTGGTTTACCGGAAGACCTGGTTGATAACCTTAACCTGCTTGGTTTTTCGAGTATTTCAAACCTTTTGAGCGCCATTAAAACAGCAAAATATCTAGAACTATCTGAAAATGATATCGTGGTGACAATGTTAACCGATAGTATGGAACTTTACGAGAGCCGCATGGTTGAATTATTACAACAACGTGGAGAATATTCTGATAAACAAGCGGCTGCAGATGACGCCCGCTGGTTAAAAGGAGCTACTACCGATAACCTTGAAGAGTTAACTTACCTGGGTAAAAAACGCGTTCATAACTTGAAATACTATACCTGGGTAGAACAGCAGGGTAAAACCTTTGAAGAGATCCAGGATATGTGGTATCAACGTGATTTTTGGACTGAACTTCAAGCCCAGGTTCCTGAAATTGATGCCAAAATTATCGAATTTAACCAACGGGTCGGGTTATTGTAAGCCAGGGCATCTGCATAGCAATCTGGTTTGGCCTGTATAAAAGGAACGAGGTAAATTGATGAATACTTTTTTACCAGAGAGCGCATTAGTGTTAGTGGCTATTTTGCCAAACCAGCGAGATTTTGATATTGCTCGCTTATTTGGTTGGTATCGTATTCCACTTAAGAATGCCCCTAAGGTTATTTCGGTTGATTACCTGGCGTTTTACCAGTCAAAAGCAATTGGCGGCGTTGACGGAAGGCAAATTGCTTTTGTGGCAGAGCTTTTGGGGCATGAGCTAACCCGACGGCGCGATTTGATTCGTGACGAGCCTGATCATCCCCGAGCTGAAGAAGAATATTTTAAGCTGCAGATTGGTCCTATCCAGCACTTAGAGAACCCCATCCCTGCCGGCGATTGGAAGCGAATCACCTTTTTTTATACCACCGGAGAGACCTTCAAAACTGCACAGACTGTAAACGACCTGGTGATTAAAAACCAGGATGAACGCGAAATTCTATGGCATTCCCTGCGAGAGCGTGCCTTGAAGACAAACGAATACCGTGCCCAGGAACTGCCTGAATCAATCCTTGATCCTGTAATTTTGGCTCTTTTAGGTAAAATTAATAAGTAGAGTTCATTAATTTGTGTTATTCAAGCCGACTGGCACGCCACAAGCCGGTCGGCTTTTTCTTTTTTATTATTATCTGTTAAAATTAGAAACAGACCTAAATGTTTGCTTTTAACTATTTTGAATAGGAGAAAAAAACATGGCAAAAATAATTAAAAACGGCACGCTAATTACAGCCGCTGAAACTATAAAAGCAGATATCTTAATTGAAGGTGAAAGAATAACACTGATTGGGGAAAACCTAAGACACCCTGATGCTGATGTGATCGACGCGACAGACTTGCTGGTGCTGCCTGGCGGAGTAGACCCGCACGTACATCTCGACCTGCCGATGTTTGGTACCGTCTCTTCGGATGATTACTATACCGGTGGAAAGGCAGCAGCCTTTGGCGGCACCACGACAGTGATTGATTTTGTTCCTCAAGATGCGGGCACTCTGGTAGAAAACATTGACCGGTGGCGTAGTAAGGCTGATCCTCTGGCCTCGGTGGACTTTGGATTCCATATGAACATTACCCGCTTCAACCAGGAGGTTGCTAAAGAGATTTTTTCGCTCCCAGATTTAGGGATTACCAGCGTTAAAACTTTCATGGCTTATAACAATCGCTTGCGTTTATCGGATGGTGAAATATTTCGGGTGATGCGCCTGGCACATGCTGCTGGTATCCTGACAATGGTTCATGCAGAAAATGGGGATATTATCGATATCCTGGTAGAGGAAGCCCTTGCTGCAGGAAATACAGCCCCAATTTTTCATGCTAAAACCAGACCTCCCTGGGGAGCAATAGAAGCTTCATTGCGCGCGGCAGCCTTGGCTGCCCAGGCAGGCGATGCCCCATTGTACCTGGCTCATATGAATACCGCTGGCGAAGTCGATCAGCTGCTATATGCACGTGAACGCGGACTCAACATAATGGGAGAGACCTGTCCCCAGTATTTGTTTTTCACTGAAGATGAGCTGCTACGAGAGGATGGGGCGAAGTGGGTTTGCTCTCCACCGATGCGAAAAGATCGTGATAGGGTGAGGCTGTGGGAAGGCGTGACGAGGAGCGTAATCCAGGTGATTTCAACAGATCATTGCCCATTCTTTTATGATGGAACAACCTCCATAAATTATGAAGGTCAGCCGGTTGCTATCCCGGGTAAGGAGTTGGGACGCGATGATTTTTCAAAAATCCCTAATGGATTACCCGGACTGGGAGATCGGATGCCAATCCTGTGGACGGAAGGCGTTGGGTCAGGTCGGATGACACCTAACCAATTTGTCGCCATGCATTGTACGAACCCAGCCCGAATATTTGGGTTGTACCCTAAGAAAGGCACTTTAATGCCCGGCTCTGATGCAGATATTGCTCTGTGGGACCCAGATAAAGAAGTATCATACGGCGTTCAAGTAGCCCAACACCGAACTGATTACAACCTTTTTGAAGACTGGCATTTAAAAGGATTCCCGGTAATGGTCTTGTTACGCGGACATAAAATTGTTGAACACGGTCAATGGTACGGGAAGCCAGGGATGGGACGCTTTCTACAGCGCCAAGAGGGTGAAACCCTGTGAAAACGTGTTCTAACGAGTGGCTATGCTAATTATTCTGCCTATTGGGTTATTGCTGGCAGCCTCAATTGTCGTGTGGGCTTTAGATTTTAAGCAACCCAAGATCGGGGTGAGTTGGTTAATTTCCTCGGGGGCTTGCATTGCAGCCTGGTTGACCATTGTTTTTTCACGGTTAAGACTGCCAACACAGCTGGATTTGGTATCTTGGGACGTACCTGATGGAGGTTTGACAGGTAGCTTCTCCTTGCTTTTAGACTATAAGTCTTGGCCTTATGTGATGGCTTTGATGACGATAGCGGTAGCGATGATGCTGACTGACGCTGCTCGAACACGTTACGAAAGCACCCCGCGAACCTGGTCGACTAGTTTAGTTATCATTGCCTTCGGATTGCTGGCTATTCAATCGGGAACCAGTTTGACGATGATGGCCGCCTGGGTGTTGGTTGACTTACTTGAATTATTCAACCTGTTACGGTTACAGGAGACAGGCCAATCTAATTTTCGAATTATTGTTTCCTACGGAGTCCGGACTGCATCTATCCTGGTACTTTTTTTGGCAACCGTAATAGGCAGAGCGGCTGTTGGAAAATTTTACCTAACCCAAATCCCTATTGAGGCCGCGTTTTTATTTTTAATAGCTTCAGGATTGCGTTTAGGAGTGTTTCCACTTAATTTACCCTTTTTAAAGGAACCCCTACTTCGACGTGGGGCCGGAAATATCATTCGTATGGTTCCTGTTACTGCCAGTCTTAGCCTGCTGGCACGTTTGCCTGAAAACTTATTGAGACCAAACCTGATGCCATGGAAGCCTGCTTTTATGTTTTTATTGGCAGTGTCTGGTTTTTATGGAGCTATCCGTTGGTTAACCACTATTGATGAAATCGAAGGGCGTCAATTTTGGATTATTGGCTGGGCAAGTATGGCTGCTGCATGCGTTTTAAATGGAGCACCTTCCGCCAGTATCCCTTGGGGGATGGCATTAATATTACCTGGTAGCATGTTGTTTTTTTATGACCCGCGTGTACAACGGATGAATTTCCTGCTTTTATTTGGATTATTTGGTTTATCGGGCTTTCCCTATACACTGCTTTCTTCTGGCTGGGAGGGCTTGGTAGCCAGCGGGTTTTCAATTTGGTCCTTGTTGTTCCTCTTCATTCATGGTTTTTTGGTGTTGGGGTATTTAAATAAATCCTTGCAGCCCGGTGGTGAGGCTGGAGCATTAGAATCTTGGGCACGCGTTGTTTATCCGCTTAGTTTTATTTTGATCGTCCTGGTTATTCTCATTTTAGGTGTCGTTGGCTGGCCGGGGGCATTTACTTTAGGCGTGTGGTGGATCGCCTTAACCAGTGCAGTTTTACTTACGCTAACTATTCTACTAATTCGCCATTTTGGGGCGAGTTTGCCGAATTTCCAGTTACCTGCTAATAGTCGATTCAAAGCTGCTTTCGATTGGCTTTCGCCATATATAGAGAAAGTTTTTCGCCTGGAATGGGTTTACCGGGTTGTTTGGAATATTTTTCGGATTGTTGCAAAAATTCTAAATAGTTTTTCAACGGTTTTGGAAGGAGAGGGCGGAATTTTATGGACGATATTAATCATGGTGCTACTATTAACTATCTTTTCGGGCACTAAAGGTCGTTAATATGCAATTTTTACCTACGCTCGCATTTGTTATTATCGCCATTGCAGCAATGATAAACCTGGTATTTAAAGATTGGCGTATTAATATAGCGGCGTTATTATTCCAATATCTGGCTGCCTTTTTATTGGTGACAATATCATGGCCGATTAGCCTGGCTATTATTAAGTTGATAACTGGTTGGATGGCAACCGCAACTATTGGTTTGACTCGTATGAGATACAAAAACCCCGCCATAAAACCTGAGACCGGTTCGAGTTTAATTTTCAGAGGATTAACAGGATTGTTGGTCATTTTGCTTGTTTTTATTCTTGCACCTGGTCTAAAGCAACATATATTCCCTGAAGTTGACTTGTTAATTATTCAAGGAGGCTTACTTCTGTTGAGTATGTCCTTGTTGCAGCTTGGTGTAAACTCTGACCCCTTTTTGATGATCGTTAGCTTGCTCAGTTTCCTCACCGGTTTTGAAATTATCCATTCAGCACTTGAAGTGTCCACCTTGCTGCTTTTATTAATTGTTATTGTGAACCTCGGGCTTGCCTTAGTAGGTGTTTATTTTATTTTAACAACCGGTGAAGCGCAGGAAACGTTGGATGAGGTAAAACACAAATGAAAATAAGCACGCCTTTCCTTTGGGTAATTCTACCGGCGATAGTTGCAGGCATAAGCATAGTATTTAATCATCGTCGCAAATTTAGTCTGATTTTATCCAGCGCCACAAGCATTGGCTTATCATTGTTGGCGGCTTTTTTTCCAGAAGACTTCACTATTTCAATGAGCAGGTTTAATCTTGTGTTTCAAGATAGTTTAAATGTATTTGGAAGGAAGATAACGCTGCCTTATTCTATCCTCCCTTTTATTGCTTTCGTTTTTGGTATGACTGCCTTATGGCTGTTAAGCAGTAACTTGCCAGGTGTCCCTAATATATTTAAGTCGATTGCCTTGATTATCCCTGCATCTTTAACTGCTGCATTAGGTGTGGAGCCGTTTTTATATGCCGCTTTATTAATTGAGACGACAGTTTTAATATCCATTCCGATGCTAATGACAGAACATGAAGAAAGCCACACAGGAATATTGCGATATCTTAGCTTGATGACAATTGGAATGCCGTTTATTCTGATTGCAGGTTGGATGATGGAGGGCGTGGTTACTTTACCCCCTGAGAGCCCGCTTGTTGGCCAAACAGCCATAACTTTGGGGCTTGGATTTGCGATCTGGCTGGCTGTTTTTCCTTTTCATACCTGGGTGCCATTGGTGGCACAACGCAGTCATCCGATTGCAACGAGTTTTTTGTTGTTTATCCTTCCCGCATCTGTACTGGTTTTTGGTTTAAATTTCTTGAATCGCTATGAATTCCTACGATCGTCAACAGAAATCTTTCAAATTTTTCGAATAATCGGGGCGATGATGATTGTTTTTGGGGGTGTTTGGGTGGCTGCACAAGACGATTTAAAAAAAGCATTTGGATTCTCTGCAATTGTTGAAACAGGAATATCTTTGTTGGCTCTTGGATTGACAGCAAGCGGTGGGCTGCATTTGATGTTGATGATTATCCCAGCGCGAGGCGTGGCATATTGGTTGTGGGGTTATGTCTTATCACGAATGGAAGAACAATGCAAAGATTTGAATATAAAATCACTAAAAGGTTGCGCAAAGAAAATGCCCATAGCTTCTCTTGGTTTATTGTTTTCTCAATTGAGCATTGCGGGGTTGCCGCTCCTCGCTTCATTTCCGATTAAAACAGCTTTGTTTACGAAGGCGTTTGAATTAAATAAGAATTTAGGCACCTTGAGCTTTTTTGGCAACCTTGGTTTGTTTTTATTTTCAATTCGACTATTGTTAAATGCGACAGCGAACCCTGAAGAGGGTGATTATCTCCATCAGTTCAATATCGAAACAAGAAAAGAATATTTGCCCGTCTTACTAACCATTTTGGTTTTGGCTTTATGTGGACTGTTCCCTGGTACATTTCTCAATTGGATAACGAACATATTGGAAGCTTTTCCCCAATTGCAGTAACATTATAAGAGAAGAAACTAATTTTTAAAAACTTCCAAACTGGAAAGTACATTATTCTTTTATGATTTTGATATTGGTTAATAACAGCGCTCTTATCACAATCGGAGCTTAAGTTAATACCTGGATGATAGGTGAAAAATATGGACGACATGCAAAGTAGGGCACAACTTGAAAAGCGTATCGAATGGCTTGATAACGAACATCGCAATGATAAAACGGTGATCGCCGGGTTACAAAATAAAATTGAAAACCTTGGGACTGAAAATTCCAGCTTGCGGATTCGTATTACCGAAATGGAAAGTGAGATTGCCAGGTTGAATACCCTGGTCATGCGGGTAGAACAATTCGAGCTTGACGTCAGCTCGACTCGGACGGATCTTATCCGTCAGATTGAAGAATTTAAAAATTCTACCCACACCAATTTGGTTCAAATTGAAAAAAATCAGCAACGATTCGATGGAATGAGCCTTGATATTATCGATCTCCAAAAAAGGATTGCGCTTTTTGACAACTTCTCCGAACTGGTTGATGACAGGAAAACAGAAGATATTCGTCTGGCAAGGTTAATCGAAGAAGTGAAAACCCAGGTGGTGGAAACTTCGCGTTTTGATGAGGAATACAAACGGTCATTACGCGTTTTGGAAGATAGTATTCGACAAGATGCGAAACGTCTGGCTGATTTTCAAGGGGAAATCTCTTCTATCCGAAAGAGGCAGGATGAAATTAGGGGCAAGCAAGATCTACTAGGCGATTCGATGCGAAAGCTGGAGATACGAACAAAAGAGTTCTTAGATTCCGAGTCTCTTCGGCAGGAAGCCCAAACTAATTTTATGGAAAGGATCAATATTCAGCAAGTTGATAGAGATCGAGTCTTTCGAAGTTGGGCGGACCGCTTTGACGAAATGGAAGCCCTTACGAGCGGCTTGGAAGACGAAGTTACTGGATTGGAAGAAACCCACGAGGCTGTAAAAAAATCTATTTCTGCGGTAGATGAAGTGACCCAACGTTTTGACCGCAGAATTAATGAAATTACTGAAGTACAACGCCTGAATGAAGATCGCTTTCGCCAGGAATGGACCACGTTTAAATCTGACGACCAGAAGCGTTGGTCAAATTATTCGTTAGCCCAGGAAGAACAATTGCGCGAGATGAGCCGCGATTTAACTGGTTTTAGCGATAGGATAACGAATTTAGAAGATGTAATCGAACGACTACGAGAAACGATCGAGCTGGCTGGTAGCGAAGAAATTCGTAGATTGCAAGCACAACTTGGTATTGTTCGAGAATCTATAGAAACCTATAATAAAATTTATAAACAATAAGAAAGCACCCGGAGGAAGAAGTGCAGGTCATAGGGACTGCTGGTCATGTGGATCATGGCAAATCAACTCTTATTAATCATTTAACGGGCATCCACCCCGATCGGCTTAAATCTGAACAAGATCGAGAAATGACAATTGAATTAGGTTTTGCCTGGTTTACATTGCCCGATGGTAATGAGGTTGGGATTGTTGACGTACCTGGACACCGCGACTTTATTGAAAATATGCTTTCTGGTATTGGTGGTATTGACGCAGTGTTATTTGTTGTTGCTGCCGATGAAGGTGTTATGCCACAAACTCGTGAGCATCTGGCGATCCTTGATTTGCTAAAAATCCCTGCAGGTGTTGTTGCGCTAACTAAGATAGATCTTGTTACGGAACCAGGATGGATAGAGCTTGTAGAAGCCGATTTGCGTGAAACCCTGGTTGGTACTGTGCTTGAGGATGCGCCAATTGTATCTGTTAGCGCTCGATCAGGTGAGGGACTTGAAGAACTTGTTCATGCCTTACAATCAGCGTTATCATTGCACCCTCACCGACCAGATTTAGGACGCCCACGTTTGCCGATAGATCGTGTGTTCACGCAATCGGGCTTCGGTACGGTGGTTACTGGCACACTTTCAGATGGGCATTTATCGATAGGAGATGAGATCCAAATTTTACCTGCTGGCAAAAAGGGGAGAATTAGAGGGTTACAAACACATAAGCAAACAGAACAAAAAGCTGTACCGGGCAGTCGGACTGCAGTTAATATTACAGGGATCAGTGTTGATGAATTAAGTCGAGGGGATGTGCTGACTCATCCCGGTGATTATAAAACCACATCAATGTTAGATGTGTATTTTCGCTTATTGCCAGATGCAGGCTCGCCTTTACGCCATAACGCTGAAGTCAAGTTGTTTATCGGCGCAGCTGAAGTTCTTGCCAGAGTACGACTCTTAGGAGTTCGAGAGTGCCAACCAGGTGAGGATGTATTTTTACAACTCGTTCTTCAAAAGCCTGTCGTTGCATTGAGAGGGGATCGATTTATTATTCGCCGTCCATCCCCACCAGCAACGATTGGGGGCGGTCAAGTACTTGATTCTTTCCCTGCCCGACGTTACCGGCGTTTTAATCAAGAGAAGTTAGATGCGTTAGAACGCCTGTTAATGGGAACGCCCGAAGACATTCTTTTACAAACTGCTTTTAAATTAGGCCCTTCGCCTGTTGAAAAATTGATTTCTTCTTCTGGGTTAGAAGTGACACCTGCCAGGCAAGCTTTGGTTGACTTGATTGAACAAGGCTCTTTGGTTGAACTGAGTGCAGGTAGGTGGATTTTGCCTCAGGATACTTTTACACGGTTGCAAGAAGAAATTGTTGATGATTTAACAAACTTTCATCAACAATTTCCCCTCAGGTTGGGGATGTCGCGCGAACGCTTAAAATCTCAAGTTGCATTGGATTCTAAAGTTTTTGACGCGCTTATTTCGGGGCTGGCTGCACAGGGTGCTGTGATTGAAGCTGGGGCAGATTTGCGATTGCCTGAGCATGAAATTAAATTTTCTCAAGAACAACAAACCAGGATCAACACTTTAATAAACACATTTGATGCAACTCCTTATGCCCCGCCTTCTTACAAGCAAGGTGTAGAGCAAGTAGGAGAGGATGTCTTACGAGCATTAATTGCCACTGGTCAATTTGTGCGGATTGGTGAGGATGTGCTTTTTAAACCCGATGCTTTTGAAAACATGTGTCAATTTGTGATTGAATACATAAAAAGTAATGGCAGCATTACGTTATCTGAATTGCGTGATGCTTTTGATACAAGCAGGAAATACGCCGTAGCAATACTGGAATATTTAGATCAAACTGGTGTAACTGCCCGGAATGGTGATATAAGAGTATTAATTAAGCCATCATAACTGGCTGTATAAATATTATGTGAAAATAAACAAGGGGAAAGGATAAGAAAATTATTATTTTTGGTAGTTTGATCAGTTGAAGGAATTATCAGTATGAAATGGAAAGTTTTATTAACTGACAGTCTTATGTCGGTAGACGATCAGGGGTTGCTTGCGAGGGTAGATTTGATTGATCGGGTAGGGATTTCGCCTCAGGACTTGCTTAAGGTTATTCCTGATATGGATGCAATGATCGTGCGGAGTCGCACAAAAGTAACTGATGCGGTGCTTTCAAAAGCTGTAAATTTAAAAGTTGTGGGTCGTATGGGTGTAGGTATTGATAACATTGACATTCAAGCGGTTGCTGACCATGGGGTTACCTTGGTTAATACACCGGTGTCGAGCACACGCTCTGTTGCTGAACTAACAATGGGGTTGATGTTAAGCATGAGTAGAGAAATACCCAAGGCGGATTGTGAGATGAAATCTGGTAATTGGCTAAAAGATAAGCTGATAGGATTTGAACTTTATGGAAAAACCTTGGGTTTAATTGGGTTTGGTCATATTGGTCAGGCTGTTGGTGAGTTGGCTAAAGCTTTCGGTATGAATGTGATTGTGACAGAGCGTATCCGATTACCTGAATTGACTAATGGCGCTGATGCAAACCAAGTAAGTTTTGACACCTTATTAAGTCAATCTGATATCATTAGCTTGCACATTCCGCGTACAGAGGCCAATCATTATTTAATTGATGCCAACACCATTCAAAAAATGAAAGATGGTGTGATGCTTATTTGTACAGCACGTGGAGGCATCATCAATGAGGCTGCGTTATTAACAGCGCTTGAAAGCGGTAAAGTTGCAGGTGCAGCTTTAGATGTTTTTGAAACCGAGCCGCCCGGGGTCAACCCATTAGTTAAACACCCCAGGGTGATTGCAACCCCACATATTGGTGCCCAAACAATAGAAGGACAGCTGAGGGCAGCTCATGATATTGTTTCAGAAGTGGCAGACGCTTTGGATGGTGAACCTCTGCGCTGGAAAATTGCTTAACGGTTTTGCTATAATTAAGTAAAAATTACCTAAATTGTTTTAATGATGAAAGGATGATGATGTCAGAAAAGGTTGAAGTTTCACCTAATATGCAAAAATTATTAGATCTTGGTGCTGAAATTGCCGATCTTTCGGGGATTATGGCGCTGCTGGGCTGGGACCAGCAAGTAATGATGCCCCAAGGAGGTGCAGAAGAACGTGGTTTACAATCTGCTGCTCTGGGAAAAATTATGCACGAAAAGTTTACCTCGGCTGAGGTTGGACAATTAATTGCAGACCTTGAAAAAGAGGTTGGCGACCTTTCTGTCGAAACGGATGAGGCAAGGGCTGTGAAAGTTGCAAAAAGAGGGTATGAAAAACAAGCAAAGATTCCTTTACCCTTATTGATGGAAACGATTACCACGACTTCGATCGCCCACGAAATGTGGGTGAAGGCCAAATCAGCGTCGGATTTTTCAATTTTTCAACCTCATCTCGAGAAAATTGTTGATCTGCGTAAACAATATGCCGAACTTTTTAAACCCTATGACCATATTTACGATGCACTGCTTGATGATTTTGAACCAGGCATGAAGACCGCCGATGTAAAAGCGATCTTCGAAGCTTTGCGACCTCAACAAGTTGCGTTAATCCAGGAAATTACACAAAAAGAAGCACCTGATGATTCTTTCCTCAGGCAACCTTACAACATGGAGTATCAGGAGATTTTTGGCAAGGATGTCATCACTCGTTTTGGATATGATTGGAATCGTGGGCGTTTAGATGTGGCTCCACACCCCTTTACAACAGGTTTTGGCTTAGGGGATGTGCGCATTACCACCCGATACCTGAAAGACGATGGTGGTTCTGCTTTGTTCAGTACGATGCATGAAGCCGGGCATGCCATGTATGAACAAGGCGTGGCGGAGAAATATAAACGTCATATTCTTGGGGGTGCTTCATCATTAGCCATTCATGAATCGCAATCACGCCTATGGGAAAACATCATTGGACGCAGTAAAGAGTTTTGGTCTTTCTTCTATCCCTCTTTTAAAATGCTGTTTCCTGAATACCTTGGAAACGTTAGCTTAAGAGATTTCTACCGAGGGATTAACAAAATTGAACCTTCTTTGATTAGAGTAGAGGCGGACGAAGCTACATATAACTTGCATGTTATGCTTCGGCTTGAGATTGAGATTGGGTTAATGGAAGGAACGATGGCAGTTGCAGACTTACCTGAGATCTGGAATCAAAAGATGACCGACTACCTGGGTATTACACCCCAAAATGACGCTGATGGTGTTTTGCAAGATGTGCACTGGAGCGGCGGCATGATTGGTTACTTTTCAACTTATGCTCTTGGTAACCTGGCTTCAGTACAACTTTGGGATAAGCTGCTTGAACAAAACCCCAACGTGCCCGACGAAATTGCCCAGGGTAAGTTTGACACTATCTTAAACTGGATGCGAGAGCACGTTCACCAATATGGCAGTAAGTACGACCCACAGGAAATTATGCTAAAAGCGACGGGTAGTAAAATTACGCCAGAACCTTATATGGCTTATTTGAGGAAAAAATACTCAGATATTTACAGCCTTTGATATCGCGAATAAAGACCAGGGCTCATTTAAGATGGCCCTGGTCAACTGATAACTACGAGACTTTAAAGAAATATTTTTCATTACTTAGGGCATTTGACTATCCAGTAGAAAGAGCTTTTGATTTATAAAACGCTTCGGATACCCTGTTTAGTGCTTTTTGTGTTGTGTATTGCTGCGATTTTTTCGCAAGGGGGAACAGCACAACCTGTTGAGCTAATTACTATTCTGAGCCCAGGAGCTGGCTCAATTGTTTCTTCTCCGATAGAGATCAGAGCTTTTTTATCCCCTGGTGAAGATGGTCTGGTGCGAGTTTCGGTAGTAGACGACCATAACAACTTGCTTGCCAGGCATGCTGTTCGTGCTGAAAACTCGGAGAAGGACTATGCGGAATTTGCAATTGATATCCCCTTTGAGATTCCCAATGAACCGGTCAACGCGAATTTAATCATTGCAACATGGGATAAGCAACATCGCCCAATAGCTGAACGCACGGTTGGATTAACATTGCAAAATTTTGGCGAAACTACTATCTTGGAGCAAAGAAATATTAAGCCTTGGTTAACCATGGAGCAACCTGAACCGGGTGATGTAATAGACGCCTCGCCAGTGATTGTTAAAGGGTCGGTTACCCCGTTGAACAATGCACCAGTTTTCTTTGTATTGATGAATGAATTTAAGGGTGAGCTTGTGGTCAGACAACTCCCTGTTAATACCCCCGGCATACCCATTGACTTTAAAATTGATTTGCCTTTCATTTTGCCGTTATCAAACCACAACTTGCGGTTGATCATCAAGCAGGCTGATAACCTAAACGGAAGTAACATCATTCTCGATAGTTTTCAATTGCTGTTTATCCCTTAGACAGGAGAAGAAAAAATTGCCTTGAACATTATTATGGGGGAATTAAAACAGGCACCGGAAATTTAAAGAGTATAATTATTACTATTAAAATTATTCAATTACTGGTATTTAGTTTATTAATTAAAAATTTAAGGAGGTACACTTGCCAGACAATTACGATGTCATCATAATTGGTGCAGGAATCGTTGGCAGTATGGTGGCCCGTTTCCTCTCAAAGTATGAATTAAAAATTCTTCTGATTGAAAAAGAAGTTGATATTGGCATGGGCGCAAGCTCAGCCAACTCCGCTATCCTCCATGCAGGTTACGACCCAATGCCCGGGAGCAATAAAGCCCTTACCAATGTGGCTGCTGTTGAAATGTGGCCACAACTCTCTCATGAATTGGGTCTTGCTTATAGCCGTGTAGGCGATTATGTGGTTGCAATCAGCGAAGAAGAATGCCAGGTGCTGGAAGAATTGTTAGCACGCGGACGAGCAAATGGTGTACCAGGTATCGAAATTATTAGCGGTGAAGAAATGCGCAAGCGAGAACCGCTGATTCGGTCTGACGTTGTTGCTGCCCTTTGGGCGCCAACGGGTGCAATTGGTGATCCCTTTGCTGCTACAGTGGCGGCAGCTGAAAACGCGGTAATGAACGGTGTTGAGCTTAAACGCAATACCGCTTTTGATGATTTTATGATTGAAGGTAACCGTATTATTGGTGTGCGTACAAGCCAGGGAGATTATTATTGTCGCTGGGTCATCAACGCAGCGGGGTTGTACGCCGACGAGGTGATGCACAAGGCTGGCGTTCGCCCTGAGTTTAAGATCCGCCCAAGACGAGGAGAATACGTCGTATTAGACAGGGCAGATTTTCGACTGACTAAACCAACGGTTATCTTCCCCACGCCAACTGATAAAGGAAAGGGTATTTTAGTTGCCTCTACTCTGCATGAAAACACGATTGTTGGTCCTAATTCAAATTATATTGATTCAAAAGAAGATAAAGATATGACCCAGGCAGGATTCCAGGAAATTTGGGAAGGGGGCCAGAAGCTGATACCGTCGATCCAACGGAAACAAATTATCGCCCAATTTTCTGGATTGCGAGCTGCAGGTAATGGCCCTTCGCCTGATCCTAACGTTCATTACCATCAGGATTTCATCATTGAAATCCCTGAATCCATTAGCGGTTTTGTTAACCTCGGAGGGATCGAATCCCCGGGGTTTACTGCTGCGCCGGCGATTGCTATCAAAGTTATTGAGCTGTTAGAAGAATCCGGTGAAGCTCTTAAGGTAAAACCCAGCTGGAACCCAATTCGAGAGCCGCGCCCGGTGTTCAGGCACCTAACTCGCGAGCAGCAGGCAGAACTGATCGCTAAAGAACCAGCATATGGGCGCATTGTGTGCCGGTGTGAAACGGTAACCGAAGGCGAAATATTAGCTGAAATTCATGCACCAATCCCGGCAGATACATACGACGCCCTTAAACGGCGGACCTGGTTGGGTACTGGTCGCTGCCAGGGCGGGTTTGATATCCCACGGGTTGTAGCCATCCTGGCTGACGAACTTGGCATCTCGCCAGAAGAGGTTACTAAAAAAGGGACAGGGTCAGAGTTTCTATTTAGAACGACAAAGGATGTTGAGCAAGATCATCTCACCGTGGAAGGGCTGTTATGAAAACAAATTACGACGTTGTTGTTATCGGCAGCGGTCCAGGCGGTTTAGCCGCGGGAATTGCCGCAAAAGAACATGGTGCTGATGATGTTTTGATTATCGAACGCGATGTTGAACTGGGCGGCATTCTATTGCAGTGCATTCATAACGGTTTTGGTTTAGAGCTATTTAATGAAGATATGCCAGGGCCGACGTATGCCCAACATTTTATCGATAAAGCGTATGGGCATGGTATTGATACCTTAATGGATACCATGGTTTTGGATATTACCCCCGAAAAAACGATTCATGCGATCAATAAAAGTCAGGGTTTTATTGAAATAAAAACACGGGCGATTGTACTGGCAATGGGCTGCCGTGAACGCACCCGTGCGCAAATTATTCTTCCGGGATCACGACCGGCAGGGGTTTACACGGCAGGAACTGCACAACGTTTTGTGAATGTTGAAGGACAGATGCCCGGTGAAAAATTTGTTATCCTGGGTTCGGGCGATATTGGCATGATTATGGCCCGAAGGTTGGCAATTGAAGGGGCGCGTGTAGAACGGGTGCTTGAAATTATGCCCTATTTAACTGGTTTGACTCGAAACTATGTCCAGTGCCTTTTGGATTATGGTATTGTTTTAGAAAAACAGCGGACGGTAAACCGCATCATCGGCAATAATCGGGTTGAAGCGATTGAAGCAGTAAGCGTCGACGAAACCTGGCAGCCGATCCCGGGCACAAAAGAGATCATCCCCTGCGATACCTTACTGTTATCGGTTGGCTTAATCCCTGAAAATGAACTTTCAAAACAAGCTGGGGTTCTTTTGGATCCTGTCACTAATGGGCCCTATGTGGATGATCGATTTATGACAAATGTCCCCGGTATTTTTGCCGCAGGTAATGTAGTGCATGTCTACGACCTGGTTGATTGGGTTACTGAAGCAGGCTATGCTGCCGGAAAAGGTGCAGCTATTTTTGCACAGTTGGATAAATTGCCAACTGGCGAACAGGTGCCGTTTAAACCAGGCGAAAATATCCGCTATGTGGTGCCCCATAAACTAAATAAAGCGCATCTGGCTGAGGAGCCTGTTCGACTTCAAATGCGTGCCATTGTGCCGATAGAAGAGCGGGTTTTGGTGACGGTTGAAGATCAAAACGGCGAGGTGATTGCGAGAAAAGCCGAAGCTTATGCCCGACCGGGAGAGATCCTCACCCTGGAAGTTAAACCTGCAGCATACGAGGCAGTTCAAAAAGCAACTGTGCTTACAGTAAACGTCAGAAAGAGGTAAATTAATGGTAGCGACCAAAAAAGGAGACGTTTATGGTTCAACTTAGTGAAATTATCTGCGTTACCTGCCCTCGAGGATGTTTACTTAAAGTCAATCATGAAGGCAGCCAGGTTATTAATGTTACAGGGCATGGTTGCAAACGTGGCTTAGAGTATGCAACAAATGAATTGAGTGATCCTCGCCGGATGGTGGCTTCAACAGTGAAGATTGCAGGGTCTTTACATCCATTGCTCCCAGTTTACACCAATAAAGCTTTTCCAAAGCCATTAATCCCAAAACTCGCCCAGGTATTACGCAAGGTAGAAGTTACAGCGCCTGTAGATATACATCAAGTGATCCTTCATGATGCGCTTGGAACTGGCATTGATATTGTTGCCAGTAGAGATATGCCAGCAATGTAATGCCATAAAATTGAGTAAAAAAAAACCTGTATTGTCTGAACAGTACAGGGTTTCTTTATTAATTTAGCAATATAAATTTACGGAGCTCCAGGCCCGTAAAATTTAGGATCGGTCGGCGTTTTACCACTGGTGTCGTGAACCCAAACGTAATCCCCCTCGTCTGCCCAAAGGTAAAGCCATTTAGCATCCCCTGGGGAGAGGTTGATACAGCCATGAGATTGCGGGTATCCAAAATAAGTACGCCAGTAAGCGGTATGGATTGCCCGTGCTTCGTCGTAATACATGGTCCAAGGGACATCTTCAAAGTAAAAGAAATCTGATCCATCAGCTTCGAATGCGCCGCGCATGGTTTCAAACTCTTTCTTTTCGTAGATGGTGAATACCCCTGGCTTGGTATAAAAAGGTTCCAACCCAGATGCCATCAAGGTAGCAAACATCAATTGACCGTCTTCATAAGCCATGATGGTTTGTTGAAACAGGTCAAGCTCAATCCAACGGTTGGCGCTAACACCTTCTGGCTGTGCTATTCGCAATATGACGATGCGAGCCTTTTGACTGTTAACCCATTCCTCTGGTCCAATTTTATACCAGAAGACACCTTCTGCCTCAACAGTGTCGAAAACCTGAATTTTGTTTTCGCGGTAGTAGGTGTTTCCGGTTAATGCAGCACCAAAAGAAGGTGCCACAGAGCTTTCGGTTAAATCTACGATCCACCCAAAGTTATTTTTGGGGTTGTCATAGAACTCTAAACCCTGAAAATCGGTGTAAGCTGCTGGCGAGGCGCGCATCCACTCCCCTGAAGAAAGTTGCACATAGGCTTTTCCGCTGGCATTATAAGCAAGGTCGACATAATGGACAAATCGTAAATTACCTCGATTAATAAACCTAATTGGATTAACCGCTGCGACAGCTTCTTCAAAAGAACCATAAAGCGGCGCGGGTTGGTCTTCTGCCGTATTGATTTTTGCCACAAAAATGGGCAAGATACCCAATTCAGAAGGCGGTGTGGCTGCTGGTAAACTTCGAGGGGGGTAGGTGAAACCTGCCGCTCTCATCTCTGCCACAACTTTGGCAGGACCATTAAGCATACAGTTTTTTGCCAGAGAGCCGGGCAAACACAAGGGGAGCCCGAAATAGTCATCGCCTGCAACATTATTATCGTTTGCTGCCTGGGCGAAAATATTACCTGTTGGAAGGCTGATCACGACGAAGAGAAGGACCATCCATAAAATTCGTTTCATTTAACCTCTTATGTTATGTTTAAGTGGATATATTATACCCAAATTAGGATAAAGGTTACCACTTAGAAATTTGTGGTTGGGCAAGCTTCTTTCCTTCGTATAGCCATTTACGAAATGTAATAACCTGTCAATTTGCTATCAAATGGTCGGTGGATTTAATGATGTATAAAATCCTTGAAAAGCTATGATCCTAATAGCGTAAGATAGCCGCAATTTGCCCGGCGTCTTCCAGGGTTTTATTTTCAGGCATTACTTTGGCTTCGGCATTTTTCTTAAGGGTTTCTTGAACTGCCATCTCAACTGTATTATCGATTTCTTTAAAATTGTTACTGCAGAACGGGCATTTTTCTAAAATTTGCACGGTTAAAAACCCACAACCCAAACAGCGATAACCTGCCTGGTCGAAATCCTGAAGGACCAATACGGTTCGAACCCGGCCTTCGTGGATTGCATTTAGTGTATCTATTAAGCCCGTTACCCCGTTGCTTCCTTTAGCTGCTTGGGTAATGGCTTGTTCAACCAGGGTTTGATTAATTTTTGTTTGAAAAATGTAGGCTTCAAGTGTGGCTTGATGGATGATATCTGCAGCGTTGGCTGTCATGTCCATAGAAAAAACGCTAACGAGCAAGGATTGCCAGGCTTTGGGAAGATAGTTTTTAAACCGAGAAATATTTTCGTCGGTACCGCCGACCATGATGCGCCTGATTTGCTTACGTGTAAACAAGGCAATAGCTCGATCAACACTGTCTTTAATGTTACGGTCGATCGTGCTATCCACTTTTCCGCTTGGTTCTAAACTACTTTTACGACCGAATAATGCCCCACCTGCACCATGCTTAAAATGTTTAATTTCCTCACCGACAACCGGTTCTGCCTCTTCTAACTCGCCCAAATTAAAGGAAAATAACCGAGCGCCTTGTTTATCCACTAATACGATCCCCCAGTTTGAGAAATAATCTAACAGGCTAACTAACGGGCGAAGTACTGGGTTTTCGCCAGTGTATATCCTGGTGGGTACTGGTAACCCAAGTTGGAAGGTTTTAAAGTAATTTGCGCTTTGATTTGAAAATAAAATTAACCCCTTTGCTGACCAATCATATTCATGATTTACGAATTGATCAATAACAGCGGTGTCGTCTGGAAGGTCAACGGATTTTATTAAATTTCGGAGTTGAATTTTAGCCGCCTCAGCTGAAACTTCGGTAGGGTCTGTGTTTAAATAAATACTAAGAACCTTGCCCTTTGAGGAATAATCCAAAAGCGATCTTAAGTCTTGATCGGAAAACATGGTTGCCTCCATTATTTAGGTTAGGTGATTAAATTAAGGGATTGATTTTTAATAAACCACTTTCCTTAATTAATTCTAATGCAAAATATGACGATTTTCAAAAGTAAATCAATGAAAAGACAATCGATATATTCTGCCGAAAATCAAATTTTTCATATAAGATCTGAATAAATTAAAAACCGCTGCTAAAATAAGCAGCGGTGAAAGGGTTTGCTTGTGTTACCGAGAGGGGCGTTCACCCAATATAACAGTTTTTACCTCTTCCTCTCCGTTTCTAAGGACGGTGAAATCCATTGAGTCACCTGGTTTTTTATTCAGCATCATGTAACTGAGCAGATCACTGAATTCAAGGATTTCAAGCTGGTCAACTTTGATGATTAAATCCCCACCAGCGTATAACCCAGCAACAGAAGTAGGTTGGCTTCCAGCTTGTAAGCCGGCTTCATCTGCAGGCCCTCCTGAAACGATTTCAACGATATATGCGCCTGTTGTGCGCGACAACCCGAGAAATTCTGCTTGCGAAAGGGTTAAGTTAGGCAAACTGGACAGCCCCAGGTAAGGGTAATTATAGACCTCACCTTTTTTTAGGGTGGGCGCAACCAACTTTAAAATATTCGAAGAAACAGCAAAGCCGATGCCTGTGTTTGAAGAAGAGCCTAAAACAGAGCCTGCCCCTGTCTGTAAGGCTCGATTGATGCCAATAACCTCTCCATTTAAATTGAGAAGAGGGCCACCAGAGTTGCCGGGGTTGATGGTGGCATCAGTTTGAATAAGGTCACCTGCTGAAAAGAAAGTGCCGGATTCCGTTTGGCGAATGGATTCAAGCGTCCTCCCGCGTGCGGAAACGATCCCTACCGTCATGGTTCCACTCAATCCAAAGGGGTTGCCAATTGCGACCACAGTTTGGCCCACTCGCAGCTGATTGGAATCGCCCAGTTGAAGTACATGAAGCTCTGTTGGATCGACATCCACTTTAATGATCGCCAGGTCTGAATCTAAATCTACGCCGGCAACTTCACCAAAGACTTTAAGCCCACTTTTAAAATGGACCTCTACATCTTGTGCGTTTTCAACAACGTGGTAATTAGTAGCAATATAACCTTCTTGATCAATTACAAACCCAGACCCAATGCCAGAGCCAAGTTCAGAATATACTTGGATCGACACAACCCCTGGGCTGACTGTTTCGTATAAATTTGTAAGATGATTTTGTAAAAGAACTTCATCTGGGATGACCAAGGTATACGGCGGCAATTCTTCGATGGGTTCAGCAGTTACAATGTTTTCTTTTTCTTCCTGTTCTTCAACTTCGTTTGGAGAAAAAGAAATATTGCCCCTCAAACTGGGTAATGAACAGGCTAAGATCGCAGAGGTTAATACTAAAATCACAAACATTAATTTACGTTTATTCGATTTCATTATGACTTCCTTTTGGAATTAATATACAACAAAAAAGTAAGACATTTCTTAACAAAATGTATATTCTTAGTTTAAAAACAATTAACTCCAATATTAAAATAAATAGATCGGGAAAATAGACAAAAAATGTTTTTTAAATTTTTAATTCCAAGAAGGGTTAACTGGATGTTTTCTCAATTTAGAAATATAAATGAGATTTGGTTCTTATTATTACTTTGATTCGAGTTCAAATTCAATTTTTTAAAAACTGATAATTAAACCTCCTGATTTTATGTGGATATTAAAAATGAGTTATCTTAATTTAAAAAGACGAATTCCATGGTTAAGATCGAGTATTTATTGTTTAATCCACTTAAATAATTACCAATTATTGATATTTCCATTAATACTTATTTTATATCAACCGTTTAATTGTAAAGAATCATCGCATCTGCTTGATTGAAATGCGCGGGGCATCCATTAGTACCAAATTCTTCATGCTCAAACCCGAGCCAAGACCCCCATTCACTTGTAATTGTGCCGTCGTTATAATAACGATAGTTTTGCCGTAAAAATTTATGCTCTTTCCACTCACCTTTTTCCTCTTGAAAATAGATGACATTTATCCACGTTTCTCCCTGCCATAAAATCCCATTTGCTTTATCAGCTGCACTAAGGTTGTCAGAGCGCTTAAGTGGTTTTTCTTCTGCAAAGCGAATTAATGTTCCACTTCGATTAACATAGTTTCCATCCTCATCCATATCTTTTACGTAATTGAAAAAGCACCCGTACATAGCATCCAGTATGATTTGGGCATATTCAAGCTCTGGGTCAACATATACATCTTCTTCTTGTGCTATGGGTCTTGTTAATCCATCGTCTTGTGGAATATCAAGAAACTTATCATCATCTTGGACGGTGGGTTGTGCCACATCATCATTCTTTAAGAATTTTGAAAATATCTTCGGCACAGGCAGACAAGCCATTAAAAATATCATTACAGTTAATAAATAAACCTTTTTCATATATCCTCCAAGTTATGTAGTTATAATGATATTTGTTATTGAAAATTATAAAGGCTTCAACGGGTATTGTCAAATTGATAGTTGAAATCGTTAGATTGTTATCGTATCTTTAAATGTAACTACTCACCCATAAGGAGTCGAAAGTACTTATTATTTCATGACAAAC
>CAYPKT010000019.1:0-46990 GCA_964411385.1 uncultured Candidatus Brevefilum sp. | reverse complement strand
CACATTTTGATTTGGCAGGTTTCTTATGTTCTTATATGGATCGCTGTTATTTAAAAATACCAAAATCCAGAAAGGCTAATTGATGACTAATTTACGCATCCGCAATCTTTCAAGTGGTCTGGTTCTTCGCCATGCTACGTCAGAAGATGCCGACGCCCTGGCAGCTTTCAATGGTCATGTCCACAGCGAGGGCGACGAATGGAGTGCTATCGGCGTAGCCGCCTGGACTTTAGATATGTTCGACGGGAACGGTCCCACCACCAATGCGGGTGATTTTACAATTGTTGAAGACACGCACACTGGTAAAATCGTATCCTCTTGCTGTTTAATCTCACAAACATGGTCTTATGAAGGTATTCCATTTAAGGTTGGCCTGCCCGAATTAATCGGTACGCATCCAGATTATCGACGGCGAGGTTTAATCCGCGAGCAATTTAATATCCTTCACCAGTGGAGCAAAACACGAGGAGAACTCGTGCAAGCTATCGGCGGTATTCCTTATTATTACCGCCAATTTGGGTACGAGATGGCTCTCAATTTACATGGCGGAAGATCAGGTTATAAGATCAATTTGCCAGAATTAAAAACAGGTGAGCACGAACCTTATTCATTTCGACAAGCATCTGAAAATGATATTCCTTTCTTGATAGAAACCTACAACCGGGGTTGTCGGCGCTCAATGGTGCATTCCATTTGGAATAAAGACCAATGGCATTATGAGCTAACTGGGATGCGAGAACATAATCTGGAAAGGCGCGATATTTATATCATCACTGGTGCGCATGGTCACCCTGCTGGTTTTGTTGCGATCCCCTCAATCAAGTGGCTGGATAATTCAGTCGTTACGGTGTACGAGTTAGCACCTGGGTATGCCTGGTCGGCAGTCACACCCAGTGTGGCACGCTTTTTATGGCAAAAAGGGGAAGACCTGGCAAAAACACAGAAATTGCCCCAGAAGCGGTTTGGCTTCGCCTTGGGAGATGCCCATCCCGCTTACGACGTCTTCGCTTCTTCTTTACCTCAAGTTCAAAAACCCTACGCTTTTTATATCCGTGTGCCCGATCTGCAGGCATTTCTTCAGAAAATCACTCCCGTTCTTGAAATGCGCCTAATAGATACACCGTTTGACCACCACAGCGGCGAAATCAAATTGAGTTTCTACCACAATGGCATTAAGTTAGTTTTTAATAAAGGTAAGCTGGTTAAATTGACAACATTAACGCCAGATTTATTGAACGATGCCACAGCCAGTTTTCCCGACCTTACTTTTCTACAGCTGCTTTTCGGTTTCCGGAATATGGACGAATTAGAAAGTGCTTTTATCGACTGTTCAACGAAAAATATCGAAAGTAAAAATCTGTTTAACACCCTCTTTCCAAAAAAAGTATCCCGTGTTTGGGTATTATCTTAATAGGATTCTTACAGCCTTTTCGTCGTGCAAATAAGTTAAAAACAATACTTTGCCATCTTCTTTATCATAGTAGAAGAAGTATTAATTAGCTTTTGGTTTTAACCACGGCCAACGCTCTTCCGGTTTTAGCTCTGGTTCAAGCACATGCATTGTTACAGGTTTTTGTTGTATATTCTTATCACTTGGGGGGGCAGCTGCAGGATGTTTCTCCAGGTTTTGGTTCATCCGAGCCTGAAGCGTATGATACTCTGCAGTGCGTGCATATTCACGCAGGGCGTTAATGCGCCTAATGATCATTGGGTGGGTTTGAAAGAGTTCTGCCAATTTATTGCTCGCAGAATCGTCTTCGGCATCAGCCAACTTCAGAGCATGTTCAAATTCTGCCTGGTTCTGAATATTCGGCGCTACCAGTTTAATCAGGGCAGAGATAGCTGTGTTTATATCCCCGCATGCCAGCAAACCAGCCCTGTCCGCTGAGTATTCACACATGCGGTTCCACCAACGAAAAGCAGTATATAGCAGCACAGCTGCCCCAAAAGATGCCGGAATACCTGCCATCCCGCCCAAGATTGTATTCACCCAGGTATGACCCAAGGCTACATGTCCCATCTCGTGCCCAATAATAAACCGTAATTCGTTGGTATTCATCACTTTAAGCATCGGCGAAAACAATACCAGTGCTTTTGGGTTGTTCATTCCAAAGGTATATGCATTAAGTTGTTTGTGTTTCACCATAAAAACATCAACCTGGTCTGGTTGAAGTTTTTGCCCGCATTCATATACCAAATTAGCTAATTCAGGGGAATTATTTTGGTTAACTCGGTAGGCACTACTCAACAATTCCCGATGGTGTGTGCGATTCATCAGCGCGCTCAGCCCAAACATCCCTACGATAAATACCCCACTTAAACAAAAAGTAGCTGTTGAAGTAAAAATAATCACTCCCAACACCAACAGGATTGTCAGAAATAGAACAAGCTGTTCGTTTTCATAACGATATGCATGTGAATTAAACATTGTTATCTCAGGCGCTTTTTGCGGTTCTTTTAAGAAAAGTACGCACATTATTGATCTGGTCAAGCGGCAATCGTTGGGTTTCATCCCAGTAATCCAGCAGTTGCGAAAGGGTGAACAAGGCGTGCATGCGATAACCTTCAGCTGCCAGTGCTTCTTTTGCCCCTGATTCGCGATCAATCAAAACTACCACATCTCGTACGGTCAATTCAGCTACGTTCAGTTTTTCAATAGCTTCGAACTTGCTTCCGCCTGTAGTTGCCAGGTCATCAATCACCACGACTGTTTCGCCCGGATGATAAATACCTTCAATCGCCGCAGTTGTACCGTAGTCTTTGACAGTCTGGCGAGGATAGATCATAGGGTAATTACCGCGCAGACTGATCGCTGAAGCAATCGGCAAGGCAGCATAGGGTAATCCCGCAATGCGATCGAAAGTAAGCCCTTGAAGTAAATTAATGTATACATCAGCAACCTGGCTCATCCAGTTAGGAAAAGCAACCAGTCTACGCAAGTCAATGTAAATTGGCGAAGTTAATCCAGATTTAAGCGTAAATTCGCCAAACTGAATACAGCCCATGGTTAGCAAACCTTCAGCTAATGGGCCAAAAGAATTATTTTTAATCTTAGTGGGTTTATTTACTATTTTTATATCATGCTGCGC
This sequence comes from uncultured Candidatus Brevefilum sp., assembly GCA_964411385.1. Taxonomy (GTDB): domain Bacteria; phylum Chloroflexota; class Anaerolineae; order Anaerolineales; family Anaerolineaceae; genus Brevifilum. The sequence continues at coordinate 43,901 of CAYPKT010000019.1, read as the reverse complement.
CTGCCGAAAGCGCTTAACCAAAGCAAGAGCTGCTTCACCTGGGTCCTCTGCGCGCGAAATATTGCGACCAACATTAATCAAAAGCCCCAATCCATCTTCACGCAGGCCGGCTTGCATGGCTTCACGCAAGTCTCCTCCCTGGGCGCCAATTCCCGGTGCCAATATCCACACATCGGGGGCAAATTTTCGCACGCGCTGTAAAGCCTCGGGGAAGGTCGCCCCAACCACCAACCCCAAATTACCATTAATTCCCCAGTCCTGTGCCAAACTGGCAACTTTTTCATAGACGGTCATCGCCGCGTGTCGACCACCTAAAGGCAGGTCTTGAAGATCAACTGAGCCCGGGTTACTGGTTTTACAAAGTAAGAAAATGCCCTTTTTAGGGTTCGTCATAAACGGCGCCAAAGAGTCGTACCCCAAATATGGGCTAAGAGTGATTGCATCGGCCCCTAACAATTCAAAGGCCGATTGTGCGTAAGCCTTGGCAGTAGATGAGATATCCCCTCGTTTTGCGTCCAAAACCACCGGGATACCCTCAGGAATGGCATCAATTACTTCCTTCAAGGCCACCCAACCTTCAGACCCTAAAGCCTCGAAAAAAGCTGCATTAGGTTTGAAAGCTAACGCATAAGGATGGGTTGCTTTAATGATCCGCAAACAGAAATCTTTAGCAGCCTCTGCAGTTTGTTCAGGTAATTCCTCTGGGTGCGGGTCTAACCCCACACATAACAAAGAATCTATCGCCCTTGAACGTTTTTCCAACCTCTCAAAAAAAGATGGCATACGACCCTCCCATTGAACTCGATGGTTTGCTTTTATTGTAATCTCATTCTCAGCATTCAAACGGCGTGCTTTACCATGTTATGCTTTACCAAGCACAATCGCCAACAATGCCATCCGGATATATTGACCATATTTCATCTGCCTGAAATAAGCTGCTCGAGGATCTTCATCCACAGCCATATCAATCTCCCATACCCTGGGGAGTGGGTGCATCAAAATCATATCTTTTTTCGCATGTGACATTGTGTCTGTTGTGATGCCATAACTACCCTTCAATTGTTCATGCATCGCCGGATCTTCAAATCGTTCACGCTGAACCCGGGTAACGTATAAAACATCTGTTTGAGGTAAGACATCCATCAAATTATCGTAGGTTTGTTGCGGTATCCCTGTTTCTGCGATTTCTTCCATCAAATCTGGAGGGAATTGAAGTATTTCTGGTGAAACATAATTTAGTTTGACATCAAACAGGCTCAATAAACGCGCCAAGGAATGTACTGTTCGTCCGTATTTTAGGTCCCCCATCATCGTGATCGTCAATCCGTCTACACGCCCCAACTCTTCTTTTATTGTAAATAAATCCAGTAACGCCTGTGTAGGATGTTCGCCAATGCCATCACCAGCATTGATTACCGGTACACCCGCATATTTTGCCGCCAAGGCGGCTGAACCCACTTCAGGATGCCGCAATACGATCACATCGGCATAGGCTTCCAGCGTTCTCACGGTGTCTGGTAAAGATTCGCCCTTGGTTACCGATGAAAAGCTAACATTGTTAATCGATATTACGCTGCCGCCCAGACGTTCCATTGCTGATGTAAAAGAGGATGATGTACGTGTAGAAACCTCATAGAACAGACTCGCAAGGATTTTTCCCTTCAGCAAGTCAAAGGAGCCGATCCTGGTGACCATCTCATACATTTCATGGGCTACACCAAAGATATAATCCAATTGTTTACGATCAAATTGCTTTACAGAAATAATATCAATCCCGTAAAAGGGCGAATCTTGCCAATCCCCAAAGGGCAGGTGGGCGTTTTTATCATTTATTTTAGGCGTAATTTTTGGCATGTTGTTACTCTTTTCTCTAAATTAGTTTTTAATTGTCAATAAGTTTGCTGAATTTTTATAAGATGCTGTGACCACTTCCTGGGGATGCTAAAACCATGCCATCCTCAACCACAGTCGAACCGCGTAAGATCACCCTCTTTATTCTGCCATACGCTTGCCATCCTTCAAAGGGGGTCCAATTGGCTTTGCTTTCCATGTTTTGGCTGCAAAGCGTATGTTTATGGCGTAAGTCAAGCTCTACCCAGGTTTCAGGTTGTGTGGGTATGTTAAAAATACGACGTGGGTTCTGTGCCATCTTTATGGTGAGCTCATCAAGCGATAAGCGCCCATCATGGATGGCAGTCAACAATAGCGGCAGGGCAGTTTCCAGCCCCGGGAAACCAGGTGGGGGTTTATCGCTCAATTTTTCTAACCTTGTATGCGGGGCATGGTCAGTAGCAAAACAATCAATGACAGCCAGGTTTTCCCATAATGCGTCTACATCTGCCTGGGTACCCAGCCTTGGCCTTACCTCTCGCCAGCCAGGCTGGAGGTCATCCTCAGTTAAAAATAGGTGATGTGGGGTTACCTCGCAAGTTATTTTGGAACCTCGTTCTTTCGCTGCACGCACCAGGGTGATTTCTTCCCGGGTAGCAACATGGGCAATGTGCAGGGGCTTATTTGTCAAAGCAGCCATTAATATGGCAGCAGCCATTGTGCGCCCTTCGGCATGAACAACCATTGGACGCGTATTATTCCAAGCTGTAAAGTGTTCACGCCATAAAATCATGTTATCCAATCGTAATGGTCCGTAGGTTTGATCTAAATACAGCTTCAAGCCGATACAATGCTTAGCAAAAGTTTGCGCTGGTAAAGCAGTGTTTTCTGTAGCTCCTAAAAAGAGTCCATAATCACAACGTGCACTAGCCTTGGCCCTTATAGATGTCAAGGCGAAGGATGATTCATCTACCAGTGGAGGATCTGTATTAGGCATCGCCAGCACCTGGGTAAAACCGCCTGCTAATGCTGCTGCAGTCCCACTTGACCAATCCTCTTTATGGTTGGCACCAGGTTCTCGCATATGCACATGAGGGTCAATCAAACCCGGGATACGCATTGTAAGCCTCTGAATACAAAAAAAGAGAGCCTGTGAAGGCCCTCAATAATTGGCAAAATAAAAGCCACGAACGGCGTGGCGATATGTTTAGAAGCGGTTAATATTATTTTAGACCGATACATAAGATTAAAATGATTCTATGCATTTCTCGATTTATGTCAAGATGTAATTTGGTAATTCATTAACAAATACCTTCTATCAGGAATAAATTCTTTTGCAAAGCCCAAAGAAACGACTATAATCGTATATGAAACACTCAAGAATTTAAGGAGGATCCTCATGTCCAATCCACGCCTGGTGCGCGCCCCACGCGGTAACCAACTCACTTGTAAATCATGGCTTACTGAAGCCGCTTACCGCATGATTCAAAACAACCTGGACCCAGAAGTCGCTGAAAGACCCGATGATCTGGTAGTCTATGGAGGACGGGGGCAGGCAGCCCGATCTTGGGAGGCCTTTGACGCTATTCTTGAAACTTTAAAAAACTTAGAATCAGACGAAACCCTGTTGGTACAATCGGGCAAGCCAGTTGTCGTTTTCAAAACCCATCCAGACGCACCCCGGGTATTGATTGCCAATTCAAACCTTGTTCCACACTGGGCTACCCAGGAACATTTTGACGATTTAGCAGCCAAAGGCTTGATTATGTACGGTCAAATGACCGCCGGCTCTTGGATTTACATAGGAACCCAAGGTATCTTACAAGGTACCTACGAAACCCTTGGCTCCCTGGCGCATCAACGTGGTTGGCCTTCTCTCAAAGGGAAGTTCGTCCTCACAGCCGGGTTGGGCGGTATGGGCGGTGCTCAACCCCTGGCCATTACCATGAATGAGGGGGTAGGACTTATCGTAGAAGTTGACCCCGACCGAGCCAGACGCCGCCACGAGATTGGCTATGTGGACGCTGTTTTCGATACTTTAGAAGAAGCAATGACACTGGTCGAGGAATCCTTAGATTCGGAAACACCTCGTTCAATTGGGTTAATCGGCAACGCGGCTGAAGTCTTTTCCGAACTGGTTATCCGTGGTGTTATCCCAGATGTCGTCACAGATCAAACCCCTGCTCATGACCTGTTGAGTTACATCCCCGACGGGCTTTCACTGGCAGAAGCTGATGAACTTCGCCTGACAGACCCAGACCGCTACATGAAACTCTCGCAAGCTTCTATGGCAAAGCATATCCAGGCGATGCTTGCTTTCCAAGAAGCAGGCGCCGAAGTTTTTGATTATGGCAATAACTTGCGTCAACGTGCCTACGACTTTGGCGTTAAAGACGCTTTTAACTTCCCCGGTTTCGTCCCGGCATACATTCGCCCGTTATTCTGCGAAGGAAAAGGCCCATTCCGTTGGGTTGCCCTTTCGGGCGACCCTGAAGACATCTATAAAACAGACGAAGCTATTAAAGAACTCTTCCCAGAAGATGAACACCTGCATCGTTGGTTAGAGATGGCAAAAGCAAAGGTTCCTTTCCAGGGTCTTCCTTCACGTATTTGCTGGCTGGGGTACGGCGAACGAGCCAAAGCTGGCCTGTTGTTCAATCGTCTGGTGGCAGAAGGTATTGTTTCAGCCCCAATCGTCATCGGGCGCGATCACCTCGATGCTGGATCTGTCGCTTCTCCTAATCGCGAAACCGAAAGCATGCTCGATGGAACAGATGCCGTCAGTGATTGGGCGATATTAAATGCGCTCATCAATGCGGTCAATGGCGCTACTTGGGTGTCTTTCCACCACGGGGGTGGCGTGGGCATTGGATTTAGTCAACATGCTGGGCAGGTGATTGTAGCTGATGGAACCGAAGCTGCCGCCAGCCGATTGGAGCGTGTGCTAACTGTTGACCCCGGAATGGGCGTTGTGCGCCATGCAGATGCCGGCTACGAACAAGCCATCCAGGCAGCTCGGCGGCATGGTATTCAAATGCCCATGCTCAAAAAAGAATGAGATGAAAACACGGTTCTGGCGTTTTGTTTTTTTTGCTCTGGCAATCCTGGCTGGGTTCGCCCTTGGGCTTGGCTATGGCTGGGTAATCAACCCGGTTCAGTATCGCAGCGTTAACCCGAGTCATCTGAACATTGATTATCAAACAGACTACGTTTTAATGGTTGCGGAGTTATATAAAGCCGAGGGCGACCTGGCCTTAGCCTTGGCGCGCCTGGATTTTCTGGGTAATCACAGCCCCCTTGAGCTAATGAACGAAACTATTTCTTTTGCGGTTTACCTTCAATACGCCGATGCAGACCTTCAATTGATGCAAAAGTTAGCCTTCGATGCACAAAAAGCGTTGGAAAAGATAGATTGAGTAAAGAAAAAAAGAAATTGAACGATAATACGCGTGAAATCAGGGTAAATACCCAACCTGAACCCAAACGAAAGCCCTGGTATTTAATTACAGGGGTTGTTTTGGGGCTGATTTTAGGGTTAGTTTACGCGTGGTTGGTTGACCCGGCAGTTTACGAGGGTAGCTCACCTAACGCTTTGGGTGAACAGGACAAGGATCATTACCGCAGTACGATCGCCCAGGTTTATGCTGCGACCGATAATTTTCAACGAGCTGCTTTGCGTTTAGCACTTCTTGAAGATTCAAACCCTGTTCATACACTCGGCGCCCAAGCACAGCGTGCACTGGCTACAGGAAGCGAAAAAGAAGCCCGTGCCTTAGCCCTATTGGCATCCGCTGTGCAGGGCTCAACCAGCTCAAAAGAGATACCTGAAAACCCGTCGCCAACCGAAGTGAACATCCTACCGGGTATTCCCACCCATACTTTGCCTGTCCCTACTGTTACCCCTTAATCGTGGTTAATCGGGTAGCGATAGACATTCGTTTCTCTTTTAACAAACCCCATCGCCTGGTAAAGCTGGTTTGCCGCACAACGTGAGGAGCGAGATGTCAGGCTGACTTCTTTCAAGCCTAACTTCTTGGCTTGATAAAGGCAGGCATCCGTCAGGGCTTTACCGATACCTTTCCGCCGATAATCTTTATCAACAACGACGTCCTCGATCCAACCGTGTAAACCCGTGGGTGTCAGGTAAGTGCTCAGCGTAGCGGATCCAATAATTTTTTTATTTTCTTCCTGAGACCGTGCCAGAAACACAAAAGAAAAATCTGAAACTGCCAATTCAAGCAGTTCACTTCGGGTCGGTAAAGCCGAATAACGGGTTAATTGAGGTATTAAACGCTCAAAGGCTTCGCTCACTTCATCGTTAACCTGGGTCATCAATTCAATTTGCATCGGTTAATCCTTTTTTGCACTTATTGTAACATTTTCTTAAATGTATTCCTGTGGATTTTAAAACGCAAAGGGCATCCTATACGATGCCCTTTAATTGAATTATTTACATCTTTAGCAATGAAAGTTTATTTCAATAAATGAGCTTCCAACTGAATTTCAACACCTGCCAACGCCTTTGATACAGGGCAACCTGCTTTGGCAGCAGATGCAAATTCAGCAAAATCTTTCATTTCTATTCCCGGTACCCGAGCTTTGGTTAGCAGTTTAATATTCGGGATTTTAAACCCGTCTCCATCCTTATCTAAAGAAACAACAGCCTCTGTGGCAATTTCATCTACGGTATAGCCAGCATTCGACAACTCTAAACTAAGTGCCATCGAAAAACAACCGGCATGAGCTGCGCCAATTAATTCTTCTGGGTTTGTTCCAACGCCTTCTTCAAAACGAGAACCAAAAGAGTACTGCCCTTTGAATGCTCCACTTCCCAATTCAACCGTGCCACTGCCATTTTTTATACTGCCATTCCAAACGGCATATGCTTTTCTTTTAATCATTAGAATCTCCTTTATATTATTATGTTAATTGTCATACTTTTTTAAGTATAGGAATGAATTGTAAAAACTATATATGATATTATAGACCAATATTATCTTTTTTTGAATCGCTCAAATTAAAAAATCATTAGACCATCTTTATAAGACGATCCAATGATTAGTAGGTTAATGAACTTCGTAATTATGCTTCATGCCAACGGTAAGCAGGAACGGTAACCCACCCTTCAACCGAATGAAATGCGTAGTAAGGCAACCAAACTAAGCCAAACTTCTCAACATAAATATCCTTTTTATATGCTGAAATTGATTCTTCCACAACGGCATCAAAAACATCTGTCCATTTCTGGTCAATTTTTTTCAATTCTCCATCGTAATCAACTTTGAGCTGGTCGATATTCTTTTGAATACTTTTAATCTCAAGTTCGCTCTTATCCAGGTTTGCCTTTGCCTGGCTGGTCATTCGACGTTTGGTCAATGAAGAGCTAATGCTGCCTCTTCCTTTTCCAAGTACGCCAATAACCGTTTCAACCCCTTTACTCAACTCATCCACGCGGCGCATTCCAAGTTGCGATTTGTAGTTATCCCGTCGGGTTTCTTCCTTTTCAAGACGAGTTTCTAAGGTACCCAACTGGCTTTTAAACTTCTTTTCCAGGGCATCAACTTCAGTTCGTTTCTTTTCTTCAGCAGCCTTCTCGCATAACCGATGAAATTCTTCATCCGGTAATCCCGGTTCAGCAACCACCCCCAATGTTGAGTTTATGCGTAATTTTAACGTTTGCGTGCGATAGATCCAATCTTCAAAGTCAACCTCTAATTCTTTTAAGAGTTTGGCATCCACAATAGACAGGTTATCCAGGGTATCAAAAGATGCATCGGGCAGGGGTGTTACCTCTAATTGGTTTAAATCAAACGTCTCAACAAGATAATTTTCCCACCTTACCAGTCCACGACGGCGCATCTCATCGATTCGAACCGTGAATGCCGTCTCGTCACTGATATTATATTTCCGTGCCAGGTAAACAGCGTTTGCCTGCCCAATTATTTCTGGTCGATATAGATATTGTGGATGCGTAGTATCCCCGTTAACGCCGCTGCTGATTTCTTTCAACGCCTCTGATATACCCCTATTGACCGGAAAAAAATAAACAGGAACCGCACCAGGTAAAGTCGGCTGCGCCGACTGGCCTAATTCATTCTTCGTATCGGACAGTTCGCGTTCATTTAGCGACGAAGTTGCGCTGGGTTCTGCTTTAATCACGACATCTGGGCCAGCGGCTTTACTTTGAGGCACATATTCTTTGGCATCCACCAGTGCATTTAAAGCTGGGATTTGAGTTCGGGTCATCGGGCCGGCTAAATAATTCATAGCCCAGCGGGTTTGAAAAGTTTTAGAGCCCGATTCATGTACATTGTGTAACAAGAAAACTCGTTTTCCCAACAGAGAGATCATCCGATCAAAAGTTCGACGATCAATTCCAGGTGCGGCACCTTCCAAGCCGTCCAATAAACGTCCCTTATCCTGATCAGTTTGCAAACGGCCAATCATCCAGGTACCAGCGTTTGAAAGCGCCTTATAATCTAAATCGACAGGGTTTTGGGTTGCCAACACAAGACCCACACCAAAGGCGCGTGCTTGTTTCAATAACCTGAGGATAATATTTTTACTGGGCGGGTTGGCAATTGGCGGCAAATAGCCATGGATTTCATCAAAATAAATCAGCGCACGTAAACTACCCGCACCTTTTTGGGTGCGCATCCAGCTTTCTATCGCGGTGTAGAGCAAAGTGATAAAGAACATGCGCTCTTGATCATTCAGATGTGCCAGGTAAAAAACACTATGTCGCGGTTTGCCTTGATTAGAAAAAAGGAGTTGTCCGATATCAAGGGGTTGACCTTCAAGCCAGACATGAAAGCTGGGGGCAGCAAGAAAATTGTTCAGCAACATTGCCAAATTAAAGCGGTCTTTTTCAGGGTAAAACTGGTCTAAGGTAAAAACGCCTAACTTCTCAAAGGGAGGCGCTTGTACGTAACTGATCAACGTCACCAAATCAAGATCTTTACCCTGCTGCCAGGAATGCTCAAAGATATTTGAAAGCAAAATATGTTCTTTAGATTGCACAGGATCAATATTGCGGATACCCACCAACCCCAATAAAGCAGTTACTGTACTGCCAATGCGTTCTCGCAAGTTCTCTTTATTCCCCTCCCACGGGATTTCAGGGGCTTCAAGTGAAGCCAAAATATTAACTGGCAATCCTGCATCAGAACCGGGTGTATAAACAGCAAACTCTGCTGAGTCGCGTAAGGCTTCAAGTTGTGGTTTCCCCAAGCCAGAGGAAGCTAATCCATTCTTCCATAAACTGGCAGCTTTCTCAGCTGCCTCTTCGTCACTGATGCCATCCCGTCGAGCGGCATCTTTATCCACCCAGGGTTCAAAATCTTTGGGTAACAATTCTGGAAAGTGTAATAATAAATTTGTCAGGTCGCCTTTTGGATCTAAAACAATCGCGGGGATGCCGCGTAAAGCTGCTTCTTCCAGCATGATGATCCCCAATCCGGTTTTTCCCGAACCCGTCATACCGGTAATAAAAGCATGCGTCGTCAGATCATCAGGATCATAAAAGATTTTTTCATCCTCCAATGACCCTGCTTCAAGGTTAAATTTATTGCCTAAGAAAAAATTATTTTCTTTCGCCATTGTTCCTCCTGTCAATCTAAAGTTATTAAAGTATACAACATCCTTGTGAAAGGATGCCGTTTTATTCGCAAATCTCTGGCCTATGGGGAGTGGATACGTTGGTTTTTTAAATAATCACTCTCACACACGTTTAAAATAAGAAAAGAGCACAGGTAACATTTCGCTTTTAAAACAAAATGCTGCGAGTAAAATACTCGCAGCATAAATGTTTCGTCTTTACCTTCATTAAGGTCGCCAGATACCACTTTGACGAGGAACAACGTCTTCGATTGTGATAAAAGCTTCAGGGTCTATCTTCAAAACAAGAGCTTCAACTTCTTTTGCTTCTTTTCGTCTAACATGACAATCGATCAACATGAAATTCGACTCCCTTCCCTTTGCAGGAATTTCTGTAGCACCATAGCCAGCACTCCGCAGAGCATGTGCTACCTCTGTGCTGTGATGCGTGCTGATGATGCTAAATTTAGAAAAGCCTATCGCCATTCTTTTTTCAATAGCCGCACCAAGCGCGTTACCAGTTGCAAACCCAGCAGCATATGAAATTAAATTTAGAGGGTTTTGAATATCTGTCAATACTGAACCAATAATCAAAATGTAGATAATTGATTCAAAGAACCCAAAGATCCAGGCAAGAGTCATTTTCCCACGAAAAGTGAGTAAGAACCTTAACATATCCAAGGCAACATACACCATTCGAGCAATAAAGATGACCAGTGCAAAAAGCCAGGCTTGTGGTGATAGTAAAGTTTCAACCAATGTCACTATATTGCTCCATTTCGTTCATTAATACCGTTCATAATAGCTGGTTCGTAAACTTCAGACATATATTCAGTAACCATTCGGTATGTACTAAACTGTCCACCCAAAGTGCGAATACTCTCTTTCATACGGGCGATCCAATCTGAAGGCAAACCATCTGCAGAGCGTTGATCATAATACAATGGCACAATTTCATTTTCAAGGGTTTCGTAAAGGCTAAGCGCATCATCTTCATCTTGTTCTTGAGGATCATTTGAATAATCCTTATCTTCGCCAATTTTCCATCCGTTAAGACCGTTAAATCCTTCTTGCCACCAGCCATCTAAGATCGAAAAGTTCAACACGCCATTTAATGCTGCCTTCATCCCCGAAGTTCCCGATGCCTCTCGCGGCCGGCGCGGGGTGTTAAGCCAAACATCCACGCCTTGAACAAGGTAACGAGCAATATCCATATCGTAATCCTCGATGAATGCCAAACGTCCGCCAAAACGTGCATCTTTGATCGCGCGGTAAACCTGTTGAATGACCAGCTTACCAGGTTCATCTGCTGGATGGGCCTTGCCCGCGAAGATAAATTGAACTGGTCTGCGTTGATCAGTGGCAATCTTTATTAAGCGTTCGTAATCTCTAAAAATTAAATCGGCGCGTTTGTAAGTAGCAAAACGACGGGCAAAGCCTATCGTTAAGGCATAATGGTCGAATAGAACACCGCTGGCAATTGTTTTAATTGGGTGCACGTTATTACCAGCCCACTGGTTACGGCTGCGATGGATAAGGTTTGCAACCAGTTTTCGCTTTAAATGCCTTTTTACTTTCCAAAGTTCTTCATCAGGGATGTTATCGATTAATTGCCAAAATTCAGGGTCGCCTATTCGGTGAGGCCAGTCTGGGGCCATATATCGTGAGAATAAGATGCCTAAGCGGCGGGCAATCCAGGTTTCAGTATGGATTCCATTGGTAATGTGTCCAATAGGCACATCATCTTCTTTTTTATCTGGCCATAAAAAATGCCACATTTTACGGGCGACTTTGCCATGCAATTCTGAAACGCCGTTGCGGAATTCAGATAATTTCAAGGCCAAAACGGGCATACTAAAAGCTTCACCGCCCCAAGATTGTTGAATTTTTGCCAGGTTTAAAAAATCTTCTCGAGTAATGCCAAGTTCTGGCCAGATATGCGAAAAGTATTTGTCCATCAACCATAACGGAAATTCATCATTTCCAGCAGGGACCGGGGTATGCGTGGTAAAAATATTCGTCCTTTTAACCAATTCCAACGCCTCTGAGAAAGGCTTTCCTTTTTGAATGTATTCCAGTGTTCTTTCAAGCGCCAAAAAGGCTGAATGCCCTTCGTTCATATGCCAGGCCGTAGGTTTATAGCCCAACGCTCGTAAGGCACGTACACCACCCATCCCTAAAAGGATTTCTTGTGAAATCCTCAAATCCAAATCGCTGGTATATAGCAAATCTGTCAAATGTCGGTCGTGGGGCTGGTTATCTTCAAGGTTAGTATGCAATAAATATAGTTTAACACGCCCAACATCCAATTCGTAGATGCAAGCATAAACTTCTCTTCCTGAAACAAAAATCTTAACCTTTATAGGGTCTCCATTTTTATCGAGCAAGCGTAAAAGAGGCATGGTATCAAAATCAAGGGGGACGTTTTCTGCTTCTTGCCAGCCATCCTCAGAAATTCGCTGAGAAAAGTATCCATAGGTGTAAACAAACCCAACACCCACCAAAGGGATCCCCAAGTCACTGGCTTGTTTAATATGGTCGCCTGCAAGGATGCCTAAACCACCAGCGTAGACCATCAACGATTCATGTAAACCAAATTCAAAAGAAAAATAAGCGATCAGTTCATTTTGCAAGTCTGAATGAGTCTCTGAAAACCAGGTTTCGTTTCCCTTCATGTACTCGTCGAAATCCCTCATCACACGATCATACCGATCAAGAAAATAACGGTCGTTGATCATATCGTTCATACGCTTTTGGTCCACATCACGCAGGAACATAATCGGGTTATGATACGAGTCTTCCCACAACTGATTATCGATTGCCCTAAACAACCGCTGCGCTTCCGGGTGCCACACCCACCATAGGTTATAAGACAGCTCCTCCAAACGCATGATCCGTCTTGGCAGGGTAAATTTTATTGGTTTTTCTCTAATAATATCTTTCATTTATTGTTCCCTTTAAATAAAAGGAATGCCTGCTGAAAAAGCATTCTGCAATTTCCGCAGGTTTCCCATCTTTTCGTTCATTTTATCACTTTAAAAACAATCATTTTATCAGCAAATAATAATACCACAAACCTCAACTGGAGGACATTGCGCATAGTAAGTTTGGCTTACGCTCATCATCAATACAACTGTTGTAGAGCAATATTTTGTCGACTACCTCGGCAAGTTTTAAGGTATAAACTTTAAGTTGATGTTTTGTAATAGGCTTAGTAAACTAAATTTTAAGTTTAATCAGGTAATTTTTAATTTTCGTACACCCTCAATGCCCGATATTAACTCGAGCATTTCTACTATCGGCTTATCTCTTGAAACCCGCACGACCATACGTAATCTTAACCGTTTGTTTACCGGATGTCTTTGGATCGTGAAGCTGTGCATTTGATCTGTTATTTCCTCTACAGCTTTACGAATCGTTTTAACCACCCCTGGCTGATGATCGACCTCAACCAAAATAATTCGGGTTTCGACCGCTTGCATATATCGTTTTTCAACAACATTTAACAATGAAAGCACAATTAACATTAAAGCAGTCACAATAATACCAATTAAATAATAACCTACGCCTACTGCCATCCCAACAATTGCCATCGTCCACATTGACGTTGCTGTGGTTAACCCCTTAACGTTATAACCATAACGTAAGATCGCTCCTACGCCTAAAAAGCCTATTCCTGAAATAACCTGCGCAGCCAATCGTGCTGGGTCATAAGGCAAACCAGGTCGGGCATAGATATAACCAATATTGATTGAAAGAACCATGGCTAAAGTCGAACCGATCACTAACAACATGTGGGTACGCAACCCTGCAGGCTGATCGTGCCGTTCACGTTCAATTCCAACCAGCGCGCCCAAAATGGCGGCAACAAATATCCTCAAGACGATGTCAGTTTCTTCAATTAACAATTTTTCCTCTTTAACAATTTTCCCAAAATGATTAACTAATACAATTGTACTAACAAATATTATTTTTAAAAATTTTTATTCCTCAAGGGTGAACGTTGCAATTTCAATAATTTTTGCTGCTAAAAACCAGCTTTCATTCTAATAAACGGACATTTAACACAGCAACTCTGGCTCATATTAAATTAATTTGGTTTAATTTTATATATTGCATACTGTGTATTTTGTTTACACATTATGCCTTGATTCGTAATTTTAATTTAAAATTTAACACCACCAAACATCAGGATTAATCCACTGATGTTAAGGGCTTTTAGCATTTAGCAATAATTTAAAGCCAGTCGCATCCGTGCGGTCTTCTATTTGTAACCAGATCCAGCGCCCAGACGGTAAAGAAGAGGGCTTGTTTAGCAGGTCTCGAATCTTGGCATTGAAATAATGCAGCATATCTAAAATTCCCTGTTCTTCCTGAGAATTCAAAGTGATTAAGGCGGTAAAACTACCCTCTTCAGGAAATAAAATACAAATTTGCTGGGCGTCAACTCGATAACGCAAACCCCACCCGCGCTGTGGATTATAAAATACCGTTTCAGGCAAAATTTGAGAAAATTTTACAGCCAGATAATTTTGTATCTCTTCCCAAATCGGCCAGACTTCACTTCCGATCAATTGGCGAATATATTCAAGTGTTGGTTCAGCCTCTCGATTATGCATTTGATTGTTTGGCATTCATTAACCCTTATCTTATTTCACTCAAAACAAAATCAATAGAAAGCTTTTCGTTAAATACACCGTTCTTGAGTTATGTGAATTTTTAACCTCAATGAATGTCTTTTTACAATTCATATAACAAGTAAATAGAAAATATAGTAGCTTCTCTGAAGAAGATAGTATATCTTCTTCAGAGAACACAGCGATGGTATGAATGATTAATTTTTCATTAATTGATCAAAGTGCATATACATCAAAGAGCCTGTTGAAGATATTTATACACTTAACCAATATTTTCAATTTATCGCAAATTTATCAAAATCAAAACCGTATAGAATTTTTTAATTACGATTCATTTTTTAGCAGAATCGGCTTGCTAAAAGAAAGAGAAATTTCTTGTCCTTCAGTTAATTCAGCGCCCGGATCAGTATTTGCACGAATTTCAACCGCCCCGAGTTGAAATAGACAATCGCTCTTATCGCCAAGATAGCTTTGTCGTACCAGTTTTGCGCGGGTCCCACCTTCAGCAAATGGTAAGATTTGTACGTCTTCATTCCTAACCACAACCATCGCTTTTTCTCCAACTGCAAAGGCATCGGGTACGACTGGGACGACAATATAATGTTCATCAAGGCCGTCTTCTAATTTTACACGAGCATGTTCACCGGTAATTTCTTGCACGGTACAGGGAATAAAGTTTGCTAAACCAATAAACCCAGCAACGAATTGATTCTTGGGGCTTTGATAAATTTCTTTAGGTGAACCAATTTGCATGATTTCTCCATCGTGCAAAACGACAATCCGGTCAGACATCGACATAGCTTCAGCTTGATCATGCGTAACATAAACCACTGTAATCGATAGACGTTTTTGAAGCTGAACAATTTCAAAACGCATGCTTTCGCGAAGTTTAGCATCCAAGTTTGAAAGTGGCTCATCAAGAAGTAAGACTTTAGGCTCCATGACAAGAGCCCGTGCCAGGGCAACTCGTTGCTGCTGCCCGCCTGAAAGTTGGTCTGGCATGCGATCTTCTAATCCACTTAATTTAACCAAATCGAGGACCTGTTCGACCTGCTCTCTTTCATTTTTTTTGTCAATCTTTTTAAATTTTAGAGGATAAGCGACATTTTTATAGATGTTCATATGCGGCCAAACTGCATAGGATTGAAAAACCATGCCCATATCACGTTCTTCAGGTGGGAGCGATATTTTCTTTTCATCAGAATAAATCGGGCTGCCATCTAATAGTATATTGCCTTCTGTTGGCGTCGTGAATCCAGCTATCATGCGAAGGGTGGTCGTTTTCCCACAACCGGATGGTCCTAAAAGTGTAAGAAATTCACCATCAGTAACCGTCAGGTTAACATCTTTTACTACAGGAAAATTATTATAATGTTTTGAAAGATGAATTAAATCTAATTGTGCCATAAGACCTTTACCTCTTTTAAATATTTAAAAACCCATCTGGTTCTTTGCAACGCGGTTGGTAATAAAATTTAGTGTTAATACAATTAATGTAATTAAAAATGCCAATGCGGCAGTCATTAATACTTTACCTTCTTGATGCAAGCCGAAGACAACCGTTCCAATTGTTTCGTTACCAACAGAGAACAGAAGGATAGAAAGCGTCAGTTCAGTTAATGATGGGATAAAGGCTAAAAACCACCCAGCAAAAATATTTGTTTTTATTAAAGGAATCACAACGTCTTTAAATGCAGTGATGAAATTTGCGCCAGACATACGTGCAGCTTCTTCAAGGGAGACATGCACTTGTTCGAATGCAGCACTAATTGACCTCAAGCCTAAGGTTAAAAAGCGGGTAATATATGCAATTGCAATAATCCAAATTGTATTGTAAATACTTACATTAATAAGTGGTAGAGGTTTCAAAAAAGCCAGAATTAATGCTAACGCAACAACTGTCCCTGGAATTGCATAGGGCAAAAGGATGAGCGACTCGATGAAGTGAGCTCCCTTAATACGTACCCGGACAAAGAGGTAAGAAAGAACGAGGGATATTATTACAATCACCGTTGCAGAACCAGCTGCCAAAATGAGGCTGTTTGATATTGCCCGTTTTACCTTTGCAAGCCCAAAAATTACCATTTTGTAATTGTCAAAGGTCATATTCGCAGTTGATAAAGGAATGCCCAGAACTTTCGTTATTGATGTCATAAAGATTGCAACAAGGGGAGCGATAACTGCACCAACAATCAGGATTATAAAGAAAATAACTGCTGGAGTCTTCCATTTCCCAAGGGCAACCAATTGAGGTTGCGAGCTTTTTCCGCTAATAATGGCATAGCTTTTCCCCTTTTGAATCCAGCGTTGAGTGACCATCATTAATATAGAGACGAGTACTAATATCATTGAAAGGCCAGCTGCTAAAGCCAGGTTATTCGGTTTATCATAATTGAGGATCGTCAGATATATTTTAGTTGTCATCACATAATAGCGGGCGGGCATACCGATTACCGCAGGGATACCGAAGTTTGCCATTAACGACATGAAAATTAACAAAAATGCGCCACCAATACTGGGAATCATCAGCGGTAAAACGATGTCGCGTAAAGTTCTGCCGATTGTAGCGCCAGAAATACGAGCTGCTTCTTCGAGTGAGGGGTTCATTTGGCGCAGGGGACCCAAAGTCATCATATAGGCGATTGGGTAACTGTAAAATATCATCACGAAAACAATTCCCCATTTACTATAAATTGTAATCAAAGGCGCTGTCGCGCCACTAATAGACATCCATAGTTTATTAATAAAGCCAACAGGTCCTAATAAATAGACCCAAGCGATCGCACCAATAAATGGAGGGATCAAATAAGGCACAATTAATAAGGTTTGCCAAAATCGTTTGAAAGGGATATCCGAACGGGCAAGCAGCCACGCAGTCATCACGCCTACGATCGTGGCGCCAATACTCCCCAATATAGAGACATATAAAGTGTTTTTAAGTGCCAAAAAAGTGCTTGGCTCGCGCAATAGATCGATATAATTTTGGATAGTAAATTGTTTATTGGCAGTGAAACTGGTTTTAATAAGGGTCCACGATGGTAGGAGGATCAATAACATCAGAACAATAAAAATAATAGCACCGATGATAAAAATAAAAGATTGGGAAAATTTTCTAAGTTGAGTTTTATTACTCAAAGCCGAAGTTTTTGGTGTCACTCTCACCTCCTAAAAATAAGGGCCGCCAATTTACAAGTAGAGGAGGGTTATTTGCAAAAACCCTCCTCTATTCTAACTCAAATTATTTAGTCAACAGGTGCACCGAAGAGGTCTTCGAAATTGCTGCGGATAGTGTCACGATTGGCTGCAATATATTCAAAATCGGGCATCAAAACCTTGAAGTTTGCCATGTCTGGCACACCTTCAGGAGCGGCCATACCATCCAGCACGCTAATATAACCTTGTGCAACGAAAAGTTCTTGGGCACTTTCGGTAAACATGTAGTCCAAGAAGGCTTTTGCTGCAGCGGTGTTCTTGGTGTTTGCAAGAATCCCAATCGGTGTGGGGATAAGCAATGCACCTTCTTCTGGCCAAATATGATCAACGGGCGAACCCTCATTTTTTACATCGCGGGCCATAAAGTCAACCAATTGGGCAATGGCAAATTCACCAGAGGCAACTTTGGTTTGAACGCCACCATTGGCACGTTCCACAACGACACCATTGTCGTTAAGGGCGTCAAAGTATTCCCAACCAAAGCCAGGGAGGTTAGCAAAGGTGCCAACGTGATTAAAAGCTGCACCTGAATACAGAGCGCTTGGCATACCAACTCGACCTGCATATTGTGGATCAGTCAGGTCTTTCCAGCTGGTTGGAGGGGTTGAAACTAAAGTAGTGTTGTAGGCAATGATATTGAAGATTGCACGTACTTCATGGTAGCGATCGCCATTATAGTGATAAATCTCATCGATTTCATCGCTGCCGGCAGGGCGATAAGCCAGGAACAAATCTTCTTCAGCCAGATTATCAAAGAAATCAAGGTCAGCAAACCAAATAATATCGGCTTGGATTTCGCCAGCTTCCTTTTCAGCCTGGATCTTGCCAATTACTTCACCCGAACCTGAACGGAATACGTCAACGGTGACATCAGGGTAAATTTTGTTGAAGTCTTCTACCATTTCAGCCACTTTAGCTTCTGGTTCAGAAGTATACAGGGTGATAGTTCCAGTAGGCAGTTCAACTGGTTCTTCAACTACTGGTTCTTCCACTACGGGTTCTTCCACTGCGGGTTCTTCAACCACAGGTTCTTCCACTGCAGGTTCTTCCACTGCAGGTTCTTCTACTGCTGGTGGTTCTGCGGGCGTTTCTGGTTGTGCAGGCGCACACGCAGCAACAACCAGGGTAAAAGCTACTAATAGCATTAAGATTTTTGCGGTTTTCATTTTTCATTCTCCATGTTGTTAATTTTATTTGTCGTTAATCCTGTAGAAATTTACATCAAAATTTATGTTTTCGCCACCTCCTGTCTCATTAATCAATATTTTTCATCCAATTGTCAAGTTGACGCTTGTTGCTCACGGCCAATTGATCGGTATGCGAAAACTCTAAACCTTCAATGACGACCGGCAATTGGTCATGTGAGTTTTTCAAAAAACTTAAAAAGCTGGGAAAGTCTCGTTCACCTTTTCCAAGGGGTAAATGTAGTTTTTGGGGCGTACTATCGCTGATATGGATATGTCCAAGTTGAGGAATAGCTGAAAAGTAATCAATCAAATCCTGCGAAAAGGGAACGTGAGCGGCATCCATTGTGATCGTCATCGATGAAGAGGACATGTGGTCTAACAGATATTGAGCGTCGCTTGGGTTGATAAAAAACTCCCTGGGTATATGTTCCATAATTTCAAGAGATAAAACAACACCCACCATATCAGCATAATCAGCCAGTCTCTGTGTGCCTTCTATTAATAAAGGCCAGTTTGCTTCAGGAGGTTCTAAAGGGATTGTAATTCGTCCAGGGTGAACAACAACGGTACCAGCGCCCAAATCTCTCGTTATTGCAATGCTCTCTTCGAGGGCAACCAGAGATGCTTCTCTAATTTCAGGCAAACGAGAACAATAATTGAGGTCCCAACTAAGGGCATGAACACTAAGAAGCGTATCAGTTTCTTGGGCTAATTTCGCCAGAGATGTGATATTTTCGTTATACCGCTTTTGATGAAAATGCCATAATTCCACACCATCATAGCCTATCTCTCGCGCCATGGGGATAACTTTGGTAATCGGATAATCAAAAAGGAGGGTAGAAGCAGCGTAAAGTTTCATTATTGATCTTTCCAAGCTAAGTAGCGTTGATCCACTAAATCAAGAAGGATTTCCATCACTTCCTTCGGGGCAACGACACTCCCTAATATTTTATTCTTGGTGCGCTTAGGCCCGTGGTAATCACTTCCACACCCTACAATAAGACCGCGTTCTTTTGCAAGTTTGAGATATTTATCACGTTGTTCTTCAGTATGGTAGGCGTAATAAGCTTCAAGCCCATCTGCGCCATAGTCAAGCAGTTGATCAACAATCTCGTCATTGCCAATCAAACCGGGGTGAGCAACGATTGCTACCCCTCCTGCTTCCTTAATATATCTGATAGCATCTTGGGGAAGAAGCGGATCGCGCTCTGTGTATGCTGGCGCTCCAAAACCAATAAAACGATCGTAGGCATCTTTTTGGTTAACTGCAACCCCACCTTCGATTAAAGCTTCTGCCACGTGTGGCCTGGCAACGATCCCATTGGCAATTTCGCGTACGCGTTCGTAACTGATATCAATTCCCATGCTATTGAGTTTTTCAACCATTCCCTTCGCACGGCGAATACGTTCGTTTTCTCGGTAACCCACCAAGTCTCTAAATTTTTGATCTTCAATTTCAACAAAATAACCCAAAACATCAACTTCATATCCGCTGGCATCTGTGTTTAACTCAACGCCATGAAGCAGTTCAATCCCCAATGCTTTCGCTGTTTTCTCCCCTTCGGGCAGGCCTTTAATAGTGTCGTGATCAGTAATCGCCATCGCGATTAAGCCAACTTGTTTCCCTAAAGAAACCAGCTCTTTTGGGGTTAAAGTCCCATCAGATGCAGTTGTATGTGCATGAAAATCAAAGGAGTTGATATGTTTTTGGGTGTCCATAAAATTTTATGCAGAGTAAATTACCTCTAATAATTTCCAGCCACTTTGAAGGTATTCTTAAGAATTTCACAATTGTTCAATACCTCTCACAATGTTGAATAATAACATAATATTAAATTTAAGTCAAGATCTTCCAGTTAATAATTCCCTTGACACGGTTTTAATATCATGTTAGCATTCATATTTGTGAGATTATGTTAACATCTGTGAATATTATTAAGTGTTTTTAAAAGATTTATTAATGGTTGTATTTTAAAATTATTATTCCTAACAGGTGAAATTATAAATGTTTCCTTTAATCATATAATCATAAATCAACAATTCGGGATTTTTATTCAGTAGATAATCTTTCTATTAGTTTCATCCTTAAAAATGAACAAGATTAAACATACGGGAACTTATTTTTTTATTAATACTAAATTTGAGTGGGGAAATATTTTCGTTAATTTCTTTAACATTATTTTATTTAAAAATTTTACACCAGGAATTTGTTTGCCTGGTTTTGTGTTCAATAATTCTCATAGATTACTTCGTAATTGTAAAATTGCCTTTATATTTTGACTCGGTCTGTGTTACAAGCTGTTATGTTTTGAAAAACTGCTTTTATAGTTACGGTAATTTATTAAAATTCGAAGACATAAATTGAATTATTAGGTGGTAATAATTGAATTCTTGTTTTCAGAAAGGAGTTTTTATCGAGTAGACCATTTTTTGGACAAACTATTTAACTATTGTTAATAATAAAAGGAGATATCGAATATGTTTAAAAGAAAGTCAATTTTATTAATAATTTTAATTGCAGCACTTACACTTGCGGCCTGCAATAGTACGCAACCTGAACCTGTTGAAAAACCTTCAGATCCAGAAGCGCCAGAAGCTCCCGCCGTAGAAGATCAAGTTGAAGCCGAAAAAGAATGGCCAGCGGTAACCATTGAATATTGGCATATTAACAATGAAACTTTCGGACTACCAGCCATTCGTGAAATGGTTGAGGAATTCAACGCAACTAACGGTAAGAACATTACTGTTATTGAAAAATTTATTCCTGATGTATATACCGGTGTAGCCCAAAACTTACAAGCGTCATTAGCTGCAGGGATTTACCCAGGCGTTGTTCAGGTTGGCTATCCATTTCTTAATTACTTTGCTGACAATTTCCCACAATTTACAGATCCACAAACCATTGTTGAAAAATACGCTCCTGAAGATGCTGGCTTCCTTGATGAAATTTTCACTGATGCTGTTCTTGGCCTTGGCACATCTATTAGTGGCAGGACTTTAGGGATGCCGTATTCCGTAAGTACACCCTTGTTATACTATAATGCCGATCTTTTCAAAGCGGCGGGATTAGATCCTGAAAATCCGCCAGCAACTTGGGATGAAGTAAGAGCTGCAGCCCAAGCTATTTCAGACACAACTGGTAATTACGGCTTATACCTTCAAGCACCAACCGATACTTACAATGTTATTCCTTTAATGCTGTCAAACGGCGTAGAGAATATGTTCGTTGTTAATGAGGATGGTACTTATTCAGCTGCATTCAATACGCCCGAATCTGTCGAAGCTTGGACCTTTATTCAAGATCTCACAAAAGATGGCTTGAATATTCATGTTCCTCTTGAGGAGGGTGTGGGTGCTTTTGCAGGCGGAACTGTTGGTATGATGATCACTACTTCTGGTCGAATTAACTATCTAACAGAAAATACCGAGTTTGATGTTCGTGCAACATTCCATCCCACCTGGGGAGATAAACCGCGAGCAGTCTGTATTGGCGGTAACCTTTTGGTTGTCGTTTCTGAGACTGAAGATGAAATCCTTGCCAGTTGGGAATGGCTCAAATTCCTTTTCAGCCCTGATTCAATTGCAAAATGGGTCATGGGAACTGGCTATTTACCTCCAACAAAAACAGCTGTTGAATCACCTATTATGCAAGAATACCTTAACACAAATCCTATGGCCGCTGTGGCTTACGACCAGCTTTTGAACGATGCTGTCGCCTGGACGTCTTGGCCAGGGCCTAATGGACTTGAAGTTGAGCAATACTTAGTTGACATGAGAGATGCTATCCTTGCCAATTTCGACGATGTTCCTTCGGCAATCTCCGATGCAGAAGCTAAAATTAACGAAGTATTAAACCAGTAATACGCTAATCAAAATCTCCAAGCTGCTGGCCTATACCAGCAGCTTGGAATTTATCGATAAAGAAGCGTAAAAGAGGCTAAACCTAATATGAGCAAAACAAAAGGGCTAAAGCGTTTAAAAATTAAGAAGATTGAACCGTTATTCTATCTCACGCCTGTTATCATCATTTATTTAATTTTCATGATTTGGCCAATTATCCAAAACATATACCTTAGCACCTTGCAATGGAATATGGTTTCTCCAAATAAAAAATTTATAAAATTTGATAATTTTATAACAATTTTTAAAGACCCTCAGTTTCCCTTAATAATTCGTAATACATTGGTTTATGTTCTGATTATGTTGGTCTTAAATTTCGTAATTCCATATTTTATTGCGTATATTCTGGCACGCTTAATTAGAACCGGAAATCACTTTTATAGGTCAACTTTTTTCTTTCCAAGTTTACTTTCATTGGCGGTTGCAGCAATTATTTTTATGTGGCTGTTAACACCATTAGGAGGGCCAATTGCTGAATTATTCAAACTAATAGGGATAAAAGCCCCTAATTGGTTTAACACACCTGGATACGTTTTGGTGGCTTTGAGCATTATTACTGCTTGGCGGTGTTTTGGCTTCAACTTGATTATTTTTATGGGCGCAATTTTAGATGTGCCTGATGAGCTCATCGAAGCTGCAAAAATTGAGAAGGCTCCTGATTGGTTAATATTTTGGCGAATTGTTGTCCCTCTCACTTCTTCTGCTGCTTTATATGTTTTCATTATCACGTTTGTGTTTGGTCTTCAATATGTGTTTACACCAATTCATATGTTAACCCAAGGAGGCCCAAACCAGCACAGCTCAAACCTTGTTTATGTCGTTTACCAATATGGGTTTAAGTACTTTCAATCAGGAAAAGCTGCTGCGTATGCATTAGTTTCATTAGTCATGTTTTTGATCATAGTCATAATCCAAAAAATTGTTGATAAGAGAGTGTTTTATGCAAACTAGTAAATTTTCACGAACAATTCGACAAATATTCTGGCATCTGATTTTAATAGCATTAATTTTCATTACTTTATACCCCTTGGTTTTTATGGTATCAGCATCTCTTAAAACAAATTTAGAGCTGTTTAAATCTGGTTTGAACATATTACCATCAAATCCAACCCTAACAAATTATGAGGCAGTATTTACTAAACACCCTGTTGTGATGTTTATTCTCAATTCACTTTTTATTGCTTCTATTGTTACTGTCGCAAAAATTATTACAAGTGTATTAACTAGCTATGCACTTGTTTTTATGGATTTAAAATATAAAGAAGCCATTTTTTACTTTTTCACAATTACAATGTTTGTTCCATTTTCAGTAATCATGATTCCCAATTATTTAACTATTAACCGTTTAGGGGTTATGGATAAGTTAATTGGCGTTGCATTGCCACAATTAGCAGATGCCATGGGAATATTTAGAATTCGACAAGCAATGCGTCAAATTCCTAAATCTCTGGTAGAAGCTGCCCGTATCGATAAAGTCAGCCATTTTACAGCTTTGGTAAGAATTGTTGTCCCCTTGGTTAAGTCTTCCATTGTCGCAATGGGGATTATATTTTTCATCAACTCTTGGAATGAGTTTATATGGCCAATGTTAATTCTAAAGTCTAGAGATAAATCAACGGTGACGATAGCATTACATTATTTTTTAAATAGTGAAGGGGGTAGTGCTTGGGGGTCTTCAATGGCGTTGGCAACCATTGCCACACTTGTTCCCTTGTTTTTATATCTAATTTCACAACGACAAATTATTAGCACTTTTTTACAGTCTGGGTTGAAGGAGTAGGTCATCAATGAATGCAATTCAATTTGTTAACGTTTATAAAAGTTATGGCCAGGTCGAAGTCATCAGGGATTTAAATTTAGACATCCCTAAAGGATTGCGATTAGTTTTATTAGGTCCATCTGGTTGCGGAAAAACAACCATTTTACGTATGATTGCGGGGCTTGAATCTATTACATCGGGCGATTTGCTGATGTCTGGTGAAAGAGTAAATGATATCGAGCCCGGAGATCGAAACGTTTCTATGGTTTTTCAGAATTATGCACTGTATCCACATATGACCATTGAAGATAATATCTTGTTTGGTATGCAGGTTGCCAAAATAGACAAAAAAGAGCAACAAGAACGGTTATTTTGGGCATTAGACATCCTCAAATTAACACCATATGTGAAACGTTATCCTAAAGAGTTATCAGGTGGGCAAAGACAACGTGTTGCCTTGTGCCGTGCGTTGGTTAAGAAAGCACCTTATTTATTGCTTGACGAACCTCTTTCGAATCTTGATGCGCAATTGCGAACTGATGCAAGAGCCGAACTTGTAAAAATACACGAGGTTTATAATCCTACTTTTGTTTACGTTACCCACGATCAAGTAGAAGCTATGACGATTGGCCACAAAATTGCTATTCTTGACAAAAGTATCATTCAACAATTAGACACACCCGACAACATTTACAACAAACCGAAAAATGTGTTTGTCGGCAGGTTTATTGGCTCGCCCAGTATGAACGTGATGAAAGTTCTAATCGAAGGTGATTCTCTTATCTTTGATGGCACACCGATTAAGATACCAGCTAATTGGCGAGAATTAATCGGAAATCGAACAAAAGTGAAAATCGGGATAAGACCTGAACACATAGCTATTGGTCATTCGCAAGGTGAAAAACTCTTAGTCCCAACTTTTGTTGAAAATCACGGTAACCGTAAATGCATATCTTTCAAACTCGAGAACAATACCCTCATGGTGACAACAGAACCTGATTATTCAGTCGCTAGTGAAACTTATATGAATATCCCTTGGCGTGATGTTCACTTTTTTGATTGTGAAACAGAAGAAAATATTGGATACCCAGAAAAATAAGAGGAGATTATGAGCAATATATTAGTCAGTTCTTCAGCATACCTTGCATTTAATATTGTCAATATGGTTAACCTTCCGCGAGATTTAGGCGTAGAAGTGCTTATTGAGAATGCCAACGATTATGTTTGGAGGCATGCATTAAACGAGTTAATCCTCGACCGACCAAGTCAATTCTCAATCCATGGTCCATTTTTGTATATGAACCTTGCCTCACCTGCTTGTGAAATGGACCAAGTCATAGAAAATTATAAGTGGACTTTTGATTATTATCACCGATACAATGCACGCCACGTGGTACTTCACCCTCACGGGCAGATTCTCAACCCTGCCAGTGAAGATGCTAACGTCCGTAAAGAGAGATGTATGGAAAATATTAGCATCTTAGCGGAATTGGCTACACAACAAGAAGTTAATTTATTGGTTGAAAATTTGCCCTATGATTATGTGATCTTTGATCAGGAAGATTTTATTGACCTTTTCCAAAGAATTAACAATATCAATGCAATTATTGATGTCGGTCATTGTCTAATAAAAAGCTGGGATATTCCTGAGGTTTTAAAAGCATTAGGTTCCAGAATTGACGCCTTTCACATCGATGACAATTATGGACCTAACCAGGCTGATTTACATTTAAAAATGGGGGATGGCGTTCTCGATTACCATCAATTCCTCAGCGCTTATAAACAATATTGTCCGAATGCAAGGTTGGTACTTGAATATTTAAATGTAACAACAGAAGAAATCGTTGAAAGCGCCAATCAAGTGAGAAAGATATTAAATGACTGATTCGCACGAAATTACAACACAAACCTAAAAAAATAAATTTATTAATCGGAGGAAAAAATGGACATAATTATTAGCCACTTACCTTATTTGGGTGTTTATTTAGACCAAATGAACGGTATACCTAAAAAATATGGGATTGAACTGTTCGCAGAATTTGGTAGCAATTACTATTGGAAATACTTTATCAGAGAGTTAATGGAAGATAGAACCGGGAAATTAAGTATCCATGGGCCTTTTATGCATATTAACTTAGCAGATAAAGATTGTAATTGGGAAGAAGTTGTTGATACATACAAACAAAGTTTTGATATTTGCAACGAATATAATGCAGTTCATTGCGTGTGCCACCCCCATGGCCCTATGCCCAATTATCCAGGATTCAATTTGGCTGATGGACAAAAATTAGCTGTAGAAAGAGTTGTTAAGCTCAACGAATTGGCTATTGCACAAAATGTTGAGTTGGTAGTCGAGAACATGCCGCACACAACTCTGGTTTTTGATCAGGAAGACTTTGTAAGCCATTTTAAGCCTATCGACAATTTGTATTTCCTCATTGATATTGGTCATGCCATGCTGCATAATTGGGACATCACTAAACTATTGGCAGATCTTGGCAGTCGAATTACGGCCTATCACATTCATGAGAACTTTCGAGACGCCGATTCGCACCTCAAGGTTGGAGAAGGTCCATTAGATTGGACAAAGTTCTTTGCAGATTATAAAATGTATTCTCCAAATGCTCGGTTGGTTTTAGAATACGCACATGGTCCTATTGATGCAATTGTTGAAAATATTGCTTTGGTTGAAAGTTACCTTTAATAAAAATATTTAATATCGCAATAACTCTTATGGTTTTAGGGCCTCTCTAACCCCTAATAATCGAGGCTTATGTTATCTGCGACTTCACATGTATTTTTCCAGGCAGACAATTTGTCTACTAAATTCGTTTATTTCTAATTTCTGCCTGGAAGTTTTTCCACAACCCCCGGTCATCAATTATTACAAATATCATCTCCAGCCTAAAGTTTAACTTCTCATAGCGCGCCTTATAATAAGCATGGTTATGATTTACCCATACGGGAAGGTGTGCACCATCTTTTTGATCTATAAATAACCTTTGCGCAAGATTTAAATTTTCTAAACAATAGACCCAGAATATTACTACTTGCTTTATTGGCGCATTAATGGATTGTAGCTAATTGATTTTGCACTTATTATTTAAGTTTATTCTTAAATGATAATTGCAACATAATTACATTATGATTATAATTTTGTTTACATGTCACATAACCCTTTATTTTTAACCTCATTTTCACATCAAATGATGAATAATGAGGTTATTTACCAAAATAGTTTATCAAAAAGAAAGTTCTACAGTAGTTAACACCATGGAAAAAAACATTTCAGATATAACACCCCCTTTGGATATTTTAGTTGTTGGTAGTAATATGATCGATCTGCTTACCCATATTAATCAATTACCAAAAATTGGCGAAACTTTAATTGGAGAATCTTTTAAGCTTGGGTTTGGTGGAAAAGGTGCAAACCAGGCGGTTATGGCAGCGAAATTGGGCGCACGTGTAGGGATGATCACAAAAGTTGGCGATGATGTTTTTGGCTCTATGACCATTGAGAATTTTTCTCGAATGGGGATTGCAGAAAAACGAGTTTTTATCAAAGAAGGGGTATCCTCAGGTGTTGCCCCAATTTTTGTTGACCGAGACGGTAATAACATCATTGTTGTTATACCAGGTGCCAACCAAGCCTTAACTCCTGACGAGGTTGCCAGTTGCCAAGATCTATTCAAATCAGCTGGTATTGTGATTTCTCAATTCGAAATTAGCGACGATACCATCTTAAAGACCTTCCGTATGGCAAAAGAAGCTGGAAGCACCACCATTCTTAACCCCGCTCCTGCAAAAGAAACCAACCCTGAATTGATCAGTTTATCAGACATCATCATTCCTAACGAGATTGAAATCGAAACATTAACCAGAAGGCAAATTACTGGGCACCAATCGTTAGTCGAAGCCTCTTCACAATTGGTACAGCTGGGCGCAAAAAATATAATTGTAACTTTAGGAGGGAACGGGGCATTTTTATACAATAACGAACATCAAGAATTATTCCCCTCTTTCGAAGTTGAAACCATTGATACAACCGGTGCAGGGGATGCTTTTATTGGCAGCTTCGCCTATGCCCTGGCTAACAACTACAATATTCGTGAAGCAATACAATTTGCCAACGCCTCTGCTGCCCTGTCTGTCACCAAAGAAGGGACACAAACCTCGTTCCACACCCTCGATGAAATTGTAACTTTTTATAACCAAGGTTAATTGAATCCAGCCACGTAGATTTAATTAGAAGCCCCTCGGTTTACATTAAAAAGTTTTAGACAACCACTCAAAAAGATTATTTAATCAAGCTAAGCCCTTAATTTTGTCGTTCATTACTCCCCTCTCATGTAGGTTAGGGCAGTATCAAAATCTTCTTGGCCGTAATATCTGCTTCCTGTAGATACCTCATAACCTTTGGCATTAGAAATCGCCCAACACAGTAATTGAATAGGAATACAGGTTAAAAACGGTGCCCATTCTTCATCGATTTTTGATATCGGGATCAAGTTTTCAGCTTCAAATCCCTCTGGCTTATCGGTAATAACCGTGGTGTTTATCTTTAAAACAGCTAAACTTTTAAGCGCGTTTGCTGTCCTATTATAGGAATTACCTTGTGTTATCGGAATTATAACGGCATCGTTTGGCTCCAGCATCAATTGAAATCCGTGCCCAACCTCGTCAAGGTCAAAATGACAAGCCACCATTCCCCTTGCCTCCCAAAACTTAGCCGCTCCATAAAAACAGGTACCATAATTTGGTCCGTTACCAAAGAAAAAGTATCTTTCACGGTTTGATAGCTTCTTACCCAAATTAATAGACTGCTGGTAACTTTGGTCCAGCACCTCCTGGATGACATCATCCAGATTATCTAAAAACCCGAAGGGTCCGCCAGCAAAGACCTCGATAATACTGGCTATTGCCAATAATGTTGTCATGTAATCTGCTGAATGAGGAGAAAGCCTGGTTCTCGACTTAAAGGGGATCGTTAATTTTTCATTCCCCAATTGACTCAAAGCGCTTTCAGGATAACAAGAAATTGGCAGCACAAAAGCACCATCAGATTTTGCTTTTTCAGCAGCCATAATTGTACGTTTGGTGCCGCCAGAAATTGAGATCGGTACAAACAAATCATGCCGATTGAAGTGCCCATAGGCGAGCGCATCGTGTGATGAAGCAACATGAATTTCTCGTTTTGTATATTTGCGAGCTGCGTACGCAAGGGAAAGTCCAGCGATATACGAATCACCTGAGCCAACAAAAAAGATCCGATGAAAATTATCTTGATGGTTTCTAATTATTTTTGCCTGCTGCCTTAGAATTGGCAAAGAAGTTCTAATGGCTTGCGGCTGGTCATAAATATCGGCAAGAAAAATCTCATTCATTTTGTTATTCTCCAACAGGTGAAACATCAATAGAATTAAGAAAATCTAATGCTGTTGCCCAAATACTTCCCGGTGGCATCACGCCTTTTTCTGTAATGTAAGCGCTGATGTATTCTGCAGGAACGACGTCCAATGCCGGTGCTTCAATCTCGATTAATTCAGGATGCGCAAATTTACCGGGGAAACCCAGCATAGATGCGTAATTATCTAATTGCATAGGCTTTAACAACCCTGCGTAAGATCGACTATCGATTTTGATCAATTCAGTTGGAACATAAACCGGCACTTTGTGCATTTTGGCAAAAACCGCGACAGGATAGCTGCCCACGGTTGTTGAACAATTTCCGTTTGAAAAAAAAGATTCTGCTCCGATCAACACTGCATCAATTTTGTTCATAAAATTATGAAAGGCAAAATCAATAATATAGGTTACCGAGTGCCCTTTAGCTGTTGCCTCACGGACGATAGGCCTTCCACCATCTAAGTCTCTACTTTCTGGGACGATAATATGCAGTTTTTTACCAAAATCTGCGACTTTGTTGAGTACAGCCATTACGCTACTGCTATAATCGTAAGCCATAACTGAATTTGCATTCATCAACAAGTTTGCCCCAAAGGTAGAAATTATCTCCACTTTTTCTAAAGATTTTTGGTTATATGTATCACGGCTGTGGTGTAAAAACTCTCTTACCTGGTCAACTGTTGTGTCTGCAAGTTCATCAATCCCTTTAAGGACCAGGTTAATTGCATTTCCAAATACGGGCGTATTTTTACCACGATTATCAATAAAATATTGCCCTGTATCTTTAACGGTATTGATGAGCGAATTTACATCATTTGGGTACTCCCAGTGATCAGATATCCCACAAAACAAATCATTAATTTGACGAATATTCCTACTTGCCCCAAGTTCGTCTTTACTATGTAGTTTATTTACAATTTCAGAGACGGCATCAGGCAATTTAGGCATGTTTTTTCTATATTCAGCTTCAATCATGATAACTCCACATTTATTTTTACAGGGTGTTTTTTGGGATGTGAACCTGATTTTCCAGCAGGAACTCCCTTACCTGGCTTATCGATGGGGCACCCGCGTGCCCTCCTTTGCTCATAATTTTAATAGCCGCTGTTGCACTGGCAATTTGACCAGTAAGCTCGATTGGCCAGCCTTTTAGATAACCGTAAACAAAGCCCGCGGCAAAACAGTCGCCAGCACCAGTAGTATCGATAACGGGAACTTTAAAAGCTTTTACCCACTTTGGTTCAGGTTCATTTTTCTTGACGATTAAGGAACCTTTACTTCCGAGCGTAACACAAACAACCTCAGGCCCCTTCGAGAGCACGTCGAAAGCTGCTGCTTCCTGGTCAGGGAGGTCGCTTAAATATTGCAAAGCATTTTGATTGATAAAAGCGATATCGATTAACGAAAGGTGGTCCACCACTTCGGGGTTGTCCTTAATCGAACCAGGTTCAAAGTCCACAGATACGGTTAAATTATTTATTTTTGCTAACTGGATTGCCTTCAATTGGGCAGGTCCATGATAAATGGTATGCATATGCCTGGCAGACTTAATAGCTCTTTCAGAGATATCTTCTTCTAAAGGCTCTAAACAATCGGTAGGCGCAACAATTAAGGCTTTTTCTCCACTGTCATCTAAAATAACAACACAAAAATAAGTCTTCCCGCCCTGTTTGATGATAACATACGTCGGGTCAACTTTGTTTTCAACCAGGTCGTTTATTGCCATTTGCCCATATTCGTCGTCTCCCACCGGACCATGAAACCCGCAAGACATGCCTAATCGACTAAGAGCAACTACAAAATTTCCAACCATTCCCCCCGGGAAAATATGATATTGGTTGGCTACAAGTTTTTCATCCCGTCCTGGGATCCGGTCAACCTCTAAATAAATATCAACATCAATATCGCCAATACCAAGAACATCCATTTTATATCCCATATGATTTACAAAATTTCTTATTGTTTTGTGCTAAATGTAATCCTCTCATCCAAATTACAAAACTTAGCCGGGTTATTACAAAGGTACACATTAGCGGCATCTTCCTTTTAATAAACGTCTTTCAAGTAGGTATTCAACCCATCCAGTTAATTCAACTACCAGCCTCGACAGATTCAGAATTTGTTGTTTTAATTTCATTATTTCTAAAAAAGTAGAAGTTAGAAAGTCCTGCAAGTAAAACAAAGAAGACACCAATAAATAATAATAATCGATAGCGTAAACCGGTAATCAACAATCCACCGAGATTAGCAGCAATTCCGTTCCCAAACCAATATGTGACATTTAACCAGGCAGAAGCAGCGCCTTTATCTTTCGGCTTAGAAGCTTGCATGGCATATGAAAAAGATAAAGGTTGTGAAGCGCCCGTTAACGCTCGAACAAACCAAAAATAAATTGAGCCCAACCAGGGGCTTGAGGTTAACGCTAATCCAACCAACGAAAGCGACGCGGCAGATCGCATATAGGTAACAGAGCGAACCAAACCAATAGCATTAGCCAGCACCGGCCCTAATAAGGTGATGGCAATTGATGGGATAATACTTAATGCCGATATTGTTCCGAAGAACTCAAGAGAGGTCCCTAAATTTTTCACGAAGATCACATTCAAAAAAGTGTTCATGATACCAAGCCCCAGTCCAATGAACAATGAGGCAAGAGAAACGTAAATCGTCAACTTATCTAAACCCCACAAGTAAGGCTTTAAACTAATTTTTCGATGATGTTGAACGGGTTGGTCAATTATTTTTAACAAGGGTAATACAGCTAATACGGCAAGTAAGCCAGAAAAATAAAGCGTATACCGGTATGAATAAACCAAGTCAATTGATAATAGATTTGTTAATATTTTCGGCGCGAAGCCCCCGATTAATGAGCCAATTGCAGAATAAATAGCCATGAGTACACTGCTGATGCTATGTACTTTGTTTTGTTGTGATGGTGTTGAATTAACCTCAAGAAAAGGAAGCCGAATCACAAAGTCGCCAGCAATAGCTAACCCGCCAATAAATGAAGCCACAGTAATAATTGAAGAAATAGGTGTTCCCACCTGGATGATTTTTGTTACCGCTGCTAAAACAGAAATTATGATATACATCTTTTTTAAACCGATAATTTCCATTAAAAAACCAACCGGAATTGATCCTAAAGCCTGAGCATAAGATGCAGCAGCAAGGATTATACCGAGTGTATTGGTTGAAATGTCCATTTCCAAGATGTAAAGGTTGAAAACGACAATAAATATGCCCTGCGAAATTGAATTTAATGCTGTACTTGAAAATAATAACCTCAAGTTTTGACTTAATTCATTCCAGCCTTTAAAGAGACCGCTATTTTTATTTGAACTGATTTCCATGTAATAATTCTCCAATAAAAATTAAAATAATTAATTACGAATAACAGAGAATGCATCATCTACATCTCCGGCTGTATTTATGCTACCCTTTATAATTCTCTTGCTTCTCCTTCAGCGGTTTCTACCATGCCAAGAGGAAAAGCTTTATTCTCATAGGGTTTAATAAAAATCCAGGTTAAGATCCCCGCAATGAATGCAGCAGCAAAAGATAGAAAAAAGGGTAGTGTATGATTTTGTTTTTCAAGGAGACGGCCTGTTGTTTGAGAAGAAACGATTGCACCAATTTGAAATGTAATTTGCAGCCATGCAGAAAGAGCTGTTTTTGCCCTCTTTGAGATAGTAGCCATGGAAAAAGCAAACCATAAGGATTGGCTCATGCTAAACAGTGCACGAAAAATTAGATAAGAAGCAGTTCCCAGCCAATGATTGCTTGAGAATATAAACATCCCCAGGCAAATTGAGAGAATTAAACGGCTAACAACGACTGTTTGCATATTACCAATACGACGCCCAATCATTGGGCCAAGCACAGTTGCAATCGCAATCGGTATAATAGATAATGCCTCGACCCAACTATAAAACTCTCGATTCACATTCAAATAAAATAAAAAGAAAACATTGGCAAAGGGAACAATTAAACCGTTCATTAAACCTAAAAAGAATTCAATCACGGAACCTTTCACTAAAAAAGGCTCAAAATGATATAAATATGGTGCCAGGCTGATCTTCTTGTGTACCAAATGACTATGATCTTTGATATAGAAAATTGGGATAAGGGCAATTAAATTAATTAACCCCGATATATAAAGGGAATAACGGTAAGATAAATACAGGTCAAATGAAAAATATTGGAAGAGATTGGGTAAATAACCACCAATTACTGAACCAATTGCCAATGCAATCCCATCAACTACAGAGGTAAAACTAAAAACAACAATTTGGTCAGATTCTTTTGCATTTGCGGTTAAGAAGGGCAGTTTTACAATAAAACTACCTGAACGAGCGATCCCAGAGATAAACGCAGCGATCATAATAATTAGGAGATTCGCTGTTGCAACTTGAAAGATCGCAGAGATACCTGAGAGTAAAAATATAAAGATAAATGCTGTTCGAAAACCAAGTTTTTCTGCCAAAAAACCTATCGGAATTGAAACAATCATAATTGCAAACGCTGTTGCAGTTAAGACATTGCCCAGGCTTGAGGGCTGAAGCCCTACTGATAGGATATACAAATTGAAATTGACGCCAAATATTCCCATAGACAGGAAAAAAAGCATCGATGAGATCGTCAACAATTTAACATTTTTTGAGAATCCCCTTAATTGTTCCCAGTAATTATTTAACTGGTTTCGATTACTGATAATACTATTCATGTTTCGGGTTTAAAGAAAATTTAAAATAATACAAGGCTGTTTTGACAAGTTAAATTATCAAAACAGCCTTAATATAACTAATTAGATTCTACTTCTTCATGCCAGGCTAACAGTTTAGCAAGCACATCGTCAAAATTATCATAGATGGGTCCAAGTTCTTCGAGAACACCTAATACAAAATAATTTAAGCCAAAGCCAGTTTCTGCTCTTCGAACACCACGTGAATCGGTCATTAATCCAACAATTCCTTTTTTGCTTTGGTCTTGCAAGCTTAATCCATAAAAGATACCAATCTCACAGGCGGTTCCGTCATCAACTTGTGTACCATCAAGGATTGCAAGAACAGCATCAGCCGTGGACAAACCCTCATAGTCGACATCAAAAATATATTCATCGGTCATCTCGGGTAATCCAGCATCTTTGCGGCTTAAAGCACCCTTTCGTAACATAACTTCAACGGTGGCAGCTGGGTTATTTTTGTCTAAATCATCACGCGAAACCAGATTTTTGGCAATTAAAGATTCGACCATTTCATCAGTAATTGCACCCATGGTTTGTTCATGGGGGACAAACACGGTAATACCATGATCTCGTAATATTTTGGCATGTTTAGAAATGAACTGACGGACGTAAGGCGTAAACAAGGGTCCTGCAAAATATATTTTCATGATTACTCAGTCCTTTCTGATGCAGAACCTTCTGCTTCTAATTCTTCTTGCCAAATTTTCAACTGTTCAAGAGCGTCTTCAAAGGTATTGCACACGACGCCAACTTTATCGATACAGCCTTTTACGAAGGCATTAAGGCCCTTTCCTTCACCGCCAACTTTGGTTCGCCAATCGTCATGAAATGCAACGATACCTTTTTTTGATGGATCTTTTTGCATGAGCGAATAAAAGATCCCAATTTCACATGCGGTTCCGTCATCGACTTCTGTTCCGTTAATAATAGCGAGCATTGCATTAGCTGAGTTAATGCCAAAGAAGTCGTTATCCAGACATTTTTTAGCGCGCGACCTTGTGTCATTAGGGATTTCAACCTTCGGGCTTTCATGAGGTACAAAGGGGTCTATCCCGTTTTCTCGAAGGGTTATTGCTTTTTCAGATATAAAACTTCGCTCATATTCTGTAAATAGTGGTCCGGCAAAATAAATTTTCATGTTTAATTTCCTGATTCTATTTCAATGTCGGTCAATATTGCTTTCAGAAGACTAATAAAACGCGGTTTTACTTCGTTAGCCACTCTTACAACTTCTTCATGCGTCGTCATTATCGAGGGACCCGCCTTAGGATCTTTTGAAGCATCGGTAATACAGGTGATACCTAATGTTTTCATACCAGCGTGGGTAGCAGCGATAATTTCAGGAACTGTTGACATCCCCACGGCATCCACGTGCAGAAGGCGCAAAAAGTTGCTTTCAGCCAGGGTGCCATAATTCGGCCCTTGCGTAGCGACATAAACGCCTCGCTTGACATCAACATTCACTCTCTTGGCTGCTTTTTGTGCTAAATCAATTAACTCCCAGGGGTAAGCATTTTTCATATTCGGGAAACGCACGCCCAATTCATCGTCATTTGGACCAAATAATGGGTTATCCCACAACAAGTTAATGTGGTCAACAATAATCATCAAGTCGCCAGGTGAGAAGGTACGGTTAAGCCCACCTGCTGCATTAGTTGCAATTAACACACTGGCGCCTAAAGTACGCATAACCCATACCGGAAACGCCAATTGACGAGAGGAATATCCCTCATAAAAATGAACTCGGCCATTCATCGCAACTACATTTTTATTTTCGAGCTGCCCGATAACAAGCTCTCCCGCATGCCCGCTAACAGAGGAAACGGGAAAATGAGGGATTTCGTGATAAGGAATTACCGTAGCATTCGTTATTTCACCAGCTAAGGCTCCCAAACCCGAACCTAAGATGATTCCAATATCTGGTTTTACGTCAGTTTTTGTTTTAATATATTCAGCTGCTTCATTCCGCTGCTTGCGCATTTCTAAAACAATAGGATTGTCCATATGTGTTCACTCCTTTTCTATATATTTAAGCTAAAAAAGTATCTAAGACCAGCTTTCTATGCTTATCGTTATCTAATTCAAACACTACATTGATATCCGAAAAGCCAGACTTTCTCTCACCATGATTGAAAGCACGACGATCAACCACAGTCATTCCCCTGGTGTATTCACCTTTTAGCTCGAGTGCAACTGGTAAGACTTGTGCAACTTCTAAGTCTGGTTGAATAGCTACCGTCATCGCTGTTAAATCGCACATGGTTATCGTATTACGGTTTTCGTCGTATTCTTTCCGGCGATTAAAGGAAGCACGTAAAAGCCTTCCCGCCATTTGACACCAAGTGCTCTCAGAAGATTCAATTTTCCCAATATCGGTTTCTAAAAGCTCGCCGCCTTTAAAGTTAGGCTCAAGTCCCACCATGGTTTTATATGGAACTGCACTTCTAAAGACGATATCTGCTGCTTCTGGGTCAACATAGATATTAAATTCTGCAGCTGCCGTTGTGTTTCCACCTTCATAAGCACCAGCCATCATCACCAGGGATTTAATATTTTTTACAATTTCTGGCGCTCTTACCAATGCCATAGCAACATTT
This sequence comes from uncultured Candidatus Brevefilum sp., assembly GCA_964411385.1. Lineage (GTDB taxonomy): Bacteria > Chloroflexota > Anaerolineae > Anaerolineales > Anaerolineaceae > Brevifilum. The sequence goes on along the minus strand of CAYPKT010000019.1, from coordinate 7,032 downwards.
GTCAGAGGTCCCAGGGTGATTAACTCAATGGGTTCTTCAGCTTCTTGGAAAGTTTTTACAAGGAAATCAACCGCATGTTCTTCTGCTTTTCGGATGGTTGGGTCGGGGAAACCAATATTACCCAGTCCATCAGTACCGTGTACGTATTCTGCAGTAACACCTGCGCCCATTATTGCTTGACCGCAGCCTTGGTAAACTGGAACGATATTTTTAGATTGTTCAACAATTACCAAGGCGTTTCGAGTCACTTTTTCAATGGGCACATTTCCCGCTACGGTCGTTATGCCTAAAATGTTCAAATCGGGTGAGCGTAAAGCTAAAAGCAAAGCTATAGCATCATCAACTCCCGGGTCGCAATCTATCACTACATTTCTTTGTTTCATTGCTTATTTCTCATCCTAATTATTTCTATCATTTAAAACGGGTTTTATTTCGCTTTATTGGCATCTGCCTGGGCAATTAATTTCATGGCCTCTAGGGCAATCTCAATTGCTTTCACTTCGCCACTATCGTAAAGATCGGTAATGCCCCAATCTGGTTTAACTTCTTTCGCGGTTCCATCACAAGCATAAAGAGCACCAGCTCGAAAACCTCGAACGGTTGCTACGATATACAGGGTGTCGCTTTCCATTTCTCCTGAAACAATTCCAGAGTTTTTAAGAACTTCTCTTTCACGGGGGTCACCTTTAGGTGCATAAAAAGCATCACCAGCCGAACCCAAACCGACATGAACTTTCAGGTCAAGGTTTTTTGAAGCTTGAACCAACGCAGTTGTCATTTCAAAATCGGGGACTGCTGGGAATTCAATTGGGAGGTACCTATTCGCTGTTCCGCCAGCACGGTAAGTGCCCGTAGAAACAATCACATCGCCTACGGTTACGTAGTCTTGCATCGTCCCACAAGAACCAACCCGAATAAATGTATCCGCGCCCATATGACCTACTTCTTCAAGCGCAATTGCTGTCGATGGGCCACCCATACCAGTTGAAGAGACTGTCATAAAAATCCCTTCATACATGCCTGAATAAACTAAATAACCACGGCTGTCGCTTACCAACTTTGCATCTTCAAAATAACTGGCGATTCTTGTTGCCCTTGTGTGGCTACCCGGCACAAAAACATAACGTGAAATATCTTCTGGGTTACATCGTATATGAAATTCCATGATACTCAATTCCTTTCTAATTCTTTATTTCTTTTCTGCTGCCATGTCAGCCAAGGCAATATTTTTCATTGCTTCAATCGCAATTAATATTTCGTTTTCCTCGCCTTTTCTAAAGGCTTCTTCGCCCCATTCGGGCTTCATTTCTTTCGAGCTGCCATCAGAGGCAAATAGTGCCCCTGCGCGCCAATTGCGGTAATTTGAAATGACGAAAAGCGTATCTGCTTCCATTTCAATCGCCATAATGCCAGCACCCTTGAGCTTTGCAATGAAGCCCGGTTCTGAACCAGCATAGAAAGCATCTGAAGACCAGGCGTTACCGACATGTACAGGGATATCCAGCTTTTCTGCAGCTTTTACCAACTCGGTTAACACGTCGAAGTTAGACACAGCAGGAAATGCTGGTGGCAAATAAGCATTTGTAGTTGCCCCAGATCTAACTACACCATTTGCAATAATAATATCGCCAGGCATAATATCATCTTTAAAAGTTCCGCAGGATCCTACACGAATAAAGGTGTCTGCTCCCATATTGGCAAGCTCTTCAATCCCAATCGCAACTTGAGGGCCCCCCATACCGGTTGAACAGGATGTCATTTGAATACCATCCACTTCGCCAGTATAGACGTAATACCCACGCGAATCACTGACGAGCCTCGCGTTATCAAAGTGATCGGCAATTTTTTTAGCTCGATCGTGAGCACCAGGAACAAAAACGTACCTTGCAATATCCTTCGCGTCACATTGTATATGGAATTCCATAATTTTTTCCTTTCTTTTCTAAGATTAGCTAAGAATCAGCTAATTTTGATTTTTTCTTGATTTGTTCGCGTTTACGAACGGTTATATAAACAAGCGCAAGTAGGGTGGATATATAAGGAAGCATGTAAACAAAGTAAATTGGGATTATTTTTTCAGCTTGGAGTCTAAAACCAATTTGGTCAATAAACCCAATTAACAAACCTGTTAAGAACATGCCCACAGGTTCACCCTGGGCAAAAGTATTGATTGCCATCCCGATAAAACCCCTACCGGATGACATCTGGTCCGAAAAGCCATGCAAGTGGCCAAGCGATAAATATACACCAGCTAGTGATGCAAGCACACTGCTGGCCATGATTGCTAAAAACCTGGTCTTTGTCACATTAATACCCTGAGTTTCAGCGGCATCTGGGGTTTCTCCAACCGCTCGCAAGTGAATTCCCCAAGGTGTTCTGTACAAAAATATGGCTGTAGCAGCAACTAAAATCCAGGATACGTAAACAGGAAAGGTATGACCTGAAATAATAGGGCCAAGTACTGGTATATCTTGAATTAATGGGATTTTTATCGGAAGAAATCCATTATTAATCATAAAAGCACCAGCAGTGCCAAAGAAGGCCCGCGTTAAGTAAATAGTTGTAGCAACAGCAAAAATATTTATGGCGATACCCATGACGATAATATTCGCTTTGAACTTAAGAGAAAAAAGCGCAAACAAGCCTCCCAAGACTAAACCGCTTAAGATAGCAGTCAGAAAGCCAAAATAGGGACTCTTCAAGTAAAAAGTTCCTGCGACCCCAAACCAAGCCCCAAAGAGCATCATCCCTTCTCCAGAGATATTCAAAATACCAGCCCGGTCAGAGATTAACGCACATAAGCCCGCCAAAACAATAGGTGTCGTTAAGCGCAACATTCCTTGAAGATTGGCAATGTTAAAGATATACCGTTGAAGGATATCAATTATTTGTGCAGTATTCATCTCAACTAACCTCCATAACAACCATCAGCTTATAACAGGAAAATAAATCATTAACTCTATTCATTTTCATGGCTCACCTGTATTTGCTGTTTAATTTTAATATCCTTGATGAAGCTCCATAGGCCTTCAGCAGCCATGAAGAAGATAATTAATCCTACAAGGATATCAATTAATTGCCGAGGGATTTTCATCTCCCAGTCGAGATTAAGTGCACCGGCTTCCATACCGCCGTAAAACAACGCCGCCACCAGAGAGCCAATGGCTGTGCGCCCCCCAAGCAAAGCCGCAAGGTTGCCCTTATTCCCCCATCCCACGCCAAAACCGTCTTTATATTCTCTCCATACGCCTAAGATCTCAACAATTCCACCCAAACCAGCAATTGCACCGCTGACAAGCATACCGCCAATAAAGGTCCTGTCAAGGTGGATTCCACCAAATTCAGAAAATAGCGGTGAAAGGCCAACCATACGCCATTCATAACCTAATTTAGTATGTTTTAAGATGTACCAGACGATTAGAACCACAAATAAGGCGATAAATATGCCAAAATGTGCTTGAGATCCCTTGCCAAATTTACCTCCAAAAACTTCTGCGAATTGAGTGAGTTGGGCTGTTGCATGAACCGGGGGGGTCTCAGCAGTTGTAGGAGTTTCTCGCATAGGATAATTCGTCAACCAAGAGATAAAAAACGTTGCAATGTAATTCGTCATGATCGAGGTAATAATTTCGCTTATCCCGAGTTTCTGACGCAAGATCGTTGGAATAAAAGCCCAAAGCGCACCTGCCACAGCGCCAGCAAATAAAGTTAGAGGAAGGTGAATAATTCTGGGCAGGCTTATTGCGTAACCAACAAAAGTCCCCGCAATGGCACCGATGATAAACTGTCCTTCCACACCAACATTAAATACGCCCGTTCTAAAGGCAATTGTCGATGCAATCGCTGTAAAAATTAACGGAGTTGCTCTTTGAAGGGTGACTGCCAATCCTTTCGGAGACCCAAAGGCACCTTTAAACAATGTTGCATAAACAGTTATGGGGTTTTTCTTGTAAACAAGCATTAATAACGAGCCAATAACTGCCGCAGCTAAAATACTTAATATAATCGTTAAAGAACGCAGTAATAACGGCTTGAGGACAATCCAAACATTTTCATTAATGACATTCTTCTTTTTTGCGGCTTGATTATTTTCACGAGTTTCCATGATTACTCTCCGTTTCAAGAGGTGATTCTGATACTGTTTTAGGTTCTTCGTGATGTACACCAGCCATCAATAGGCCTAATTGTGATTCAGTAGCATCCTTTGCCACCACTGTATCCATAACTTGTCCTTCGTATAAAACTGCAATTCGATCGCTGAGCGACATAATTTCATCAAGCTCAGCTGATACCAGCAATACCGCAGCACCATTATCGCGGGCTTCGATTATACGTTTATGCACAAATTCGATGCTTCCAACATCAAGGCCGCGTGTAGGTTGTGAAACAATTAAAAAAGAAGGATTTGAGCTAAGTTCTCTGGCTAAAACAATTTTTTGTAAATTACCACCAGAAAGCGTATAAGCTTGAACTGAAGGGCCAGTCGTTCGAACATCATATTCCTTAATCAATTCTTCCGTATGTTCTTTAATGTATTTAAGATCTAACCTATGGCCTTTTGAAAACGGTGAATGATTATATTTATCGACGATCATATTTTCTTCTAATGTGGCTTGCATAGAAAGGCCACGCGTATACCTGTCTTCGGGTACGCATGAAATGCCAGCATTTCGTCGGTCGTTAACGCATTTATCAACAATATTGCCCGTGTTAGCAAGATTAATTTCGCCACGAATTGCGGTGCGTAAGCCAACAATGGCATCAACGAGCTCACTTTGCCCATTACCTTCAACGCCCGCAATCCCTAATATTTCACCCGATCGTACATCGAAAGAGACATCTTGGACAGCTTCTTGATAACGATCATCCAGTACTTTTAGATTTTTTACAGAGAGAATTGTTTCTTTTGGTTGAGCTTCAGTTTTGTGAACACGAAAAACAACTTCACGGCCGACCATCATGGTTGCCAATTCATTGGGGCTAGTATCCTTGGTTTTAACCGACCCAATAATCCTACCGCGTCTCATCACGGTTACCGTGTCTGAAATCATCATGACTTCGCGTAATTTATGCGTGATAAAAATAACCGTTTTTCCACCGGCAACTAATGATCGAATAACTTCAAACAACTCATCGGTTTCCTGGGGTGTTAAAACGCCCGTCGGTTCATCGAGAATTAAAATATCAGCATTGCGATAAAGGGTTTTTAGAATCTCGACCCGTTGCTGAATACCAACAGGTAAATCTTGGATGAGTGCGTCTGGGTCAACTTTTAGTCCAAATTTATCAGAGATTTCAATAACTTGTTCGCGAACTGCTTTTTTATCTACAAAAATACCTTTTCGAGGTTCAGAGCCTAATGTAATATTTTCAGCCACTGTAAAAGATGGAACCAACTTAAAGCTTTGGTGAACCATCCCAACGCCTGCATCAATCGCGGCACTATTAACACCTAATTCAATTTCTTGTCCACGAATTTTGATGGATCCTGCTTCAGGTTTATATAAACCAAACAGAACGTTCATTAACGTAGATTTTCCAGCCCCATTTTCTCCTACGAGTGCATGTATCTCACCTTCTTCAACTGAAATATTAATATTGTCATTGGCAACGATCCCAGGAAATTCTTTCCTTATACCAATCATTTCAATTGCTTTTTCCATATCTTTTCTCCAAAGGAACTATATAAATCGGGGAAGTCTGGATGTATTCAGACTTCCCCGTATTATTAGTTAAGATAGAGGATTTATTGGTTCATGCCGCCAGGTTGCGGAGGATTATTACATGGAAATACTTCCATAAAATCACTCACGCAGAATTCGCCAGCTTTGATTTTTTCAACAGCAGCTTTCATCGCTGGAATCACGTTGGTTTTAATATCTTCAACCATGTCTGCTGGCCCTTCTTGCAAAAATATTGTGTCATCGCTATAGAGAAGCGTCGCGCCAACCATATTTTCTGCAAGTCCGTATGCATGATCGCCACCGGTAAAATTGCCGGCAATTAAATCATCAATGGATGTTAGCACAGCCAGGTCAACGCGTTTGAGCATTGATGTAATAATGTGCCCTGGTTGAATGAAGTCTTGATCAGAATCTACGCCGATAGAGAACAAGTCTTGTTCAGCTGAAGCTTGGAGAACACCTTCGCCAGATTTTCCAGCTGCGGCATAAATGATATCTGCTCCTTCAGCATATTGCGTCAGAGCTAATTCCTTGCCCTTGTTTGCATCAGAGAATGAACCAACCCACCCTGAAACAACTTCGATGTCGGGGTCCACATATTTGACACCTTCAATGTAACCAAGTTCGAATTTGCGAAGCAGTGGAACATCTTGCCCACCAACGTAGCCCACTTTACCAGTTTTTGTGAGCAATGCAGCGACCATTCCTACAGTGAAAGAACCTTCATGTTCTTTGAAAGTAAGGCCTCTTCCGTTGGGCACGTCTAAAACAGCATCAACTGTTGCAAAGTATGTGTCTGGATATTCAGCTGCGATTTCATTTGTCCAGTCTGCGGCACCAAAGCCAATGGTGAAGATCAGGTCGTAGCCTTGTTCTGCCATTTCTCGGGCAGCTAATTGCTGTTCACCAACATCTTGGTTTTCAATAAAGCGAGCATCCAATACGTCTTCAGAATATTTTTCTTTTGCAAATGCAATTCCACGGGCTGCTGAGTCGTTGAATGAGCGGTCACCCAAAAGCGATCCAATAAAGGCCACTTTGTAAACTTTTCCAGGTTCGACTGCTGGTTCTTCAACTTCAGGTTCATCAGATTTTGGCGCATCTGGAACAACATTTTGTCCTTCTTGAGAAATTGTTGAGCCTGCATCTGTCATAGGGGTGCCCGAGCAGCTTGCGAGTAAAGTAACAAGCACAACAAAAATCAAGACTTTAAAAAATTTGCTTTTAAACATTTTTCTCCTTTTTAAAAATTAGGGTTAAACAAGCTTTATTAATCAGTTTCTTTTTTTAATTATTTAGTGTTTCAATTATTATTGGATACCACCTCCTTTAAAGAAAAAAATGGTTT
>CAYPKT010000018.1:0-47801 GCA_964411385.1 uncultured Candidatus Brevefilum sp. | reverse complement strand
CCAATCTGCTCCAAACTTCTTTTAACAAATATCAACTTGATTATACAATAAATCTAAATGTTGATTAAATGGGCTTACCTTTTTGTTTATGGACAAATTGGGGTTTGATCGAAATTTTCATTTGCGTTTAAACACATTCCGAAATAAGCTGATGGATCTACAGTATTGTTAATATTTAATTCATTTAGAAATTTCCCCGAACCATCATCTAAAACAATCGAAAAGTGCAAATGAATCCCAGTGGGCTTTCTGGGATTGCCTGAGTAATTACCTTGGTAGCCTAATAAAGTTCCTGCATGTACCCATTTTTCCTCAGTCCCAGCAGGGAACTTTTCAACAATTAACGGGTTGCCTTCTTTATCTGCCATATGTGTATAGTACGTCCAAATTTGACGATCAGGAAAGAGGGGGTCTGATGGAATTCGGATAATTAGGCTGGATCTCCACTCAGGTAACCTTGAAAGGTAGCCATCATGAGCTGCGTACACAGCTGCCTTGCCAACTTCCATCCCCCCAAAGATATCAATTCCCTGGTGGCGATGCCCAGGGCGAAAAGAATCATCCCAAAGAAAACCAATTAATCCGCTTGTCGGCAGGATAAAAGGCGCATCTCCGCAGCGTGTTAAGGCGGGCGTAACCCACTCCTGGTGCAACTGTGGATCACGTAGGAATTCCATCACTTTACGAGAACGCGTTCTCATAATTAGGTAGCCATAATAGAAGAAATACAACACAACCAAAGCGCTTAACAAACCAGCTAAAGTAATTCGTATCGTTTTCTTGTTCATCTTCATTCTCTATATCACCTAATTTATTCACATCTTTTCGGTTGTTGTACCAGCGTAATAATTTTATCAAATAAATTTTTAGTTGTTAATCTCAATGACGATTCTTATATTTTTCAAATCCATTGCAAATGTACTGTTAACATCCTCATATTAACATCATGTTACATAAACGAACTAATAAAAAAACTTAACGGAGGACCAAATGACCCTATATATCAACCCAAGACGACATCCTTATCGCCGCCGAATGATGGATGAAATGATGCGAGACTGGGATGAAGATTATTCTTCGAATGTTTGCTTTCCAATTGATGTGATTGCCGGCAAAGATTCTTTTACCATTACCGCAGTATTACCTGGTGTACAAGCTGATGATTTAGATATCCATATCGTCAATGAAATTGTAACAATTACTGGTGAGATTAAATTAGAACGTACTGAAGACGAAGAGTACTTATTAGCTGAGCGACCTTCTGGAAAATTCCATCGTGTTCTTACTTTACCCACACCCCTCAACGCTGCCATGGTTGAAGCCAGCCTTGAAAACGGCATCTTGACCCTGGTCGTCCCTAAAGCAGAAGAAGCAAAACCCCGCACCATTAAAGTTGTAACAAAATAAAATCACTTAATTACTCAAATAAAACCGCCTTTAAAAAAAGGCGGTTTTAACCCTTTAACACAAAAATACACCATGAATGAATCATTCTCCTTGAAGTAATTAGACAATTTTTGTATAATTGAAATAGATTAAAACTAAAGAACTTTAAAATATTTAATAGAAAGAGGAAATGCAATGAAAAAAATTCAGTTAGGATTAATCTTCGTTCTTTTGTTGATGCTTTTTACGCCAAAGAACGTCGTAAAAGCAGAAACAATTCCGACAATATCAATTGTTGGTGTCACTGAAGATGCCAAAGTTACCATTCAAACCCATAATTACCCTGCTAATATAGAATTTGATGTGCGTATGGGTAGAATTGGTACCCAAGCAATTGGGGGTGTTTTAGTGGGGACATTTAATTCAGGTGCTGGTGGAAGCCAGAAATTTACTTTTGATATCCCAGCAGCTTTACACCAAGACCATCAAATCGCTATTCGAACCGATGCGAAAACCGGTGGCTTTTATTCATTCAATTGGTTTTTTAACACCAATGCTGGAAGCCACACCGGAGGAACCGCAATAGAAGGTGGAGCAGTTACACCTGTATTTATGGTTGTTTCTGTCAAAAAAGATACCCATGTGACCATTGATGGTAGTTCTTTCCCAACAGGTGAAGATTTTAATGTGTTGATGGGTAAGTTTGGCACGCAAGGCGTTGGTGGGACCAAAGTTGGTAGTTTTACGCCAAAATCAGATGGTACCGTTCATGAATCCTTCGATATTCCATCCAGTCTCAAATCGGAAAACAAGATTGCCATCCGCGTAGAATCAACCTCTACCAGTAAATTCGCACATACCTGGTTTTTAAATGACTCAGGTGATTCTGGCGGTGCTGGAACACCCACCCCACCCACAGGAAATATCCCAACCATTTCTATTCTCTCTGTCGTTGAAGATGCAAGTGTAACGCTTCAAACCCATAATTTCCCGGCTAACAGAGACTTCAAAGTATTAATGGGGAAGATGTGGACAAAGGGTATCAACGGTATCGAGGTGACTACAATCTCATCGGGGTCTGGTGGCTCGTTCACACTCACCTTTGATATTCCTGCAGTTTTGAAGGGCGATCGCCAAATAGCCATTAGGTTACAAAACGCAGATGGAGGATTCTACGCCTATAATTGGTTCTATAACAATACTGCCTCTGTTTCAACCCCACCTTCATCGCCATCACCAGCGCCCGGTTATACAGGCATCCCTACCTTTTCTATTACTAGCGTTATAAAAGATTCTACAGTTACCATCAAGACTAACAATTTTCCAGCTGATTACGAATTTAAAGTGTTAATGGGCGAGATGGGAACCAAAGGAATCAATGGCGTTCACGTTACAACCATTAATTCGGGTGCGGGTGGTTCATTTACCGAAACTTTTGACGTTCCCAGCGCTTTAGCTGGTCATACCAAAATTGCTATTCGGCTGGAATCAACGAAAGGCGGTTTTTTCGCTTACAACTGGTTCTTCAATAATACTTACCCATAAATCAAGAGAGCCTTTTCATAGTTGTTATGGCTGCGGTTGATCCCGTTTTCCTGCCCAAAAGACTGGTCTTAACCACCATATCGGGGTAAGATGTTTACGAGGATTAAGTAAACATGGATAACAAAATTACAATTATCGAAGGCCCTACCCCAAGTTTTGACCCCGTCGATGCTGACTTTATTGCTGGAATTAACGGTTGGACAGGTGGTTTAAATGAGGGGCCCTATCTCTATGATACAGCGCGCACTACTTTGAGAACATTTAATGGCGATGCTCTTTTAGAGCGCTGTCACAAAGCATGGGAGAAAAAACACACTATGTACCTTGAATACCGCGACCCAATCGGTATAAAAATGGAAGTTCCAATTGTGGCAGCACGAACAGTCGACTCAGAAGAAGGTAATTTGCTAATTTTATGGGTCAGGCAAGAGCCAGAAGAATTTGAAGAAATCGAAGACGACATGGATTTTGACGACCCTGATACAGATTGGTAATTCCAATTCTCAATTAAACACAAAGCGCCTGATAATCAGGCGCTTTTTTTATGCGAAGCTTTGTAATACTCCAGGAGGGACTCGAACCCCCAACCTAGGCGTTAGGAGTGCCTTGCTCTATCCTGTTGAGCTACTGGAGCTGGACTTCATTGGAATTATAGCACATGTTAGGGCAACACCGTCCAGGGGTTGATAAATCCACCAAAATATCTAACCTCAAAATGAAGATGCGGACCTGTAGAATTACCAGTCGACCCAGCCTTGCCAATCACATTGCCCTGTGCCACACTGGAGCCACACGAGACATTAATAGAACTCAGATGAGCATAAAGGGTGTGATAGCCGTTCATATGGTCAATCATGATAACATTGCCATAACCGTTACTATTCCATCCAGAGTACACCACTACTCCAGAGTCTGAGGCATAAATTGGAGCACCTAAAGCTGTAGCAAGGTCTATCGCCAGGTGTCCAGACCAAAAATCATTACCAGAAAGGTTGTGGTTATCGGCAGGCCAAACAAACCAACCCGTACCGAAATAAATAGACCCACCAATCGAACAGCCTTCAGGCAGAGATGCAGTACCCGACCGCCCAACTGCGAAGGTAGGCACCACCCATTGTTGAAATTCTCGTTGTCCGCCAGGAATCATAACCATCGTTCCCGGCACAATTTCTGGGTTGGTGATATCAAGTTTATTTCCCGACCAATTTAAAATATCGTCAGGCAAAGCGCGATATTCTCTGGCAACAGTCTCTATAGTATCGCCCTCTTTCCACTCGTGTAAGATGCCATTTGTTGGGGCGATTATTAAGATTTGCCCCACATCCAATGTATGCGGGTCATCACGTAAGACTGAATAATTTGACCAAAGTACCGTCTCTGGAGAAATATTAAATTTTTGTGCAATACTAAACACAGCATCACCTGATAAAACTTCATACTCAATAGGTTTGCTACGAGGCTGTGTTGGCGCAATCGTATGACTTACTGGCATCCGAACCAGGGATAGCGAGTGTTCGGCCGCTGCAAAATAGGGCATATCCGCTTGGACATCTTGTAAAAAATCTTCCTCGTGGATTGGTGCCACCAAACCATTGGTCTCATTTTGGTCTTCAAGTTCTTGCGCCAAAATGGGCTGCCAAAATAGGATGGAAATTAATCCGGCTGCAACCACGATCGTAACACACCAGGAAAGATAAATTTTCAAGCGATTATTTTTAATTTTAATATTATCAGAATGATTATTTTGAGACGACAAAACTATTAACCTTTAATCCATTTTACATATCATCATTTAAAGTTTCAAGGAAATCCATATTATTTTTTGAGCGTTTCATTTGTTGTAAGATTGCCTCAGTTGCTACAGAAGGATCCATTCCCGCTCCTTGAGGGGCGTTTGCAACCATTTGTAGATACATACGCCTCATCAACCAAACGCGTCTGAGAACATCGGGGCTAAGTAACAAGTCTTCCCGCCGCGTCGAAGAGCGCTCAATGTCGATTGCTGGGAAGGTCCGCCGTTCTTGTAAACGACGAGAAAGGTGTAATTCCATATTACCTGTACCCTTGAATTCTTCAAAAACAACATCATCCAATCGAGACCCGGTATCTACCAGGGCGGTTGCAATAATCGTCAGCGATCCGCCTTCTTCCAAATTGCGGGCTGCACCAAAAAATCGTTTAGGGGGATATAACGCTGATGGGTCTAAACCACCTGAAAGGGTGCGACCTGAAGGGTTAACCACCAGGTTATACGCACGAGCCAACCGTGTGAGTGAATCCATTAAAATAACTACATCATGACCAGATTCAACCAGCCGTTTCGACCTTTCCAAAGCAATTTCTGCCATTCGCACATGTGCTGAAACTGGCTCGTCAAATGTAGAGGCAACGACTTCAGCTTCAACCGAACGATCCATATCTGTCACCTCTTCTGGACGTTCTCCAATCAAGGACATAATCTGTCGCACTTCGGGATGATTGATGAAAATTGCATTCGCAATTTCTTTAAGAATAGTGGTTTTACCGGCTTTCGGAGGCGAAACTATCATTGCGCGCTGCCCCCTTCCAATTGGCGCAACCAGGTTTATAATACGCGTTGAAAGAACTGTTGGGTCGATTTCTAAGTCGAACCTATTGTCAGGAAATATCGGTGTCAAATCTTCAAAGCGTTGTCGAAAACGTGCTTCTTCAGGGCTCAAGCCGTTAACATATTCAACCTTAAGTAAGCCGTAGTGCCTTTCAGACTCACGAGGTGGTCGAACATGACCAATAACCATATCGCCAGAACGCAATTCATAACGTCGCAGTTGCGCTTGCGAGACATACACATCCTCAGCGCCGATATGATAATCTTGACGCAAAAAGCCAATACCCTCGCCCATGATTTCTAGAATCCCACCACGAATTTCTAAACCTTCGTTCTCGCCCCATGCACGGGCAATTTGTAAAATCAGGTTTTCTTTTTTATATCGATTTGGGCGGGGGAGGTTTAAGTCATGTGCGATTTTTCGCAATTCTTGCAAAGATTTTTGTTCGAGCTCTAAAATATCCATATTTGTTTCTTTTCTCATTACATTCTACATAATTTCCGACAAGGTTGAACAGAAGCAACAATTTCTATACGAATTAGTAAATATGAAGAATAAGGGTAAATCAGTTTGAGTGGTATAAATTTTCAAATAAATAGTTAACGAAGTAATTGTCCTATGCAACACTTGATTAAGAGAGTTGAAATATCATCAATAGATTTTTTAACTATTAAAGAAAATCCGGAAATTTACTTTCGGTCAACAGCCGCTGTATGTTAAACATATGCTGTGTCGGCTATTTCATCATTGGGTGATGATTTTATTATAACAGTATTTTTTGTCCCTCGCAAGTAAAAGATATCCAACTATGTAAACAAGTGAGTAGCATTATTTACATCAATTATGATACTTTAAATTTTGTAAGCGTCAAGGTCTATTTTCGATCAGTTTATAATTAAATTGGCAGTTAGTAAACTTGAAGACTTAATCTCATAATTATCCGAAGTTAGCTATGCTATAATCCACTCTATTGACAGTATCTGACAGGAGTTCAGTATGCCAGCTCGTAAAAACGCGCAACCCAGGGCAAAATCAACCGACAAAGCCAAACAGAGCCAAAAGCCAGCCCAAAAAGATACGCTTCTAACAGGAATACCTGCTCATAAAAAGACAGAAAGCCTTGGCGTCCTCCTTTTGCTGTTTGGAATAATGACGTTGATAAGTCTTTTCGCGCAATCAAAAGACAACGCATGGGGTTGGTGGGCGAAAATAGTAGGCAAAGTCGTCGGCTGGGGTATTTATATTCTTCCTTTTTTATTAATATTTTTCAGCTTGTGGGTTCTATTAAAACATAAACGAGCTTTACCACATTTTTCACCTGAGCGAATAGCTGGTATCGTTTTATTGTTCATTAATCTAGTTGCCTGGTTTCATGTCTTTATCGATGGGAGCAAATCTGCATCTAACACCCTTTTGGGTGGTGGCTTTATTGGGTCTTGGGTTGGAAATGTTTTGTTTACTTTATTAGGGAAACCCGGAGCAATCATTATCCTCATTGCCTGGTTTTTGGTTTGTTTAATATTGATATTAGCTATTAGCGTCAATCAAATCCTGTCTTGGACTGAGGTCGTCCTCAAAAAAATTAGCGTACATTTAAGCTCAGCCTTTGAAACGATAATATTACATTTTCAAAAACAACCTGCTGACCCCTCAGTAACAAATGCACAAAAAACAGATTCGACCCCTTCGACTACCAACCTGCCTTCAGGGAAAACTCCAGCTGTCGAACTATCTTCTACTGAATCGATGCCAGACGAATGGCAGGTATTAAAAGAACCAGTAGAACCCGTTTGGATACTCCCTAACCCTGACGAAATTCTGGATGAGGCAGTAAAACTTCCCGATAAGATCGAAGATGAACAGCGAAGAGCGCAAATTATAGAAGAAACTTTACGCTCCTTTGGTGCCCCTGCCCGTGTTGTTGAAATTAAAAAAGGGCCCACAATAACCTTGTTTGGGGTCGAACCGGATTTTACAACAACGCGCAGCGGGAAAGCTCGTGTCCGAGTTTCAAAAATTACATCTTTGTCGAAAGACCTTGCCCTGGCGTTGGCCGCCGCTCGGATTCGCATTCAGGCACCGGTTCCCGGAAAAGGCTATATCGGCATCGAAGTCCCCAATCAACATTTCACGACAGTATCTCTTAAAGAAATCATAGATAGCAAAGAGTATCAAAGCCTCAACTCTCCACTCAAACTGGCTCTCGGAAAAGATGTTTCTGGTTTACCGATTGTCGCAGATCTGACGGTTATGCCACATTTGTTAATCGCAGGTACCACTGGTGCCGGCAAATCCGTGTGTATCAATGATATTCTGGCAACTTTTTTACTCACCAAAACACCAGACGACCTGCGCTTGATTTTGGTTGACCCAAAACGGGTCGAGCTTACTGGTTACAATGGCATCCCTCATCTGCTTTCGCCAGTTATCGTAAACGCAGATCATGTCGTTGGCGCTCTGCAATGGATGTTGCGCGAAATGGATAATCGTTACCGAAAATTTTCCGAAGCAAATGCCCGTAATATCACAGATTATAATTTAATTCTAAAACGAAACGGTGAAAAGAAACTCCCTTACATCCTTGTGGTAATTGATGAGTTATCAGATTTAATGATGTTAGCGCCAGATGAAACTGAGCGTGCCATTACCCGGCTAGCTCAGTTAGCTCGAGCGACAGGCATCCATTTAATATTGGCAACCCAACGCCCCTCAACCGACATTCTCACAGGCTTGATTAAAGCTAATTTCCCAGCGAGAATTGCTTTTGCTGTTGCTTCAGCTGTAGATAGCCGAGTGATTCTCGATCAATCCGGCGCCGAGCGTTTGCTTGGCAGGGGAGATATGCTCTTCCAAGCGCCTGACGCTTCAGCACCTGTACGGATTCAAAGCGCATTTATTTCAGATGCCGAAATCAATCGCCTTTCCAATTATTGGCGCTCATTCTCAGTTTCCTCTCAAGCACCAGAGCGTCCCGACCTTTCTGCAGCCTTTTATACCGATGGCAAAGTACCTTTTAAGCAAGTTCCCCTCTGGGAAGAGGTCGAAGAAGATTCTGACCCCAAGTTCAAAGAAGCACTTGAAATTATCCGTTCAGAAGGACAGGCTTCTGTTTCAATGCTCCAGCGAAAAATGCGGATTGGCTATACTCGAGCTGCTCGATTAATTGAAACCATGCAAGATAAGGGCATCCTCAGTGAACCAGATCCAAAAACACAATTGCGCACATACATTGAAACCGAACAAAACAGTTAAAAATTGTTCAATATTCAGATAGTAGGTTCAAATTATCCATGTTTCCGGCCATTTTGCGTTTTACTATTAAAAAGTATGGTAAAAACCTTAACTGATACTTTACAAGTTGTTAGAATACCTGTATAATCATCATTGAAATTTAACTCTGGAGCTATTTTTTTTATGAATCAAAATGATAACGAAATACTTATGGGGGGAGAGGAAGGTCAAGAACAACCTCTAAACAAAATGGAAGCCTTATTAGCACAAGAGGGAATAACAATTGACATTCCGAAACGCGGTGAAATCCGCAAAGGCACGATCGCCAGCATCAGTGATAACCAAGTTCTGGTTAGTGTTGGTGCAAAATCAGAAGGCATCCTGCACGGTAAAGAGCTGGATGCCATCGATGAGGAAACAAGAAGTAATTTTCAGCTTGGAGAAGAAATTACCGTATTTGTCATCACGCCGGAAGACTCAAGCGGTAATCTGATACTTTCTTACAATCGTGCATTAGAAGAAGAGAATTGGCAAACAGCCGAAGAACTTATCGAATCTGAAGAGTCCTTCACGTCTAAGATAGATGGCTACAACAAAGGCGGCTTGTTAGTGCCCTTGGGAACCATCCGTGGCTTTGTGCCTGCTTCGCAAATTGGGTTGGGGCGACGCCTGACCATCTCGGGTAACACGCCTGAAGAACGTTATGGGAACATGGTCGGAGAAGAAATTGAGGTTTGCGTCATTGAAGTCGATCGCGAACGTCGCCGATTAATCCTCTCAGAACGTGCTGCCAGCACCGATACCCGCGACACGATTAAAGATAAGGTCATCGAGGATCTCAAAGAAGGCGAAATTCGTTCCGGTAGAGTAACCAGCCTGGCCGATTTCGGTGCTTTTGTCAACATCAGCGGTGCTGATGGCTTGGTTCACTTGTCAGAACTTTCCTGGGAGCACGTTAATCATCCCAGTGAAATCCTTGAGGTTGGACAGGAAATCCAAGTTAAAGTAATCAGTGTCGACCCAGAAAAGAAGCGCATCGGTTTATCAATCAGGCGCTTGCAGGATGATCCATGGGAAGAACAGGTGAGAAATTTGACCGAAGGGCAGCTTGTTGAAGGCAAAATCACCCGATTAACCAATTTTGGTGCCTTTGCCCGCATTAGCATCGAAGATAGCGAAGATGAACTTGAAGGCTTGATACACATTTCAGAAATCAGCGAAGATCGCATTGAACATCCCAAAGAAAGATTGAGAGAAGGCGAAGCACTTACCTTGCGTATCATCAAAATCGAACATGACAATCATCGAATTGGCTTGAGTCTACGTCGCGTTGACTCTATGGCGTACAGCGAACTTGATTGGAAAACCCTGACTGAAGATTTTGATGTTACCGAACTTGCAGAGGAAGAAGCTGACGAGATAGTTGACGCAGCTGAAACCGTTGAAACAGTTGTAACTCCTGACGATGAAACTTCGGAAGAAACAGATTCCATTATTGAAACTGAGGAACCAGAAACAGGCTCTTCTGAAGAAGAACCTCAAGAAGAAGACCTAATCGATACTGCCGAAGAAAAACTCTCGGAAGCTGGCGAAGAATAATCCGAACCTGAAGAAGCGCACCTCAATAACGGTGCGCTTCACATTTTCATTATGACACTTTTAATTGATGCTCATCAAGATCTCTCGTGGAACATGGTCAATTATGGCCGTAATTACACACTTTCAGCAGATGAGATCAGGCTAAACGAAAAAAATACCCCAATACCAGAACACAACGGAAATACCTTGCTGGGATGGAAGCAATACCAGGCCGCAAATTGCGCCATCGTTTTTTCTACCCTTTATTGTTTACCAAAACGGCTTGATCGCGGTGGGCACGACATTAAGGCATACAACACACCGCAAGAAGCGCATGCATGTTACCGGCAGGGTTTAGATGCCTACTTCAGATTGACCGATGAGCACCCAGATAAATTCCGTTTGCTCTTCAACCAGGTAGATTTGATGCAGCACCTAACCCAATGGCAGGCTCACATGGCATCCGAAAAAAGTGCAGAACCTCCTGTTGGTTTAGTGGTGTTGATGGAAGGCGCCGATGGAATTCAGGAGCCCGCTGAAGTTGAACAGTGGTTTGAATGGGGTGTTAGGTTAATTGGGCCCGCTTGGGCTGGCACTCGCTACTGCGGTGGTACCCGCGAACCAGGACCTCTAACCAAGCTGGGATACGAATTGTTAGACCGCATGGCAGAATTTGGCTTTATCTTAGATATCAGCCACATGGACCATCAATCTGCACGCCAATCACTTGACCATTATTCAGGGCAGGTGATTGCATCTCATTCCAACGCAGAAGCGTTAATCGAAGGGATTCCCATCAACCGCCATCTTAAAGATGAAACCATCCATCAAATTGTCGAACGCGACGGTGTGATCGGGCTCGTTCCCTTAAATGGGTTTTTAGATTGGTACTGGCGAGATCACGGTGGACGATCAGCTTTAAGCCTGGAAAAATACGTCGATCAAATTGACTACATATGCCAGATTGCTGGAAACACGCTTCACGTTGGTATCGGCACCGACTTTGACGGAGGGTTTGGTGTTGAATCTGTCCCTTATGAGATCGATACCATCGCCGACATCATCAAATTAAGCCCGTTATTAGAAAAGCGCGGTTACAATCAAGAGGACATCGATCGTATTTTCAGCGGAAATTGGCTGAGAATCTTGCAAAATAATTTGCCCAGCTCATGAAACCATTGACAGATTTGTCTGATCAAACTACCCAGTCACCAAGCGATCTTAATATTCCTCATCAAGAGGCAGCTGAATTCGATCTTCCTAGTGGGAGAAATCGAATCAAATTCGGTTTATGGTTGGCATCCATCGGCTTCCTGGTGTTTTTACTTGGCACACGACCCAGCTTGTTTGGGCTGGATCGCAGCCCTGTCGTAGGTTTCGTCCAAATTTCTGTTTTCTTAATCGGTCTTGCCCTTCTTGCTCTTGGCAGCGCATTAACCCTGGCTTCTTTTTGGCCTGAAGGAAAACAAACCATAGCCGCTCAAATTGGTTCTCGTCTTATTAGCACCGGTTACGTTATTTGTCTCTTTACTGGCTTGGCAGATGTGCTTGGGTTTGGCAGTCACCCTTTGCCTGATGTGTTTTTTGGGGTTCTTCAACAACGGGGAATGGGCTTGGGAATGATGACCATGGCTGTTGGCTTTTTGCTCATGATCCCATACAAGCAGATAGACCGTCAACCTACCCATAAAACAAACCAAAACGAAGAGCAAAATCTAAACAATCAGGGGCAAAAAAAATCACAAACAGACTGCTTTAATTTCTCTAACTTGAAACTTTTCCGATAGCTTTAAGTATTTTTTCATTGGAGTCAAACTTATATTCAGGAACGCCCATTTCTGCCGCAAGTTTTTCTTCGGTTTTCCACAATCTCTCTAAATCGTTTAAATCCACAATGGGGTTTTTGCTGGTCGTTAACAGTGCTTTGGCTTCTGCAAGAATTGTAAAAGGTTCAATTGGTAACGTATCGAGGTACGCTAAAACAGCCCGGGCACCGCGTTCAGCATCTTTACGTGCCAAACCAACAATTCCTTCGTTGGCTAACCGTGCCCACCCGCTGACGAAAATATCCTCACAAAAAGTGCACAATTCTGGATTGTAAACCTCGTAAGATATTCCATCAACCGGAAAGCGCGGTTCGGGTGATGTCGCATAATGCCCATTATTCGTAGGTATTCCCAGGTTTGGGTCAACCCGAGAACCAATAGAAAAAACCACAGTGTCGGCTGGAATAGCTTCCATTCGCCCTGTTCCGCTGGCAAGAATTTGCCCATTCTGTTCAACCAACTGGTTTACTTCAAAAACAATTTCTTTGACGCGTCCGTTGTCATCGCCAATTAATCGGCGCGGTGAGCGCAAAAATCGAATTGCGAAGTTTATTCCTGTATCACAATCTTCTGCTTTTTTGTGTGCTTCGGCTAATTGTGAATAAAAAGCAGTTACTCCCAACTCAAAATTGCCTGCTTGTACCTCAACCTCGTCAACGGCTGCATGGATAGCATCAAGATCTAAACAGCTGGCTACTGCAGCCAATGAAGGCGGGTCGAATTTTACTGCGGAAGGTCCACGTCTTGCATAGGCAGTAACTTCACAGCTTTGATGATGATTCCTCAAGTAATTTACAATATCCAGCATCACATTCCCAATGCCGATGACTGCAACAGACTTGCCAAAATCGGGGCGTTTTTCAGCATAATCGGGTAAATCGTTGAAATAGAAGACGATTTCATTAGCATGATATACGCCCTTTAAATTCTCACCAGGTAAACCTAACCAGTTCTGTTCCTGTGCGCCGGTGGTAACCATAAAGGCGCGAAATCCAGCTTTCCGTAATTGATCAAAAGTAAAATCGCCAGATTGACCAACAGTAACATTACCGGCATAGTGAATATTCGGCATGCGTAATATACGTTTGAATGAAGCCTTCAATCCAGTACGTATTTTATGTTTATCGGGGTAAATTCCATATTCAGCTAAACCCCCCGGTTTTATGTCACGATTAAATAAAACCACCTGGACACCAGTACGAGCAAGGGATTGTGCTGCGTAAAGGCCTGCTGGCCCTGCTCCTATTATAGCAACTAAGTTATTGTTACGAGTTATCATCTGCTCGTCTTTCAGTCTTCAAATAATATTAATTCTTGTCATCACATATCAAATAAGAATTTGGGTACAATAAAACTCTTTGAATTATACTTAATCGGTCTATTTTGGCATAACATAGAGAAATAGCCCGTTGCCAGGAAACATACAATGACATTATCAAATCGTCCATACTACCAAGTTTTACCAAATGGTCTTACCGTACATTTAAAAGAGATTCACACCGCACCTATTGTAAGCACATGGGTCTGGTATCGGGTTGGCTCGCGAAACGAGACCCCTGGGCTAACCGGTATTTCGCACTGGGTCGAACACATGCAGTTTAAAGGCACCCAGGCTTATCCTGCAGGGAAGCTCGATCGCGAAATTTCAAGGGTTGGTGGGTTATGGAATGCCATGACATATTTAGATTGGACCACCTACTATGAAACTTTACCAGCCTATATCTACGATATTAGTTTAAATTTAGAAGCAGACAGGATGATTAACAGCCAGTTCGACACGGATGAAGTCGAACGTGAACGCTACGTTGTTATTTCAGAAAGAGAGGGCAACGAAAATCAACCTCTTTTCCAATTAGGCGAGGCCGTTCAAAAAGCAGCTTTTCATCAACACCCATATCAGCACGAAGTCATTGGCGAAAAAGAAGATTTACAAAAAATCACAAGAGATGATCTTTTTAAACATTATCGTCAGTATTATCACCCATCCAATGCAGTATTAGCTATTGCTGGTGATTTTAATTCTGATGACTTAATTAATAAAATCAACCAAACCTTTGGCAAGATCCAACCTCGCCCACAGAACTACACGAAGGCATATAAAGACCCACCCTTGGGTAGCGAGAAACGTGTTAACGTCACTGGCCCGGGTGAGGCAAGTTATGTTCAAATTTCCTACCGTGCACCCAGCGCAAGTGATCAAGACTTTTTTGCCTTATCCGTCCTCGATAGCCTATTAACCGGGCCGAGCAGCTTGAATATGTTTGGTTCAGGCGGGACAAGTAACAAAACCAGCCGGCTATATCGCGCGTTAGTAGAAGGTGAAATTTCTGTCTCGTGTTTTGGTTCACTCGAAGCGACCCTCGACCCCTACCTTTATTCAATTTACCTAACGGTACACCCAGACCACACCCCCGAAGATGTTTTAAATGCTGTTGACCAGGAAATAAATCGTGTCCTCGATTCACCAATTTCCAGAGCCGAAATTGAACGAGCTATCAAACAAGCCAAAGCCCTGTTCGCCTTTAGCAGTGAAAATATCTCTAACCAGGCTTTTTGGTTAGGCTACGCAGAGATGTTCGCGACTTATAATTGGTTTGAAAATTACATAGATTATATTGCCCAGGTTACACCCGAAAAGGTTCTACAAACTGCCCAATCATACCTACTGCCCAGTAATCGAGTTGTTGGGTTCTATACACCCAAAGGTGATTTATAAAAATATGAACAACTCTGTATATAAAAACCATCTTAATGGATTGCCCGGTCCAGAAAATGTCACCAGGCAAGTTCTTCCGAACGGAATTACCGTTTTGAGCAGATCGAACTTCAACAGCCCTACTATTTCGATAAAAGGTTTTCTTACCGGTGGAAGCCTTTCGGACCCAGTCGACAAATTAGGGCTCAGTTACCTGGTTGCCTATGGGCTCATGACAGGAACTTCAAAACATAATTTTCAAAGCTTATACGATGAAATAGAATCTGTCGGCGCCAGCCTTCACTTTTCAGCGGGGACTTTAGCAACCGCTTTCAGCGCACATTGTTTGAGTGAAGATTTATCTTTGCTTATGAATTTAATCTCCGAATGTGTTCAAAGCCCGGTTTTCCCTGAAAAAGAATTTTTACGACAGAAAAATCAATTGTTAACAGCTTTAGCTATTCGTGCACAAGATACTTCTGCTATGTCATCTTTGCTTTTTGACGAAATTATTTACGCGGGTCACCCTTTTCAATACCCAAATGAGGGATACACAGAAACAATCCAAGCGATTGAGCTCCAGGATATAAAAAAATTTTACACCCAAACCTACGGACCCCAAAATATGGTCATCGCCATTGTGGGTGCAATTGACTCTCAAAACGCGTTAGAAGCCGTAGAAACCGCCCTTGGAAATTGGGTCAACCCACAGCAGCAGCCTTTGCCTAAAATACCCGCTCTTAACCCCTTACAAACAAGCTCAACCAAAAAAGTACACATCTCCGGGAAGTCCCAAGCTGATATCGTTATGGGCAGCAACGCACCCAACCGGTTTTCGCCAGATTTTCATGTTTTACAAATCGGTAACAATATCCTGGGGGAGTTCGGAATGATGGGCCGGATTGGTCAAAGCGTGCGCGAAGATACCGGGTTAGCTTATTACGCGTATTCATCTCTTAATATCGGTTTGGGGCCAGGCACCTGGGAGATGATTGCTGGCGTCAACCCCACTAACGTTGAACAAACGATTACACTTATTACCGATGAAGTCCGTCGTTTCACATCAGAACTTGTTACCGAGGAAGAGCTTGAGGATAGTAAGTCTTTTTTTCTTGGTAGAATACCCTTTTTATTGGAATCAAATAACGGATTAGCAGCTTCTTTGCTAAATATTGAACGCTTTAATCTTGGTCTTGATTATTTCCGCAGGTACCCCCAGCTGGTTGAGGCTGTCTCTCGGTCAGATATTCTTGAGGCAAGTCGAAAATATCTCAACCCCGACAGATTGGCAATAGGCATTGCAGGACCTTGAAAGGACTAAAATGATTTTACGCAGCGGTATTGATATCATTGAAGTTTCTCGAATTGATGAAATCAACCCAAATATTCGGCGTCGATTTATCAAAAGAGTTTATACCCCTCAAGAGATCCTCCAGGCAAGGGATCAGTCAGATACGTTGACAGGTTTATTTTCTGCTAAAGAAGCTGTATCAAAAGCATTAGGCACGGGAATTGGCAAAGTACATTGGCAAGATATTGAGATTTTACACTTGCCCAGTGGGCAACCGGTTATCCATCTGCATGGTCATGCAAAACATGTCGCCGATCAATTAGGCTTAGAAACCTGGTCGGTAAGCATTAGCCACGATCGTGACAAAGTGGTTGCCTTAGCCGTTGCTATAGGACATATATAAATTTTTAATTTCTCTCTTACAGAATTATTGGCTTTGATATAAAATTAACTTATGAACTTACTGGTCGTCAGCGATAAAGATTGCCCATTCGTCTATAATTCCAATATCAAAGAGCGGTTTAAAGACATCGACTTAGCAATCAGCTGCGGCGACCTTTCATATTTTTATCTCGAATACATCATTAGTACGCTCGATATCCCCCTATATTACGTACACGGCAATCATGATAAAGAAATCGAATATGGCCATGGGTGTACTCGAAGTCATCCATGGGGAGCCATCAATTTACACCAAAAGGTGATCCGGCATAAGAACTCGGGTCTACTGCTCGCTGGCGTTGAAGGAAGCTTACGTTACAACCAGGGCAACTTTCAATCCACACAATCCGAAATGTGGTTATCGGTGATGCAGTTAGTCCCTAAATTGTTAATCAATAAAGCTCGCTTTGGTCGTTATCTCGATGTTTTTGTCTCGCATGCACCTGCCTGGGGAATTCATGATAAGGAAGACCTGCCTCACCAGGGAATAAAAGCATTTTTGTGGTTGGTGAAGACCTTTCAGCCAACTTACCACTTGCATGGTCATGTTCACATCTACCATTCAGGCACCATTTCAGAAACACCCTTGGGGGAAACAACCATCTATAATACTTATGGCCACCGTCGGTTGAGCATCGATTTAACGGGGCCATAAACAACACCTATCCCAAAACTTCATCGGTAAAAGAATTAAAAACAAAAAAAGGGACCTGCTAAATAATTCTAAAAGTATCACAGTTATGGGTTAGTCGTTGTCTCGCGCCATACACCAATCCAAAAATGATGCGGCAGTACAGTATTATTCAAATGCAAGGTAATCGGGCGTGTATCGGGCTGTTCCTCAGGCAACATGCTGGGATGGATAAAACACTGGTTAGCTTCTTCGCCATACTTATTTTTATAATAATTGGCTGCTTTTTGGATTTTTGTTAGTAAATCTAAACGTGGTTCATTGTCAAACCAAAGCATCCCCGATTCCATTTTTATATCCATTTCGTTCAATCTCCTAACAAAGGCAAGTGATAGTCCATCCAGTGGTTTTGCATCCACACCAGAAAGTTTGAATGTTCTAATCGGTCTGCGTTTGAACCTCTTGAGATACGTGAATTTGTAAAACAGGTATCCGAGATGGTTTTGCCAATAATTCGTGTTCGAAAACAATTTGTCCAAAATTGGAATTTGTCAACATAACTTCCATTAATCGCCGCTGAAACCCAAACCCCAAATTGAGCCCCATATTCTAAAAGCCAGTGTAGGTTAAACTGGGCTTCTAAACTCATTTCTTCAAGGAAATTGAAATCGTCTAAAAGCAGCAATACATTAGCACCTTTTTGGTCTCCCTTTCGACGCTCATGAGCAAGATTATAGAGAGTTGAAATAAAACCCTCTGCCCATGGGTCATACCATGCAAAAACGCCCTGGAAGTATTTTTTATTGGCCTCTCGCGTAATTAGGCTGTCCCATTCATTAGGTTTAAAGGTTAAAACGCTAATTTGTAAACGACTGGGAGAATTCATAAAAATAGCTGATTCTGCCATCACTTGCAAATGATGGGTTTTCCCGCACCCTCTTTCACCGCTGATCAAAATAGCGCCTAACTCGGGTTCGTCAAGTTTTAACAAAAAAGGGCGTTGATCATGGCATTGCCCTAAAAGTATCGTTGGTGCTGAAGAAGAAGGAACTGCTTCAAGCAGTCTCCCTACTGTCAATGGTTTTCCCAAAGTGGTAATTTTTGTGGTATTCAATTTTGTTGCTCGAGTATGTGGAAGAAGGGTAACCTTCACTTTTTGATCAACGAATGCAGGCTCGATTAAAGTATTTAAAGAACCCATAGGATGCTCCTTTCGCAATAAAGAACTTTTGTTCTAATTATACAGAATATTTGTTCTATGTCAAGGGGCATTTAATGAAAATACATAAAAAGAATTGTTTATTAGAAATTATTACCTTTCATTCCCCATATTTTCTTAAATAAAAAAACCTGCCCTTACAACCATAATTAAAGGGCAGGATCTATTAAATAATAAAGTTTGGTTAGAAAAGGTTTTTTAAAGGGAACGCAAAGAGAGGAATGATCATCTCACCGGCTGAAAGCCCACCATGGCGACCAGCCATCACATTGTGTTTATCAGCCCACCATAAGTATGCGCTGCCGCGAGGGATTACAACAAGGTCACCTAAGCGATCCTCAATTTCATCAACAAATGGTCCAGTACCAAACAAGCCGCTTTCCAACGCTTGTTTCGAATCAACAAGGGTGAAGTCACCAGGCCAGGCTTTTTCAAAATAATCATAAACCTCATCAACCCTGCCAGGTTTTATCGTTAAAACAGGTAGTCTACCCTCACAAGTGGGTTGCATCACCAAACAAGAGGTTAACCGAGGGTGGTATTTCAAATCGTATTGATTATCAGGAGGAGTACCAATTGAACCATGATCGGCGGTTAATATTAATAACGTTTCTTCGGCTACCTCTCGATTGACTCGTTGAATAAAACCACGGTCAAACAGATCTGAAAAAGCGCTAAATTGCAGTTTTACCCGAGAATCAACCGCGTCGTAGCGATGAATAAGGGAATCGATATCAGAATAATACACATAAATATATTCTCTCTCACCTGGTTGGCGGTTGAGATAACGCGCCAGGCTGACGCTTAAATCCGCTTCATCGACATAAGTTTGAATTGAAACCCCACGCATTTGGATGACCGACAGACCAGAACGTGCAATCGATGCGTGCATAAAAGAGGTGGGCTTGACGCCATTTGCCACCAGGTGCTCACCCAGCAGCGGTTTGTTCATAAATTCTTTCGGCTCAAAACCAAAGCGATACAAACCGCCAACATCGTTCTTTGCATTTGATGGCGTGTGCAAAATGTTATTAATTACAGTTCCATAGGTTTTAGACCACATTTCATAGCCAACGATCCCATGCGCAGCTGCCCCTACCCCCGTCCAAAGTGAGGTTAATGCCGATGCGGTGGTACTTGGGCATATACTTGTTAACGGGCTGAACACCGACTGGTCAAAATAACGTGCCCAAACCAGGTTAGGGTCTTCTTTTACTACCTGCTCAAACAAGTCATAGCCCAGGGCGTCGACCAGCACTAAAATCACCTTGCGATAGGGACCGTTCAACTTATCAAGGATTAATGGGTGAAGCGCTGGACCAGAAAATTCAGGGGCTCCCAGTAAATGGCTGATCGTAGCAGGCAAATTGTGGAGAGAAAAACCATCATGATTTGGCATTGTCAGATGTTCATCTAAGGGCAGATTGCTTAGTCGGCTTTGGTTGATTATTGGAAGAACTTTAGCAGTTAACTCTGGCATAACACTCCTCAACTTATCTTTATATTTCACCCAAATCTTGATTATAAGATCATCCATTGATGATACTATATTTCATCCGCGAGTATTGCAATATCGTTAAAAAATAATTACCCGAAAAGCAGCAACTAATATTAGATAAACGTTTATTATCCGCGTACCATCAATTTTCGCACAGGTTTGATTAACGAACAACAAAAAACAGATATCTTGCAACTAGTGTAAAATTACACCATCTGTCAAGTAAACACATGGTAAGCCAAATGGATCAATTGGAACGTAATTACTTACAAGATCTCCACAAACAACCCGAACCCAAACCAAGTTTTATCTTTGGTGAAGAAGTATTCTTTACGGAGGGGAGGTTCTCATTCCAACCCATCCATGGCTTTAAATTAGAACTTGATGGTTCTGTATACATGCATTCTGCAGATGGCAATCTCGAAATAATTTTAATTGGTGGCATGCTTGAGCAAGGGGCTAGCATTGTTGACTACAATCGTAATTTAGCGTCTGAATTTATGGCAGATTTTGATGAATTTTCACTCATCGACTTTGGTAATGACCTGATACAAGGGGTTACCGCTCGCCTCAATAAGATTCAATTTCATAATGCAGGCGAAGAAGGCTCGGGGCTTTCATTAATTTGTTCTCCAGAACGCAATCAATTCTTTTTCTTATTGGTTATCGCGTCTAAAGACCGTTGGGAACATACTGGATCAACCATATTTGAAGAACTTAAAAAACATATATATTTCAATCAACGCATTACCTCAATAACCAGCGAGGATTCGCTTGATCAATATTCAGATTTGACTAACGAAGTAATCGGTTCGGTTGCACCAGGTGAAGAAATAGAGCTCATCATCAAAAAAGACGACCTTTCATTTTTACTTGGTGCCAGAGCTATACAACCCGATGATCGGGTTTGGGTTACACGAATCATCGGCCCCGCAGGTGAGCCCTTATATCACTTTGATATATCCACTGGGAAGTTACAAAGTTCTATTTTCGACCGCCCTTTATCTGGCTCTAATGGTGAAGTATGCATTTTCCTGCCTGGCACAAACAGCCATCCGCTTAATCCTGGAGAATACAGGTTTATATTAACTACCAGCAGCGGTACGCCCTTAAAAGAGGTCCAAGCAATTATCCGCCAAGGAAAATTAAAAGAACCTCAGGCATTTGATATAAACCTTTGGATTGCAATCGAAGATGAACAATTTAATAATGAAACTTATCTCAGACAGTTTGAAGTTGAGATTTTAACAGCACTAAAAGAAGAGCTGAAAACATACAACCTAATTCCTGGCAAGATTAAAAGTTACTACTCTGCCCCCGATGAGTTAGGACTTTTTTCTTACATTTGTATCAACCAAGACTTAACGGACTGCAGTTATATCATAGCCGGCAGTGTTGAAAATCAAAGAGCGTTAAATATTGGGTTGGTTGATCAGTTCGCAGAAGAAATTAATCACATAGGCCCATCAACAATTGCAGCAAGCGCTGGCTCCCCTGGAATGATCTTGTCACCTGTTTCGCCGCATGCCTGTATATTGGTTAATTATTCTGCAATAAAAGGGGATTTTTCTCTCCTGGCGAAAGAAATTATCACTCAGTTAGTGATATTTACAGGTGCTCACCCTCAAGCCAGTCTTGACGAAGGCTCGGGTTTACATAATTTATCAGGTGAAATTATTCAGAGAATTAAGGTACATCCCCTGTTTTATTCTCCAACTTGAGGATTTATCTTCACCCAATCAATCGAATCAATATTTTTAAAACGGTTTTGCATCACCTCAATCGCTTGTGGATTTTTATCGATCAAAATGAAATTTCGGTCTAATTCCAAGCATACCTCGCCGATAGTGCCGCTTCCTGCAAAGAAATCAAGAACCAAGTCTCCAGGGCTTGAAGAGGCTGTAATAATTCTGCGTAACACGCCAACTGGCTTTTGGGTAGGGTAACCCGTTTTCTCTTTGCTGTTTGTTCCAACGATTGTATGCCACCAGGTATCTGTAGGGAATTTCCCGCGTTTTGCTTTTTCTTTACCTACCAATCCTGGTGCCATATAAGGGATCCGTTCAACTTCATTGTAATTAAACGTATAACTTCGGGGGTTTTTAGCATAGAATAAGATGTTGTCGTGTTTTGCAGGCCATCGATTTTTTGGTCGTCCTCCAAAATCGTATGCCCAGATAATTTCATTGATAAAAGAATCCCTCCCAAAAATCATATCGAGTAATATTTTACAGTAGTGCACTTCTCGATAATCAATATGAAAGTAAAGGCTGCCATTTGGCGCCAATACCCGGTAAGCCTCTAAAAGACGTGGCTCTAAAAATCCGAGGTAATCGTCAAAATAATCGCGATAAGCGCGCTCACCGACAACGCTGGTTTGGTAACGTGTTCCACCGAAGCCAACCCGATCGCCTTGGCTATCTCTTTCTACCGTAATTTGTTGGCGTGCTTGCTTTTTGCCTGTATTGAATGGTGGGTCAATATAGATTAAATCGATAACGTCGTTAGGGATTTCCATAAGAGCATCTAAGTTGTCGCCGAAGATTATTTTATTTTTCATAACTTAATTTTAACATCACTTTCTATTAATGCAGATAAGGTTTAGCCGACCGTCATTAAAAAAACGTTTATAATTGAACAATAGATAAGTGGATTGTATTTTAAAGTTGTTCGCAGTTATTTTAAACCATATATCTTCATAATCACTTTAAAACTTGGTTATTAGGTTATTCTTGGTCATAGATAACAGATGAACGAAAGGAATGCCTGATGGGTAACTTAGTAGATAATGACACCAACGATGATTTTTCAAATGCCTCTGCCGAAGAGTGGAGTAAGCCTTCTACGCCTGCCGAAAGGCCATCGGTTCAACCAGAATCAACAGATCGTTGGGGATCGCCCACACCTGTTGGTGAGTTCGCAAAGACTGCTGATGTCATAGAAAAAGCCAAAGCGAAGAAGTTCTCTCCCTGGTGGATCCTCTTGATTGTACTTCTTGTGATCGCCTGTTGCTGTGGTGCGGTTTTACTTACATCTGGTGCTATTGGGGTTGGGTTTGGTTTTCTCAAAGACCTTTTCCCTTCTTTTTAATTCAGTCGTCCATATTGTTAACTCAAAGTAGTTAATTGATTGATAAATAAGAAAAACCTTTTTCTGACCCGGTTATAATATGGGTGGTAGCATACACATGACCAATTGAATCATTCAATTAAAAATAAATATCAAAATTGCAAGTTATGTAGAGATTAAACTTGAGAATTGCTAATTTAAAAACCAAAAGGAGCGTTAAATGACATTTCCCGAACCATTTTATCGCTGGCGCCCTCACCCCTGGCATGGTTTAGAAATTGGGCCGGATCCACCCAATGTTGTTCACGCATTTATTGAAATAACTCCTCAAGACCTCATCAAATACGAAGTGGATAAAACCACAGGCTATTTATACGTTGATCGACCACAGCGCACTTCATCATTATCACCTGTTTTATACGGGTTTATCCCGCGCACGTTTTGCGATAAGCGTGTAATGCAACTTTCTCAAGGAGCAAAATGTGGCGATGGCGATCCGCTCGATATTTGCGTGATCACAGAACGCACCATTAATCGTTCAGAGATTTTCCTCAACGCTGTTGTGGTGGGTGTGCTGCAGCTTCTCGATCACGGTGAGGCTGATGACAAAATTATCGCTGTTCTTGAAAACGATTTAATCTACGGACACATGCGTTCAATTGAAGAATTGCCAAACGTCATCGTCGAACGATTAGCACATTATTTCAGAACTTACAAAATGGTAGAAGGTGAGGATCTCGCTATTCAAATTATTGGCTCTTCCGACGCAGACTTCGCAAAAAAGGTTGTCATGGCGGCAATAGAAGACTACGACGAGACTTATGGACATGGTTAACCTTTATGAAGACAAGTACTTAAAACACCGTTTACACTTGCTTCACAAAGAATTTACTTTACACGAGAATTGACTTATGCGTTTTGATGTTTTTACCCTCTTTCCTGAGCTTTTAGATCCTTATCTTAACACCAGCATTCTAAAGCGCGCCCAGGTTTCAAAAGCGATTGAAGTTCATTCTCATAATATTCGAGACTGGACAACAGATAAGCATCGCACCACAGATGATACACCTTATGGCGGCGGGGGCGGCATGGTAATGAAGCCAGAACCCATATTTGCATCTGTCGAAGATATATTAGGGGTGCCTCCTGCTTGCCCTGTTATCCTGTTAACACCTTTAGGGCGCACCTTTACCCAAGATATCGCCTTTGAATTAGCTTCATACGATCATTTAGCTTTGTTATGCGGTCGTTATGAAAGCATCGACGAACGTGTTTGCCAACATCTGGTAACAGATGCCATTTCAATTGGCGATTATGTGCTTACAGGGGGCGAGCTGCCCGCGCTTATCATCATCGATGCAGTTACCCGCTTGCTGCCAGGGGTACTTGGCGATGCAGAAGGTGCTACTGATGATTCCTACGCCACTGGATTATTAGAGTACCCTCATTTTACACGTCCACCTGAGTTTCGTGGCTGGGGCATCCCTGAGGTGCTGCTTTCTGGCAATCATGCTGAAATCGCCCGCTGGAGACGTCGAGAATCTCTCAAACGTACGCTGATGCTCAGGCCAGATATGCTCGCAAATGCCAATCTCAGCGCAGAAGATCTTGCATTTTTAAAGACTCTGGGCTATCCACATTAAAACGATGACTTTACATCAACTACACAATAGTTACTGGAGGAAAACATGAATGAAAAAAAGATGAGTTACCCAAAAACATTTTTATTAGGCTTTGGATTCTTTGGCGTTAGTGTGATTTGGTCTGTTTATAATGCCTTTGTGCCGCTATTTTTAGACGAACGTTTCGGCTTGCACGCGGGCTGGATATCCTTCATTATGGTGTTGGATAATATCGCAGCGTTAATCATCCAACCACCCCTGGGCGTTTTTTCAGATAGATTGCGCACCCCAATTGGACGTCGGCTGCCTTTTATCGTCGTCGGCGCTCCGATTGCAGCAGCAATGTTTGGTTTTATCCCTTACGCACAGGTCTTACCCTTGTTTGTCCTTAGCTGTATCACTTTATTACTGGCAATGGCGTTTTGGCGCACTCCTGTTGTCGCCCTAATGCCAGATATTACACCTTCAAGCAGCCGATCACAAGCTAACGGCGTCATCAACCTGATGGGGGGCTTAGGGACTGTTCTTGCCACGATGATTGGCGGCACCCTCTACAGACTTAATCCCACTTATCCATTTTTCCTGGCGGCAGGATTGGTGATTCTTTCGGTTGTCCTGGTGATGATCTTCATCCGCGAACCCAAAGAATATATCTCTTCAAAAATCCATCTGGCTGGAAAAAACGAAGGCAGCCAGATAGAAACAAAGGTGTTTACCAACTTAAAAAATGTCTTCACCCAGGCAGACAAAAGCCCAAAATACATCCTTTTAGCAATTATGTTTTGGTTTATTGCCTATAACGCGGTTGAAACGTTCTTCACTTTATTTGGTGTCAATCACCTGGGGTTAGCTGGCGGTGATAGTGCCTTCCAAATCTCTTACATTGGTCTGGTTTTCATGCTTTTGGCAATTCCTGCTGGCGTTTTGGCTAGTAAAATCGGACGGAAGACAACTATCATGATCGGCATTATCATCATGATCACCTGCGTGTTGTTGATGTATATTATTCCGGCAAATATCCTCACTATCAAATATGCGTCGTTGTTGGGGAATGGTATTTACTCCCTTTCTTTTATCTTAATGGCTGCAGGCATCGGTTGGGCAATGATCAACGTCAACTCGCTCCCTATGGTTGTGGATATGACCGATGACGAACACATCGGAACCTACACTGGGCTGTATTATTTCTTCTCGCAGGTCGCGGCTACCTTTGGCCCTGTTTTATTTGGTTGGGGAATAAAATTCGCCAATAACGACTATCGCATGATGATGGCTATCGCACCCATCTTCTTTTTATTTGCTTTCCTTGCCATGACAGGCGTAAGACGCGGCGAAGCAAAAAAACATTAGGGTATCACCTTTATAAATACTTGTATCTATTTGTTTTTCGATTTATAATACAAGCATAGGGAAATAAAACCTAAAAACATTAAACCAATCCTAAAACGAAGGAGAATCTTATGTCAAAAAAATTTATGTTTGTCTTCACTATTTTGATGATTGGAAGCCTTTTGTTAGCAGCTTGTGGACCAGTTCAAAAAGAAGTAGAAGAAAAAGTGAAAGAAGTCGTTGATGAAGTTATTGAAGATGTCAAAGAAGTGGTAGAAGACGTGGTAGAAAAACCGGTTGAACCAGCTTTGATTTGCCAAATTACCGATACCGGCG
This sequence comes from uncultured Candidatus Brevefilum sp., assembly GCA_964411385.1. Lineage (GTDB taxonomy): Bacteria > Chloroflexota > Anaerolineae > Anaerolineales > Anaerolineaceae > Brevifilum. The sequence continues at coordinate 21,516 of CAYPKT010000018.1, read as the reverse complement.
GCATCGACGATAAATCCTTCAACCAAACTGCCTGGAAGGGTATTGAAGACGCTATTGCAAAACATGGTGTTGTTGGTAAGTATCTTGAATCTCAAGAAGTATCAGACTATGAGAAAAACTTGAACGCTTTTATTGAAGATGGCTGTGACCTGATCATCACCGTAGGATTTATGATTGCCGATGCCACTGAAGAAGCTTCAGCCAACTACCCCGATCGTAAATTCTCAATCGTCGACTATGCTTACGAACCGCCCCTTGACAATGTCGTCGGTCAACTTTTCCAAACTGACGAAGCTGGCTTCTTGGCTGGATATGCAGCCGCTGCGGTTTCACAAACTGGTAAAGTTGGTACCTTTGGTGGCTTGCCAATCCCCACCGTCACCATCTTCATGAAGGGGTTCGTTGAAGGTGTTGATTATTACAACGCGCAAAAAGGCACCGATGTTGTCGTCCTTGGTTACGACCTTGAAGATGAAACCAAAGGGTTATTCTCTATGTCCTTCGACGATCAACAAAAAGGCCGTGAGCTGGCAATTTCCTTAATGGATGAAGGCGCCGACGTGATTATGCCTGTTGCTGGTCCTGTAGGGATCGGCGCTGCAGCAGCTATCCAGGAACGTGGTAACGCATATTTGATCGGCGTTGACGCCGATTGGTTCCTCACCAATCCAGAATTTGGCGCAATCACCCTTACCTCAGTTATGAAACTGATGGACGCAACAACCCTCCAGGTCATTGAATCTGTACTCGATAACAGCTTCACTGGCGGTAATATTATCGGAACGCTCGAAAATGGCGGCGTAGACCTTGCCCCCTTCCACGATCTGGACCAATTAATTTCAGCAGAGACCAAAGCAGAACTTGACCAAATCAAAGCAGACATCATCTCTGGCGCTCTTAAACTGAAATAAAACAATTTGTTAATGCAAACGGGTTGGAGAGAAATTCTCCAACCCGTTTTTTCCCATTCGTAGAATGAAGATTCTCATTTTTTTTAAAATTGATATGAGGCTACTATGACGCCAGTTCTTCAATTAAAGGGAATTACCAAAAGCTTCCCTGGTGTTCTTGCTAATGACCACATTGACCTGGAGTTGAATAAAGGTGAGATTTTAGCGCTTTTAGGTGAAAATGGTGCTGGAAAATCCACGTTAATGAACATCCTCTATGGGTTATACCATCCCGATGAGGGTGAAGTTTTTATTAATGGGGAAAAAATAAAAATCAATTCTCCAACTGATGCTATCGATGCCGGCATCGGCATGGTTCACCAACATTTTATGTTAATCCCGGTCTTTACAGTGGCAGAAAATGTAATGCTTGGCAAGGAATCTATCAAATATGGAGATTTCCTCGATCGTGCTGATGCTGCCAGAAAAATTAAGGAAATTGCCGAACAACTAAATTTAATTATTAACCCCAACGATTTGATTAAAAACTTACCAGTTGGCATCCAACAAAAGGTTGAGATTTTAAAATTGCTTTATCGTAAAGCTGATATCTTAATTTTTGATGAGCCCACTGCTGTTCTCACACCTCAAGAGGCAGATGATCTATTTGAAATTATGCAAGCACTTACTTTAAGCGGCAAGTCCATCATTTTTATTACCCATAAATTACGCGAAGTCCTTGAAGTAGCAGACAGGATAGTGGTTATTCGGCGCGGCACCGTTGTTGGAGAGACAACGCCTGACACAGCCGACAAACAAAGCCTTGCTACAATGATGGTCGGACGTGATGTTAACCTGGTTGTTGAAAAAGAAACCAGCCAGCCTGGTGAAGTCATTCTTGAAGTGAATGACCTGGTCGTTGCTGATAAGTTTCAAAACATTATCGTTGATCATGTCTCTTTGGATGTGCGCGCCGGTGAAATTCTTGGAATCGCTGGCGTTCAGGGAAACGGTCAAACAGAATTAGTTGAAGCTATCACCGGCTTAACTCGCAGTGCTGGTGGAAAAATTACGTTACTCGGAAAAGATATCACCCAAGCCTCACCCCGCCAGATTACTGAATTGGGTTCTGCCCATGTTCCAGAAGATCGGCAGTTGGATGGTTTGGTTTTACCTTTCCCTACCGCTGAAAACCTGGTTTTATGTACCTATTATAAAGAGCCTTTTTCAAAAGGGCTAATTTTACAGTACAACACAATTTTAGATTACGCTAACCGGTTAATCAGCGATTTTGACATCCGAACCCCCAGTGCCATGACACCGGTCAAATCACTTTCTGGTGGAAACCAGCAAAAAGTCATTATTGCGCGAGAGCTTTCGCGCCCCATCCAGTTCTTAATTGCATCCCAGCCAACTCGGGGGTTAGATGTCGGCTCAATTGAATATATCCACAAGCGCATTGTCCAAAAACGATCAGAAGATTGTGCCGTCTTGCTCGTCTCACCAGAATTGGATGAGATTATGGAGCTTTCTGACCGCATTGCAGTTATGTACCGCGGTAAAATTTTTGCTATCGTTCAAAGCAACCAGGTAACGAAAAAACAAATTGGACTGATGATGGCTGGCGTGATGCCTGAAGAAGAATTATTACTCGACGGAAAACGCGTCGTCGAAACGACTTTCTAAGGAGGGATTGATTGAAACCTAAAACAAAGATTTTGGATGAAGCTGGCAATACCCTGTTGCAAGAAATAAATGCGCCAGAACAAGAAGGTGACACTCAAAAAAAATCGAAATGGAATGTGGTATCAATTCCTATTCTTGCAATCCTAACCGGCCTAATTATTGGCGCGTTTATGATTGCAATCACCAGCGCCAATGTTTACGATGCTTTTAGACAATCTTTCTGGCATGGTCTATCAACTGTTTTCCGAGAAGTATTCGTTGCATACAAGGCATTATTTACTGGTTCTATTGGTGACCCGGCAAAAATTGTCGGTGCATTAAGGTCTGGTGATGCAGCTGCCATACGTTCAGCTTTCAACCCATTCCTTGAAAGCCTGGTACAGGCAACCCCTTATATTTTTGCAGGGTTGGCAGTAGCCCTTGGATTTCGTTCAGGGTTGTTCAATATTGGGGTAGAAGGTCAACTCTTCATTGGGGCTGCTTGCAGTGTTTATGTTGGTTATGCCATCACCGGTTTACCCGGTTTTATACACATGCCCCTGGCGTTTATCGCCGGCGCTTTAGGCGGTGCCTTATGGGGTTTTATCCCAGGGCTATTAAAAGCAGCTACCGGCGGGCATGAAGTCATTAATACCATTATGATGAACTACATTGCCTTTCGGTTGACCGAATGGCTGCTTTCGGGCCCAATGACTCGCCCGGGGTCAGGGGGAATGCCCCTTAGCCCGGTCATCCAGGAATCAGCACGCATCCCACAATTTTTCAAACCGCCTATCCGTTTTCATCTGGGCTTTTTTATCGCCCTTGGTATCGCCTGGTTCGTTTGGTGGCTGCTTTTCAAAACCAAGTGGGGTCTCAATTTGAGAACAGTCGGTGCTAACCCCCGAGCGGCAAAATACGCTGGGTTGAGCGTACCTAAATCTTATATGATTGGTATGGCAATTTCTGGAGCATTGGCAGGCTTGGCAGGAGCTGTTCAAACCCTGGCCGTAAACCGTAGTATGGCGCTTGGCTTATCTTCCGGCTATGGCTTCGACAGCATCGCCCTGGCTTTAATTGGCAATAACCATCCGACGGGTGTTGTTTTAGCCTCGCTTTTATTTGGCACATTACGCAATGGTGCCACGCGGATGATGGTTGTATCAGGAATTCCTATTGACATCGTGGACGTCATGCAAGCAATTATTCTTATGTTCGTGGCAGCACCCGCAATCATTCGCAGTTTTTACAGGCTACAAAAGCCAAAACATGAAGAAGAAACCGTCTTTGTCAGCGGTTGGGGAGGAGGATAGTCATGGCAAACATAACCCAAGCTATTAAACATCGAAAAATATTCGAGGTTTCGCCTGCCAGGAAAATAACGATGGGGATGGTGGAGTTGTTGATTGCTGCAATAATATTATTCGCGTTTGCATTAAATACTCTACCAGCCACAATGACAAACTTTGTTATGACCCCAGGCGGTATTGATATCGGAACCATGGCCGATTGGATCATTCCTACACGCCCGACCCTCTTTATTTTAGCTGCTTTAACCGTTGTAATCGGTATTTATCAGCTGATCTTCGGCTTCGGCCAGGGCACAAATGGTATGGTTGGTTTGAGCGGGTTATTTTTAATTTTCAGTTTCATCACATGGCAGGCTGGCGGATCTCAAGTTAATCTTGCCGGTATGCTGACCAGCGCAGTTTTACTTGCTGTGCCGATCACTTTGGGTTCATTTTCTGGGATCCTAAGCGAACGCGCAGGCGTCGTAAATATTGCCATTGAAGGGATGATGTTGATGGGCTCTATGGTTGGTGCGGTTGTGGGCAGCTTAACAAAAAGCCCATGGCTCGGTCTCTTGGGTGCCATAATTTCAGGCGTGTTATTGAGTTTAATCCATGCCATTTTATCAATAAAATATAAAATTAACCAGGTCATTTCAGGCACAGTTATCAATATCTTTTCTGCCGGCTTGACTGCTTTTCTTTCTCAAAAATATTTACAGACTAACCAAGCTCTTAATTCCCCCTCGCTTTTCACGCGGATACCCATTCCTGGGCTGGCGCACATTCCTTTACTTGGACCTATGTTTTTCAATACGAATGTCTTTGTGTACTTGATGTTCTTTTTATTAATTGTCATTCAAATAGCTCTGTTTTCCACCCGTTGGGGATTACGTTTGCGTTCGGTAGGAGAACATCCCCGGGCAGCAGATACCTTGGGTATTAATGTGTTAAGAACTCGTTACGTTGCTGTAATTTTAAGTGGCATTGTTGCAGGGATTGCAGGCGGTTTCTTTACTTTAGGGTCTGTTGGACGTTTCAACGAAGGGATGACTGCCGGTAAAGGTTTCATTGGGCTGGCAGCGATGATCTTCGGAAACTGGCGCCCCATCGGGGCCATGGGCGCTGGGTTATTGTTTGGATTTGCCGATGCTATTGGGTCAAAGTTATTACTTTTAGGTAGTGCCATTCCCCCTCAAATTATGGGTATGGCGCCTTACTTAATTACCATGATTGTTCTGGCTGGGTTTATTGGCAAAGGCGATGCACCCGCAGCCAGCGGTGAACCTTACGAAAAAGAGTAATTGTTTTTTACTCATGAAACGCTAATTTACCACTCGGGAATTTACCCCCGAGTGGTTTTCGTTTTCTTGCAGGTATAATTAAGCATAATCTGGCACTATAAAGGAAAGTTATGACACAAACTCACCCGATCTACCTTGATTACAATGCCACAACCCCCTTAACCTTAGACGTAAAAGCTGCCATGCTCCCTTATTTTGAAGAACATTTCGGGAACCCCTCTTCAAATCATGTTTACGGCAAGGCTGCTCGGCAAGCAGTTGATAAAGCAAGAAGCCAGGTCGCGAACCTTATTGGGGCGGATGAAAAAGAAATCATTTTTACCGGCAGCGGTACGGAAGCCAACAATTTAGCTATCCTGGGCATTGCACATGCATACCACGAAAAAGGTAACCACATCATCACTACAGCCATTGAACATCCAGCTGTCCTTGAAGTATGTCATCATCTTGCATCCCATGGCTTTCGAATTACCACCTTGCCAGTAGACCAATTTGGTCAGGTCCACCTCGATGACCTGGCGGCTGCCATCACGCCGGAGACGATCTTGGTGAGTGTTATGCACGCCAACAATGAAGTTGGCACTATTCAGCCAATTCAAACCATGGCAAACCTCATCCATCAGGCTGGCGCCTTATTTCATACAGATGCTGCCCAATCCGTTGGTAAACTTCCTGTCAATGTCCAAAACCTCAATGTGGATTTACTTTCCATTGCTGGCCATAAACTCTATGCGCCTAAAGGGATTGGTGCCCTCTACATTCGAAACGGTGTACATGTAGAAAAAGTCATCTTCGGCGCTGAGCAAGAAAAAGGTTTACGCCCAGGGACTGAAAACGTTCTTGAGATCGTCGGCCTCGGCGCAGCTGCCCAGGAAGCAGAGCTCAAATTAGAAGCTCGCATGCAGCACCTAAAAAATATGCGCGATCGGCTTTACTCTGGGCTCGTGTATGCTTTACCCCCTGGTATTTTGCATGTGAATGGACATCCCGACCGGCGCTTAGCTAATACCCTCAATATTTCATTTAAAGATCTGGAAGCAAATAAAATATTAGATGAAATTTCAGCTTTTGTAGCTGCCTCAGCAGGCGCAGCATGTCACGCAGACCAAATTGATATTTCACACGTACTCTCAGCTATGAACGTCCCGCTTGAGTGGGCAAAGGGTGCATTACGCTTTTCAGTTGGCGCGATGACCACAGGAGCTGAAATTGACAAAGCAGTCGCAGTCATCGCTTTCGCGGTGAAATACCTAATATATCAAAACAAGAATAATTAAAGGAGATAAAATGTTGAACAAACCTGCTCTAACCTCTCAACTCTCGTCTCACCCTACCTGTCAAATGCACAATAAGCTTAACCAAGTCCTTCTTCTTCTTTATCGTCTAGGATTGGCCAAATTGTTTGGAGGTCGAATTATGATCCTCTCAACGATTGGGCGAAAAACAGGTGTTACCCACAGGACGCCAGTACAGTTCTTTTATCACGAAGCCAAGTACTATGCGTTTAGTGGGCTTGGCACACAATCAGATTGGTACAAAAATATTGCAGCTCACCCACAGGTTACCATTCAAAATGGCTATGACACAATTTGTGCCACCGCTCGTCAACCGCAAAACAAATCGGAATGGGAAGCTATTCGGCTATACCTCGGGCTCAGTCCATCTGGGAAGCGCTATGCTGCAGAGGTTGACCAATATTTGTCGAAATCAAAAGATGACGAAACGATCCAAAAACCACCTTTCATCGCCTTTGAGCCAACACAAGAACCTTGCCCTGAACCCATTAAAACTGACCTGGTTTATACATGGCCATTTATCCTGCTCGGGTTAGCATTCAAAATTTCTTGTTTCTATTTTCGTCGTCGAAATAGGTAAAATAAACAAAAAAACCAATAAGTAAAAGCTCAATTCTAAACAGAATTGTTCGTTTTTTGCGGTTGACGTTCCTCAAAAAGTGACAATTTATTTTTACGATCGTATATAATATTATTGATTAAGGTTCAAGTTTTTTCATCATATCGTATTTTCAATTCTTCGATCGTCTTTTGAAGACCTTATCATTAACTAATCAAAATAATACAGTTTATATAAATGAACCCGGCAGAGAAAGGAAAATAAATGCCTACCATTGAAGTTAAAAACATTACCAAATCTTTCGGCAAAACGATCGCTGTAAACGATCTAAGCTTTGATGTCCAACCGGGTGAAATTTTTGGTTTATTAGGTCCAAATGGAGCCGGTAAAACCACCTGCATTCGCATGATACTCGATATTTTTGAGCCCGATTCTGGTCAAATTAATGTTTTAGGCGGTCAGATGACCAGCGATAAGAAGAACCGAATTGGTTATCTCCCAGAAGAGCGTGGCCTTTACCAGGACATTTCACTTGAACGCTGCCTGGTGTTCCTGGCATCTTTAAAGGGACTTCAAGGAAAAGATACAATTTCTAAACTTGAAGACTATTTAAAAGATTTTGACCTTTACGAAGTGCGTGAGAAAAAGGTAAAAGAATTGAGTAAAGGGATGCAGCAAAAAGCGCAATTGATTTCCACCCTGGTACACGATCCAGATCTAATCATCATCGATGAGCCTTTTACCGCCCTTGACCCAGTCAACACAGAGATGGTTAAAGGGATCCTTAAAGAAAAGCGAGATGAAGGCAAAGCAATTATCATGTCTACCCACCAAATGAACCAGGTCGAAGAGCTTTGTGATCGAATTTTACTTATCGATCATGGGCAGCGAATGTTATTTGGTTCACTTAAAGAAATCCAAGATCAATTTAAATCTCGAGATATTTATATTACGCCTTACTCTCCGCTTCCAGAGGAGATACCCGGCGTTGAAACAATACGTCAACTCAATGGACGCTTTTTGCTGAAGTTATCAGGTAACACCGAACCTCATGAAGTGTTAAAAACATTGATCGAACATGGAATCGATATGACATCCTTTGAAATTGCCATTCCACAGCTGAATGAAATTTTTATTCAAGTCGTCGCAAAACACGAAAGAGTTCAAAATGAATAAAGTTTGTCAAATTATTAAATATGAATACTTGCGGCAAGTTTTACAAAAACGTTTTCTCTTTAGCTTGTTAAGCTTTCCACTGATGATCATCCTGATGATAGCGATTGTATTTATCATAGCTTTTTTTACCATCGATACTTCACCAATAGGTTATATTGATCAATCTGGGCTCTTCATTCATACCACTCCCCCACAAGAAAAAGGATCCATTTTCGATCCAGCTGTTGAGTTTATTTCTTATAAAGAAGTAAGCGAGGCACAGCATGACCTTGAAAGTGAGCACATCCAGGCTTATTACCTTATCCCAGAGACTTTTCCAGAATTAAGAGACGTGGAATTGTTTTATAAAAATATGCCGGAATGGAACTTGCTAAATAGATTTACTCAGTTTATCCGTGATAATCTCGATGATTTTCAAGACATAGACCCACAGATTGTTGCCAGGTTAGAAGAAGGGAGCACCTTCACTTTGAGGACTTTAGATAATAGCCGTGAATTGCAAAGCGATCAATGGATAATGATCGTTTTACCTTTTCTGGTTGGTATTATCTTCATCATTACCGTCATGACCAGTAGCGGCTATTTATTACAAGCAGTTGTAGATGAAAAAGAAAACCGAACTATTGAAATTGTACTTACATCGGTTACCCCCACACAATTGATGGCTGGTAAAATTATCGGGAACCTCAGTATTGGGTTAACGCAGTTGATCGTTTGGTTTGTTTTTGGCTGGATTGGCGTTAGAATTGGCGCCAGCTTTTGGCCGATTTTAGGAACAATATCGCTTCCAGAGGGTTTTATCTTTGTTATTTTGTTGGTATTTTTGCCGGTTATTGTTCTAATTGGTTCAATTATGTCTACCATTGGCGCCATAATGACGGATATGCGCGAAGCCCAACAGGTTAGCACAATTTTCTCAATGCTCAGCATCATTCCATTTTATGTAACCACCAGTATTATGAATAACCCAAACGGGGCTTTAGCAATCGCATTAAGTTTTTTCCCTTTGACTGCGCCAATCACCATTCCCTTACGCATGGCGATGAGCACAATCCCTTTTTGGCAATTGGTTTTTAATATTTTACTTTTGTTTGTTGTGGCAGTTTCCTCAGTGTGGTTAGCTGGTCGAGCATTTCAACTTGGCATGCTTCAGCTCGGAAAAAAACTTCCATTAAAAGAATTGTTTAGAAAGGGTGAAACCGCATGAGTAAAACATGGGTTGTTTTAAAAACCGAGTTCATTAACACCATCACCCGACGTTCATTCATTCTTACTTTGGTCTTGTTACCCTTAATACCTGCCTTAATCTTAGGCGCATTATCCCTGTTTGGAGAAAAAGAAACCATCGACGGAATAGAAACTGTTACAATCCAACCAAAACCCGAAGATCAGGCTCCTCAAGGCTATGTAGACCTTGCCAAAATCATTTCAAGTGCGCCTGTATGGTTAGAGGATGCAAAATTAATTAACTTCGTAAAAGAATCCGATGCTCAACAGGCCTTGGTGGTGGGTGATATTGATGGTTTTTTCGTCATCGAGGCAGATTATCTTCAAAGTGGCGCAGTGTCTTACACCAGTCGCGATATTACACCGATTAAATCCTTTGATTCAACCTGGATGATAGATACGCTTATTCAATTTAATCTTCTCGGTGGTGACCTTGATCGATTCGAAGTGTTTCAAAACCCTATCTTTGTTCATCATATCGATATTACGCCCGAAAATATGGCGGAAGGCGTTAACATCGCCAACAACCCGGTTGGTTTTTATGTCCCGTATGGGATGACTATGCTTTTTTATATCTTAATTATCACATCTGCCAGCTTAATGATGAACAGTGTCGCAAAAGAAAAAGAAAATCGACTAATGGAAGTATTAATGAGTTCGATTGAACCCACGCAGCTTCTAACAGGGAAAATCCTTGGTCTGGGTTTAGTCGGTTTATTACAGTTAATCGTGTGGCTGGGCTCAGCTCTGATTTTACTACGGCTGGGGGGCAAAGTTTTTGCAATTCCACCAGAAGTGCAGCTGCCACCTAATATTCTTATCTGGGGCGTAATATTTTTCATCCTTGGTTACCTGGTTTATGCCACGCTCATGGCTGGTGTGGGTGCCTTGGTTGGCTCTGTTAAGGAGGCCTCTCAGGCGACCTTTTTCATTATTATCCCGATACTAATCCCCTTGATGTTAATTGGCGTTATCGTGGCTAACCCCAATGCAATTCTGCCGACGGTCCTTAGTTTAATTCCCTTTACAGCGCCAAACACGATAATGACCCGTATGGCAATTAATCCAATTCCGCCTTGGCAACTCCTACTTTCGATTGTTCTCCTTCTTTTAACAATCTTTCTATTGATGAGAGCAGTTGCTGGCATGTTCCGGGCGCAATACTTGCTTACAGGGAAGAAGTTCACCTTAAAGTTGTTTTTCAAAGCATTGAGTGGTAAAGGATCAGAAGAAATAGAAGTTGAAAACTAACCATAATTAACCATATAGATTCGATTAACAAGGTTGCCACTTTGGCAACCTTGTTTGTTCTCATTGATCATCACGACTGGAACTATAATTGTATGTTAAACGTTAATTAAAAGAGCACAGATTAATTCATTATTTAATTTTTTCAGTTCTAAAAACTTGAAATTTGTTATTTAATAAGTTTATAATGAATGCATCATCCATAAGCGCAAGAGGAGAAAAGATGAAGAAATCAGTATCAATTAGTTTAATGGCATTCGTGATTTTTAGCCTCCTTTTAACTGGCTGTAACCTTCCAAGTAAAAAGCCGGCAGAAACCCAGGTGGAATTATTAAACACTGCCGCCGCTCAAACAGTCCAGGCTCAGCAAACATCAATTGCGGTAACCGTCCAGGCGCAACAAACCAGTAACGCCCAGGTAACCGCAACGCCCACCGAAGTTCTCGAACAAAATACTGCCACTATTCCGGTTCCCACAGATACTCAAGTGCCAACAGCACTGCCCAGTTTTACGTCTACCGCTGTGTTCACTTCAACGCCGCAAACCAGGTGTGATCAGGCAGCTTTTGTGAGCGAGACAATTCCAGACGGTTCGATAGCTACACCGGGTCAAACTTTTACAAAAACCTGGACATTAAAAAATAGTGGCTCATGTACCTGGGATAGCAATTACCATGTTGTCTTTTTCAGCGGGAATGCAATGGGCGCACCTGCTGCCAAACAGCTCACCACCGACAAAGTTGCTCCCGGTGAAACAGTAACAATCAGTATAGATTTGCAGGCACCAACCACCGCGGGCGTCCATCGCGGTGATTTTAAACTTCGTAATGCGGGCGGTGTAATTTTTGCCATCGGTCCTAATGATTCCCCTTTTTGGGCTGAAATCAAAGTTGAAGCGTTTACACCAGGAAAAACATTCGATTTTGCAACAAATTATTGCAACCTTGGCGTCAAGTGGACCAATGCCTCGGGAGATCTACCCTGCCCTGGAAAATCAGGTGATAATAACGGCTGGGTAAAATTAATCAAAGAACCATTGTTAGAAAATATGGCGCTTGATGATGAACCAGGGTTACAGGTGCACCCGCAAAAAGTAACCAATGGTTGGATTCGTGGCACCTACCCTGAGATGGTCCTTTCGGAAAACACCGTGTTCAAAACCATCATTGGATGCTACGGAGATGCAAATTGCGACGTAAGGTTTTACTTGTTGGGTAAGGTAGACGGCGGCCCCGAGCAGCTTATCGGAGGGGGCTGGCATGAAGTTCAGGATAGAAAATTCAAACGAATAGAGATTGATTTAAGCAGCTTTACCGGTAAACGAATTCAATTTGTATTGATGGTTGAAGCTGCTGGTAGCACAACCACCAATGAATCGCTGTGGTTCGCTCCACGTATTGAACCCAAATAAACCTGATAGGATTAAGACGGCAGCCATAAAAACACTGCCGTCTTTAATTTAAAGTTGATCTATTAAATTTCTTTTTCACTTGATTAGTTTTTCTTCAGAAAACTTGCGCCGATCGCGCCTTGAACATTTTCAGGGTATCATCTACAATTCAGAGTTGTTAATTTTTTACCCAATTTGGAGGCATCAATAAATTGCAACCGTCATTTCAGAAAGTTTCATTTTTCATCATTTTCGTCACCTTTTTAGGGGTCTCCCTTACAGGCTGTAAACCAAAAGAGCCGGCGTTAGATATTCAAGCTCAAAAAACAGGTTTTGCACAAACTGCATTCGCACAAGCTTCGCAAACTGCTGCAGCTCAGCCCACACCAACCGAAACACCGACATTGGCACCAGCAACCAGCACACCAACCGAAGTTTCAACAAATACCCCTCTTCTAACCCCATCTACTCCAGTAAAAACAGGGCAACCCACCAGCTCCGGTAAGGATGCTGCCAATTGGTTAGCAAATGATCCGCCTGATAATACCAAGTTTGCCCCCGGTGAAGCTTTTGTCGTCACCTGGACAATCGAAAACATTGGGACATCTACCTGGACTGAAAATTTCTCCGTCCAATTCTCTTCCGGTGAACAAATGGAGGCGCCAGCTAATGTTAATTTGCCTTACCCGGTTCCCCCCAATAAAAATGTTCAAGTCAGTGTCAATTTTATCGCTCCAGAGTCCCTTGGGCAAAAAAGGACAGATTGGAAGCTCGTCAATGATCACAATGTGCCATTTTACGATTTTTATCTCGTCGTTGAAGTCGCTGAACCTGAGGAGTAGATAATATTATCCTTAAGAAGATATGCGAAATTAATTGTTCGCAGTTCTACACGTTAAACCTCCTATGTTGGATTTACCCGCCCTTAAAATAGAGCTTATCGCCAAAGCAAAGCACCTCGGGTTTTCTCATCTCGGTGTCGCACAAGTACGACCTGCCCCGCATTATCCAGAATTTGAAGCTTGGGTAAAAGCTGGTCACCATGCGACCATGGGATACCTCTCACGCCCCGACACCCTCGCAAAGCGTGAGGATCCTAACCTGGTACTGGAGGGCTGCCAAAGCGTAATTTCTTTGGCGTTTCCCTACCAGCCCCACGGGGTATCCCTTAAACTCGCACCAAATGGGTACGGGAAAATTTCATCCTACGCTCAAATCCCTGATTATCATGAAACCATAATGAATAAGCTTAACCAGCTAGTCGACTTTATCCTCACAAAGGTTGGTACAGGAGCTTCGTTAAAAGCTTATGTCGATACCGGGCCAATTCTTGAACGGGGTTTTGCAGCCCGAGCTGGGCTCGGTATGCCAGGAAAAAACAGCTGTTTGATCATCCCAAGACATGGTTCATATTATTTTTTGGCTGAAATCCTTACCGACCTCCCGCTTCCTGTTGACCCACCCTTTACCCAAGATCTATGCGGTTCTTGCCGTCGCTGCATTGAAGCTTGCCCAACCGGGTGTATTCTGGAGGATGGAACTATCGATGCTGGTCGGTGTATAAGTTACTTAACCATTGAAAACAAAGTTGAAATTTCTAACGAATTAAAAAAGGATATTAGGGATTGGTTCTTTGGCTGTGATGTATGCCAGGCAGTTTGCCCTCATAATGCACGATTGCATAAGCAAATATCTTCAACAGCAGATACTATTCTCCCTGAATTTATTGATTTAATATCCATTCTTACCTTGGATGAAAATACGTTTCATGAGGTTTTCAAAGAAACCCCTCTTATGCGTGCAAAACGAGGTGGGTTGATTCGCAATGCAGCTGTGGTTCTCGGAAACCAGAAACACCACCCTGCTTTACCGTTGCTTGAAAATTTGGCTCAAGATGAACGAGAGGTTCCCGTCGTTCGTGAGACATGTAACTGGGCTATCCAAAAAATTAACCAGGTTCAGAATTGAAAACGGGTTCTATTGTCTGATCAACCAACATTTTTTATCGGCAACGTGCCAATCTATGGTGATCTTATATTAGCACCAATGGATGGGATTAGCGATTTACCCTTCCGCGGTATCTGTCGGGGGTTAGGGTCTGCATTAAGTGTAACTGAATTCGTCAACACTTTGGATGTGCTGCAAAACCACCCCCGCTACCCCAAACGACACGCCTATGAGGATTGTCAACGCCCGCTTTCTCTACAGTTTCTTGGCGATCATGCTGAGCAAATCCTGGAGGCAGCCATCCATCTTATCCCGATTGTACAACCGGATATTATCGACATCAACCTTGGCTGCGGGTCTAAAGACGTTACTAGCCGCGGGGCAGGCGCAGCTTTACTTAAAAATCCTGAAAAGATATCAGCTATTTTTAATTTGTTGTGCGCTCAGTTTGAGCAACCGATTACTGGCAAAATTCGATTAGGCTGGGATGATGATAATCTCAACTATCTTGAAGTCGCCCATGCCATCCAGGATAGCGGTGGCGCGATGATTGCCATTCATGGTCGTACTCGAAAACAGGGCTATCGCGGAGTTGCCCAATGGAAGCCCATCCGCGAAATCAAACAAACGATTAATATTCCGGTTATCGGGAATGGGGATGTCGTTACTGTGGCAGATATTGATCTAATCAAACAAATAACTGGCTGCGATGCGGTGATGATAGGGCGCGGGGCAGTCAGAAACCCTTGGATCTTCAGCCGTCTTGACCGGCAGGATGTGCCACTTGAAGTTGTGAAGTCAACACTTTTTGAACATTTAGATGCCATGTTACAATTTTATGGCGATCGTGGAACCGTCACCTTTCGAAAATATCTCAAAGCCTACCTGGAGCCTTACAACGTACCTCGAAATGACCTGTTAAAGGTTTTAAAAAGTACCGATCCAGAATTTGCCAAAGGCTGGCTAAGAGATTTCTTCTCTCTCTTATCTGTGTAATGCATTAAAAAACCTGCTTGCAAATTGACCCCCTGTAGGTATAATTTAAGCAAATGACTGGTCCTGTACCTGGTAATCTCAGCTGGGTACATGGAGACCTGCAAAAATAAAAACAAATTTAAGGAGAAGCAGTGTCATGGCTTTAGAAAAAGATACAAAAAAAGAGATTATTAATAATTACAAACGGCATGAAGGCGATACCGGCTCACCCGAGGTCCAAATTGCCATCCTTACGAACCGGATCAAATACCTTACAGAACATCTTCGCACAAACAAACACGACGAAAGCTCACGGCGGGGTTTGCTTAAACTGGTTGGACGCAGGCGCCGTCTTCTGGCTTATTTGCGTCAAAAAGATTATCAGCGTTACCTGGCAGTAACCGATCAGCTCAATATTCGTAAAAAATAATTGTAAACGACAAACTTATTTTACTATTTCCGCAGAGAATGTATTGCTGGTAAAAAATCACCCAAGTGACTTTAACCACAATTGGCTTCTCTGCGGTAGTATTATTTAATAAAGCAATCCGCCAGTTGGGTATTGAAAATTGCTGAGGATCCTTACTCCCCACCGGTTTTCAGTTCCTAACTTGGCGGGAAATTAGAATAAAGGAATTTAACACATTATGCAACCCAATGCAAAAATTTACCGAACAAAGCTCGGTGATAAAGATATTATCATTGAAACTGGCAAACTGGCTGGGCAAGCCGGCGGTGCTGTAACCGTCCGCCAGGGAGATAGCCTGGTTTTTAGCGCTGCTACCATGGGCGGGATCCGTGAAGGATTGGATTTCTTTCCCCTTAGCGTTGAATACGAAGAGCGGATGTACGCCGGTGGAAAAATCCCCGGTTCGTTCTTCCGTCGTGAAGGGCGCCCTCGAGAAGAAGCTATTCTTGTGGCGCGTATGTCAGATCGCCCAATTCGACCACTATTCCCTGAAGGCATGCGTAACGAAGTACAAGTCGTTTTGATGTCACTTTCTGCTGATACAGAAAATCCACTTGATATCCTATGCATCAATGCTACATCTGCCTCGTTGATGATCTCGGATATCCCCTGGAATGGCCCTATCGGCGCTGTTCGGATTGGCTATGTAGATGATCAATTAATCGTCAACCCCTCGATCGACGAAATGGAGCTTTCGAAACTGGATCTGATTGTCGCTGGTACCAAGCAAGCAATTGCTATGGTCGAATGCGGGGCTAAAGAAGTCTCGGAACAGGTGATGGTTGAAGCCTTAGATTTGGCACATAAATCAATCCAGCCAATTATCCAACTACAGGAACAAATGGCTCGTGAAGTTGGCAAAACAAAACGAGAAGTTGAAGTTCTATCGTTGGATCTGGTATTAACAGAGCAGGTTCGAAATCTGGTATCCAACCGCCTGGTTGAGCTGTTCGAACAACCTTACGATAAAGAAACCTTATATGGCGGCATTAGTGATCTAAAAGCTTCTATCATTGAGGAGCTAACTGCCAACAAACTCGAAACGTTAACTGCAGATGAATTAAAAACATTAACTAAAAATATCGGTAATGCCTTTGGTGAAGTTGAAAAAGAGATCGTTCGCGCCCGCATCCTAAACGATAAAGCTCGCCCCGATGGACGTAAGCCAGAAGAGGTTCGCAATATCTGGTGTGAAGTAGATGTAAGCCCTCGAGCGCATGGGTCGGGTCTGTTTACCCGAGGAGAAACCCAGGTGCTTACCCTGGCTACCCTTGGCACCCCTCGCGAAGCCCAGGAACTTGATAACTTAATCCCCACCGATACCAAACGTTATATGCACCATTATAACTTCCCCCCCTATTCGGTTGGCGAAACCGGCCGGTTAGGTCAATCGCGGCGTGAAGTTGGGCATGGTATGCTGGCAGAGCGCGCTTTGCGCCCGGTTTTGCCAGACGAGAAAGACTTCCCATACACGATGCGCCTGGTATCTGAAGTAATGGCCTCAAACGGGTCTTCCTCCATGGCCTCTACCTGTGGCTCAACCCTGGCGTTGATGGATACCGGTGTGCCAATTAAACGCCCTGTATCTGGTGTTGCCATGGGTATGATTAAGCAAAATGAGAATTACGTCATTCTCACTGACATCCTGGGGCTCGAGGATCACTTGGGCGATATGGACTTCAAAGTCACCGGTACCACCGAGGGTATCACTGCCCTGCAGATGGATATCAAAATCAGTGGCATCACGACGGAGATCATGTCTGAAGCGCTCGAGCAAGCCCGTAAAGCTCGGCTGTTCATCCTCGATAAAATGCTCGAGGTGATTGACAAGCCGCGTTCTGAAATCAAAGACCATGCCCCACGTATTGAAATCATCAAAGTTCCTGTTGAGAAAATTGGTGCAGTGATCGGCAAAGGTGGCGAAACAATCCGCAGCATCCAGGAAGAGACCGGCACCCGCATCGATATCGAAGATGATGGCACCATTTATATCGCATCCACCGATGGTGAGGGTTACAAAGCTGCTCGTAACCGCATTGAAAGCCTGACTGAGGAAGTTCAGGTTGGACATATCTACACCGGCAAGGTTGTGCGCATCACCGAGTTTGGCGCGTTTGTCGAGATTTTGCCCGGGCAGGATGGCTTAGTCCACATCTCGCAACTGGATACCAGCCACGTGAACAAAGTGACCGATGTCGTTCAGGAAGGCGATGAAATCACCGTCATGGTTACCAATATCGATAACCAGGGGCGCATCCGTCTCTCACGCCAGGCTCTTTTAGAAGGCTGGAGTTTAGAAGAAGCCCAGGCTCAAGATAACCCCAACGCCAATAAGAGCAAAGGACGTCCCCGCAGCCGTCGCAATTAATAAAAGTTAATACTAACAATCCCAACTGCCTTCGACTGTGGAGGCAGTTTTTGGTTAACGTGAACTACAATAAAACCAGAATTATCAAACGCCCATTAAACCATTATGCCCCGTCTTCCTTCGCATATTTTGTGTGTTTCATGGTTTTCTTCAGAATCACCAAAAGCCCATTAAACCATTAAGATCCGTCTTCCTTCGCGTATTTTGTGTGTTTCGTTGTTTTCTTCAGAATCACCAAAAGCCCAATAAACCATTAATACCCGTCTTGCTTCGTGCACTTCGTGGTTTTCACCATAATCACCAAAACCTAAATCAGATATTCGTTAGGTATCAAGTTTCAATCCCAAAAGGAAACTGTTATTGCGACCGGCTCACAGCGGAAAGGCTGTAAAGCGTGCCCTGCATAGTAATCTCATCATTTACATTTAAGTTATTGCACCATCTACCTAATTCTCCACTTCCACCGGCTTGACGCAAACGCAAACTAACAGTATAAAAGAATTTAACACAAGATAGGCTACCCGGCATATTAGCGCATCTCTCAATTCCAACCATGCTTTAAGAAAGATGGCCCACCGATGAGTAATAAATTAACCCAAATTGAGCAATTCGTATTATTAAAAATCGCCCGTCAAGCTATCGAAAAAGTCGCCTTGAGGGCTCCCATACCCGATTTAATTTTTGAAGACTTTACGCCGCGGCTAAAAGAACCGGGTGTCTCTTTCGTTACGCTCACGATTGACGGTAATTTACGCGGCTGTATCGGTGCCCTTGAGCCACATTCGCCTCTTGCTAAAGATGTGCAAGAGCACGCAATCGCTGCTGCTGTTCAAGACTTCCGCTTCCCACGGGTTGAACCCTCTGAATTGCCTTTCATCCACATTGAAATATCGATTTTAACGCCCAGCAAGCCACTTATCTATGAAACCCCAGAGGACTTACTCTTAAATATTCGGCCTCATATCGATGGCGTTATCCTGCAAGATGGCGTTAAAAAATCCACTTTTTTACCCCAAGTTTGGAAAAATTTACACCGCCCTGAGGAATTCCTATCGCATCTTTGCATGAAAATGGGAGCACCCCGCGACCTATGGCGTAATAAACCACTGAAAGTTTACACTTACCAGGTTCAGGAATTTGGGGAATAAAAAAAAGAGCCGCATTTAAGCGGCTCTGTATAGTTTGCTAATAAAGTTAATCCATGAATGACAAATCTTCAACTTCAATGATCGATGGGCCAGCTGCTTTATTGTATGCCTGTCCTAACAAATGACCATTAACAGCACTTACATAAGTTGCAGTTAATATGACTCCAAGTCCACAGGCAATAGTTCCTAATGGGGCAATAATGCTTGCTGCAAGACCACCAACTAAAATGACTAACAGCCATGATACGAAAGAACCTTTCAATAAACCAAAAACCTCTTTGAAGTTAAAGGCTGCACCAAATTGACCTTTCGCCAGGTAGTTAGTAACACCAACCATTCCCATAAAAGCAATCACAAACGCCACAATCAAGCCAATCAAGCCAAGGCAACCACCAAAAATCATCATGACAGTTCTTGCGTTTTCCTCTGTACCCGACCCGACGCCAAACAAGACTGCAGCAATTCCGAGTAAAATCCCTGCTGGTAGCGCATAGAGTAAATTAATGATCGAGACCATGAAACCATGTTTTAAGTCTTCGCCAAAGTTGACATTAGGCAAGGCAGTTTCAACAAAACCATCCATTACATTCTTAGCAATTTTCATCGCCCAGCCAATCACGACAAATTGACCAACGATTGGAATCAACCCAATCAACCCTGCAATCCCAAGTTTTTTAAACCAATCTTTGTCTTTGAAAACATAACTAAAAGCTAATCCAATATTCATAAAACTCTCCTGTCTAAATGAAAAAATATTTATAATCAACCTACTTATTAGATAATTAATTTATATATTTTATCTTTAAATCTCCTCATAAAGTCGTTACCGAACTATATTTTTCAAAATGGTTATAACTGGGTAAATTGATCAACTTTTAAGACAAAAATAGTCGCCCGTTTTTCACCATTTTTTTCATGAGAATTACAACTTACTCTGATAATTTCTAAAGCGGTTTCCACGCGATCATCCTCAACCCCAACCAATAAAGTGCTGCGACCACTGCGCAAAAAACCACCAGTAGATGCTATAAAAGTCACCCGAAAATCTTTCTCTGTCAGAGCTTTTGAAATCAGGTCGTTGTCTTCATCTTTGACAATGGCAATTATTAGTTTCATCGTCAAATCTCCTCGAAATGTTCAACTTCAATACTAAATATGTTGGCACCACCAACGGTGACCGGCATCGGCACGGGCATGGGTAAAGGTGAATTTTCCATCGGTACAGCGATATATGCTATCCTTTGGCGACAAGTTTTATTGAGGATCTCAATCGCTTCTTGTTGGCGAGCCTCTTCGACTGCAATCATCAAAGTTGCATTTTTTCTGCCAAGAAACCCACCAACACTGGGCAAACGCGTCACAATAAAGCTGCCATCGGTTAATGCGTCAATCGCAAGATCGGCATCTTGGCCTTGAACAACCACTATAAAAAGGTTGTTCACTTCATTTGGTAGATCATCAATTTCACGCATGTTGGTTTATACCTTTGGCTTTGCCAAACAACAGGATAGAGTTTCTAAAGTATACCTTAAATTAGGATTTTTTGTAATAAATAATGTAAATTCAATCAATCTTTTTTTGTATCAGACAATATTTTCCTTTCAATCGATCCATGTTATAACTCTCTCTTCAATCCTATCCATATCAACTTGCAATTCCGAAAGTGCTTTTCCACAAATCGATATGTGCGCCAATCGTACAGTTTCGCTGTTATTTGAAACTAAAGGGTGCCACCAGCTCAACTCCTTGCCTTCTGCCAGTCGGCGATAAGCGCAAGTTTCAGGCAGCCACAAAAGGGATCGCGCCAGGGTTGGAGTGAGCGAAAGGCAATCTTTTACAATCTTCAAACGATTTTCATAATCAAGACATCGACAGGTTTTTAGGTCCAACAAACGGCAGGCAACATCGGTGTAATACACATGACCGTCGTCTTCGTCTTCAATTTTATGCAAGCAGCACTTTCCACATCCGTCACACAAAGATTCCCACTCAGCATGGGTCATTTCTTCAAGGCCTTTTATTTTCCAAAAGGGTAAGTCTGTCATCATTTATTGGTCCAAATCCATGTCGTTTATTAAATAATATTTTACACGTTAATTTGATTAAGGTCTTATCTCCCTTCATTGTAAAGTATAACTGCAAGAGAACAATGCCTGTCAAGATAAAGAATAATTATATCTCGAAGGGTTGACGATTTTTGCCCGATGTGCTAAAATATTTTTGTCAGTAAGAGTTTGCGGGTGTAGTTCAATCGGTAGAACGTCTCCTTGCCAAGGAGAAGGTTGAGAGTTCGAGCCTCTTCGCCCGCTTTTGAAAAAGCACCTTGGCTGGTATCCTTAGGCCATATCGGCCCTTGGTATCAGCTTTTCTTTTTCAGGCGACGTGGCCAAGTGGTAAGGCAAGGGTCTGCAAAACCCCCATCACGGGTTCGAATCCCGTCGTCGCCTCACCAAATGATGAACACCCTGCGCTTGTGGGGTGTCTTTTTTTAAGATCACGGGTTCGTACTCGAAGAGCGCTTCGCGGGCTCAAAGAGTGCTACGCGGTCCCGTCGTCGCCTCACCAA
>CAYPKT010000017.1:0-47801 GCA_964411385.1 uncultured Candidatus Brevefilum sp. | reverse complement strand
TACCGATTTTTATAACGATAGTTTCATTATAACTTATCCAATAACTTATCCAATACATAGTGATTTTTAAAACAAGTCAACCAACGTCATTAATTGGACAATTAAAACAATAAGAAAGATTTCGGTATAATAACTTGATTGTTTGGTAAAATAATTTGGTACAAGAATGACAACCTATTCTTTTTGGTCGTTCAGTCACCTAATTATGTCGCATAAAGGACCTTTGATGGCAGGACAAATATTTATTCACGAGAGCGCTGACGTTTCGCCGCAAGCCAAAATTGGTAAGGGCACGAAAATTTGGCAGCAATGCCAAATACGAGAATTTGCAGAAATTGGCGAAAATTGTATTCTAAGCAAAGGTGTGTATATTGATGCAGGTGTTATCATCGGTAACAATGTGAAGATCCAAAATGGGATCTCTGTTTATAACGGCGTTGTTTTAGAAGATGGTGTTTTTTGCGGACCACACTGCGTGTTTACCAATGACAAGTTCCCACGTGCCATCAATCCTGATGGCTCTTTAAAAACAGGAGAAGATTGGAAAGTATATAAAACCCTTGTTAAAAAAGGAGCCTCAATTGGGGCGCACGCAACAATTGTTTGCGGTATTACGATTGGTAAATGGGCGATGATTGGGGCAGGGGCGGTTGTGACCAAATCCGTACCTGATTATGGGTTAGTGTTAGGTAATCCAGTCAGGCTGGTTGGCTTTGTTTGCCCATGTGGAGAAAAACTTCCCACGCTGGAGTTAACGATCGATCAAATTCTTGAAAAAAAAGCAAAATCTGCTGTTATTCAATGCCCAAAATGTTCATTGGAAATCAGTATTCCTTATGCGGAATTATTTAAATTAATCCAGTAAACGTATTCTCGAAGGAGAACAACAAATGATCGCAATTTCAAAACCCTTCATTGGCGATGAAGAAAAGAAAAATGTAATAGAAGTACTTGAATCTGGTATGTTAGTTCAAGGTCCAAAAGTTGAAGCTCTTGAAAAGAAGTTTTCTGAATTGTGTGGTGTAAAACATGCAATAGCGACTTCTTCAGGAACCACAGCCCTTCATATTGCACTTTTGGCACATGGTATCGGGCCTGGCGATGAAGTAATTACTACACCCTTTACTTTTATTGCGTCTACAACTTCAATTTTGTTTGTAGGCGCAAAACCTGTTTTTGTTGACGTAGACGAAGACACCTTTAATATTGATCCTTCTAAAATTGAACAGGCAATCACCCCAAAAACAAAGGCAATATTACCGATTCATTTATATGGCTATGTCTGTGATATGAAAAGCCTCAAAGAGATCGCAGATAAATATAACCTCGCGATCATTGAAGATGCCTGTCAGGCTGTTGGAGCCGAATTTGAAGGTAAAGTAGCTGGCAGTTTTGGTACGGGCACATTCTCATTATATGCAACAAAAAATATCATGGCGGGAGAGGGTGGAATGATCACCACTGATGATGATTATATTGCCGACCAAAGTAGGCTCTTACGCAGTCATGGGATGCGAGTCCGTTATTATCATGAAATGTTGGGTTATAACTTTAGGATGACCGACCTGCACGCTGCGATTGGATTGGCGCAAATCGATCGATTAAAAACATTTAATGAAAAACGACAAGCAAACGCACAATTCCTTAACGAAAACTTAAATAGCGTTATTACGCCAAAAATAAAACCGGGATATAAACATGTTTGGCATCAGTATACAATCCGTGTTGATGGTGGAAGAGACCGCGATGCAGCCATTCATGCATTGAATGAGGCTGGGATTGGCACGGGTGTGTTCTATCCTGTTCCTGTTCATCAGCAAGGATATATAAAAGAGATGTTCGGAGAGCAATCTTTCCCAATATCTGAAAAACTGGCTAAAGAAGTTATCTCTTTACCGGTTCATCCCCAGGTTAGTCAGGATGATTTAGAGACAATTGTTAGGGAGGTCTATAAAATATGACCATAAAAACCGCAGTCATTGGTGTAGGTTCAATGGGGGCAAACCATGTGCGTGTCAATTGGGAAATCCAGGAAGCAGATCTTGTAGGGATTGCCGATGAAAATGAGGATAAAGCTCAATTTTTGGCAACCAAGTACGGCACTCGCGCGTTTTCAAATTACCAAAAAATGTTAGATGAGGTGAAACCCGAAGCTGTAACGCTGGCTGTTCCAACTATTCATCACCACCAGATTGCGCTTGAAATTATTGAGCGCGGCATCCCATTATTAATTGAAAAACCTATTGCTTTTTCTCTTGAAGAAGCCCAGGATATCATCGACGCTGCCGAGAAAAAGAATATCAAGTTGATGGTTGGTCATATTGAACGATTTAATCCTGCCATTATTGCCTTAAAAGAGCATATTGCGAACGATGAACTGGGGCGAATCTTTCAAATGGATGCCCATCGGCAGGGCCCATTTCCTGCCCGTATAGCAGATGTTGGCGTTGTTATTGATTTAGCTGTTCATGACTTAGATATCATGCGATTTGTCTCTCAAAAAGAGGTTATTCGGGTTTATGCAGAGACTGAAAAACACATTCACAGCCAATATGAAGATCTTTTGACAGGCTTAGTTCGCTTATCAGATGGAAGTGTAGGTACTTTAACGATCAATTGGCTTACCCCTACCAAAATTCGTGAGTTCATTGTTACAGGTGAACGGGGTGTGTTTCGCTGTGACTACCTGACCCAAGATCTGTATTATTATGAAAACCCGGTTTCACAAGGCAGTGAATGGGAAAGTCTACGCGTTCTTCGAGGTGTTAGCGAGGGAAAGATGATTCGTCATACCGTTGCAAAGAAAGAACCACTTCGTTCAGAGCAAGAAGCATTCTTAAATGCAATTATTAATGATTTATCTGTACCTGTGTCTGGCGAAGATGGGTTAAAGGCACTGTCTTTGGCACAATATATTGTTCAATCTGGTACTGAACATCGAATAATTACCCTTTAAATTTATTATTTGGACTATCGAACACAAAATATGAGTATGCTAAAAAATCTGGTTGAAAAAATCGAAAACAAACAAGCCAAATTGGCAATAATTGGTTTAGGGTACGTTGGTTTGCCAGTCGCCTGTATGTTTGCAGATGCAGGCTTTAGAGTAATTGGGGTTGATACAAAAAAAGAGCGCATTGATGTTATTAACCGTGGCATTTCACCAATTGAAGGTTATGAACCAGGTTTACCTGAACTCATTTCAAAAGTGATATTCAATAAGCAATTCCTTGCAACCACAGATTACAAGCAACTAAATGACGCTGATATTATCTTAATCGACGTTGAAACCCCAACAGATGACCAACACGTCCCACAGTATGTCGCATTACGTAACGTTTGCCATAGCTTGGGCAAAGTTATCAAAGAGGGGGCCTTGGTCATCGTTGAATCTACAATTGCTCCGGGAACAATGGATACCCTTGTTCGTCCTCTGCTCGAAGTATCCAGTGGGAAAACGTCTAACATAGATTTTTATTTAGGCGTCTGCCCAGAACGAGTTATGCCTGGAAAGTTATTAGCGAATTTGAAAAATATGAGTCGAGTTTGTGGGGGAGAAACCCCTGAAGTTTCAGAAGTCTTGAGGGTGTTGTATAAAAACGTGGTTCAAGCAGATCTTGACCCTGCCGACTTGGTTACAGCTGAATTGACCAAAACTGCTGAAAATACATATCGGGATGTTAATATCGCCTTTGCGAATGAATTAGCATTAATTTGTCAGGTTACTGGTGCAGATTTTCTTAAAGTGAGAGAATTAGTTAATAAGTCACCCGGACGTAATGTTCTGTTTGCAGGCGCTGGTGTGGGAGGGCATTGTATCCCAAAAGACCCCTGGTTGTTGGCATATGGGGCAAAAGAAAAAGTTGACCTCAAATTAATCCCTGCAGCCAGGGCTGTCAATGATTCTATGCCAATTTTTATAGGTCGAATGGTAAAGACAATCCTCGAAGATACTGGGAAACGATTAGACGATGCCCAAGTGACTATCCTCGGGTACTCTTATTTAGCCGATAGTGATGATACCCGTAATAGCCCAAGTGAAGCCTTATGTGAATATCTGAAATCAGAAAAGGCAAAAGTCATCATCCAAGATCCTTACGTTTTGGAATTTCAAGTTAGCGTTGAAGACGCAGTTAGTGGGTCCGATATCGTGGTTCTGATGGTTGCGCACGCTGATTACAAACAAATTGATCTGAAAAAACTAAAAACATCGCTTCGACTACCAATTCTTGTAGATGGACGCCGTTTATTTGACCCAGAAGAAGTGAGAAATGCGGGCTTAGATTATTATGGAATTGGGTTTGGATTAATAGAACGAGATTGAAATTATCCAGGTGATTAATGTATAAAGAGAAATCAGTTGCAGTTGTTGTACCTGCTTATAACGAAGCAAAACTAATTGGGAAAGTTATCGAAACGACACCCGAGTATGTTGATTACCTTGTTATTGTTGACGACCTTAGCAAGGATAATACAGTTGAGATTGTTAAAGGCTATATTGAAAAAAATGAAAGAAAAATAATATTAATTGAGCTGCAAAAAAACACTGGGGTGGGGGGAGCCATTGCCAAAGGTTATGAATGGTGCCGTGATAATAATATCTTTGCTACTGCCGTGATGGCAGGCGATGCACAAATGGATCCCGATGATCTGCCCGCACTTTTAGACCCTATTGTGGCTGGTGAGGTTGATTATACAAAGGGAAACCGACTATTTACTGGCGAAGCCTGGAGGAAAATACCTAAAACGCGTTATATGGGAAATGCAGCGCTTTCTATGATGACCAAAATCGCTTCAGGTTATTGGCATGTAGCTGATTCACAAACCGGTTATACAGTCGCAAATCACAAAGTGTTATCCACCATCGATTTAGACAGCATTTTTAAGCGCTACGGTATGCCTAACGATATGTTAGTCAAACTAAATATTTACAATTTTCGGGTACGCGATGTTGAAATTAAGCCAATTTATGGGGTTGGTGAAAAATCTGGCATTAGGCCAATGTTGATCATCCCAAAATTCATTTTTTTATTATCTCGCTTGTTTTTTTTAAGGATGTTTCAAAAATATGTTATTCGGGATTTTCATCCCTTGATATTCTTCTATTTTTCAGGTTTTATTTTTTCGATCTCTGGTTGGATATTAGGATTTTATTTACTTTGTCACCGATTAACCGTGGGGCCAGTGGTAGCAACGAGCACTATCGCGGCAATATTCTTGATAATAAGTGGCATGCAATCGCTGTTTTTTGCGATGTGGTTTGATATGGATTCAAACAAATATTTAAAATAAAATTTTAAAATCATATTTGGAATAAATTTATCTCAAAATAAATAATGAATCAAAAAATTGTTACGATTGTAGGAGCACGCCCACAATTTATTAAGGCAGCAGTAGTTAGCAGACTGCTTCGTTCATATGTGAATGAAATCATCGTCCATACCGGGCAGCATTATGACGAAAACCTCTCTAAAGTATTTTTTGAAGAACTTGAAATCCCTGCTCCTATTTATAATTTGGATGTTGGTTCTGGCACCCATGGTAAACAAACGGGGGAGATGTTAGCGAAATGCGAAGCTATATTACTGAAAGAACAGCCTGACCTTGTTTTGGTTTATGGCGACACCAACTCAACCCTGGCAGGTGCATTGGCAGCATCAAAATTGAACATCCGTCTTGCACATGTAGAAGCTGGTTTGAGAAGCTTTAATCGCAGAATGCCAGAAGAAATCAACCGAGTTCTTACCGATCATTTAGCTGATCTACTATTTTGCCCCAGCCAGGAAGCACAAAGAAACTTATTAAACGAAGGAATTTTGGATAACGTTTATGTTGTTGGAGATGTTATGGCAGAATCTCTCCACTTTGCTGCACAAAAATCCGCCCTGGTTTCAAACATCCTGGAACTCAATAATGTAAAATCAGGTAAATACTATCTTGCCACGCTCCACCGGGCAGAGAACACGGACGACCGAAAACGACTGACAGAAATTATAACCGCACTCAATGCCTTGGATCTCCCGGTGATCTTCCCATTACATCCAAGGACAAGAAAGGCATTAAATAAATTCAATATTCGCATAGATGATAGAAGTAGCCCAATCAGATTTATTTCTCCTGTAGGATACTTAGAAATGGTTCAGCTAGAACAAGCGTCGAAAATGATCATAACCGATTCGGGTGGAATCCAAAAAGAAGCGTACTGGTTAAAAATCCCTTGTATAACCTTGCGATCTGAAACTGAATGGGTCGAAACTGTAAATACAGGCTGGAACGTTTTAGCACATAGCAGTGCTGAAACAATTGTCAAAACAATAACAAATTTTCAAAAGCCCAAGAACCATCCTGATCTATATGGTGATGGGCACGCGGGGCAAAAAATTGTTGATATACTTTTAAATCAATAACTTTGAAAAATTAACAGAAACTTTTCTCGTCTTTTTGTTAGCAAAATTTTCGCGTAAAGGGTAAGATCCTTGTTAGAGAACAAATCGTCATTAAGACAGCCTAACTAAAACAGTCGTTATTATTTGTAAGTCATTTTATTTCTATAAACAACATGAAAAATTATAAAAGTCATATCTTAGTAGATATTGGGCATCCAGCTCACGTTCATTTGTTCCGTAATGCAATAAAAATTTGGCAGTCACGTGGTCATGAAGTAGCCATTACGACCCGTAATAAAGATGTAACCGTCGATTTATTACAATCGTATGGGTTTACCCACGAAGTGGTATCTAATGCACGTAGAGGCGTTCTGGGGCTTGCTTACGAGCTTTTAGAACACGACTTAGGGGTTTTACGAAGCGCAATTAGGCATAAGAGCAAAATCCTAATTGGCACCTCTGTTGCAATTACACATATTGCGCCATTAGTCGGTGCAAAATCAGTTGTATTTAATGAAGATGATGCATCGGTTGCAAAAGCCTTTGTTAAGTTGTCGTACCCTTTGGCCAGCAGAATTGTGACGCCGCGCACCTTAAATGAAGATCATGGCAAGAAGCATGTTACCTACAACGGGTACCAAAAATTAGCTTATTTGCATCCTAATTATTTTTCGCCAGACCAAAAAATTTATGAAAAATTGGGGCTGAAACCTGGTGAGAGATATTTTTTGTTACGATTTGTTTCTCAGCAAGCTGCACATGACCATGGAGAATTTGGCATGAGTGCCGATTTGCAATCGAAGATTATTAATGTATTGGAACAACACGGGAAAGTATTTATCTCAAGTGAATCGCCACTTGAGGGAAAATTCCAAAGATACCAATTACCGGTTGATCCAACAGAAATTCACCAAGTATTGGCCTTTGCAGACATATTTATCGGGGATAGTCAATCGATGACAGTTGAGGCTGCTATCCTGGGGGTGCCGTCTCTTAGGATCAATTCTTTTGCCGATCGTTGCTCAATCCTTGTCGAATTACAAGACAAATACCATTTGACGCATAGTTATTTCCCATCACAGCAGGAAGAGATTTTTGATAAATTAAACAAATGGCTTGGAAATGAAAAGCTAAAACAACAATGGCAAGTTAAAAGACAAGAAATGCTGAAAGAAAAAATTGACGTTACCGCTTGGATGGTAGACTATATTGAATCGTTGATGTAAACAGATTAACTGACTTTAAAGACAGATGAACTCGAAAACAATTAAAGTGTTGATGGTAATTGGAAGCTTGGGAGATGGCGGAAAAGAACGCCAATTGCTACTTCTTTTAAAAACCTTAATTCAAAATCAAAAAATTGAAACTTTTCTGATATCTATGAACGCTGGGGGAGAACGAGAGGACGAAGCGCAACGATATGCTGATCACTTTGTGGCTTTAAAAGGCAAGAGAGGTGTCAACTTATTGATGCCAATTCGTCAACTTGTTCGATTGATAAAACAACACAAAATTGATGTTATTCATACCTGGGGCAGTGGGGTTTGGGACCTAACAGGTTTAATAGCGGGCCACCATTGCCATGTTCCAGTTGTTCATAATGGGATTCGATCTGCACCAAACCACCTTAATATTTATAACCAAATCACACGGTTTGGTGCATATTTTGCGGATCATGCTGTTGCCAATTCATTTGCTGGATTGGAATCTTTTAAACTTTTAAAAAGACCCCAAGCGAGTGTGATCCATAACGGATTGGATTTAACCAGATTTGAAGGCGTCGATAAAGTTGAAAAAGGACAAAATATTTGCATGGTTGCAAATTTTCGAGAAGCTAAGGATCATAAGACGGCTATCAATGCATTTGCCAATGTGAATGATCAATTTCCCAACGCAAAGTTACGGTTGGTTGGCCACGATTATGGGACATTGTCAGCCTGCCAAGAACAGGCAAGAGTGTTAGGGCTTGAAAACCATATCGAATTTATTACAAATTGCAACCAACCTGAACCGATTATTGGCGAATGCCAAATTGGCTTACTGACGACCAATGCGGACGTTCATGGTGAGGGGATATCGAACGCATTACTTGAATGTATGGCTTTGGGGAGGCCAGTCGTCGCGTCAATTAATGGTGGGAATGCTGAAGTTGTTACTGACAATGAAAATGGTTTTTTAGTCGAACCCGGAAAGCCAGAGTTGATTAGCGAGAAACTAATTGATTTATTATCCAACCCTGAAAAAGCACGAACGATGGGTAAACTTGCAGAAATGTCTGTGAAAGAGAATTTCTCTGTTCAAAGAATGGTAAAAGAATACACAAACCTTTATCAAAAGTTAGGTTCTAAATAAATTTTATTATTTGGTTTACTTTTTCGACAGCGATTTTTAAAAACTTTACGCCCTTAGTTAATTTAGTAGATTATCATAAACGGTTAAAATCTTTTGTCCCAAGCTTTTTTGTGAATACTGCAAACTGTAAGCAATGATTTTCTTCTCATCAAAAGTTTGGGTCAGCATATGCTCCATTTTTGTCGTGTATTCTTCTATTTTGTAGGGATTAAATAAACTGCCAAAATCGGAAGAAGTAATGACTTCAGGAATTCCGCCAACAGCACTGCCTAATAGTGGCCTTCCGCAGGCAAGCGTCTCGTACATGACTGTTGGTGACCCCTCGATAAAGCTGCAAAGAGTGACAAAATCAGATGCATTAATCCACAAATTTATGTTTTGGTGTGGAAGGGCCCCCATCAATTGAATGCGATGTTCTAAACCCAACTCTGTAATATGTTGGTTTAGCAAGCTGAAATTTCTTCCATCACCAATGATATAACCCTTTAAGTTAGGAAATTTAGGCAAGATATTCGAAAATCCATCTATAAATAACCCGATATTTTTGTTGTCATCAAGGCTGCTGATATTAATGATAATTTTGCTTTCGATCGATAAACCCAATTCTTTGCGAGCTTCTTGTTTTTTTATGGGAAAAAATATCTTTTCATTATAACCAGCGGGCAAAATATTAATGTTATTCTTCCCTGTAATTTCATGCGTTCTTTGCTTCATGAAATCGTTGACAACGAAAATATGGTCAGCATTATTGATAGATTGCTGCATTTTTGTTCGCCACTTTTTATTTCTCTCAAGATATTTTGTTAGTTGATGTGTACTATGATTGGTAACTACATATGGTGTTTGATATTTTTCTTTAAGTTTGTGAGCAATATAACCGGATGTCCAAAAATAATGCGCATGGATTATGTCAAACTGAATACCATGTTTTTGAATCAACTTATCAATCTTTTTATATAATCGGTTGCCTAACTTTAAATAGCTCGATTTAAGTGGAAGGTAAAATATTGGAACTGGAAAGATATGAACATTTTCAGGCTTGTTTGTCAAATCTATGGCAAGGTTTTTTGAGTGAAGCCGCAGATAACGTAGAGGAATTATTCGTGACAATTCAGCAATTGGCTTATATCTTACAAAAACAAATACTTGATTGAAATGCTCGGCTAAGCTTTCTACTTGTGATTTTTGGAATGTGGTATAAGTGTGCGTGATAAAAATAATGTTATGTTTGTTATTCATTATTGGATACTTGGAGTAAATTTATGATGAGGTTTAAAATATATGTTCGATTGATAATTTAAAATAATTAAATCTTTCTTGTAAGTTTGGTTATTGTAATTATTATTACTTAATGAATTATGGTCCTATCACTTTTATTATTATGAAATTATCGGAAAGCGATTTTATAAATGAACATTCATAAAAATTTATTTATTCTTGCACACAAAGTTTTTGATAAGCGGTTTTTACAATTATATCAAGAATTGATGAATAATAAATCAAAAACTTATGGAGCTTTGCTTGATGAGCAAAACATGCAATTTCAAGAATCAATGGCATACGCATATAACCATGTTCCTTTTTATAAAAAGCAATTCGAAAAATTAAGCCTTAATCCTGAAGATTTCAAAACCACAAAAGACTTGGAATATTTGCCAGTTCTCACAAAACAAAAGATCAGGGAAAATGTGGCTGATCTTACCCCTCTCAATTTATCCAAACAAAAATA
Organism: uncultured Candidatus Brevefilum sp.; assembly: GCA_964411385.1. Classification (GTDB taxonomy): domain Bacteria; phylum Chloroflexota; class Anaerolineae; order Anaerolineales; family Anaerolineaceae; genus Brevifilum. Next base: position 37,334 of record CAYPKT010000017.1, on the reverse strand, counting down.
TTTCAATAACCGCACAAGTGGATCAACAGGGCATCCTCTACAATATAGATTTTCGAAATTCGATCGATTGTTGGGCGGATGTTTAGTATATCGAGGGTGGTCTTATGCAGGTTATGAACTGGGCGACTCAATGATTTTACTTTCAGGGATTGCCCTGGGTATGAATTATAAAAACACTATCATAAGAAAAGTTCACGAAAATGTGAGAAACTTAAAAAAACTTTCTTCTTATGCCATGGATGAAAAAAGCCTTAAGCATTATGTTGAGGTTATAAACAACTTCAAGCCTAAATTTATTAGGGGGCTGCCCGCCAGCATGTTTATGTTTGCTCAATGGATAGAAAACAATAACCTAAAAATTCATCAACCCTTTGGAATTTTTACAACGGCAGAAAAACTTTTTCCTTATATGCGTGAAAAAATTGGCGAAGTTTTTGATGCGCCGATTTTTGACGGGTATGGTTTGAACGATGGTGGGATATCAACTTATGAACTCGCGAACCATTCTGGGATGAGGATCGATACTGAACGAGCAGTTCTTGAGGTTGTTGATGATGATGGAAAACAACTAACAAGCGGAACAGGTAGGATTTTGGCAACGAGCCTTCACAATACAGCCATGCCTTTTATTCGGTACGATACCGGTGACATCGGAACCATAAAAATCGAGCCCGATGGAACTTACGTCCTTACCGAGATTTTAGGCCGCCAGGACCAAATGTTGCAGACGCCAGAAGGGATGTTCATTCATGGAACCTTTTTTGATATTTTGCTTAGAGACATGGATAATGTACAGCAATTCCAAGTTATTCAAACCGATCTAAATAATTTGACTATTAAATTCGTTGTTGACGACGCCTTCAATAAGACACAATTGTCTGTTGTATTACAAACAATTCGAGATTACAGCGCGAAATGGCAGGTTCATTTTGAATTTGTCGATCAAATTGAAATGACTGAGGCTGGTAAATATAAATACGTCATCAATGAAATGTTAAATAGGTAAGTAAGGTTTTATTTACCCTTGCGAATTCAAAGGTTCTTCTTCAGACAAACTGACTAATCCTATTAACTATTAATTATTCGTGTTTAATACTTGGAAGCTTGATTAGTCCCCCTAATATTAAGTTAAATTCTTCAGGTATAAATTTTCCAAACCCAGATTGATGGTAAAAAGTTAATTCACCGATATATATTTGTTCTTCAATATAATAAAAATCTACCCTGACGTGCGGAAGGCTCTTTGAAAGAGCTTTGGCCAAGCTAATCATTTGATCTAATTTTTTAGGCTTCTGGATTGGGTTGGGCAGTTCTTTAGGGTATGAAATCTCTGCTTCGAGTAGATTCCAGTGAAGATCAAACAGATTACGCCTTGTTTTTGATTTATCAGTAATGTTAAAATCAACTGCGATAAAATAAGGCTCACCATCAAAACAAAAAAAACGGTAATCGTTGAGGCCATCATGGGGATTAATTGCCATATATTCTTCACAAATGATCCTTGGTTCAAGATCTTTATAAGGCCATTCACGCCATACATTATAAAAATTTCGCTTTAGAAAAAAATTAATCCTTTGCCGTGTTTTTTCAATATCAAGAGTTTGCTTGTCTGAACAAATAATATGACCACCAGAATCGTGCGTGCATTTGAGCACAAATTGATTAGGCAAGGCTTCAAAATCAATTTCATCAAAACTATTCCAAACCCCAAGCATTGGGATTAAATATTCATCGCCAAATTCCCCTTCTATGAAAGATCGAAATTGTAATTTATCGACTAAACTTGGGTAAATTGGGTTTTTATCATTTAATTTTAACCACTGTAATTTTTCATTATAAGTTTTTGGATGGTTGATATTTAATTTTTGTCCAGTGATTGCGCGATATATTAATTTGAGGTAAAGCTCATCTGGCATCCACTTCATTAACCCTTTGCTGCCAAAATAAGGGATAAGGATGAGAGGATTTTTCAATATTCTGACTAATTTTTTTCGCATTAGCAATAAATATTTATTATTTACGTTAGTATTTAAATACCCGCAACTTTATTAGAAAGATAACGGTAAAAATTCCAGAGCTTTAAGGAACCAGATAGTTTAAACATATTGTAAATAAGTTTTGATTTTAATGAAAGTTTAGGATAAAAAATATTTTTGTTTTCTTTGTCTGGACTTGACAGAAGTAATAATTCAATAATTTTGACTTCATTTTTCTTCCGAATTAATTTACGATGTTCGAAATTAGTAAAGTCATCAAATTCATCCAAGGTTTTAATTGACTTAACTAAAGTGTTTTTTCTCTTTTCAATATTTTTTACATTCGTTTGCGTCCAAGAACCAGGCGTTTCATATCGGTATACAGAAGTCACCCGGTTAAGATAGTAGACTTCACCGTGCAAAGAGGATAATAATGGCATGGTGATATCCCAAACTTGAATGTTCGAATACCAGTCTGGCAAATCCTCAAAGACCGATGCTCTAATCATTGCTGAACCCATATCAACTAAATTGCCTCCCTGGAAGATGATGTCTTTGATGGAACAAGCTGAATGATGGTTTCGATAGCGTTTGATTTCTGGCTCTCTGTCTTTGCCTTGAAATATGCGCTTTGTGGCGGTGAAACACATCGCAACGTGGGGGTTATTCTCTAAGAAATCAACCTGGTATTGAAGTTTGCCCTCATCAATCCAATAATCGTCGGCTTCTAAAAAGGCGATGTATTTTCCCTTTGCCCTGGGGATAACCAGATAGGCATTAACCTCGGTGCCCTTTGAAAATTGATTTTCTTGCTGAATAATGGGGATAATGATGTCAGGGTATGCCTTGGCGTAATCGAGGATAATTTCGCTGGAGCGGTCACTTGATTTATCATCGTGAATAATGATTTCGTAGTCAAAATTAACCTTTTGCATTAAACAACTCTCTATTGCCTGGGCAAGGTAGTCTTCCTGATTATAAACAACTAAGCTAATACTTACTAATGGTGATTTCATTGTTATCTTTGTAATTTTGCACGTAAACTAAAGAAAAAATTATTTAATATATCCATCGTCTCTTGTAATTCATTTGATTTGATGAGGGCATTAATTAAGTAGTAAACAGGTATACCAACCATGATTTGCGATAAAAACTTTAATAAATTGCTGGAGATATTTAAATGCCCGACAAAGAAAACAATTAGACCCATTGCAAATGAGACAAGGATAATAGGCAAAAGGTCTAAAATTTGATCAATGAACTTAAAACCAATCAATTTACCAGCAAAAACACTGGCTACACTTGTCGAAATCATGTAAACAGCAATTTGCCCGATGATTAACATAACAATTCCATGACGATAAGTGAGTAAGATTGCGATAACTGTCAGGCTGTATTTAAATATTTCGAGCTTTAGGTGCAAACCAGTATGACCAGTTATTCTGAATAAATTGTAGTTTTGAACAATAATTGGGTATAGGATCCCGATGATGGAAAGGAGTTGAAAATAAAGAATACTATCTGCCCATTTTTCGGTTAATAAAAAAAGAAATAACGGCTTGGCGATGATAATCAAACCGATCATTAATGGCATGATAAGAAACATAGACATTTTAATGATTTTTCGATGTACCTTTAGCAAAGTTTCTTTATCATCTTGATACGGAGAAAACGCAGGGAAAATTACCTGACCAAGCGCCATACTTGTCGCCACCGACGCTGCGGATTGCATTTGATTTGCACGAGAATAAAAACCAACATCACTTGGTAAATAAATTTTTCCAATAAAGGTTTGATAAAGATTTACAAAAATTGTTTCTATCAAACCTGCAATTAATAATTTAGATCCAAAATTAAACATTGTTTTTAAAGACGCCAATGAAAAACTGCCAATTGGTCGCCATTTTCCGAAGATCCAAAGGAGGAGCGCTTGGGCTATGCTCAATGATAAGGTTTGGATCACAAGACTCCATACTCCTAACCCAAGAGTAGCGGCAATAATTGCACTAACACCCGATATGATGACCGCAGTAATTGTGACAATGAAATGATTTTTAAAGCGCATGCTCTTTTTTAACATCGAAAACTGCACCAAACTAAAAGCATTAATGATGTAATTAAGAGCTAACACCCGAGTTACTGGCATTAGAATAGGCTGATTGAAGAAGGAAGCAATAAATGGGGCTAACAAAAAAATTATGATCGATAAAATAATACCAATCAATAAATTAAAATAAAAAATTGAGGATGCATCTGTTTGAGAAGCATCTTTTTTTTGGATTAAAGCACTACCAAACCCACTATCTAATATTGATTGAGCGATGCTTGTAAAAATGGCCAGCATTCCTAAAAGACCAAACTCTGAAGGCTCTAACAACCTTGCTAACACAATGGATATTAAGATATGGATAACCTGAAGGCTAACTCGCTCTGAAACAGACCAAGCCATATTGGTAATTGTTTTTTGTTTAATATTTGTCATTTTTTAATTGTTGGTCATTCTTATTATTTTATTTAGAATTTGTTGCGGTTTCAACTCGAAAAAACCAGATGGTATATGCTGGTTGTTATTCGAAAATTTGCGAAAAGCCAATTAAATTTAATAATTTGTAAACGAGTTATTTAGTCAAAACCATTAGTGAAAACCCGCCCAAAGATTTTGCGGCGAAATCTGAATTAATTGATGAAAATAATTTGTTTGCAAACAATAAAAATTTCTCTTTGCCTTTAGGGTTAGGAAGATAAGAAAGCGGGCTGGTGTAAAAATAATCAATAATTTGATATCCTGTGCCTTGCAAAGTCCCTAATGCCGTCTCTTTATTGAAATAATGTAGCTGAGTGCGCATATAATCTTTTTTCTGGAAGTATTTACTCCTTAAAAGTGTATACATTGAAATTTGCAGCTGAATATGAAAAATTTTATATTCGCCCTTTGTTCGCAGCTTGCTAAGGAAGCCAAGGTAGTCTTTTACACGTGTAAGAACATTAATTGCCATCACTGCATCAAAATAAACATCTTCTTGAAGTAAATCTTTAAAGTGGTAAAAGATATTACCCGTTTCTTTCGGCTTACACATTTTATAGGCCTCATCTGATGTTTCATAACCATGGAAGATCACGTCATTTTCATAACACTTAGCCAGGTTAATTAGTAAGCCACCAGCACCGCATCCAATTTCGGCAATCGATTTTGGGTTGACCTGATTTTTACTTAAAACTTTGTAAATATTATCAGCTTTCCACGGGTCATCTTCTTCATGCCAATTGCGAACGCCCTGATGGTATTCATATTCAAAATCCATTTTAGCAAAATCCTTAAATCTGGGCAGACCGATTAGAAATTAGTAATTCTTAATATCTGGGAACATGACAATGAATTTACCATTGTACTTTCCTTGAAGAGACTCGATAATATAATCTTTAAAATTATGAGCCAAGATGAGAATATAATCGATATCTGCCTGATAGAGAATATCTCTCGGTACGACTTTAATACCCGTCCCAGGGATATATTTTCCTTGTTTAAAGACGGTATCGTCAACGACAAATTCAATCATTGAATTGTCAATACCGACTGAGTTTAAAAAAACGCATCCTTTTGCGGCAGCTCCAAAACCAGCGATTTTCTTATTTTTAGATAATAAATCATCAATATAATTACGAAACTCAGCGATTCGTTCATGCATTCTTTTACCCCAACGAACGCAATATTCCTCAGTCAATGTTTTTTCTAAATTTAGGAATGATGGAAGGGTAATATCTGTATTTTTTGTTGAATGCTTTTTCGCCATGACAACACGCAAAGTTCCTGCATGCATATCGTAATATGAGACGTTTATTACTTTTAACCCTTCCTGGTCTGCCAGGTCGATAATATTCTGAAGCGCGAAATAGTAAACATGCTCGTGATAGATTTGGTCGTAGTTATCATTTAAGAGGGTTGTAAGAATATAAGGGAACTCGAGACTCCAAACGCCGTTATCGGCCAGGTTTCGACTAATTCCTTTCACAAAAGACCGGATGGGTTGCGTATGCTGAAATACATTCGTTGAAGTAATTAGGTTGGCTTTGCGGTCAAGCTTGATGTTTTCTCCGAAATAATCGTTGATGTATTCAATCCCAGCTTCACGATTCATTTCAGCGAAGCTTTGACTGGCATCAATATTTATGTAATGAAGCTTCGGGTTCTTTTTTCGAAACTCAAGTAATAAAGAGCCGTCGTTTCCACCGATATCGACCACGACATCCTTATCGTTGAATTCAACAAATCCAGATAAATAATCATACATTGCAGAACAATGCTCTAAATAAGGTTTGTTGACGTTTGATCGATAGAGATAATTTAAAAATAATTTATTTTTGTCAACGATATCAGTTAAACACGTTAATTTACTTTTGGGGAAAAATTGGATTGCAAGAGGAAACCTTTCAACAGAAAGGGATTCCTCTCTGGTGTCACAAAGGTTGTTGACTAATGGAATATTCCCGAGGTCTAAGTAGGTTGTGCTTCTTGAACTTCCACTAATAGGGCATTGTGTAATTTTCATATTAGGTTGTTATTATACACGATTTACAATTAGAAATTGAGTAAATGGAAGAGAAACAATAAATGTCAAAGATCTTAAAAGACAGTATTTCTATTCTTGAACCGGAAAGATATTGGCATAATTTAAGAATTATTTTTGCTTTTAAGATGTTATGAATTTACCCTAATAATGATCATCCTAATCCAATTTCTATCTTTTACATAATGTAAATGTATAATTCTGTTATTATTACAAAGCTAGAAACTATTATGGTTCATATTAGTTTCTTTTATAATTTTTACTATTGGAGTTATTAAAATGACGCTTAATGATTATTCCAAGCGCGCCTACGTTAAAGTTTCAAAGAATTATGAAGATTTTTATTTAACCGAATTTGTTGATGAATTTAAAATAGCTAAACAAAAAATAGCAAAGTTACAACGCTGCACAAAGTGTGTATTACCAGAAACATTTCCTTATATCACCTTCGACGCAGATGGTGTTTGTAATTTCTGTCATAGTTACCGACGAAAAGACTTGTTAGGCTTTGAGGCACTAAAGGATGCTCTAAATAAATATAAATCCCAGGAAGGCCCTATAAAAGCTATTGTCTCCTTCAGTGGGGGAAGGGATAGCAGTTTTGGCCTTCATTTGGCAAAAAAAGTTTTAGGTCTGGATGTTATTGCTTTTACATATAATTGGGGAGGGGCCACAGAAATTGCGTATCGCAATCAGAAAAAAATGTGTGAAAAATTGGGCGTTGAACAAATTACAATAGCTGCTAATTTGCAAAGAAAACGAAAAAACATCCGCGCAAATTTAAACGCCTGGTTAAAAAAGCCAGACTTGGCGATGATCCCGATGTTGACAAGCGTAGGGCAACAATTCTATTATTATGCTAATCAAACCAGTAAACGCCTTGGAAGAGAGTTGATTGTTTTATGTGCTACGCCTTATGAACACACCTATTTCAAAACTGGCTTTTCAGGGCTTAAACCGCGCGAGAAGGCAGTAAATTTACCGGTGGTTGATCGAATTCAGTTTGCGATCAATTATGCGGGTAAATATTTGTCAAATCCATCTTATATTAATACCTCTTTATTAGATAGCTTTGGCGGATATCTTTCTTTTTACATGATTCCGCATAATTATTTACGATTGTTTGACTACCTTGAATGGAATGAAGACGAAGTCAACTCAACCTTATTGAATGAATACAATTGGGAAACTTCGGAAGATAACCCCAGCACCTGGAGAATTGATGACGCCACCGTGCCACTTTCGGATTATATGTATTATATAATGGCTGGGCTAACAATCAATGACACATTTCGTAGTAACCAAATTAGAGATGGTGTAATAAGCCGGGATGAGGCGTTGTATCTTCTTGATACAGAGAACATTCCCCGTTTGTATGGTATTCAAAAATACTGTGAAATGGTTGGTGTGGACTTTGAATCAACAATGCGGATTATTAACAAGGCTGAAAGATTGTACACATAATGATTATTACTGAATTTGAATCGAAATAACACAACATAAATTGAGGGTGAAGAATCTTTGAAATTGAATAAAATACCAAAAATTGGAATTATTGGAACTGGGTTTATAGGGAGTGGGTTAAAGAGAACAATTGACCGTTTATCGGATATGGAGATATCCTGCATCTTATCTCAAAGAAATCGAGCAGATTTTCATGGTGAAGACAGGATGACGGATTCAATTGATGAGCTTATCGATAAAAGCGACTTAATTGTTGAATGTAATGGTAACCCTGTTTACGCAACATCACTTGTAAAACAAGCTTTAGAAGCAAGGTTGCCCGTGGTTACAATGGATGCAGAATTACATATAACATCGGGCACCTACCTTTCATCAAAGGGATTAATTACAGAGGCCGAAGGAGATCAACCTGGTGCTTTAGCTGCACTAAAAAGAAACCTGGTGGGCGTAGGTTTTAAGCCCTTGGTGTACGGTAATTTAAAAGGGTTTCTCAACCAAAACCCTTCTCGAGAAGATATGGAGTTTTGGTCACAGAAACAGGGGATTTCTCTGGAACAAGTAACTGGCGCAACCGATGGAACGAAGGTGCAAATTGAACAGGCTTTTGTGGCAAATGGACTTGGCGCTGAAATTGCCAAGCGGGGATTGTTGGGTTATGAAAGCGATGACCTTTACAAAGGCGCAGAAAAATTAGCAAGATTTGCGAAGGATTTAGGCAAGCCAATTAGTGATTACCTATTACGCAGCCCACAGACCAAACAGGGGTTTCCGGCAGGTGTGTTTATTACCGCAGAATTTGAAGATGATGAAATCGCAACTTTAGATTATTTAAAATTAGGCAAAGGACCTTTTTATACGCTATTACAAAATTACCACTTAATTTACCTGGATATTCCAAGAACGATTAGAGAGATTATCAACGCCGGCGAAATATTAATAAACAACGGTTCGAATCCAAAAATAAGTGTTTGTGCAATTGCAAAGAGAGCGTTAAACCAAGGCACTTTAATCAAAAGGGAAGATCGTAATTTTCTTGTGCGGGGTGAGGCTATCGCAATTAAAGACGCTCCAAACCATGTGCCAATTGGCTTGTTATATGATGTCGTGATAACAAAAACGGTAGACCCAGGGCAGATGCTTACATTTGATGACGTGGAATTAAAAGAATCTGATGCGCACCAGGCATGGAAGTTTGTCCTCGAACGTATTTAAATGAACGTAGAAATACTTATTTCGATAACAAGAAATGATATTTCCATCAAACCCAAAACCTTAAATCAATTATATTTCTATATTATTTTAATTTTTCTGCAATCGTTTGTTTTAACGCACCGACATTCGCAAAGCTTTGAACTTCGCTTTGAGAAAATTCAATATCAAATGCGATTTCAATAGCAATTAGTAAATTCATATGAGAAAGTGAATCCCAATTTTCTACATCATCTGCTGTTAAATTGTCACTTAATACAATTGTATCGTCGTCGAAAACTTCATGAAAGACAGTTGTTAATTTTTCTGTTAAATCCATTATTACTCCATCGTTGAAACATCGCCGGGGTCTGTGCCTTCATAGATAGCACGAAGGTAACGCCGCAGAATTTTCCCGCTTTGATTTTTTGGAATTTTTTCAATAATTACAAACTCAGCAGGAATAGCAACCGTAGAGACCTTGTTTGATACATATACACGACATTTTAGTTCTAAAGCCTTATCCCAAATCACATCAGTTGGCAAAACAATGAACGCTATAATCTTCTTATATAAAATTGGGTCATCTACGCCAATAACTGCAGCTTCACCAATCTCCTTTATCTCGAGTAGAGCACTTTCAACTTCAAATGGCCCGATTAAATGCCCTGCTGTGTTGATCACATCATCCGCTCGGCTGATATACCAAAAATAACCATCCGTATCCTCGTAGGCTAAATCTCCGGTGATGTAATGTTCTCCGTTAAATTTATCTTGATATGCATCATCTTGATGGATAAAAGTTCTAAACATCGAGTGCCAGCCTTTTTTTAAGGTCAGACGTCCTTGTACGCCTATCGGGCAGGGGTTCATGTCATCATCTACAATTTCAACTTTGATATCTGAACGAGGCTTTCCCATCGACCCTGGCTTTACGGTAAGGCCTGGACGATTTGAGATCATGATGCTACCAGTTTCAGATTGAAACCAATTATCATAAATTTCGGCATTAAATACTTTTTTACCCCAATGATAAATTTCAGGATTCAAAGGCTCACCAACGCTATAAACCCTTTTTAAATTGTTGGAACGAATTATATTAAACAATTTTTCGTCCTCTTGCATTAACATACGAAGAGCTGTCGGGGCTGTATACCAAATGGCGACACGTTTTTCTTTTAAGATTTGCAGCCACCGAGATGCATTATAGGTGCCACTATACTGGATGCTGGGTGTCATTGTAGCTAATGGCGCGATAACCCCGTAAGAGAGCCCGGTTATCCAGGCAGGGTCTGCTGTACACCAATATAAATCCGCAGCCGTGGGTTTTAAAATCTCATTAAAGGATTTAATGATATCTTGTAATGCAATGTGTACGTGAAGCACACCCTTCGGTTTGCCAGTTGAGCCTGAGGTATATTGAAGGAATGATGGTGTTTCAGCATCTAAAAAATGAGGATAAGAAAAACTGCCATTAGTGTCTTGCATTAGTTTCGGCAAGCTAAGCATAACATCATCGCTATGGTCTTCAATATCGGTAATTAACAATTTTTCAAGGTGGGGAAGTTTATCTTTAATTGCTAAAATTTTTCTTGCCAGGCTTTTTTTTGTAATGACGATCTTTGCTTGGCTGTCTTCCAACCGGTCAAACAATGCTTCCTCCCCCAAGGTTGAAAACAACACAAAAGACATTGCCATGCCCTTTTGAATGGCAAAAAAGGCGCTTAGAGAGATTGGGCTTCTTGGCAGATAAATCCCAACGACGTCACCCTGCACAATACCTAAATTTTGTAATACCTGGGCGATTTTGTTAGATTCAAGTTCAAAATAGCCATAAGAATATTGTGTTTCAGTAAGATCATTGTGAATCCAAGTGATGATTTCTTTATCACGATGACCTTGTTCACAATATTTCGTTATAGATGCATAGGCAATATTCTCTGTTTTCATTTTTATTCCAGTCATGGATTAATTTTCCAATATTCAATGTCTTCAAATGCTACGACATTATCACCGACAACGAGAATGTCGTCTACTTTGTGCTCTTCTAAGAAACTCGATAGAGAAAAGTTTTTGTAATATCGTAAATCGATACAATAAGTATGGTCATAATGAGAAGCTAATAACGGGTCTAAAGCATTTCGAAAAGAAGAACCAATGATTAACAAATTTCGGTTTGTGTCATTGTCAAAGCGATATTCAATAAGATTTGCGACATTTCCGTAAAAACCATTGAAATGGTTTGTATACGGGATAGTTGAATAATTACCAGAAAAATAATCATTCCGCAAGTCTTCTGTAAAGGGTTGATCATTAATATAGATTTCATGGCGTGGAAAATCAACAATTTCAACTTTAAAATCATCCCCAGTAACTGGGTAAAGCGACCTTCTTGCCATGTACCCTAAAAATTCTATTTTATCAAACTCGTAAATACCATTAATTTTTAAAGGAGGGCTGATCTGATTGAAGTTTTTTGAAAGCATCTCGTGGATTTCTTCATATGCTCGGATAATCCCATAAACATTCCAATGATGGTCGGTTCGATAATAATATTTTAAGTGATCCTCAAAATTTCCAAGTAAGAATTTTTTAAGCAACAGGTTTTTTGGTATATTTTGTTCAAAATACTGAATGCCTAATCCTTTATCAGCCTCATAAAAAAGATCTGCAATTGGATAATATTCAGAATTATGCAGAGTCTGATGATAAAACAAATAAAAATTTTGGTCAGGGTGAGCGTTGATTAAATCTGAGTAATTATTAATCCGCTGGTTGATGCGTTCTTTTGTTTTGGTGTTGAACAATGTTGGTTGATGAATTAATTGTTCATGCTCAGGGTCAAAGTAAAGATTTGAGGTAAAGTCTGCCGGGAAAATTATATCTTTGGTAAAAGCATAAGTAAATTTTATAATTCTTCTATCAAGACCTTTAGAGAATTCAATAATCGGTAAGCGAAATGGGAACTGATCATTTAGGGCATGTTCAAAATTGTTTACAAAAGTGGCATTTGTGTAAAGGTTATAAATAATGGTAAATGCCGCACGCAAGTCACCATCCTTAGCATAATTTACGGCACGCTTTAAATTAGGATTTTGAACAGGCTCCAATGCTACCATCGCCCTACTTTCAAGCACAGAAACATCGGTGGTTCTGCCAATTTTCGTCATTAATAAAACTGGTATTGTGGGCAACATTAAAAAAAATATAATCAGAACAAATGTGTAGGCTTTTTTTAAAAAGGGGATCATAAGAATTTATCCTATTGATTTATACTCTTAAATTTTGCTAAAGTCTTTTTCATCTGATATCCTTCAAGGTTGAAACTGCCATAACTCAGCATCTTGGTAAATCATTTGATAATTTAAAATAAATAATAAATCATCAAATGGATGCCCCATAGTGAAATCAGATAACGAGAAATTGGTATGTTGCCTTGGGTCAATAAAATAAGTATGACGATATTGGCTGGCAATTAGAGAAACCAAGGGTCTGGCAAAAGAATCGCCTACAATTAATATATTGCGGTCAGTTTCTGTTTCGCATATGTATTCTAAAAGTCCTTTTTGTGAGCCAAAAAAGGCTGCATAATGGTCTACAAAAGGATCTGTCGGATAGTCGCCATTTAAATATAGCTCTTGAAAATTAAAACTCCCTATCACACCCTGATCTTTTGTGACACAAGTCGGAAAATCAGTAATTAAGCCAATAAATTCATCGCCTTTTACAGGGTAAAGTGTTTTTCTTGCATAGCTGCCTAAAAAATCTATCCCCTGGAATGTTACCATCTCTATCGGAACCAGTTTTTGAGGGAGGTCTTTATTATTTGTTAAAATTAATTCAAATATTTTTTCATAAGCTGCCAATATCCCCGTTGCATTCCAGTGATGATCTGTGCGATAAAAATTATGTAAATGGTCATCAATACTATTTATTGGCAATTGCACCAAAGAAATTTGCTCGGGTAAATTTTCTTTGAAATAAATTAATCCTTTGCCTTTATCTGCATCGACAAAGAATTTGTTCAGTGGGTGAAAATTCGAATAGGGCAAAATATCGATGCAAAATATTGAGATATTTATAGTTGGGAATTTTATGACAAGGTCTTGAAAATTATTGAGGTGTGCGTTTAAGCTTTCAATATTTTTATTGGTAAAAGATCCAGGACCAGCAATAAGAGCATCTTCCTTCAAAATGATATAAATATCTGAGTCCATATCAGCCGGGATAACCTCATCATCGAGAAAAAAATAAGCAAATTTAATGATTCTTCTTTCTAGCCCTTTCGAAAATTTTATCAGCTCCATTCTAAACGGAAACTGGTCTCTGCTTGCGCCATCGAATTTAATTTGAAGTGATTTTTCAGTGTATAAACCCCAAACCAGATTAACTGCTTTTTGAACCTCTCCAAGTTTGAGGTGATCAAGAGCAATTTTTAGGGTAGGGTACCCACTTTCTGGTAGCCCTAAAACCCGTCCTTCAATAATCGACACCTCGGAATTAGGCCTTCCTCTTATAACCCAGTATCCGGGCACCGAAATTAGGGCAATAAAAAATAAAACCAATATATGACTTCGTAACTGTTTCATTGTTAGAATTCTGCATACATAAATGGCGTAAATCCTTTGGAAAGGATAAATGTAACCGTAAAAATGAATAAGGTCAGGTAAACAATGTCCAACAAAATTATCGAACTATCCTTTTTCGCTTTTATTTTTTCGCTTAGTTTGTGCATAAAGGGTAAGCTGAACAATATCGATGGGATTAAAAAAGGAATATAAAAAAGAATATTTAGAGATCTAAATGTAATATTGCCGCTAAATCCATTAAAGCCTAATAAAGCGCTAAAGAATGGTCCCCATTGATTTATTGATACAATCCTAAAAAACACCCATCCAATCATAATCAATAAAAAAGTATAACCATATTGAATCGCAGGAACTACTTTTTTTAATTTTTTTGAAAAACCACTTGATTCGATTACTAAAATAAGGCCATAATACAAACCCCAAATAATAAAGTTCCAACTGGCGCCATGCCAAAGTCCCGTCAAAAAGAACACAATCAACAAATTCGATTGCTGACGAAAATTTTTTACCTTCTTTCGTGAAAACTCTAAAGGGATGAATACATATGTCCTAAACCAGGTGCTGAGTGTAATGTGCCATCGACGCCAAAATTCAGAAATATTTTTGCTAACATATGGAAAGTTAAAATTTTCAGGAAAATTAAACCCTAACATTTTACCGACACCAATTGCCATATCGGTGTATCCGGAAAAATCTAGATAAATTTGTAGCGTATACGCAAATAAACCAAACCAAGCTAAACCAAGCCCCATTTCATTAAAATTGGAATCGAAAATTTTATTAGTTGCTACACTGAGATTATCCGCCAGGATGACCTTTTTTGCCAATCCACCAATGAAACGACGCGCACCTTCCATTAAATCGACAAGATTAAATTTAGGCTTCTCTAAGTTGTCCTTTATCTGTGAAAAACGTGTTATTGGTCCTTGTAGTAGCTTGGGGAACATAACAAGGTAAGAAGTAAATTGTAAAAAATTCCTTTCAGCACTATTCTGACGGTTATAAATATCTACAAGGTAAGAAATTCCCGAAAACGTAAAGAATGAAATTCCTATAGGTAATGAATTTTGAGAATAATTAATTGATGTTGAAAATAACGCCTCGATAATGTCGACAAAAAAACCTGTATATTTATAGAAGCCTAAAACAAGAAGGTTTATAGAAACACCAATCCAAAGTAAGTTATTCGTGTTTCCTCCAGAGTTATTTACCATGTGTTTGTCAATAATCAAGCCGAATAAATAATTAATTAAGATTGAAAACAACAAAACATGTAAATGTGCAGGGTCTGACCAAGCAAAGAAAACCAGTGATGCGCTGACAAGAATAAAATTATGCCATCCTTTTTTGGGGATAACATAGTAAGTGATTAAGGTAAAAGGAAGAAAAAGAAATATAAAGGTAATACTTGAAAATGACATTTGTTTCCTTTCCAGAACACAACCTGCTTCAGACAAAAACCAATTTTGTATTATACCTAAAAGGTATACACGTTGAAGGATAATTTTATTTACTAAAAACCAGATTCAAATGCCAAAATAAATAAGTTGTTAAAATTGAAATAAAAACTTCAGTGCACCTTTAACATAAGGTGACCAAACCCTTGGAAAGTGGGTACCGCCGAGGTTTCTAACAAGCTTTTGATTGGAACTTGCTACCCCTGCGGTTGTTAATTTATCTTTGACCATTAGGACACCTGCAAAATAATTGCTCCCGATGCCGCGACTATCTTCATCAGTGCCCACATATTGGTAATAACGCACATTTGTTGGGGCGTTATTGTTGTTGAACCATTTCTGTAGACCATTATTGTTATCCCAAAACACGGTGCTGTTGTTTGCCAACCAAACCGCTGAAGAAAACGCCATCACTTTCGAGAATACATCTGGCCTTTCAAGCCCGGCATATAGCGCAAAAAGCCCGCACCGACTTCCACCACCAATAGCTGTATACTCTCTCTCGGGTTTTGTTCTATAGCGTGTATCGATCTCAGGCTTAACATTGTTGATGATAAAGTCAAGCATTTTGTCACCCACGCCTTGGAAGTTCTGATTGCTATCGCCCATCCAATGCCCCATATAATTATTATTCCAAGGCAGATATTCATCCCAGGGGAAATGCGAGTCGAATTCAACTGCCACTGCGATAAATCCAATCCCATATTCTTTGTAAATGCTGTCTAAAGTTTCATCAAAAAGCCAGTCATTATCTTTCGAAACGTTGGCGCCGATATTTGTTCCAAACAGATGTTGAGCATCGGTTAGGTAAATCACAGGAAAACTTTCGCTTGGGCTTGTGCGGTAATTGGGTGGTAAATACACCCAAACCCGGCGGGATCGGTTTAAATAAGGTTCCATCGTAAAGTTTAAGGATTCAAACCCGTAATAATAAAACAAGGGGAATTGGTATTTATAAGCCAATTCATTTTTTTCTGAATCTCGAGATAACAAAAGATTTTCACTTTGTTGGAAGTCAAAATGTAAAACGCCATCATTAACCTGTTCATGTGGCAACCCTTGGTCAAGAAGGGCTTCTACAACTGCTTGAGCGCCTTCATGGTAGGCTTGTGGAAAAGAGATTTCCTTTCCGGAGTTGTCATTGATAACCGGTCTTATTTCATCTTCAGTTAATTTTTCGTCGTCTGCAATGCCAATTTTGAAAAATACATTATTTGGAATTTGAGTATTTTCGATTAAATCTAAAAGACGGTTATTAGACAGCCAAGAACCACTGCCTTCAGCAAACCATATCGATGGCGAAAGTGCTATCGCCTTAGAGAATATGTCAGGCCTTGACAGCACAGCATAAATAGAAAATAAACCACCAGTGCGACGGCCAGCAATGGCAGTATTTTCTTGATCTGGTAATGTTCTATAATTTGCATCAATATAGGGCTTTAATGTGTTGACAATGAAATCGAGGTAATCATCGCCCCTGCCGCCCTCACTTCGGTTTGCTTCGTAGGGGTCTACCCATAAATACATGTGTTCATTTACCCACGGGCTGTGTTCTTCCCAATAAAGAACTGGATCGCTTACAACACCAACAATAATATGTTCTTGCTCAAAGTCGGCTGAATAAAAGTCAAGCAATTCGCGATTAATAACCCAATTCCCATTATCCAGGTCCGAAAGATTAAACAAATCTTGAGCGGTTTGTACGTAAATTACAGGATAGGATGAATTATTACTAGAATAATCTGATGGGAAATAAATAAATACTTGGCGATCCTTGCTCTCTAATTGTGCACTTTCAATGAAAAAAGTATCGATCTGTTTTTCTTCAAATTCAAAAGTTTCTGCAGCTTCAGCAGACTGAAGTAAAAATTCGGTATCTGTCGTGGTTGAAAAGCTTTCAACATTATGATTTGGAAATTGAGCGGCATTTACTTCAGAGATTTGACCAAATATAAAAGAAAATATTACCAAAACAAAAAATAATTTATTTTTGACCTTTGGGAAAAGTTGATTGGCAAACATCTGCGAAGCTCCTGAGTGGACATCTATATTAAATTAAAAGAACGTTGCATTATACCTTTACGATTTGGTTAATGAAATTTAAAAAAACCCTCTTTAATGTTTACCCATATAATCGCCAATGCATAAACACTTCCGCATAACGTGAAATATACATCCAAAACCCGCCGGTGAAATACAACATTATGGATAATGCTAAAGTTAACCTTTTTAAAAATATAGGTTTGATTTTCAAGAAGTAATAAACCATTAGTGTTAGGATGACACCGTAAATTGGCGCAAAATAACGCCCTGATACCGCAAAATGCTGAAAGCTAAAATTGACTTCACCTCGGTAGTTCATTAACAATATAAAAAGCCCATAACTCAATAAAACAAATATAAGAAGGCTGGCAATTTTATCTTTAGGCTCCCAATAACGAACAAAGCATACAAAACCCCAAAGAGCTAACGTAGCGTGAAGCGCAACTGAAAACATCGGGACAAATGTGTTTTGTGAAAGAATTCCCCAAATGGATTGTGCCATTTTGTAAAACCAAAACTGGTACGCATATTCAATGAAATTCGGAATATTATCTCGAAAAAACCAAACGGCCCGGGTGTCGTATGGCTCATAATATTCCATTCTATGAGAAAAAGATTGACATTGATTTGCGGATTTAATTTGAATACATGCGGGAGTTACGCTTGAATACTTAATTAGATTTGTGCCGAATAGACCCAGAAATAATACTAAAAAACCGATAAAAATTACAGCAATAAGAATGTTAGCTTTCGAGTAATTAAGTGAAATACTTTTAAAATTTCTGATTGCGTAGTACAGCCATGACAGGAAAATAATAGTAGTTAACAGCAAGAATTGTTCTTTTGCCAGGGATCCAATTATTACCCAAATCCCTGTAAGCAAAGTATTTTTAACAAAATCATCTCCTTTGTAAACATTGACTAAATAAAACAAGGATGCCATTCCTGCCAAATTCATTAAATTATCGTAATTAATACCTCCACTAACAAATACAAACATGAGCGTATTCGCAAGAAAAAAAGCAGTCAAAACCCCTGCATATGGATTGCTCGTTGCTTTTGCTGCTAATTTATAAGCATAAAAGACCGTAAAAAATGAAAGGAAGACAGAGAACAACCTTAATAACATTAATGGGCGAAGGGGTTGGTTATAGGGAAAGATCTGTAGATAAACTTTTATAACGAAGCCATTTAACCAGTAATAGAGATAAGGTTGTCCAGTAAAAATGAAAGATGAGAATTTATTTCCCTCTTCTGGTATTCCCCAGGTTTTTGCATACTGATCTGAAAAGTAGGAATGGACTGATTGATCGGGCTGGCCAGCAGTAAACGCCATGAGTGAGCCGAAAACCAAGTAATAAACAAGCACGAAAACGAGTAGGATTTTGTGCAACGGAATACGTGTAACCGCCTTATTAGATTCTTGTTCCATATTTACTTCCTTGCATTTTCTGTATCGAGGTTTTCAGGTTGATAATTTAAAATTAGTTCGGTTAAACTAAACAGAATTAATGCCAAATAGAGAGAACTTAGCCCTAAGACAATTGATTTAAACCCTAAGTATATGTACTTATTTCTTGCAAAATCTAATACTTTACCTTGATCAAAACCCTCGGTAAAAAAGATCTCGTTTCCTATAAAATCTTCGGATTGCTTGTCAAAATATACCACTGCAGGATTTTCGTTGACGGAAATAAATAACCTCCCATTTGGAGGGTTTTTTTGTACAACGACATTCATGATTTTAAGGATATAACGTAGGGGATAACTCCAATAGAGAGTTGTAATTTGTCCCTCAATACATTCACCAGAATTAATAATGATAGGATAATGTTTGAAACCAAACCTTTTAGGTGAAAATAAGCGATTTGTTTTTGGCTCTTCTAATTTATGAATTTCAAGCTGTTTTGTATCGATTTCTGCATCAAAGCAAATTTCAACCTGGTGTAATTCTGGCCTAGACCAAAAGTGGATAGAGCTGACTGCGGTAGCAGAAGCGATAATAATTGTTAGCAGAACAACAAATATCACATTTTTCCAACTCTTAATTATGACCTGATATTGTTTTACAAGGACTTTATTAAATAAAAAACCAAACAATAACAAACAGATAAATAATATTGAAAAACTAACAAGTTGTTGAGATGAAGTTTGTTCATAAAAGAAGGGCAGGCTAAATAAAATTAAACTCGTTAAAGTTCCGCTAAATAAAACGGTACTTATCATTATTAATATCTTCTTAGCTTTATTATTTTTCATTATCTTCATCAAAATACCTTCCCGGAAAAGAATATTTTGGATTTAAATTAACGGTTAAATTACCGCCATATATCACTTCCAAATTCGGATTAAAAGTAGGATCGTTCTTTATGATAGCGCTCCAGTGGTCTTCGAATCTCTTCTGATCCACTTCTAAGGAATCAAGCGGATATTCAGGAATT
This sequence comes from uncultured Candidatus Brevefilum sp., assembly GCA_964411385.1. Classification (GTDB taxonomy): domain Bacteria; phylum Chloroflexota; class Anaerolineae; order Anaerolineales; family Anaerolineaceae; genus Brevifilum. Next base: position 17,611 of record CAYPKT010000017.1, on the reverse strand, counting down.
AAATTGTAATTAAACTTATCATGCCTTACCAATTCAATTGATGGAATGATAAGAGTTTTTTTCTGTTTTAAGCGCATGTTTAAGCATAAATCTAAAACGGAATATTGAAGAGTGTTGTAGTTTTCAGAAAACCCGCTTACGGAATTAAACAAACCCCGATCAATGAGCAAACATTTGTCAGAAACTGCCAGACATTCCCGGGTTAGTTTCGCCCACCCAAAATAACCATCATCATCGCGGTTGATCCCATTAAATAAATGGTAAATCGCTCCTGTATTGGAGGTTGTGACGCCACAACTGAAAACAATATCATTATTAAATAATAATTTTGGGGCACACACCCCAATATCTTTTTGGATCCCATGGGAGACCATTGTATCGAGCCAATCGGGCGGGTATGACAGAAGTGATTGGTCCAAAAAAGTGACGTAATCTGCTGTGATCTTGTTAATAGTTAGATTAAAAACCTTTGCGGCAGAACAAAAAATATCGTCTGGAAGAAAAAATGCTTCAACTCTTTTCGACGTCCCAAAACGACTCACTTTGAATTTTTCATCTTTACTTTGTGGCAAGCAAATTTTAATTGCGTAATTAGGATATTCTGTTTTGTTTACAATTGCATCTATGCATTGTATAAGTTGATCAGAAATATCAAGCGCTTGGATTAAAATCGCGACCGAAGGATAAATTTTTGGCAGTGTGTATTGTGTTTGATAAGCTGATAATTGAGGCACAAATTTTACGGTAGCGTCTTTTCCGGTACGGCTTAAATGTTCAGAAATTGCTTGTTCTCCTGCGTTAATTGCATAAGGTTTAACGTTTAAATCTTTCGCAGCGCTTTGTTGCGTCATTCGCCAGTGGTATAGGGGATAAGGTATATGATAAATTTGATCAACAGAGATTTTTTCAAGAACTCGGAGTGCTAAATCATAATCCTGGGATCCCTCTAAACCTTTACGAAAACCACCAATTTCTCTGAGGGTGTCGGTATGGTACACCCCAAAGTGAGAAATCATATTATGACCTAAAAATAAATGATAATTAAAATCCGATTTAAAATAAGGGTCAATCCTGCGTTTATTCTTGGTAATCTTATCTTCGTCGGAATAAATTATCTTTACATCTGGGTGAGTATTGATAACCTTCGCCACATAGTAAAGAGCAAGAGGGTGCAGTATGTCGTCGTGGTCTAAAAGCGCAGTAAATGGATGAGATGCTATCTTGAGAGCGGAGTTGCTGGCTTCAGAAATATGGCCATTTTCAGCCCTGAATACTGCCCGTATCCTTTGGTCTTTTTCAATAAATTGGTTGATAATTAGTTTGATAGAAGGGTCAGTTGAAGCATCATCCGCGATACATAATTCCCAATAAGGGTAAAATTGGTCAATAACAGATTGAATCGCCTCTTCTAATAAACCTTTGGGAGTGTTATAAACCGGCATAACGATGGAAATGAAGGGCGTTTGTTCCATCATAAAAATTTTGTTTTTAATTGCGTGTAGATCTTCATCGGTAAAAGAATCAACCTGCTTAATCCACTCTTGATAATAAATATTGAAGAAGTGAATCCTTTTAAGAAAGACGCCAAATATTCCCCGGGTAAATTGATAGGCTTTGCTCCCTTTTGGGATAACCGAAAAATAGCCGGATTTAATTTTTGAGTAAATATTTTGTAAACGCAACGATGTACGAAATCTATCTGTAGTTTGGATACTTGTTTTCCTGGTCATTTAAATTAATATTTTTATTGTTAGGCAATGGATCAGTGACTAATCGTAGCTCATATGGTTAATTTATGTGTACTTTTACCAATGTTGTGGGCCAGTCATGATCCCATATATTATTTAGCTTATTCTACTTACCTGAACCAATCTACTAAAAATGTATTATAGCCTTTAAATAGGGTGAATAACCCACCGTAAAAAAATAAGCTAAGTGTAAAGACGAGCATCAGTAATCGAACAGCTTTGATAGGTATGGCTCTAACTGTTTTGGTGTAAATTAAGTAAATAATGCTGATAATCGGGAAAATATATCGTCCTTGGAATGATATATGCAAAAATTGATAAAGCAATTCAGATTTGTAATTCGTAACCAACAAAACTATTGAGTAAAACCCAATTACCCACAATAAACTTAAATTTAAAGGTGTAAGACGTTTTATAACTATTAAATTAAACATTCCAAAGAAAAACATGGAGTAAAACAAAACTTGATACAAAGATATGATTTTGATAGGGAAGTAAGACTTGTGCCCAATTAATCCAAAAGTTCGCATCAACATATTCTCTACCCAGTCATCAACAGCGTACCGTAAGGGTGAAGGGTATCCTAATTGGATACTTTCTCGGATTGAAAGCCTGCCTTTTGGGGCCATCTCTTGGTTTCTCTGCTCATATGGGCTGATTTTACATTGTGACTCTAATAGAATTTCTCGGCAAGGCGGACGTATTGATTGATAACTAATCATGTTTACGCCATAAATTGCAAAATTTCCTACAAGAATCAACACAGTAACGAATACAACCAGAATTGATCGTAGGTTGAAAGCAAAGTTCAGTGGTATTGATTTCCGATTTTGATAAATATAAGCAATCCATGCTAGACCCATAGCCAATGCCAGTGGCAAAATCGTGTATTTTACTAAACACCCTAAACCGATTAACGTTAGCCACGATAAGCTATTTTTTATAAAATCATTTCTGGTGAATACACGTATAAAAAAGTAAAGACCTGCAGCACAAAACAAATTCGCAAGATTATCATAATTAACCCCTGAGGATAAAAAAAGGAACATCAATGTGTTTATGAGCAAAAATACTGGTAAAATTTGCCACCATTTATGTTTGATTAGTTCACGGGCAATTAAAAAACAGAAAATGATGGTAAATAATGAAAATAACACATTGGACAAACGCAAAACAATCAACAAATTCCAATCGTTTATTTCTGGAAAAATTAACTTTGTGATATTGATGATTCTTCCAGCAATCCAATGGTAAAGAAATGGGTTTTGTTGAATGTACCACCCCCAGGAATAAGTTTCAGATGTGTCAGGCGGAATGCCTAAGGTCGTTGAGAAATGCTTAGAAAAAATAAAATGCGCTGGTTCATCTGGGATGATGCCTTGTTTTAAATTGAGTGCCAGGTAGATTGAATTGATTAAAAACAATAAAAGAAAAATCGCGAGCAAAATTTTTGGACTATTTTCCTTTAATGAATTTTGTATGTTTTGTTTTTCAGCCATGATTTGTTAGTAGTGGCGCTTGATTTACGAAATTTATTTAAAATTAAATAAAATGATATAACTCAGTATTAGATTATATCCTTTATGAAAAAAGCTGTTTTTCTGGGCCCCTGAATGCAACAAGAAAAAATCTATAAATTCAATCTATTTTTAGCCATTTAGATAAATTTCTGAAAATTTTAGTATATCTCCAGCTTTTGCTTTCTGAATAAAACAAGATTTCTTTTTGCGCTTTTTCTAATGCTTCCCGTAGATTTCGTACTTCTTCAGTAAAAAAAATGTCGTACTTTGCAGTGAGTTCATTGAAAGCCTTTTGGTTGAAACCAAAATACTTTTCAAGCTGCTTTACTCTTGATGGGTCATTAATGGCAGTAAAAAGAAGGTTAAGTCCAAATAAAAAATGTTGTTGTGTTTGACCGGCAGTAGTTGCAACCATACCCAGCGCAAATGGAATATCAACATATTCATCCGACAAAAACTGACTTGCCTCAGGAAAAATCTGAAGTAAATCATTTTTATTTTGTATTCGAGTATATAAATCTAAAATTTTCAGGGTTTCGTATTGTATCCTTACCCGATTTTGAGGTTTATCTGCGCTCCAACCTGTCTTACTTGAATCTACACGGAATTTAGTTAGCTCTTCTTGAATAACATGGATTTCGTATTTTAGAGACAGCTGCACCCATAGAGCCAGGTCTGGCAATTGAAGAAAACCAAAATTAGGTGTCAATTTATTAAAATGGGCTTTTCGCCTCAGACCACTGGGGTTACACAGGGCATTGCCATAATAAAAAAAATATCTAAGCCACTCAAATCTATTTCGATTGGGTTGGTTGAATTTCTGAAAGTATGGATGAGAATCATTGGTAACTATTGTGTTATTTTCATCAATGATCGTTGCATGTGTAAAAACAGCACCGACATCCTGATGTGTGTCAAGATAATTTACTTGTTTTTCAATTTTAGTTGGTTCCCATAAATCATCTGAATGATGAATTGCTATGTATTTTCCCGACGTATAATTGTCAATTGCATTGCGGATAACCCCCGAACGTTGATTGACTTCATTTCGAATCGAGACAATACGTTTATCTTGATATTCTTGGATGATTTCCCAGGAGTTGTCTGTAGAATGGTCATCAATGATTATTAATTCAAAGTCAGAAAAAGTTTGATCCAACGCACTTTCGATAGACTGACGTAAGAATTTTGAATGGTTATAGGATGTTAAAATTATTGACACCTTAGGATTATTCTCTGTCATGTTAAACTTTCTCCCTGGTGTGAGTTTTTGTCAACAAGCTTACCCGGTGTTTTAATTTCTTAAGCATATTGAGAAATTTCCCTAAAGGTCTGGATGCTTTTAATAATTTTACTTCTTGTTTTTTCTCTGCTATTTGTGTTGTAAAAAATATTTTAATAACTTCATCTTGAAGATAGGGTTGATAATATTGGTTGGTAATTAGACCACGGTGAGAATTAATTTCGATGATTTTGAAACCGTCATCTGTTATTACAACATCGAATCCCATATAAATATTATGAGAAATATAATTGCTGATATCTAAAATAACGCTTTTAACATTATCCCAATGTGGAATTACGCCTTCAAGCAAGCTGTCAGTATCAGGATGACGTTTAATTTTTTGGATATCGCTCTTCCCAATTATTGCCCCATCATAAAACGTACCATCATTAATGTTTAACCTACATACAATGCCCCCCGATATAGCTGAATCTGTATAGTTTGTTATGCTACTGCCGAATCTCATAAACCCGTCAACAATAATTGGCGGTTCATTTTTATTCCGGATAATTGAAACACGAATCGTGTTGGTTGATTTAGGCCAAATTCGTGAAAATTCTTCGCATGGGTGTAAATACTCGGTTAGTAAATAGCCACCGCCGATGTTATCTCTCCATTCGGAAAAAATATTAAATAAATTTTGCCGACTTACTTTCTTGTCGTTTAAAAAATAATTGTCATCCCGTGCTGATAATTTATAAAACCCATCACCCCCAGAAGCATTTAATAATTTTGCAGCGAGTTCTTTTTGCTCTTTTAAAAAAGAAATTACTTGATCAATTGATATGGGTAGCTTGCCGGAATAATCAGGTAACCGGAAAACTTCACCACGATCAAGATGAAAATAATATTTAGGCAGGTATTGATGGAAAGGCTCTAAAAGATATCGGAATGTTAACTTATCATCTATCCAATGCGTGAATTGCCCGTTGATAGGATGTAATTGAAAGTAATCATAATCAGAAAGATAATTTCTGTAATTGTTTTCATCCAAATTGAATAAGCTTACTTTCTTAGGAGTGAAACCTCGCTTATAAGCCCAAAAATATTTGCCGATAGGAATTGTTCGATCAAATAAATCATCGATGATTTTTTTAGAAAACCAATAAGAATAATGTTCAGAGAATCCATTCTTTAGGAAATTATTTTTTGTTAATGAAATTAAATATGATTTCATGAAATTTTACTAATCTATGGTTAATTTTATATTTCTACTTTAAGTGTCAAATAGTTAATTGCAATGACCTGATAAATTATTTTTCAATTTAAATAAAAAACTTTAAATCATTGTAACGTTTTTTTATTATAAACACAAAACCAACCGGGTTGTTTAATCAAACTTCTTTTTTGTTGACCTATAGCCAAACCTGCCTATTGTGTGAATTCATTTATGGCTTACCAATTTATTAACGACTTCAAACGATTCTTCATATTTATCAAAAAAAATAACAGTTTCCCTCCAAGTGTTGTACTATTTTTGAAAGCAAGTTCTTGTTTTTTATGCTCTAAAAGTGATAAAAAGAAAGGTCTTGTTAATTCGTCTTGTAAATACGGTTTATAAATTTGATTAAAACCTATCCCCTGATGTGAATTTATTTCAATAATTTTTAAACTATCATCAGTAATTACAATATCAAACCCCATATATTTAACATGAGAAATATAATTTGAAACTTCAAGGACAACCTTTTTGACAGTCTCCCAATTAGGGATTTTCCCTTCAAGCAATGCACCTGTGTTTGGATGGTAAGGGCATTTTTTATATTGTTGATGATCTATGATAATTGCGTCAGAAAACGTACCGTCAACAATATTTAGCTTGCAAACAATAGATTCCTCAGGGGCTGAATCTGTGTAGCCTGTTTTTTCACTTCCAATTCTCACAAACCCGTCGACTATTTTGGCAGCCTGATTTACGTTTCGCATCGTTGAAACACGAATGGTATTGGTGGATTTATCCCAAATTCGCTTAAATTGTTTACTGGGATGAACAAATTCGGTAATTAAGTAACCGTCGTTAGCTTGGCCCTTCCATTTTAATAAGAAATTTGAAAATTGATCTTGGGTAAATATTTTGTTATTTACCAGGTAGTAACCATTCTTTGTTTCCAGCTTTATGAATCCATGACCACCTGACGCGTTCAACAATTTTGCAGTAAGTTCTTCTTTATTATCTAATAAGGAAATGATATTATCAATTGTTGCGGTTGTGTTAAAGGGGAGATCGGGTAAACAAATGATTTCCCCTTGCCCAAGGTGAAAATAATACTTGGGCAGGTATTGTTTAAAAGGTTCTAAAAGGTAGCGAATGGTTAGTTTGTCGTCGATCCAATGACTAAATTGTCCGTTGATCGGGTGTAACTGATAATATTTATACTCTGGCAGGTAATTCTTGTAATTTGATTCGCTTAAGCCATATTGATCAACCTTAGAGGACCTAAAGCCTCTTTTGTATGCCCATACTTTATTTTTTAAAGAAAAATTGCGATCAAACAAATCTTCGACAAGCATGTTGGCATACCAGGGTGCATAATGATTAGAAAAACCATTTTTTATTAATATTTTTTTTATTATTAGGAACAAAAAGGCTTTCATGTCCTTGCTGAATTCCTGACAATCCAATTGTTATTTATCAAATACAGCTTTACGTTTAAAATGATTTTTAATAAATAATTCGTGTATGAGGCATATTGTTTTCCTTATGAATCGTCTCATAAGTTACTTTTAATTAGGTTCGCTATTCGTGAAACTGAATTAAAATCTAGTTCTGCGTCCAAAGGCAGGCATAGAACCCTTGTTGAGATGTCCTCGCTTATGTGCGCAGTTTGGTCTGTTACATAAGGCAGTTTTGTCAGAGCTGGGTAAAAGTACCTTCTGGGAAATATCGAATTTGAATTTAATATTTCCTTAACTTTTAAAAGAGAAGTTTCACTTGGAAAAATGACTGGATAATAAATAAAATTATATATGGTATGGGTTGGTATCACCGGTCGAGTTAGTTTTGTTCCAATCAATAATGTATCATACCAAGAACAAATCTGTTCGCGAGCGTGTAGAATTTCATCTAAATGGGGGAGTATGCACAAACCCATGGCGGCATGTAGCTCAGAAGTCTTCGCATTGATTCCAAGGCCCCAAAAATCTTCTTGTCCCCGATGACCAAAATTCCTTAAATATTTTATTTTATGTGCAAGCAGATCATCATTGGTCACAATGGCACCGCCTTCTGCCATGTGAAACAGTTTTGTGGCGTGAAAACTTAGTGTTGAAATGTCGCCATAAGAAGCAAGAGATCTGCCATCGTATTTAACAGCAAAAGTATGTGCAGCATCGTAGATAACTCGGAGATTATGTTTTCTTGCAATTTTTTCAATGGCTTTTACGTCACAAGGGATGCCATATACATGAGTAGCCAAAATAGCAACAGTGTTTTTAGTAATGGCAGTTTCGATTAAATTTGGATCAATACACAAGGTTTGTGGATCGATATCTACAAATATCGGCACGCAACCTTCCCAAACGATCGATGAAGTTGTAGCCACATAGGAGAAGGGGGTAGTAATAATTTCGCCTGGAACCTCAATTGCCCTAATTACAAGTTGAATAGCTATGGTTCCATTGGTGACTAAAAATAAATGTTTAACCCCTAAATATTCTTTAAGCTTTTGTTCTAATTCTAAAACGTAGGTGCCATTATTAGTTAATTGCTTACTTTCCCAAATCTTCTCTAAATACGAAATATATTCTTTCAGATCTGGTAAATAGGTCGTTGTAACATTAATCCTTTTTTTTTCCATATTACGAGTCCACTGTGGTAGATAGTTAATTGTTTCTCAGAGACAACTTTAAGCTGATTTCCCAAGATGGAGGAATTAAATTAAACTGATTTGTAAATTTATTTAAATCCAAAGTGGAAATCAAAGGGCGCTGAGCTGGTGTATCGAACTCTTCACTTTTCGCTGGCAACAAATCCTTCACCACCTGAGATTTTTTGTCAGGATCGAGCGTCAGAATCATTTTTGCCCAATCGTATCGGCTGCAAAAACCATTATCTCCCAAGTTATAAAGACCTTGATTTTCCCCAATAAAACCGATAGGGTCGTTTTTCCCCTGGGCAATGATTTGCGACGTCAATTCAGCTAATGTGCGTGCCCAGGTTGGTCGACTTACTTGATCGTCTACAATTCGAAGTGTTTCATTTTGGCGAGCCCACGCAAGGACCTTAGTAACAAAAGATGGTCGACGCAATGAATAAACCCAACTTGTCCGTAAGGTAATATACGCACCTCCGACATCTTTTATGGCATTTTCACCAGCCAGTTTCGTTACCCCATAGATACTCACAGGAGTTGGATTATCTCTTTCGGTATAAGGCATTCCTTTTTTACCATCGAATACATAATCAGTAGAATAATGAATTAGGGCAGCACCCGATATTTTAGCTTCTTGGGCTAAAATACCTGGCCCCGATCCATTTATGGCCATCGCTAATTCAGGTTCTGACTCGGCTTTATCCACATTGGTATACGCGGTTGAATTAATAATCAGGTTTGGTTTGAATTCTTTAACGATAGATTGGATGTTTTTTGGGTCACTCATATCGATTTGTGGATAATCTAAAGGAATAAGATTTCCAAAGGAAAGTAAAGTGCGGTTAAGTTCCCAGCCTAATTGTCCAGTGCTACCTAAAAGTAAAATGTTCATGGTGTTCCATTCATAACGCTAATGACTATATAACCATTTAGAAATAATAATTAATTAATTTAATTTCATTTGATTATACAATCAAATGTGCAGGTTCTATAATTGTCCAATTAAAAATAGCTATGGATGCAATAATTCAATTGCTTTGGTAATCAATAGGGTCTATTTGTCGAGGTTTAGGTGTTTTCTTGTCTAAAAGGTGTTCAGGATAATAAAAAGATCGATGGAGATCACTGGTGATTTCACCTGAATAATTAAACCCTTGATAAGTACCCCAATATTGCATGAGCCTGAAAGTTAGAATTGAAAATAAATGCTTGTGTAATACCTTTTCTCTTTTGGCTTGAATTGAATCGAGGAACGATGTTTTAGTCCACATTTTTAAAAAATCCATAAGAGAAAATTTTGATTGCGGAAGAATTTGTTTCATCGCAATGGCTTCACGCCGATAACGGTTGTTTACTTGTCTATAAGTTTCCTCGTGTAAGTGGACCACCTCAGCTTCGGCAACATAAGCAATCGAATAACCTTCGTCCATCATCCAACTACTCCATGCTAAATCCTCAAGCCCAGTCAAATGCTCATCGTAAGGATGACGCATCCACAAATTCTTGCGAATAGCCGCATTGGCGTTATGAGAATAAGGGTGATTTTGTTGACCAACAGAAACTTCAGGAAAATACTTATTGAAAAATTGATGCTCTGAATAATGGTTTGATAGACCACCAATTTGTCTACCGTATGATAAGCCAATAGAATGATCTATGAAAGGTTTTGTTAATTGTTCCAACCAATCGGGAAAAACTGGGTAGCAGTGAGCGCTGATATTTACAACGAATTCGCCACTCGCAGCGGCGACACCAAAATTTAAAGAGCGACCAAAAGTAAATTCATCAGATGAAATATGAACAACCTGCACCGGGTATTGCGAGGCAATTTCTAACGTTTTATCTGTTGACCCAGAATCTACTAATATAATTTCAGGATTCGGATAGGTTTGTTGAGAGATACCAAATAATAACCGCCCGATATGCTTTTCTTCGTTAAACGCGCGAATAATAATAGATATTGACATAAAAAATAACAGCCTAAAATTATGTGGCTCAATTGAGTTGTTAATTCAAGCTCAGCCTATTGTGAAAAGGAAATGCACTATAGTAAATTAAGCAATCTTCCCTTCAACTAAATGTTGTAAATACTCTCCATAACGATTGCCATTAAAAGACTCGGCAAGTTTTTGCAACTGGTTTCTATCAATAAAGCCCATTCTGAAGGCAATTTCCTCAGGACAGGAAATCATCATCCCTTGGCGCTCTTCTACGGCTTGAACGTAATTCGAAGCCTGCAAAAGAGAGTGGTGCATCCCAGCATCAAGCCAGGCAACACCTCTTCCAAGTTCGATGACTTGCAGCTGATCCATTTCCATATAGATTCGATTTAAATCTGTAATTTCAATTTCACCACGCGCAGAGGGCGCCAGGTTTTTTGCAAATTCAACCACGCGATTATCATAAAAATACATCCCTGGCACAGCAAAGCGAGAACGGGGATGCTGTGGCTTTTCTTCTAAGCTAATTGCTTTGCCTTCTGAATTGAATTCAACGACACCGTATCTTTCAGGGTCATGAACAGGGTAAGCAAAAATGATTGCACCTTTATCTAAGGTTGATGCTGACCGGAGCATAGTGGGTAGCCCACCTCCGTAAAATATGTTATCTCCCAATATTAATGCTGCTGGTTGATCACCAACAAAATCACTACCGACGATAAAAGCGTCCGCAAGCCCCCTTGGTTCAGTTTGGATAACGTATTCGAAGGAAAGCCCCCATTGAGAGCCATCGCCTAATAGTCGTTTGTATTGATCCTGATCCTCAGGGGTGGTGATGATAAGAATCTCTCTAATTAAAGCTAACATCAGCATCGAGAGAGGATAGTAAATCATTGGCTTGTCGTAAACAGGCAATAATTGCTTGCTAATTGCAACTGTTAAGGGAAAAAGCCTTGAGCCTCGCCCGCCTGCTAAAATAATACCTTTCATTTATCCTCTCTTTTTTGATAATTCACTTCAACCCAATTTTGATAATCTTTTTCCTTAATAATAGAATTTAACCAATCAAGGTTATTGATATACCATTTAATTGTTTTTTTAAGACCTTCTTGAAGATCAACGTTTGGCTGCCAGCCTAACTCGTGATTTATTTTGTCGATATTCATGGCATAGCGACGGTCGTGCCCTGGGCGATCGGTTACATATTTTATTAATTGCTCATGCGGACGAAATTCTTGCGAAATATCCTCTTCATCCAATAAGCGGCAAATTGTTTTTACAATCTCAATGTTTGGCGGTTGGTTATCCCCACCGATGTTATAAGATTCGCCATCTTTCCCTTTTTGGAGAATTTCCCATATAGCTTCACAATGGTCTTCCACATATAACCAATCCCTGATTTGCATGCCATCACCATAGATGGGGAGTGGTTTACCGGTAATCGCATTCAAGATAATTAAAGGAATTAATTTTTCAGGAAACTGGTATGGTCCGTAGTTATTTGAACAATTAGAAATTGTAATTGGTAGCCCAAACGAATGATGATAAGAACGAACAAGGTGATCGCTGCTGGCTTTTGATGCAGCATAAGGCGATCTGGGCGAATAAGGTGTTACTTCTTCAAAAGGAGGGTCAGTTGGCTCAAGGGTCCCATAAACTTCATCAGTAGATACATGATGAAAACGCACATGATCCTGATTGATTTTACGCTCGGATAACCATACTTTGCGTGCTGCTTCCAAAAGAGAGAAAGTACCAAATATATTGGTCTGAATGAAAGCATCAGGACCTGTTAAAGAGCGGTCCACATGAGATTCAGCAGCAAAGTGGACGATCGTATCAATTTGGTGTTCTCGCAGTATATTTTCGATAAGGGTTTGGTCACAAATATCTCCATGAACAAAAATGTGGCGATCATTGTGCTGAATGTCTTTAATATTCTCCAGGCTCCCTGCGTATGTAAGCAAGTCAAGGTTAATTATTTTTTGAACACCCATATGGTTGAGAGCGAACCGGACAAAATTCGAGCCAATAAACCCAGCGCCCCCTGTGACTAAGATATTTTTGATCATTTAAAAACCTCCGCTTTGAGAAAACTGACGCCATTCGTATCTTTTTCTGAGATAACCGGTAAAACATCTTGAGGGATAGGCCAATCGATGGCTAAGGTTGGGTCATCCCATCGGATTGTTCGTTCGCCGCTTGCATCATAATAATCTGTTGTTTTGTAGACAACGTCAGCGCGATCGGACAACACAAAAAAACCATGAGCAAAACCTGGCGGAATCCAAATTTGCTCATAATTTTTATCGGATAAATAGGCACCGACCCATTTACCATATGTAGGCGAATTCTTGCGTAGATCTACAGCTACATCGAAGATTTCTCCAATGATAACCCTGAGGAGTTTCCCCTGAGTATGTGTAACTTGATAATGAAGCCCACGGAGCGCATATTTTTTTGAGGATGAGTGATTGTCTTGAACAAAATCTTCAGGAATTCCCGCCTGGCTAAAAAGCTCTTTTTGATAAGTCTCCATAAAAAAACCACGAGCATCTTTAAAAAGTTTAGGCTGAATAAGAACGACTTCTGGAATCTTCGTAGGTGTAAAAATTGTCATTGGCAAACCTCAGAATAATGATAATCGATAAAAATTATAACAGGATTGATGTTTTTAAGTCCAATGTGTGTGGAGCACACCAAAAAGCTCTACTTATTTTTCTAATGTCTTTAGTTACCGTAGGCGACGAAGTGAAAGTGCTTGAGCATACGATTCGATAATTTCATTTACTGGCCCGACCATTTGGACCTCTCCTTTATCTAACCAAAGTGCTCTTTGGCAGAGATCGCGAATCTTTTCAATCGAATGAGATACCAATAAAACTGTGGCACCGCTATCTCGAAATTGGATCATTCTGTTGAAGCTTTTTTCTTGAAAAGCTGCGTCGCCGACCGATAAGACTTCATCCAAGATAAGAATATCTGGTTGCCAGGCAGATGCAACTGCAAACCCCAGACGTGCATTCATTCCTGATGAATAGGTTCTCAATGGTGCATCGATAAACGTCCCTATTTCTGCGAAGTCAATAATTTCATCTAATTTGTTTTCTATTTCTGTTCGAGAATGGCCCAACAAGGTAGCGTTTAAGAAAATATTCTCACGACCAGTCAATTCTGGGTGAAATCCTGCACCCAATTGTAGTAATGGACTTATGTAACCTTTAACCCATACACGGCCCTCGACCGGAATAAGTACTTTCGATATCACTTTTAACAGCGTTGATTTTCCTGCCCCATTTCGGCCAAGAATGCCAAATATTTCACCCTTTTTTACTTCTAAGTTAATGTTTTTCAAAGCCCAAAAAGAATTATGTTTGATTCGTCCCTGAACCAATCGAATTGCATATTCTTTAAATGTGCGAATTGCCTCACTCGGCAAACGGTAAGAGAGTGAAACATTGTTTAAAATAATAGCAGCGTCTGTAGGGATATTCAATAAATTGTTGTTAGACATGGTAGGCGAAAGAATCTCCCTTTTTACAAAATATGATCCATCCAATGATAAGAGTCCCAAAAGAAACAAAGGCAGTTGCAGCCCAGGTCTGCCAGTGGGGAATGAACCCGTCTAACATTAGAATGCGAAAAAGATTGATCAGGTAATAGAAGGGATTAACGTATAATAGCAAACCATTTAAGATCTTCCGGTAAAATTCAAGGGGCATAATGATTGGTGAAAGATACATCCATGCCATAAGAAGAACAGGGTATAGATCTGCTACATCTGGGAAAAACACAGCAATTGTTGATAGCAAAAGCGCCACGCCCAGAGAGAAAGAAAATAAAAATATCATGAACACTGGTAAAAATAATGCTGAAAGTCTTAAAGGGACGCCAGTAATTAAAAAGATTAATCCGAGTGGAACAAGAGATAAAACGAAGTTCACCATGCTTGCTAAAATTGTTGAGATAACAAAGGAACTGCGAGGTAAGTAGATTTGCTGAAAAAGCTGGCTGCCCCAAACCATAGAATTCATCGCCATGCTGGTTGATTGCGAGAACATTGTCCAACATATGATACCGGTTAAGACATAGGCGGAATAATTTTCAGTTCCATGGAACACTTGCGAGAAAACAATAACCATAATCAACATGGTTCCTAAAGGGTTTAACATTGTCCATGCAACGCCAAGGATTGATCTTTTATATCGGGCGACAATATCTCTGCGAACAAGTTGATAAATTAAATCTCGATACCTATATAAAGAGATGAGTTCTTCAATTGCAGGATGTTTTCTTTTGGCGCTATCGTAGATCATAAAATTGTAATTAGTTGAAATGAAAATTTATTCAAAGACTAGGTTACCTTAAAAGCGGTTTTGTGTCAACGCGTTATGGTTCTCACCTTAATGCAAACACATATTATTAATTAAACATTTAGTCAAATTGCTGGATTGGTTAACCAAATCAGTTTAAAAAGCCTATAATCATATTTTAATAAGTTAGAATAAATGCGTATAGGAGAACTCGATTATGAGCTTTGATATATTAAAACCTTTACTTGTTGACAATTCAAAAGAGAAAATTGTTCTTTTAGTGATGGATGGCTTGGGTGGTTTACCCATGGAACCAGGCGGAAAAACAGAACTGGAAGCAGCTAATACGCCCAACATGGACGCATTAGCAAAAAAGAGCATGTTAGGCTTGCACCAGGCCATAAGAACGGGAATCACACCAGGTAGCGGTCCTGCCCATCTTTCTCTATTCGGTTACGACCCACTAAAATATGTTGTAGGTCGAGGCGTGCTTTCGGCTTTAGGCGTCGATTTTGATTTGCAAAAAAATGATATAGCCGCACGCGGTAATTTCTGCACAGTCGATGAGGATGGTTTTGTTACGGATCGCCGGGCAGGGCGGATCCCAACAGAAGTGGGCGAACGCTTATGCAATCTATTGCTTGAAAAAGTAAATATACCCGGTGTGGAAATTTTCCTGAAACCTGAAAAAGAATACCGTTTTGTTCTTATTCTACGTGGAGAAGGGCTTAGCCCAAATATTCATGATACAGACCCTCAATTTGTAGGCAAAAAACCACTTGAGGCACTTGCGATGGATTCGGAATCTAAAAAAGCTGCGGAAATCGTTCAGGAATTTGTGCGGCAAGCGGCGGAGATCCTAAAAGATGAATCTCCAGCTAATTTGTTTTTATTGCGAGGCTTTGCAAAGCTCCCTGACTGGCCAGAATTTGAAAATGTCTTCGGAGTTAGCCCGTTGGCAATTGCAATGTACCCGATGTATCGCGGCGTTTCTAAGTTGGTCGGAATGAATGTCGCTCCTGCGGCAAATTCTTACGAAGAAGAAATTGAAATGCTTGAACAAAATTGGGACAACTACGAGTTCTTTTTTGTGCATATTAAAAAAACGGATAGCTACGGTGAAGACGGTGATTTCGACAGAAAGGTTGGTGAAATTGAAGCTGTCGACGCATTAATACCCCGTATTTTAAATTTAGATCCATCGGTATTGATAATTACAGGTGACCATAGCACACCTTGCTTAATGAAACAACATAGCTGGCACCCAGTTCCTGTATTGTTTTATGCAAAACGCTGTAGACCAGATGGTATCGCTGAATTTGGTGAAGGTGCCTGCCGACAAGGAGGCCTGGGGGTTCGTATCCCAGCCTTTGAGTTGATGCCATTAGCTATTGCTCATGCTGGTAAATTAGAAAAATACGGCGCTTGAACCTTAAAAACTCTTTAGGAACCTGACAAACCAGCATTGAATTGCTGGTTTGTTTTCTTATGTTATTACACCAAACACAAAGTGCAGCAATTAATTTATTAACTACAATAATATCAATGCAAATACTTAAATGCAATTAAAGTAAACAGCATAGTAACGGTGGTTTCGTATAGATTATTTCGATTCTTCCGAGTAGTGAAATAATATTGGCAAATAGTAAGGTGGAATGCAATCTGATGATCTGTTATGATTGGGGTAGATAGCGATTAATTGCAGGAGACTATTATGCAACGAGAGGCTTTACTGTACAAGAAAATTGAAGATGGATCTATCCAATGCAATCTGTGCGCTCACCGATGTAAAATCAAAATGGGGAATCGTGGAATTTGCCGAGTCCGTGAAAATCAGGGTGGTAATTTGGTTACATTTGTGTATGGGAACTTAATTGCTGAAAACGTTGATCCAATCGAAAAAAAACCTTTATACCACTTTATGCCAGGTTCAAGGTCATTTTCTGTAGCAATGCCTGGATGCAACTTTCGTTGTGAATGGTGTCAAAATTGGCAAATTTCTCAAATGCCAAAGATTATGGATTTGCCGCGAGGGAAGCGGTTAATGCCAAAAGATGCAGTTGAATTGGCAAGTAGAGAGAAGTGTGAATCGATTTCTTATACTTATACAGAACCGACCATCTTTTTTGAATATTGCTATGACACCGCCATAATCGCTCGGTCAAAAGGGTTGAAAAATGTTTTTGTGACCAATGGATTTATGACATCAGAGATGCTTGAATACTTTCACCCTTATCTGGATGCGGCAAACGTAGATATCAAAGCGTTTCGTGATGACACATATCGAAAATATATGGGGGGGCGTCTTGAACCTGTCCTTGAGAGTTGTCGCATAATGAAATCCATGGGGATTTGGTTAGAAATTACAACGTTAATCGTCCCGGGGCTAAACGATGATCTTAATGAAATCCGTAATTTGGCAGAATTCATTTGCAATGAATTAGGGCCTGAAACGCCATGGCATTTGAGTCGCTTTTACCCACAATATAAAAAATTAGACTCTGAGCCAACAGAAGAATCGATCCTTTACCGGGCAAAAGAAATTGCAAAAGAGACAGGTTTGAACTACGTTTATATTGGCAATTTATTTGGAAGTGAAGGAACTTTTTGCAAAGTTTGCGGAAAAGAATTAATTTCTCGTTTAGGTTATAAGGTCCAAATATTTGGTCTTGACCAATTTGGTAATTGTGAAGAATGTGGAACGAGATTTGATGCTATCCTTTAACGCTAGAACTGCCCCAAACAATAATGCTCGCAGTTCTCAAATCACATCAATATGAAATTTAAAAATAATATAAATAAATTTAGTGAACTTTTGATTATTACTGAAACAAATTCAATGTTTACACACAAAATAAAAAATTTTAATAAAAGTAATAATTGACAAATAAGAATAATTCCTTTATATTAATTAGAAATTAGGTTTTATATAATCTTCCCTGTGTATGCAAAGGTTTGTAAGCTTTCATGTGTATACAAGTTGGAATTATGAA
>CAYPKT010000016.1:32017-54457 GCA_964411385.1 uncultured Candidatus Brevefilum sp. | reverse complement strand
TCGAGTCGATTGTGATGATGGCGAGGGTAAAAGAGTGAGGGCTTGGAAAAGGCTTGAAACAAGGGCTTTTTGAGATTTGCGAGTAAAAGTCCGGCGGACTGAAATCGCATAAAAACAGGTTCGTGGGAATAAGTCAAAGCCGAAAATTTTGAGTACGACAGAGCAGATTAGATGTCGGTGCTTGGCGAGTATACAGGTTAGATAACATGGGTTCGGCGAGTGAACGATTTAGATGTTTTTTGGGATTTGGCGGGGTTGTGTGAACAGGTTGGATGTTAGACAAAACGATGTAAAAATCAAGGAGACGAAATATGAAGAGTCTGAATGAGTTAATTGAAGAGTACACGCATCATTTGCAGCAAGGTGAAATACAAATTGCATACAAAGGAATAATAGACTTTTTAGGGAAATTGAGAGCTGAGTTTATTAAGAAATACCCGCATTACGATGTGAGCAGTACATATCAAGGTTACATGGATATGTCATATTTTTCTTTGAACACGAAGTCATTAAAGGATAAAGGTTTGAAAATAGCCATTGTGTATTTACATGATAAGGGAGGCTTTGAAGTATGGCTTTCTGCTCGGAATAGAGGCATTGCAAAAAGTTACGCATCTTTACTTAACAGTAATATTTCTGGTGATGTGAACGTCTTTCATGATCCTAATAATCCAGATGCTATCATTGAATGCATATTATCACCCAAACCGAATTTTGAGGATCAATCCTCGTTGATTGATATAATTGATGAAGGTGTGGAGAAGTTCGTAACGAAAATAAGTGATCGCTTATAAAAGATTTTATATGTTGACAGTCAAAATCAAACAAACAAGGCACCCTACACCAAATCTCGTAGAGAGCCCCGTTTGTTTTTACCCTTATTCTTCCACATCTACTGTCACACCGTATTTGAATTCCACGATGCCTTTGTCCTCGTAGATCGTAACCTTTTCAATCAACCGCCGAACAAGCTGCTGATCGTATGCGGTAAGGGCAATGGATTGCTTCATTAGGAATGTGCCCATGTCTGCAATCCGTTTTTTTCAGTTCCTCACAGTTGACGTTTTCGACCTGCAGTTTTTGCTTTCGATCACGCAGTCGGTGAATCTCATCGCCGACATTATCAAAGTCGGCATTGCAGGCGTCTTAGAATCTTGGCTGCATTTGGGGAGATTTTGGTTCTCCCAAATTTTATTTAGTATTTTCGGGCTGAGCTTCACACTGACCGGGACCTTCCATCATGCACCGAAGATAGAAGATGCTGTTTTTGACTCCTTAGAAGATAAACTGCATTCGATTTTTACATCCAGTGTTGGCTTTTCGTTTGTTATTTTTGCCATTTCATCCCCTTTATAGGAATAGGCGCAAAGCATCGGATCATTGACGTGGTGGTTGGGTTTGTGACTACAGTTCTTTCGATCCTCATACTTTACCTGCCAAATTACTCTGGAATATGGCAGAGGACAACCTTTATTGTTTCATTTCTTTGGTTGATTTTTATGCTTGAAAGAATAAGGGGATTCAACAAGATAGGGTGAAGGACCAGGATGGCTAAGACTGTCAAATGTTAAAGGAATAATATATTCGACAATATCAATAAACATGTTGATATTATTCCGATAATGTGGTATGCTATAAATAAGGCTGAGGAGGTGAAGCGATGCAATATATCACAGTAAAACAGGCGTCAGAACGGTGGGGCATATCCGACCGCCGTGTTCGTGTGCTTTGTGCAGAGGGACGGATAGAAGGAGTTGTCAAAGAAGGGCGCTCCTATCTCATCCCAGAAGGTGCACTTAAGCCCATTGACGGACGCAGCCTGCGCGGCAAAGAGATTCCGGAACAATACGCCGCGCTGTTCAACGCCATTGACGAGATGAAAGCGGAGCTTGACCGGCGGCGTCCTCTGACCAGCGGGGAGTTGAAGCGCTTGCAGGACGAATTCCTTGTGGAATTTACCTACAACTCCAACGCTATCGAGGGCAACACACTCACGCTGCAGGAAACCGCGCTTGTTCTGGTGGGTGTGACGATTGATAAAAAGCCGCTGAAAGACCATCTGGAAGCGGTGGGGCATCGCGACGCCTTCCTTTATGTCGTTTCCCTTGTCAGCGATAAGGTTGCGATTTCGGAACGGATAATCCGTAAAATTCATTCCCTCGTCCTGATAAACAAACCGGAGGACAAGGGCCTATACAGGAGAATCCCGGTAAAAATCATGGGCGCTCACCATGAACCGCCGCAGCCTTACCTTGTTCCGGTACAGATGGAAAGGTTGCTTGCAGACTTGTCCCGAGATAACCGGCACATCATAGAGACAGCAGCATTGTTCCACCTGGATTTCGAGGGCATTCACCCTTTCATTGATGGCAACGGACGTACCGGGCGGCTAATTTTAAACCTGATGCTGATGCAGGCGGGCTACCCGCCCATCGACATGAAATTTACCGACAGGAAAAAATACTATTCCTGCTTTAATAGCTATTATCGGGACAACGATGCATCTCTGATGGTAAAGATGGTCGGAGAATATGTAAGGGAAAGACTATCGCAATATTTGAACTTATTACAGGATTAAAATAAGGCACCCTGTCCAAAATCTGAGCGAAGGGTGCCTTTACCGTTTTATCCTTATGCATCCATATCCACTGTCACACCGTATTTGAATTCCACGACGACTTTGTCCTCTTGAGCAGTGACCTTTTCAATCAACCGCTGAACAAGCTGATCATCGTATGCGGCGAGAGCGGTAGTTTTAAGCGTACAAAACGCCTGGATTGGGTTATTTTAAAATCTTAGAATTCTTCTCAATTTCGGTTTTAGCTATGATTTTTTGTTTACACCCTATTGCAAATATTATTATTGGGCTTAAACTAACATATTGTATTCATTTTTACAGTTTGGTTATACGTTGCAAATAAAAATTATTCTTCTAACGGCACTTGGTTTTATATTTCTTGGTTTGGGGATCATTGGTTTGTTTTTACCTGTTTGGCCAACAACGCCTTTTGTTTTAGCCTCTGTTGCCTGCTTTTCATCAACACCCAAAATAAAAGCCAGAATCATAAAACTTCCTTTGTTCAGGGAGCATATTGAAAACTACGAGCATAGAACTGGCCTTTCGCGAAAACAAGTTTTACTCAATTTGATTTGGTTATGGGGGATGCTTCTTCTTTCTATGGTAGTGGTTAAGAATTTTTGGATTTCATTCCTACTTTGCTGTATCGGTACGGCTGTAACAATCCATATCCTTCATATGGCCAAGCCCAAAATAAAAAGTAAATAAAAAAAGCACTGAGCCATGTGTTTAGGGTTTTAATGCCCTATCCGCCTTGTACTTTCTCGTTGATCAAACAATTACAG
This sequence comes from uncultured Candidatus Brevefilum sp., assembly GCA_964411385.1. Lineage (GTDB taxonomy): Bacteria > Chloroflexota > Anaerolineae > Anaerolineales > Anaerolineaceae > Brevifilum. The sequence goes on along the minus strand of CAYPKT010000016.1, from coordinate 51,094 downwards.
GCTTCCTCCCGCTTATAAACGCCTTGGGTAACTTAGCGCGTTCACTTATAGACGTATTGGGTTCGAACTTGCCACAAAAAAATATTAAGCCTTTTGTAGAATATTATTTACAATTTCAAATAACAGGTTGAATATATGTTAGAAAAAACATTTGGACACAACAACCCTGGGATTGCTTACCAGGATCGTATTGGCGCCTATGGCATCGGGTTTGATAACCAAGGGCGTATCCCCGTTACCATGACGCATCTTAACAATAGACAAAAGGCGTATTTCTTACTGGGCGGCGGGGTTAATCAACATGAAAGTCACGAAGATTGCATCAAAAGAGAGTGTATCGAGGAAGCTGGGCTCAATGTTATTCCTAAAGAACTAATATGCAAAAGCGATTTTTACCAAATTCTTGACGAAACACAAACAGGGTTTCATGGAATAGGCTATTTTTATTATATGGAGCTCGGTGAAGTGATTGCGAAGCCGACAGAACCAGATCATCACCTTATATGGTTGACAATTGATGAAATCAGAGAAAAGTTGTTTTTGCCTCATCAAATTTGGGCAGTTGGGCAAGTATATAAGTTGTATGGAAAATAAATAAAATATGTAGTTCACTCACCTCCTGCGTTGCGACGACTTTGCTGATATTGATGGAAAATGAATAAATGCGCTAATTATTGCGTTCGGTATGTTTGCCAACTGGATTATTTGTGTTGATAAGGTGAATCAGGTTATTGGTTTTGTCGTTTCGGTTTTGTTGTTATAATAAGATAATTCCATAACGCAAAGTCATGATCGAATTTGACACCAGTAAAAACAAAACAAGGAAAGCGAAGAAATGGATTCAACGAAAAAGCTCGATGTAAAAATGGTTTTCCTGATCGGCTTGGGCATGACCGCAAGTTCTTTGTCTATGTCTATCTACAACACCTACGTCCCGGTCATACTGGATAAGTTTGTGACCACCGCCACGCTACTCGGATTCATCATGGCTATCGACAACATTTTTGGCGTGATTCTTCAGCCCGTGTTTGGTGTGTTGTCCGATAGCGTCAACACACGCATGGGGCGTCGAATACCGTTTATCCTAATTGGCGCGCCAGTTTCTGCAATCCTATTCGCGCTGATCCCCTACTCTAAATCTCTGACAGGGCTAATGGTGACGGTTATCTTCTTCAACCTCATTTTGTCCACCTGGCGCGCCCCCATCGTCGCACTTATGCCGGACGTAACCCCCTCCATTCACCGCAGCAAGGCGAACGGGATAATAAACACCATGGGCGGTATCGGCGCCGTGATCGCATTCCTCGTTGGGGGCATCCTCTATAATAAAGGTGGAATGCCCATGCCCTTCATCGTCGCATCCGTCTTAATGTCCCTGTGTACGCTGCTGCTGGGACTGTTCGTAAAAGAACGCAAAATTCGCGAGGATCTCGGCATCACAGATAGCCCGGTTGGAGAAAAACCTCATCTGGAAAAGCTGAACATGAACCGCGCGGAGAAGCGGAGCCTCGTATTCGTCATATTGGCCATCTTCTTCTGTTATTTTGGCTTCAACGCGATCGAAACCTATTTCAGCTTGTTTGCCATCGATCGTTTTGGTATATCTGCAGGTGACGCAAGTATGCTAATGACAGCATTCCCCCTTTCCCTGCTTATTATGGCTATTCCTATGGGTATTTTTGCAACGAAAATCGGGCGTCGTCGTATCTTTCAGCTTGCCATCATTGTGAATTTCACCGCCTTTATCATCGGCTACTTTACCAGAAGCATGGTTGTGATGGGCGTTTTGTTTGTCGTCGCGGGCGCATTTTGGGGTGCGATTATCGTCAACGCGCTACCCATGGTGGTAGAATGGGGCGGAAAAACGCGCGCCGGCTTGTTTACTTCGATTTACTACTTCTTCACCGGACCAGCGGGCATCCTTAGCCCCATCGCTTTTGGCGCGGTTTACGATTTAACAGGCTCTTACGACAACATCTTCCTGTTTTGCAACGCTGCATTCGTCATTGCCTTCATCTGCCTGCTGTTCGTGCGCCACGGCGAAGCCAACATGATCACCTCCGAAAACCAAGCGGAGGAACAGCCCGCGTAAACAGTTGGGATAACCGGGCGAGACCCAAGATATGGAGAACCCTTTGCCACACAAATTTAAACCCCTTCCTCGTTCCACACCTGCTGATGAAGCAGTGTCGCAAGTATATATTGACTCTTTCGAACGAGCACTTGAGCGTGGCGATATCATACCACGCGGCTACATGCTTCTTCGTAACGCCAAGGTGGTCGCCGAACGCTACTGGCCTCCCTATAGCCCCGAGAACAAAGTGTGGGTGTACTCCCTGAGTAAGAGCTTCGCTGCCACAGCTATAGGCTTTGCTGTCGACGAGGGCTTGCTTTCACTCGAAGACCGAGTCGTGGATTTCTTCGTCGAAAAAGCACCCGCCGAACCAAGCGAAAACCTCATTAAAATGCACGTGCACCATCTGCTGAGCATGAACACCGGACATGCGAGCGAGCCAATCCCTCCCCTTGAGAAGGCACTGTTCATCGACTGGGTCGAATACTTCCTTAATTACCAGGTGGAGCATGAACCGGGCAGTCATTTCTTGTATAACTCAATGGCTACCTTTATGCTTTCGGCGATCCTTCAAAAGATAAGCAATTTGACGCTTTTGGAGTTCTTGAGACCCCGCTTACTGGAGCCTCTGGGCTTCGACGAAACGCTCTGGGATTCCAATCCGCAGGGTATCAATACTGGCGGATGGGGATTGATGCTGCGCCTGGAAGACACCGCCAAGCTGGGGCAGCTTTATCTCGATGATGGGGTTTATGAAGGCAAACGCATACTCTCGAGCGAGTGGATACGAACAGCGACCTCTCTCCAGTCTCGAAATAATCGCCCTGGCGAACCGCCAGACTGGTGTCAGGGCTATGGCTATCAATTCTGGCTTTCTCGCCATGGCGCATATCGAGCCGATGGAGCCTTCGGGCAGTATTGTGTGGTTATGCCCGAGCAAAACATGGTACTTGCGCTGATGAGCGAAACGCCCAACATGCAGGACGTTCTGAACGATGTCTGGGAGAACCTGCTGCGAGCACCCCACGACCGCCAACCGGCTTTAGAAAATAAACTGGATGCAATGCACTTCAGATTGTCAACTGGGGACGGCGCAAAAAACCTTTCGGGCGTTGAGGGTTTACACTTCACGTTCGAAAAGGATTCATTAACCATTGAGTTCATCAGTGAAGAAGGAAGCATATCGTTATTAGGCGGACGTGGATACTGGCAGACGGGGGAGCTTGCCTTCCCCGCTGGGAGAAGCAGCTTGTGGAGTGCCTCTGCTGTTCCGATGATTGTCTTGAGCCAACGCGCTGTAAAAACAGCAGCGTGGTTTGAATGGCAGGACGACCATACCCTTTGCGTAAACTGGGCGTATGTAGAAACACCGCACCGTCGATCTGCTGAGTTCCGCTTCGACGAGGCTGGTGTGACCCTGCATTTATTTCCTGCGTCTTTTGAGAAACAGGGAAAGGCGATCGACGTTTCGTTTTTAGTTGAATAGAATTTAAAAGTTAGTAGAAACATAGTCTTCAGAAAAGATGATTCACGCCTACGGCATCGGGTAGGCCAATTTCGGGCGCATACCCTCCACCATGGCTTACCATAATAATGGACGAAAAGACTATTTTTCTTATATGGAGCTCGGTGAAGTGATGATGAAGCCGACAAAACCAGATCATCACCTAATATGGTTGACAATTGATGAAGGTAGAGAAAAGTTGTTTTTTCCTCATCAAATTTGGACAGTTGAACAAGCATAAGTGTTAAAAAGCAAATAACATTAAAACAGATTTGACGTCCCTCAACCTGACAGATTCAGCATGTTAAAATGCAGTTAGAAGAGCAATATCTTTCCAAGACTTCTTTGTTATTAAAATTGAAAAATACTTATCGGGAAATTTTTTTATGAAGAATTCTTACATTAACACACCTCCTTTGGAAACAGGCAGATTAATCCTGAGGAAATTCGATTTAGATGATCTTCCAGCCCTTTTAGGCATCTTCTCCGATCAAGAAGCCAATACCTTTCTTCCCTGGTTTCCGTTAACCACACTTGAAGAAGCGCGGGCATTTTTTAAAAAATGGTACGAGAGAATCTACGAGCAGCCCCGTGGATATCGCTATGCAATTTGTTTGAAAACTGATAACGTGCCGATTGGATATGTAAACCTCAGCCTGGACGATTGTTATGATTTAGGTTTCGGTTTAAGAAATCAGTATTGGCATCAGGGCATCACCACAGAAGCTTGCCAGGCGGTTATTGAACAGGTAAAACAGGATGGCATCCCCTATATCACCGCCACCCATGATGTTAACAACCCGCGCAGCGGTAATGTAATGAAGAAGATCGGCATGGCATATAAGTATTCTTACAAGGAACAATGGCAGCCCAAAGACTTCTTGGTCACATTCAGGATGTATCAATTAAATTTTGATACAGATGATGACTTTGTCTACAAGAAATATTGGAATCAGAGCACCGTTCACTTTATTGAAAGCGATGTATAAACCAGCTTTGTAAAACATTGCTTTTGAACGGTTTAAAACTGACTTTCCTTTGTTATAATAAATATCGGTTTATTTATGCCCTAAATTCTAGCTTATCATAAATTGGAGGTTCAACACCCATGCCTTTTACTATCGTTAGGCAAGATATCACCACGCTAAAAGTAGACGCCATCGTCAACGCCGCTAACACTAATTTGCAAAGAGGCGGTGGGGTGTGCGGGGCAATTTTCATCGCCGCAGGTCCCCAACAACTCCAAGCTGCTTGTGACAATCTCGCGCCCATCAAAACTGGCGAGGCTGTGATTACGCCCGGGTTCAACCTGCCGGCTAAGTATATTATCCATGCCGCCGGTCCTGTTTACCAACCAGAAAACAAAGAACGCAGCGAGCAGCTACTACGCGCTGCTTACACCAGCGCCCTAAAACTTGCGGTTGAAAACAACTGTGAAAGCATCGCCTTTCCGCTAATATCCAGCGGTATCTACGGCTACCCCAAAGACGAAGCACTTCAAGTGGCTATCTCATCAATCGAAGATTTTCTGATCGACCACGACCTCAACGTAACACTGGTGGTATTTGACAAGGCATCTTTCAGCGTCAGCCAGGTTCTGCTCGGCGCTGTTGATAGTTACATCGATCAACATTATGTCGACACCCGTCCAATCTACCGCCGCCAGCTGCTTGATATCGAACAGCAGGACTTGTATGGCAAATCCGAAGATACCATCCTTTACCATCTAGAATTTCCAGTTTCAACCCCGCTTGAACATATTGTCGGCAATCTTGATGAGCCCTTTTCCGATATGCTTTTGCGGTTAATCGATGCCAAAGGCATGAGTGATGTGGAGGTTTATAAACGCGCCAACCTCGACCGCAAATTGTTCTCAAAAATTCGAAACAACGCCAATTACAGACCCAGCAAGCGCACCGCTATCGCCCTTGCCGTCGCATTAAGGCTATCTCTCGACGAAACCGAAGATTTCCTGGCGCGGGCAGGTTTTGCTCTTTCTAACGCCATCAAGTTTGATGTGATCGTGGAATATTTCATCTTGAACCAGAAATATAATATTTTTGAGATCAACGAAGTGCTTTTTGCTTACGATCAGCCGCTGTTGTAATTAGCGTTGGTGAAGTCTATTTACGGGGGTGACTCACAAGTCAATTCTGCTTTTAAAAATTTGTCGCCTTTCAAGCGACCAATAAGTCTTTGTTTCGGTGTATCTTAAAACCATCTAAGAAAATAAATTTAGGAGGTACAAAATGAAACAAGGGTTAACAGAACTGGTTTTTATCCTCGACAAAAGCGGCTCGATGAGCGGCCTGGAATCAGACACAATCGGCGGGTTCAATTCGATGCTCACAAAGCAGAAGGAAATCGCGGGCGAATGTACCCTCACGACAGTATTATTCGATAACAATTACTACCTGCTCCATGACCGCATCGACATTAACGCGGTCGGTCCAATCACAGAAAAAGAATATTTCGTAGGCGGTTCTACAGCGCTTCTCGATGCTATCGGTTCCACAATTAACAAAATCATCAATGTCCAAATAAATACCGCCAAAAATTTCCGTGCCGAAAGGGTTATGTTCATCATCATCACTGACGGCGAAGAAAACGCCAGCCGAGAATATTCCGCCAAAAAGGTCAAAGCGATGATAGAGCGGCAAAAGGGTGAATGTAACTGGGAGTTTATCTTCATGGGGGCGAATATCGACGCAGTTCAGACAGCCGGGCGCTTTGGGATTGCCCCTAACAGGGCCGTTGATTACCTCGCAGACGAGCAGGGGACTAACCTGAACTTCAGGGTTATGTCAAAAACCTTGAAAGATTTTCGCGAAAAGGGAAAATTTGACGAAAAAGATTTAGATGAAATCCGCCAGGATGTTAAAAATCGGGGAGATAAAAATAAGCCGCAGGGTAGCGACAGGTAACCTCAACTCGGAAACAAATAATAAAAGGGGGAATTTTATTTATTTTCAACCAAACCAAACAACATGATTAGCAATTTTGGCCTTTTGGGAATTTTTTGTTACAAATTAGGTGGTAAAGTTAATGCGGATAAACTCTCTTGGGATCAAAATGGAAAACCTCCTTATGATAATTTAATTAAGAAAGCTCTAACGCAATCCCTTGAAACTGCTTGCCTATATTACATCACTTATGCACTTGAAAACCAGATGATCTTGTTCCCTCATCGTTGGTTGGTAGATGCGAAAGCACACGTAGATAAACTATTAACAAATAGCGTTTAGATAAAACCAAATTATTCCAAGACAAATAATTCCACATCGCGGCGACCTAAATGAACAAAAAGTTAATCACTCAAGCCACAACAAAATATCTATCAGGCGTTTTATTGGTTTCCTTATTATTATTTATTCCAGCAGGGACGATTAATTACTTTAATGCGTGGCTATTAATGGGGATCTTGTTTCTCCCAATAGCAATCGTCGGTATTATTTTGATGGTAAAAAACCCCGGGCTTTTAGAGAAACGCTTAAATGCAAAAGAGAAAGAAGCAGGCCAGAAAACTGTCATAACCATCAGCAGCTTGATGTTCCTTGTTGGTTTTATTATCGCGGGTTTAGACTTCCGCTTTCAATGGTCAACTATACCGCAATGGGTTGTCACCATAGCAGCTGGTATATTTTTATGTTCCTACCTGTTGTTTGCTGCAGTTCTATGGCAAAATGAATATCTATCAAGAACCATAGAAATACAAGAAAATCAACATGTCATTGATACTGGGCTATACGGGGTTGTCAGACACCCCATGTACACATCTACATTATTTTTATTCATCTCCATGCCAATTGTGCTTGGGTCTTATTTTTCATTAATTATATTTTTAATTTATCCTGCAATTATGATCAAGCGAATAAACAATGAAGAGACGGTCTTAGAAGAAGGTTTGCCGGGGTATTTAGATTATCAAAAGCGGGTTAAGTATCGAATCATTCCATTTATCTGGTAGTGAATGATCGATGTTTTGATATAATTGCAAGGTTGAAAATATTATTCCGAAATAGAACTGGAGAATGTTGACGTGAGGAAGTCCGAAAGAGAAATTACCGATAATATTAAAATTAATGAAATTATTGCCACCTGCGAATGCTGCAGAATTGGCTTTTATGATGAGGGCGAGGTGTACATCCTCCCGATGAGTTTCGGGTTCACCGATATCGATGGTGAGCGAACTTTTTATTTTCACAGTGCCAAAGAAGGACGAAAAATCGAACTGATCGCAAGGGCACCTCATGTCGGCTTCGAACTCGATACCAATTTTTCACTTGAAACCGGCGATACTGCCTGTGCAACTTCCGCTAAATATCAAAGCATCATCGGCACCGGTAAAGTTTCCTTTGTTGAAGGTCGTGAAGATAAAAAAGCCGCGCTGATCAAATTGATGGAGCACAATGTAGGCGAAGGCGATTGGACTTTTTCCGATGAACACCTGGATATGACTTGTGTCTTCAAGTTAGATGTAGAGAAACTCTCTTGCAAAGAACGAAAATGAAATCGGGAATCAGGTAGTAAGTAGTAGGAATTATGAAGTAGGGAAGGCACACCTGGCACTATCTCGCTTCGGATTGTAACGGCAATTTCCTAATAAACCCAATACGAAAGTAGCCCACCATGAGTAATGTTGTATTTCATGTGTCAAACGTGAGCCCAACAAAGTCCACATCTCATTTTTTACTCATCACAGGTAAATTACACCCCCATTAGAAGCATAACCTTCTACAGATTGTCATTGCGAACGAAGCGCAGCGACGTGAAGCAATCTCAGAATAAACCCAATCCGAAAGTCGCCGATAAGGCCTTACTCGTACTTAAAACGCCAAACCCCGATAACAAAAAACACCAGGGCAAACCCCAGCAATACACCGCTCTCCAAAAGTGCACCCCCTAACCCCTGTCCTCTTATCGCGATATTCAAAAAACCGCGCATCGCCCAGTAAGTCGGGAAAACCTTTGCTGTCGTCTGCATCACGGGGGGGAAAAGCTCCAATGGATACCAACAGCCGCCCAGCATCGCCATCATCATCCCAATCATTATAGAAATCCCGTTCCCCTGGCCCTCTGTCTTCACAAAAGTGCCCAGCATTGTACCCATTGCTGCACCCACTAAGGCTGTGGAGATCATCAAAATAGCTAATGCCAACGGTGAATGCCCCCAATTTACTTTCAGCGCCAGCGTCCCAAAGGTAATTAACAGGCTCATCTGCACCAATGCAATTCCTACCTGACCTAAAATCGTACTGCCGATGTAAACCCCTTTTTGCGTAGGTGTAATTAAGATACGCCGCAAAGTGCCTTTCGCTCTCTCCGAAGCAAACATCGCAGAAAGTCCAATCAAGGGTATATACACCCAAGTAATCATCTGCCCAGCGATATTATTGATGCGTGCGTCAAACACAATGGGGTCTTTGGTATGACCCTCGAAACTTGCCATCAATGTTGGTGCAGAGTCAAATAATTCTTGTATTAACGCAAGTGCCTTGACGCGGTAGGCGTCCCTCTCAGCAACCGAAGAGAAAGATTTGATGTTCTCCGCTTCCTCGACACTAATTTGGGCAATTTCCCCTCGACTGCTTATCCGACCCAGCGCAGTTTGAACAGCTTGCCGGGCAACGATTGCATCCATATTATTCTTTTGCAACCATAATTCAACCTCACCTTTTCCCTGCAAGACGTCCTCATAAGTAAGGCTGTTTGGGATAATCAATACAGCCGGCGTCTTGAGCCCGTCAAAATCCCGCTCTGCTTTAGCCCATGTCGTTATTTCTGGCAACACAGATGGTGACTTTTCTAATTCCTCGATCAATGAGAACGAAATCGGTGAATTGGCAAGATCTACTATTGGTAAAACAAGGCGTTGGTCAGCTGGCATGCCAGTACCACCACTTAATATCATCATGAATACCACAGGCATGACTAAGAAAAACAGCCATTCAATCGGGCTTGAAAAGCGAATTGCGATATCTTTAAGAATGATTCCAAGAACTTTCTTCATACCAGGCTCAATTCTAAATAAGTTTACGCTTCGTCATGAGGTAGCTGGCAATTGCAAATAAAACAAAACCCATCAAAAGCAGGGCAAATAAATTCGTCAGAATATTCGACAACTTGCCGCCTAAAGACAACACGAGGAAACCAGCATTAGCCCAAGAATTAGGCGAAATTTTAACCAACACTTGCACCCAATCGGGCAGCATACTTAAATCAAAGAAACTGCCGCCTAACAAGCCAAAAATAAGCATAACTGCCGAACCAGTAACACCAATCTGACCTGGAGTCTTAAATATGGCAGCAAAAAACACACCCCACCCAGTCGCGGCAACAGCCGCAGCCAAAATAAGTAAGATTACACCCAGCGTATCCCCCCAGTTCAGCCGAAACAGGAGTGTTGTTCCACCGATTAATATCGATAGTTGTGCCACCGCCGTAAAAAAGATCCCCGCAAATTTCCCACCCAAAACGCTTGAGGCTAAAGTGGGCGCAACCAACATGCGTTGAAGGGTACCTAACCGACTTTCCATCAATAAAGATTGTGCCCCATAAGTCACCGTGAACATTAAGAACATCGTCGCCATACCGGGTGCCACATAAGCCAGGATATTGAATTTAAGGGCTTCGTCTTCCGCTGCTTCTGTTTTAAGTTTAATGGAATTAACACCAAAGGATGTTATCCCTATTTGCTCCCCCACAGACAGCCCTACTTGCATCGCTTGTTCTGGTACAATCAGCCCGTTTTGGAGCAGTTGAGTCACAACCACCTCTCCTGCAATTCGCCCAATTTCAACCTGGTTGAGAAATTGATTCAATATCGAACGCAAAACACCCACACTATAAGCTTTCGTAGGGTTGGCATAGAATTCAACTTGCAGGGGGTTTTGTTGCGATCCAGATGTGATACTTGCAGTAAAGCCAGCAGGAATAAAAATAACTGCAGCTGTCCTATCCGCATCAACCAACGCCTTTGCGCCTTCCAAATCATCATGAACCTGAGCCACAATTAAACCTTTCAATTCAGTGGACCGAAATATATCAACCAGCGCATTTCCCAACAGGTCTTGATCATGGTTGATAATTTCTACCGGAATATCGTTAATTGTGGAACTCGTCTCTTTTGAAAACCCGCCAGTCAGTGCACCCATGCCAAGGGTGAGTAAAAAAGGGGTCAGCAACATCATGATTAATGCAGCACGATCACGAAATATCAACTTCAAGTCTTTATAAGCAATTAAAAGAAGTCTTTTAAAATCCATAGTTTTAATCTCGTAAAGCTCGCCCCGTCAGGTGCAAAAACACAGCTTCCAAGTTTGGTTCACGGATATCTATCGAGTGGATCCTAATGCCAAGCTCATTGGTTTGCGAAACAAGTGGGGCTAACAACGCCTCAGCAGAAGGGGTCGTAATAGCCACCTCATGGTTCTTTGTGGTTGTCTGCAAAACGCCTGGCAGGGATTTCACCGCCTCTGCCAGGTAGCTTGGGTCTTCGTGCTCTCCAATATGCAAGATGAGGGTATCCATTTCTCCTACCTGATCAGTGAGCTCATTTTGGGTCCCCAATGCGATCAACTCTCCATGGTCAATAATGCCCACCCGATCAGATAGTTCCTGGGCTTCTTCCATATAGTGTGTGGTATATAAAATTGTTACCCCATCGCGATTAAGTTCCTTCACCGATTCAAGGATCGCGCGTCGCGATTGAGGGTCAATGCCAACGGTGGGTTCATCCATAAAGAACAACCTTGGCTTGTGCAGCAAGCCCACGCCAATATTCACCCGCCGTTTCATCCCACTCGAATAAGTTTTAATTCTCTGTTTGGCCCGATCTTTCAGCCCGATTTGCTCTAAAACTTCATCAATCCGAGTGCTTAGCGCTTTACCAGAAAGGCCGTACATCTTCCCCCAAAAGACAAAGTTCTCCATCGCGGTTAATTCTTCGTAAAGTGCAATTTCTTGCGGAACCACCCCAATCGACCGTTTAACCTCCATAGGTTCTTTGATAACCGAATGCCCACACACCATCGCATCGCCCGAAGAAGGTGCCAGCAAAGTAGAAAGAATAGATATCGTGGTTGTTTTACCTGCCCCGTTCGGTCCTAAAAGGCTAAATATTTCGCCTTCTTTAATATCAAATGAAATGTTATTGACAGCCATCAAATTACCAAATTTTTTAACCAGGTTGTTAACCTCGAGGATTGCGTTCATCACGTATGACTCCATTGAACTTTGCTGAGATATTAAATTATAATAGCAGTTTGGGTTTAATAGCAACGGGCTTGAAATACAGCAAACTTGAACAAAAGTTTGCGTATATATTCTTATTCGATCATCAATAAGTTATGCTTTTATAATCGTTAATTATTTATAAAAGTGGCTTCTCGAACGGCCCCCTTAATACAAAGCCGATGTCAAATCCTGCCTGTATTGACGTGTTTCGGGGTTGTCTTCCCCCAACAGTGCCAGCATCCCAACATAAATTTCTTTTACCTCTTCGCCGCGGAAGCGTCGGTCCGCACGCAGAATGTCTAAAAAGCCATCCAATGCAGCAAAGATATTTCCCTTTCTTGCCAGGCGCACGCTATTGTTAAAAGCTGCATCCAACGGTTGGGTACCCAGGACAAATTTATCTGGCACTTCTATATATGCTTTAGCAACTGGCACCAACAACTTCGCGGTATTGTATTCAGGGCTGGCAGGGAAGAAAGTTAACAAATCCAAAGCCTCTGAACCCATATCCTGGAACAAAAGCGTTTTAGATAAGCCCAGCAAAGCACCAGGGTTTTGGGGATCTACAGATAGGAATTGATGATAAGCATCTTCTGCTGCCGCATAATCCCCTTGTTCTAACAAACTGTTACCTTTTATTAGCAGTAAATCTTCGGGGGTGGGTGCCAAGCGATGAATAAACGCGCTCAATCCCTGGTCAGAAGGGACACCTGAAAATTCTCCCACAACACGACCCTCGATAAAGGCTTTTACAGCCGGAAGGTTATTAATTTTGAATCTTTTTGCAAGCTTGAGGTTTTCATCTACGTTGAGTTTTGCCAGCCTAAAACGCCCCTCACCTTCTCTGGCAAGATCTTCCAGCTTTGGGCCAAGCACGCGACAAGGCACGCACCAAGGCGCCCAAAAATCAACCACCACAGGCGCCTGCATGGAGTATTGAAGAACCTCATACTCGAAATCGGATTCATCAACATTGATGATAAAATCAGACGTCATACCTGTATTCCTTTGAGATAATTGTACTGCAATTTTCGATGGCAGATCTACTCTTCATCGGGCCCACCAACGCCCCCAGGTTGAACAATTTCTATCACATCTCCATGAATTGAAATAATAATGCGAAATCCCATCATCCCAAGGTAGGCTCGGCTCTCTTCTGGGATGCCTACTTCAGCGAGCATATCAAAATGTTCGTCCATGTTCTTTAACTGATTCTGAATTGCAGCCATTGTAAATATATCATCCTGTCCCATCATCTGTGCGGCTTTTTCAGAAAGCAGGTCTTCATTACCTTCAATTTGTGATTGAAAAAGCTTCCATACCTGGCGGTCTATTTCTTCGGCTGCAATATGGCGTCTAAAGCCTTGGTCATCAACAATGTAACACGGCTCAGAACCTATCCACCCTGTTTCAACTGGGTTCCCGTATTCATCGAAAACCAAGCCTTCAAAAACAGCTTTCTTTAACAATCCTTCCTCCATTTAACAACTTAATTTATAGGGAACTATACGTTAACCATATTAGATTTTAGTTAATTTATGTTTGGTTTATTGTTAAAATTACTCAATCACAACCCGGGTGCCGTTCGTATCGCCAAAAAAGTTTTTGTCATGGGGTACATCCGGTGTCGTCCAGCGATACACCCATTTGGCAGCTTGGGGGTTCATATTAATACAGCCGTGGCTGTAAGGGACTCCAAAATTGTTTTGCCAATAAGCACCATGGAAAGCAACACCATCCCTGGTAAAATAACAAACCCAGGGTACGCCTGGTAAGTCGTATCCTGTGCCAAATTCGCTGGATGGTTCAAACATGTGCCGGCATGGGCGTTTTGTATTTGTTCGGTAAGCCCCTTTTGGTGTGGCAAACCCACCCTCTTCCGTCCGAACCCCAGTAGAAACACGAAAGTAATTCACTGCTGTTTCACCCTCATATGCTGTAACCGATTGTTCGCTAAGAGTAACAAGTAAGGTTTTTTCATTAAAAGGGATCTGGCTTGAAAGTGGGGTTAATTCCTCTTTCGGCACCAGGCGCACAGCATAGGCAGGAACATAAAATTTCGAATTGTTCCTGTCATCCAACAGTTGATACCAAATACTTCCATAGCTATTTGCTACAAGGTCCGTCACCCAAAAGGTGGATGCAAAGTACAGTCGATAAAGAGGTTTTTGGTGTTTATCCACGCTCGAATAGGCGTCGATAAATGGCACTGTAATCTCACCTAAACATCCCGTTTCCGGAAGGGTGTGGGCAGGCAGGTTAACCCTCATTCTCACAGGCTGAACAAATCGCGAATGTGTATACCCTTTCCCATCCAGGTTATACCATACACGATTGGGCACAAGGCCTTTACGGTCGACCGCATACCCTGTTATTTCGCAAATATCATCCTTCGATAATTCATCCACGATTTCAGATTCAACAGATATTTTGCGATACAAATAGGTGCCATCCGCCAAAACCCTCCCTAATGGGAGGTCTGCAACCTGTGCAGTTTGAGTTGTTTCTAATTGGTTTATTAAATTTGGCGACAAAAACAACCCTGCAAACCCAATGCTGAAGAATTTTAAAAAGTCACGGCGGTTGATTGATGAGAACATATTTTTACTTTGTTGGTTACCATTGATTAATACGCCTTAACAAGCAATCACTCGTGCACATTGACCGAAATACCCACATAAGCCCAGTCGTATAGCCAGGCTGCCTCTTCAGTGACCATATTTACACATCCATGGCTCATGGGGAATCCAAAATTATTGTGCCAATAGGTTCCATGAATACCATAATCTTTATAAAAATACATGGTATATGGCACGTTTGTCAGGTAATAATCAGGCCCAGACATCGTCGTCGAGCGTAGTTTAATCCACACGGCAAAAGTACCTATCGGCGTGGGAGTATTTGGTAAACCAGTAGAGACCACAAAGGAACCTACGATTGTTTCACCCTCGTAAGCATAAAGTACTTGGTCCGACAGGTCAATATCAATCCAGCGTTCGTTATCACTGTTTGAAGCCGGTGAGACGTGTTGTGCTTCGGTATTCGTTGGCATAAATGTAGAGGTCAAGGTGGGTATTTCAGTGGGGGTAGCGGTTTCTGTAGGCGTAAACGTAGGCGTAAACGTGGGTGTGTTTGTCGGTGTTGAAGTTGGCGTAAACGTGGCCGTAGGAGTTGGCGTGAATGTGGAAGTCGGCGTTAAACTTGGTTTGTTGAAGATTTCGTCTTGAATCGGGCTGAGTTGATTAAGAGCTTTTACATTATTCCAAGGGATCACATCCATCAACAAAAATAATCCAGTCAATACTAACAACGCAGCTAAGGTCCAAAGCCAAACCGGTCGGTGGGTTTCCGCTGTGATGATTGGGGGGATATACTCGGTTTGACGCGGTTTAACACTAAGTGTTTTTTGAGTGCTTTCAGCAGCAACTTCTTGAAGTTCTTCAGCTTGTCGTTGAAGAGCCCATTTTTGTGCAGCTTGAACGCGTTCATCTCCTGGTGCAAGGTTTTTTGCAATGTCCAGGTAGGCCAGGCTGGCATTAGTAGGGGACAGTCCCGCCAATATTAGCCAGGCTTCAAGATCATCCGGGTTCCCTGCCACAACACGTTGAGCAATACGTCGTGCCAAAGTTAGATCATTGCGGCGAAGGGCAGCTTTACATTCAGCTAATAAATGCCTATCGGAAGCCTCGTTCATCATAAGGTTATGGATTGATGGGTTCGTTATTTAAAAAGCACAAAATGCCAGCTGTAATTCCTTCTGCTACCAGGTCAATTTGGTCGGTGAGAAAAGAATAATCGAGGTTCATAAAGCCCGCTTCAATAATAGCTGCCACGGTTCTTGGATCAACTTCGTTAAAGGCATGGTAATAAGTCATATCATCGGTAACCGATCCCGCATGATAGGGTAAACCGGTTATCTGACCATACTTAAAAGAAAGACATTGGGTTAACCTTTCGCTTTCACCTATATTCTGTGTTGATAAGGCAGATGCTACTTTATAGCCAGTAGCTAATTCGTTAACGTATTCACAAGAATCAAGGTGAATGGAGACAAGTAAGGCAGCTTTGTAACCTTGCAACCGCGTATCAAATTCTTCTAGCAAATCAACTTTATAACCCTTATCGGTGAGCATTTTTTGAACCAGAGTAGCAATTTCAAGGTTTATCTCTACTTCAGTAACGTTGTTGCCGCAAACCGCCCCTGAATCAGACCCAAAGTGCCCCGCCACAATTCCAATAACATCCCAATTTCCAGACTCATTGTCGTTAATCACGCCTTGATCTGCAGAGGAAACAGTCTCACCCTCAACGTCAGGGATGATAATTTGCCCCACCCTATCTTCCAGGCTGCTTTCAACCAGGCTTCCTGGTGTCCAAAGGGTAAACAAGGTCGCTACAAGAAATGCTGTAGCTAAAATCGTGGTAAATCCAGTTATAAAATTAAATTTGTCTGATCTTTTTACTCGAGGAGAGGGTTTACGTGTAGGTTTCTTTCTCGATTCAAGCGGTTCCAAGCCTTGATCCTCTTCCTCATCGCCACCCTCAATTTCCTCCGTCTCAAAATCATCGCCCAAGGAATATTTAGCTCCCTTGGCGTCAAGGTCCCTATCTTCAAGGAGGTTATTCTCTTCTTCAAAAGGTAACAAATCATCCATTAGATAATATCATACCTTAAATTACAAAATACTAACAGATTAGGTGATAAAAGGATTTAAAAATTATTAAGGCATTTTGCTCTTCAGAAAAGAGAAGCTGGGGTTTTAAAACCAAGAGAAAAGAAAGATGCTGGTTGAACAAAAACCTTATTTGATACAATTGCAACTTATGGTTTTAGGGCGTTGATATAGGCCTTAACTTCAGGGTCATTATAAAAAACAAGGTTTATTATCCCAAAGATTACTGAAAGAAAAGAAAGCGATAACCCATTGATAATTTGGAAAATTGCCACATTTTGTACCTTTGCTTTTCGAGGTGGGTTTCCCAACAATTCAATACAGGCACTCATTTCAAGATTCGCAGTTGAAAGCGGTAATGATATTATTGGAAACAAAGGCAACCTAATCCAAAAGTCGCCAACCCTTCTGTGAGTATAGTAATAAATAGTCCAATAGTCCAATAGTCCAATAGTCCAAAATAAGTTTAAAATGCCGCTAATCAGTGTGATAATTGCTATCGCTAGAACTTTATCAGGTTTTTTCATAAATTGAGGATCTCCATCAATATTTATTGTTATTCCTTTTAAGCATATAAAAGAGATAAAGATTTAAGAACAAAATTATTTTAAAATTTTCCCAGTTAACCAAATAACTGATCTTAATAAATCTTCCAAGCACAAAAAATTAATGAAAGATAATCAATATTTATTTGCTTATCCTAAATATGGTAAGCATTGATTTTAAACATTAAGATATTTAGCAAAATATTGATAAAGATACTTATTACACTTATCCA
Source organism: uncultured Candidatus Brevefilum sp. (assembly GCA_964411385.1). Classification (GTDB taxonomy): domain Bacteria; phylum Chloroflexota; class Anaerolineae; order Anaerolineales; family Anaerolineaceae; genus Brevifilum. The sequence continues at coordinate 33,830 of CAYPKT010000016.1, read as the reverse complement.
AGGAGCGTGGGTTTTAAACAGAAATGATCATCTGGATTATTTAAATGGAGACAGTTAATAAAAATCACTGTAATTTTATTATTGTAATTCTGTAACGCCTTTATGAAGTGCGTTATAAGCCGTTCGAATTTATCCTTAGTTTTTTGGTGTGGTCGGCAGCAGGGGCATCTCAGGCCCTTCAATACCCAAATGCTCCGCCAGTGCTGCTTTCATTACGGTTCGGTCATCCCAGGGGTATTCAATTTCACCAAAGCACATCGATTGCTCGTGCCCTTTACCCAGTGTAATTACCAAGTCTCCGGGCTGGGCGCGTTCAATCGCCATGCGAGTAGCGGTAACACGGTCGGGTACTCGCCAAAAATTTACCCCCTCCACCCCTCCGCCACGCAGAGCTCCCTCAGCCATATCTGCCAGAATTTCATCCAGCGACTCAGTACGCGGATCCTCCGCGGTGAGGATAGTCTCGTCTGCCAGGCCAACCGCGATCTCAGGCATCAACATTCGTTTTTGTACATCCCGCAAACCTGCTGAACCAAACACGGCAATGACCTTGCCCTTTGTTAAATCTCGCGCCGTGATCAAACTTTGCTTCATGGCGTTGGGCGTGTGAGCAAAATCGACAATCGCCAAAAAGTCCTGCCCTAAATCGATGCGCTCCATCCTGCCCGGCCCATTTGACGCTGTTTTAAACGCCAATCGGACAGTTTCAACGGGTAATCCTAATCCGAAAACTGTCAAACCAATCGCAGCCAAGCTGTTGGCTACATTAAACCGTCCGATCAAAGGGGTGTTAATGGTAAAATCCTCCCCCAATCCAACTACACGAAAACGTAGCTCACTGGGCGTACTGAGGATTTCTTCAGCTCGTAAATCTGCCTCGGCATCTCCAGTTGAGCTATACGAAATGGTCTTCGTCTGGCTAATACCTGCCATATAAGGGTAAGACTGGTCATCTTTGTTCACTACTGCCAAGGTAGCAATCCCTTTGACACTTTTCTCAGCCGACAGTCCAGCGACCAATAACCTCTTAGCTCCCAGGTAACTCTGATAATCGCCGTGAAAGTCGAAATGTTCATGGGTCACATTTGTCACACCCGCCAGGTCAAAAGCCACTTCATCAACACGTTTTTGCGCCAACCCATGCGAGGTAACTTCAAGGACAACGTGGGTCAGCCCCGAATCGACCATCAGTGCCAGGTAGCGCTGTACATCGGGCGATTCAGGCGTAGTGACATGAAATCCTGTGTCCAGGGCTTGGTCACCAATTTGGGCATTAACCGAGGTGATCAACCCCGATTTAACCCCAGCTTTTCGCAAAATGTGATGGGTTATATTTGATGTTGTTGTTTTCCCGTCTGTTCCAGTAATTCCAATAACAACCAGTTTTTTTGAAGGGTAATCATAAAAAGCGGCTGAAAATTTTGCCAAAGCACCCCGGTCATCTCCAATGAGTTGAACATAGGGCACTGGCAGCCCTTCGATAGGTTGAGTACCAATTACTGCTGCCGCTCCACGTTCAATTGCCCCCTTGATAAATTGGTGTGCATCGACATTCCCGCCAATCAATGCAAAAAAAGCATCGCCCGGTTTTACTTCACGAGAATCCCACGCGATGCCAGTTATGATGGGGTTGTGGTCTCCCCTGATTATTGGGTCAGGGATATCAACCAGGCAAGCGTTCAAGGGCTTAGTATAAACAGAGGTCACTATTATTTATCCTTTCATTTCGTTCATAAAAGAAGCATTGGATACTATAACCCCAAGCTGCCTTTTTAACAAGAGAGACAGAGTAATAAATAAGGTGAGTTGTTAA
>CAYPKT010000016.1:0-31917 GCA_964411385.1 uncultured Candidatus Brevefilum sp. | reverse complement strand
ATTAAATATTACATGGGCGCGGAGAGACTCGAACTCACGACCTTCGCGTAGCACCCCTGAGCATAGCGAAGGGGCACGGATCTTGTTTTGTTTTGCTCTATTAAATATTACATGGGCGCGGAGAGACTCGAACTCACGACCTCACGGATGTGAACCGTGCGCTCTAACCAACTGAGCTACGCGCCCATAATAACCGTGCGCTATAACCAGCAACCCTTTGCAGGGTCTACGAAGCTACGCGCCTATAAGCAAAATAAATTATAGTCAACATCGTCTTAATCGTCAATCAAATTACAAGACAAATTCATTTTCACACAACCGCTCAAACCAGCTATAATATCATTAAACTAACCCCCATGCACAAGGATACCTCCATGATACGCATCTTATCTTGGGATATAAACGGCAACCTTTCTACTAACACACCTCTTTCAGCCTGCGACAAGTTACTCTCTTCACCCCACAGTTTATTCTGGGTGGATATCTTTGATGCGCCTTACGAAGAAGTCCAACCCATCCTGTGTGATATTTTTCACTTCCACCCGCTGGCAATTGAAGACGCTCTTGAAGAAACCCACGTCCCTAAAATCAACGACTGGGGCGAATATATCTACCTGGTGGCCCAAACATTGGATGAAAAAAGTCTTTCGAGCGAACAATTTTCTTTGCAAGAGGTTGACCTGTTCTTGGGTCCAAACTACCTGGTTTCCTATCATCAAACTGATTGCACAACGATCGATGTCATTTGGGAGCGCATCCAAAAAATGCCCCGTTTTTTTGAGCAGGGATCTTTACACTTGCTTTATTTGTTATATGATGAAATTGCCAATTCTTTTTTTAAACTAACCGATCAAGTTGTTGTCCAATTAAGCGAGATTGAGGATGATCTTTTCAGTAACCCCGATCAATCGATGCTGCCAATTGTGTTCTCTCTTAAACGCGATATCCTCCAACTTAGACAAAGCATCAGCTTCCAGCGCGATGTAATCAACAAACTAACTCGCGGCGATTTTCCCCTGGTACCCAAAGAAGCTACCTTTTACTTTCGAGATGTATACGATCATTTCATCCGCTTATTTGAAATCGTTGAAAGTCTGCAAGACCTCACAATCAACACCCTCGAAATCTTCCTGTCGGTGGTCAATAACCGTATGAACAGCATCATGAAGACGCTTACCATCATAACAACTTTGTTCATGCCGGTTTCATTTTTAACTGGCTTTTTTGGAATGAACTTCTTTAAACCCATAATGGATTTTGGCGAGTGGACCGGGCAATTGGTATTCCTCGTCGTCCTGCTTGCGGTTTTACTCTTTCCACTTTTCATGCTGGTTTATTTTTTCCGTAAGGGATGGATGAGATAAATTCGGTGTATGGTTAACAAAAAGCACATGGATGCCACGCACTGTTTTTAGGCACCTTCATTTAATGCAGTTAAGTAAACCTCCCAATCACTTCTCGCTGGGGTATAATAAACTATATCATGTAAAGTCGACAAGCACCTCCTTTGACCCTCAATTGGAGGTGCTTTTTCGAGGATAATTTCAAAACCAACTTCAAAAAGGACTCCCTTCCATGACCGAAAATGGCAATATTCAACACGTAGACATCGATCATCAAATGCGCGAGGCTTATCTCGATTACGCCATGAGCGTGATCGTCTCTCGCGCCTTGCCTGATGTCAGGGATGGGCTCAAGCCCGTACACCGTCGCATCCTGTATGCCATGCGCGATATGGGCATCCGGGCCAATTCGTCATTTAAAAAGTCTGCCCGTATCGTTGGCGAGGTGCTTGGCAAATATCACCCCCATAGCGATACATCCGTGTACGATGCGATGGCACGCATGGCGCAGGATTTTTCGATGCGTTATACCATGGTCGATGGCCAGGGTAATTTTGGCTCTATTGATGGTGATTCGCCAGCAGCCATGCGTTATACCGAAGCCCGCCTTTCCAAAATCGCTGAAGAAATGCTGATCGACCTCGATAAAGACACCGTGGGTTTTGTCGACAACTTCGACGGCTCTCTTAAAGAACCCGAGGTGCTGCCTTCGCGGCTGCCCAACCTGTTGCTCAATGGTTCCGCAGGGATCGCCGTAGGTATGGCTACCAACGTTCCTCCTCATAATTTACACGAGCTGGTTAACGCCCTTAATTATTTAATCGATCGGTACGATGAAGTTGAAGAAGTAAGCATGGAAGACCTGATGGAGTTCTTACCCGGGCCGGACTTTCCTACTGGCGGTATTATCGTTGGTGATGAGGGTATACGCCAAGCATACAGTACTGGCAGAGGCCGGATTGTGATGCGTGGTACTGCCGCTATCGAAGAAACTCGCGCCGGTCGGTTTGTCATCAAGATCACTGAAATACCCTACCAGTTAAACAAAACAACATTAATTGAACGGATTGCAGAGCTCGCCCGTGAAGGGCGCCTGGATTCAGTCTCAGATATGCGGGATGAGTCCGACCGAAACGGGATGCGCATTGTCATCGAGCTTAAACGAAATGCCCAGCCCAAACGGGTGCTCAACCAACTTTATAAATACACGCCACTGCAAATGACTTTTGGCGCTCAATTTTTGGCATTGGTCAACGGTGAACCCCGCCTGCTGACGCTTAAACGCGCACTCACTGCTTATTTAGATCATCGCCAGGAGGTGATCACACGCCGCTCTGAATATGAGCTAAACAAAGCCAAACACCGTGCCCATATCCTGGATGGGTTGCTAATTGCCCTGGCAAACCTCGACGATGTCATCCAAACGATTCGCGAATCTCCCGATACTGATGCCGCTAAAGATCGTTTGATGACACGCTTTAGCCTGTCTGAAATCCAGGCTCAAGCCATCCTTGATATGCAACTTCGGCGCTTAGCTGCACTTGAACGCCAAAAGATCCTGGATGAGCATAAAGAGATCATGGAGCAGATTACCTACCTGGAAGACCTGCTCGCCCATCCGAAAAAAATCCTCGACATCATTCGCACTGATTTGCACGAAGTGGCAGCGAGTTTTGGTGACGAGCGTCGAACCGTGATTATACCCGACGCCACCAGCGACCTTTCTGAGGAAGCACTGGTTAAAAAAGAAGAGGTGTTGGTGAGCATTACCCAAAAAGGGTATGTCAAACGAGTGTCTGAGGCTACTTACCGCTCGCAGGGACGCGGTGGTCGCGGAGTGATTGGGCAATCTATGCGTGGCGAAGACGAGGTCAAGTTTTTCTTGCGCTGCCATACGCTTAGCACCCTGTTATTTTTCTCTGATAAGGGTAAGGTTTATTCAGAAAAGGTTTGGCAGTTACCAGAAGAAAGTCGCACCGGCAGAGGTGTGCCGATACTCAACATCATCAATATTAGCCCCGGAGAACAAATTACAGCTGTCGTCCCCGTTGCCGACTTTGGGGCTGCAGCATACTGCACCATGGCTACTTTAAAGGGCAGGGTTAAACGGGTTGATCTGTCTGAATTTCAATCTGTTCGCCCTTCGGGGTTGATTGCTATTAGTCTGGAAGAAGATGATCATTTAGGTTGGGCTTGCTTGACGAGTGGAAGCGATGAGATCATCCTCGTCACCCGGAACGGGCAAGCACTGCGCTACCCCGAAACTGAAATTCGAGCTATGGGCCGGCAGGGTATGGGGGTTATCGGTATCCGCACCCGCAAGGGCGACCAACTGGCATCCATGCAAGTTGTGGAGCCAGATAGTTTCTTGCTGGTTGTTACTGAAAAAGGGTTCGGAAAACGCACCCCTTTTACCGAGTTTTCACCAAAGGGGCGTGGCACCATGGGTGTGGCAACCATCGATAAACACGCTCTCGAATCGATCGGTCATATTGCTGAAGCGCGCATCGTTCAGGAGAGTGATGAAGTTTCACTAATATCCAGCCTGGGAATTGTAATCCGCATGGCGGTCAAGGACATCTCCATCCAGGGGCGGGCTACCCGTGGCGTTAGAATTATGCAGCTGGAAGAGGACAATGTCGTTGCAGCCCTGGCTCGCATCCCTGAACCAGATTTAGAAGCAGAACCTGCAACCGAAGAATAATCTTCTGTCGAGGTACAGTTATAAAACAACCCCGAAGGGAGACTAATCCTTTCGGGGTTTTTTCATTAATAGATCAAGTTACATTTTAAAAAGGTTCCATCAGAATTTCACCGGTAACAAAAGAAACCAGCTCGCCATTCTTCTTTTCTATCTCCAGTTCACCCGAACCATTGACCCTCAATAGCCTCCCAACTTGATATTCGTCGCCCGGTCGAACCGTGAACCGAACCTCTTCTTCGTGCATGGCAAGACAGTTATTCCATTCTTGCATAAACAAAGCACTGGGTAAAATAGACCGGAAATGCCGCATTTTTTGTAAAATAACCGCTAACAGCGCCCAACGGTCAACCGGGGTGCCTAACACCTTTTCAATCGAGGTAGCAGGGTAGTGCAGCATTCCCTCAGGGGGAGATGAATCTGTTAACACGTTGACCCCCATGCCAACAACCACAACGGCTGTTTGGTTACCTTGCCAATTTGACTCCACTAAAACCCCAGCAATTTTCTTGTGCTCTACCAACACATCGTTTGGCCATTTAATCTCAGCCTTAAGCCCCAGGTTTGCAAGCGCTCCAATCAACCCCAAAGCAGCCAAGGCTGTAAAGCGAGGAAAGCACTTTACCTCATCAGCGGACGGGCGCAACACCAAGCTAAAGGTCAAACTACTGCCTGGCTCGCTCAGCCAGATTCGCCCATCCCTGCCCCGGCCAGCTGTTTGGCGCTCTGCAATCACCAGAGACCAATCCTTAGCAGCCTCTTCGCCCCAAGCCAGGGCAATATCGTTGGTGGAGCTGACGGAGTCATAAACACGTATCCCCCCTAAGCTCATAGCCTCAAGATATGGTTTTAGGTGGTCCATTGCTGGCTTTGCTTTATTTTGTTTACGTTACGCACGTGCCTGTTCAAGCAGAGATGCCATCTCATCGATATTGGGCACCACATAATCCGGCACAAATTCCGAGCCCGGCAGGTCTTCAGATTTAGTCTCGCCGCTCAGTACCAGCGCTGTAGTGATGCCCCACCGCCCTAAGGCAATATCAGTGTATAAGCGATCGCCTATCATACAATGTTCCTCTAAAGGCAAGCCGGTTTTTTCAACCAAGGCGTCCACAACAGGCTGGTTAGGCTTCCCAACAATTACATCCGGTCGTCGCCCGGTGGAGGTTGCCACCAGTTCAATCATCGCGCCGGTGTCGGGCATAAACCCGGTTTCCGTAGGGCAGTTAATATCGGGGTGTGTGGCAATGTAAGGCACCCCGGCAACCGCTAAGTCACATAGTTTATGCAGCTTTTCATAGGTCAGGGTGGTATCGAACCCCAACACTGCTACATCGGGGTTTGTATCTGTCAACGTAAAACCGTGGCGAGTAAACTCATCCTGCAGCGGCGGGGTACCCACCACGTATAACGAAGCGTCTGGATAATGCTTCTGCAAGTAAATTGCCGTCGCTTCACCCGACGTGAAGATCTTCTCTTCAGGCGTAGGCAAACCCAGTTGGGTCAGCTTTTTGGCGTATTCTATGCGTGAGCGAGAGGAATTATTCGTCAAAAAATAGTAGTCAAGCCCTTTTACCTGGAGCAAATCCATCCAGCGCTTGGCACCGGGTAAAAGCTGGCTGCCCAGGTAGATGGTGCCATCCATATCCATTAAAAAACAGCGTGCATGTGTCAATTTTTCTAAATTCATAAAATTCAATATTTCCTTTTCGCGAGTTTGGTTTTCAATCGTGTTAATCATAACGTAAAAAACGATCTTGTGCGAATAAACTCCAAAGCTATCCTTTTTAAAACCGTACGACAACCTCACCGAATAATCGGCTATAATAAAATTTCAAAGCTTTTCACAAGCTTTCAACAGCGAACGGAAGGACAAAATCATGAAACCTATCTCTCTTACCGGCATCAAACCCACCGGCAGGCCGCACATCGGCAATTACTTTGGTATGTACCGCCCCGCGTTAGACTTGATGAAAAATTATCAGGGTATGTATTTCGTGGCGGATTACCACGCGCTCACCATTTACCAGGAGCCTCAGGTCCTCAGAGAGATGGTATACGAGGTGGCTGCCAGCTGGTTGGCGTTAGGGTTGAACCCTGAGGAGGCGATCTTCTTCCGTCAATCAGATATTCCTGAAATACCAGAGTTTACCTGGATCTTGTCCTGCTTTACTTCAAAGGGCTTGCTTAACCGCGCCCATGCCTATAAAGCCGCTGTCGATGAAAACCTCAGCCTGGGTCGCGACCCCGATGAAGGTATCAACGCTGGGCTCTATAGCTACCCGGTACTGATGGCTGCCGATATCCTTCTCTATGGGTCTGACGTGGTTCCCGTGGGGCTCGATCAAAAACAACATATCGAAATCACTCGCGATATCGCCGAGGCCTTCAACCGTGCCTATGGCGAGGTTCTCAAAGTGCCTGAAGGGATCATCCAGGAAACGGTGATGAAGATCCCAGGCATAGACGGACAAAAAATGAGCAAAAGCTATCACAACACCCTCCCAATTTTTGCGCCAGAAGCCGAGCTGCGCAAACAAGTCATGCGCATCGTTACCGATAGCAAACGCCCCGAAGAACCTAAGAACCCAGATCAAAGCAACCTGTTCACCCTGTTAAGCTTCTTTGCCAGCCCTCAGCGCCTGGATGAAATTCGCTCACTTTACATCCATGGCGGAGCTGCCTATGGTGAGCTTAAAAAAGAACTGGCTGAGTTAATTTTAACAACATTCGCCGAACCGCGTGAGCGCTTTAATCAATTAATTTCAAACCTGCCCTATCTTGAAGAGATGTTGCAAGAAGGTGCTCGCAAAGCACGCACCATGGGGGCCCCCTATTTGGCAGCAGCCCGCAAAGCTACTGGTATTGATTGACATATTCGTAAATAAAGTTGAACTTAAGGATTAATAAATGATGGTGTCTGCTTCCCATGTGTTGTTAATTGCGCTCGCTGCAGTTATCATACTGCCTTTTTTGGGGCTAACCCTTATAGCGCTCATAGCCGGTATTATCCTTCTCGTCAGGAAGAAAATCGAAGAGCAAGAAAATTAACCAGCTGGTTTTAACCCAGCGGTACGGTCGATGTAGTTGTTCACTGCATCTGTTAATTGCGGTAATGGCAATCCACCCTGCTTTATAACCACATCATGAAAAGTTTTAATGTCAAATGCATCTCCCAGGCTCGACTGAGCTTTTCGGCGCAGCATTTGAATCTCAAGGTAGCCAAGATAATAAGCGCAAGCTTGCCCGGGCATCACGATATAACGTTCCACCTCGGTGATCACATCTCGCTCGGGTAACCCTGTCGTTTCAATCATGTAGTCTATAGCTTCTTTCCGTGTCCAGCGCAGCGCGTGGATGCCGGTATCAACCACTAATCGAACAGCACGCCACAACAACGCCTGCAATCGCCCCAGGTTGCTAAGCGTATCTTCTAAACCCAGTTCCCACCCTAAATATTCTGCGTAAAGCGCCCAGCCCTCAACATAGGCGTTGAAAAAATACGCCCTCCTGAAGGTAGGCAAGCCGCGTAATTTTTGTGCCTGCGACATTTGGTAAACGTGCCCGGGGATGCCTTCATGGTAGGCCAGGGTGCGCATCCCCCATTTATACACATTGCCAGGGTCGCGTAAATTTAACCACAGCGTCCCGGGTCGGCTACCGTCCAAAGCTGGGGGTTGGGCATATGCAATTGGTGAATCTGGTTCTTTATATTCTGGCAATCGTTGAACGGCAATTTTATCCAGGGCGCCAAAACTAAATACCTCTGCCATGCGTTGATTGACCTCTTTTAAAATTGCTTCGTAGTCTTGGATGATGGCTTCGCGCACATTTTCTCCAGTGTAGAGATATTGCGGATCTTTCTGCAAAGCAATCATTTGTTCGCCAGGCTTTTTAGGGTCAAGCCCTAATTCAATCAAACAGGTATTGACTTCAGCGGTAATTTTTTGAACTTCATCCAACCCAATTTTGTGGATCTCTTCCGGGCTGAAGTTGGTTGTGGTATGTTGCTCTAAAAGAAACGAGTAATATTCATCTCCGAAGGGTAGTTTCCAAACCCCGTCATCCTCTGTTGCCTGGTTCAACTGTTCTTTTAGGAGCGTAAGCAGTTCATGATAAGCGGGGTTAACCTTGTTCACAATCGCATCACTTACCTGTCCCATCCAACGCTCTATGGTAGAAATTGAATGTTTATTTGAATTAATAAACCAATTCTTTGCATGCATGTAGAGTGGGTGGTTTTCAACGGGTTTAGCCAAAAGTTCTTCGACCTGGGCGATTGATTTTTCCAACACAAAACACGGCGGAAGTGCACCAGCGGCTGCGTTGTTGTTAATGATGGTTTGTAAATCGATAAACTTTTTATCTACCTGGTTCAAACGCGAAATATAACGGCGTAAACTCCGCCTTCCTTTAATTTGATGGTAAGTCGCCAAAAATTGAATTAGGTCAACTTGCACACCCCAGACATGGTTCACCGGGTATGGTCCCATAAACACAGGTCCAGCAGTCCAATGGTAGTCAAAACGGTGACCTTTAAGGTTGCCCTCGTAATACCAGCGCATCAAATGATAAGTAGCCTTATTTTGACCCTTTAATTTTTTAGGGTCATAGCGACGCATTAAGATCAACCCTTCTCGGTCAATTTTCTGTCGCTTTTTTCGCTCACTGGCAGAGATATCCGTCAAACGACCGCTGTGGAAATCGAACAATGTGTTATCTAATAGCCCTGCTTGTGTTAACAGCTCGGGATCAGCCAAAATCATTTGCAGAGTCAGCCGCTCCACAGCCAAGTTAATCCAGGGTGGTGTGCCCCAGATCAAAGTATAGAACAACCACAACAATCCAATTCCACAGAATACACCTAATGCTATTAATAACCAGCCCATCCCAATTTACCTTTCATCTCCATTTGTCATTACCAGGTTGTCCCGCTCTTGTTTTAACGATGCCAAGTAAAACTCCATCGCATAAACAAACAACCCAAACGCCCCCACCATATCAGTTCCATGTGGATCAAGCAACCATTGAATTTGCAGGCCATCCATCATTGCAATGATCATCGTTGCCAGTTGATCGATTTTAATTTTGTTTTTTTCAATATCCACCTGAATTGTTTCCTGCAGGTAGTGGTTTAAAACCTGCCTCAGATCTCGATAGCGCTGAATAAAAAATTTATGAGAAGGGTGTTCTGGATTAATGCTTTCAGTGACCATCACAATAAACAACTGCACCAGACCGGGCTTGTTTTGATTAGCCCTTACCAGGTCTTGAAGTGCATCAAAAATCGAACGCTGCCCCTCCTTCTCGATTGTTTCATATCTCGCTTTATCCGTTTGGTCACGATAATCCAACACTTCTTGCAATAGGGCTATCTTATTGGGGAAGTAATGTAACAACCCTGGCACAGTTAAACCAACTTCTTCAGCAATCGCAGACAGTGTCGCGCCGCGAAAACCCGATTCAGCAAAATAAGTGCTGGCAGTTTTTATGATCTCTTCTTTTCGATTTCTTTTCTCATCATTCATCAAGGACATCCATCTATTTCAAAAGATATGGATAATTATAATAGAATTCGATTTATTTACCTACCTTGCGCTCGGTAAGAAACTTATTTATAATTCATTTATAACACCTGAAAGGCAGGAGGAATAACCATGGCGTGGAAAGATGGCTTTATCGATTCTGATGCTACCCGCATCCATTACTATCGTACCGGTGGGGATCACCCTCCGGTTGTGCTAAATCACGGAGCTATGGATGATGGGCTCTGTTGGACCAGGGTTGTTAAAGATTTGGAAGACCAGTACGATTTAATTATGCTTGATACACGCGGCCATGGGCTTTCAGACAGTGGGAACGGAGATTACAGCTCAAAAACACGTGCAGCTGATATCGCTGCTGTTATTCGCGACTTGGGTTTAGACCAGCCTGTAGTCGGCGGTCATTCTTTGGGTGCCGATGCATCCTTGCACCTGGCTGTTGAATACCCTGAACTCACCCGCGGCATTTTCCTGGAAGACCCACCAATCACCTTGCCTGGGCAGCCAATATTTGGGGGGGAAGCGCTGGAAGGTAAAGATACAGCCAGGTTGATGAAGGTTTTTATGACGACCATTCGTAAACTACCTTCTTTTTTGGCAAATTTCGTCGCCCGCAAAATGATGCCAGGATACCCCGATGATGAAATCATCCCCTGGGTAAACGCAAAGAAACGTGTTAACCTCGATTTTTTCAAGTCGATGGAAACCGCTTTAAATTTCTCTGGTGGAGTCCCTGAAGATCTTCTTTCTCAGATTGAAGTTCCTATCCTGCTTTTTATTGGAACCCGCGAAAATGGCTCCATCGTATCACTCGAAGTTGCCGAGAAGATGAAAAACGCGACAAAGAATCTTCAAATCGTACATTTAGAAGGCGCCAGCCACGATATCCGCCGCACTCGCTATGAGGACTACATTACCGCATTGAAAGAATTTTTGATGAAGCTCTATCCTCCTAATATAGCATAAGCTATACCCATTAAATAAATAGCTAACTCACCAACTCTTAGCCCTGACCACCAGTAAAAAGGAGAATAACATGAAAAATATTAAAGATTTAATCAAAGAAATGACCCTGGAGGAGAAAGCCTCTCTTTGTTCTGGCTTGAACTTCTGGCATACTAAACCCATCGACCACCTGGGCATTCCATCGATTATGGTCACCGATGGACCTCATGGCTTGCGCAAGCAGGTTGAAGGCGATGATCACCTGGGGATCATCGAAAGCGTGCCGGCAACTTGTTTTCCGACTGCAGCGGCGCTGGCTGCCTCCTGGGATCGCGACCTGGTCGCACAAGTTGGTGTTGCCCTGGGTGAAGAATGTCGCCAGGAAAAAGTCGGCGTAATTTTAGGGCCCGGCGCCAATATCAAGCGCTCGCCCCTCTGCGGACGTAACTTTGAGTATTTCTCTGAAGACCCTTACCTTTCGGGTGAGATCGCCAAAAGCCATATTAACGGGGTTCAAAGCCAGGGGATTGGCACCTCGCTCAAACATTATGCTGTCAACAACCAGGAAACACGGCGGATGACGATTGATGCGGTTGTTGATGAACGGGCTTTACATGAGATTTATTTAAGAGGTTACGAAATTGCTGTGAAGGAATCTCAACCCTGGACGGTGATGTGTGCCTATAATCGCCTCAACGGTACCTACGCCTGCGAAGACCCTTTTCTTCAGCGAGAGATGTTAAAAGATAAATGGGGACACAAAGGGTTAGTAGTGACAGATTGGGGCGCCATGAACGATAGAGTGACCGCCCTCAAAGCTGGCTTAGAGTTGGAAATGCCCGGGGTAGGCCCTGAAAACGACAACCTGATCATCGAAGCCATTCACAATGGCGAACTGGACGAAGCTGTGCTGGATGAAGCTGTCGAACGCATCCTCGATGTGGTCTTCAAAGCCCAGGCAACCCTGGCTGAAGATTTTACCTACGACGCCGACGCCCATCATCTGCTTGCACGGCGCGTTGCCGCTGAAGGGGCTGTTTTACTCAAAAATGAAGCTGCTCTTCTACCACTCGATAAAGGGGTAAAGGTCGCTCTCTTAGGTGCCTTTGCAAAGCATCCTCGCTTCCAGGGAGCTGGCAGTTCTTTCATCAATCCACCCAAGGTAGATACCCTGTACGAAGAAATGGTTAAAATCGCTGGTGAGGAAAACATCATCTATGCAGCTGGTTACCCAATGAAAGGGGATACCGTCGACCCGAACCTGCTCAACGAAGCCCTCCAGGCGACGAAGAGCGCAGACGTCGTCGTGATCCATATCGGCTTACCCGATTCCTTCGAAATTGAAGGGTTGGATCGCACACACATGAAGCTTCCCGAAACCCACAACCAACTGGTCAAAGCTGTGGCGGCTGCCCATCAAAAGGTGGTAGTCGTTCTTTCTAACGGTTCGCCGGTGGAGATGCCCTGGATAGATGATGTTCAAGCTATCCTGGAAGGATACCTGGGCGGGCAAGCTGGTGCCGGCGGCTTGGTTGACGTTCTATATGGCATCGTCAACCCCAGCGGCAAACTTGCTGAGACCTTCCCACTGAAATTAGAAGACAATCCCAGCTACGCTTACTTCCCCAGTGGGCCAAAAACTGTTGAATATCGCGAAAGCTTGTACGTTGGCTATCGATTCTATGATACTGTAGGAAAAGAAGTCCTGTTCCCCTTTGGTTATGGTTTGTCATACACCAGCTTTGCCTATGAAAACTTAAAGATTGACAAAGCCCAAATCTCTGCTAGAGAACCCCTTACCGTCAAAGTAACAGTGCGCAATATCGGGGATGTAGCAGGCAAAGAAGTCGTCCAACTTTATGTTTCGCAAAATTCACCTGAGGTATTTCGCCCTAACATGGAATTAAAGGGTTTTACAAAAGTTGAATTACAACCCGGTGAGGCTAAAGAAGTTACAATACCAATCGACGGGCGAGCCTTTGAATATTTCAGCACAACTGCACAAGATTGGGTTGTTGCCCCGGGAACCTATCGAATTTTAGTAGGTGCCTCCTCGCAGCATCTCCACCTGCAGGGTGAAGTCAAAGTTCAACTCACCCATAATGATATGACGGTTGCAGAAAAAGATCGCTTGGCTTTCTATTCAGCCTTCCCCGCCGATGCCAAAGTCCCTCGAAAAGAATTCGAAGCCCTGTTAGGTCACCCGGCGCCATCCAATACCTACGCTAAGGGCGAACTGGCGAACATTAACACCCCTATTGCTGACCTGCAACACTCCTTCGTTGCCCGCAAGTTGACCAAGATCATTAAAAAGCAAGCAGCTGGCCTGATCGGCAGCGAACCAGATTCTCCCAATACCAAGATGATGCAAGCCATGGTGGCTGAAGCACCCCTGCGCAGCCTGTTAATGTTCGGGGGAGACTCACTCAACCGGGGCGTTGTCAATGGCTTACTATTGATGATTAACGGTAAATACCTCAAAGGGCTCAATTTATTGCTAAAATCTCGTAAATAAATTCAGGGAAATTAAACTTAAAAGCCTCCATCAACGCGTGGGGGCTTTTTTTATCGACGAGGATGCCAATTATGGTTCTAAAGGTATAATTTTAATCTATAGCCATATTCATTACCACACCAATGAAACTATCCGTCCTGATCCCCGTTTACAACGAACGCCGCACACTATACGAAATTGTTCAGCGTGTGCTCAACCAGGATGTGCTTGGGATTGATGAAAAAGAGATTATCCTTGTTGACGATTGTTCGACGGATGGGTCAACAGAAATTATCCAGCAACTGGACGAAGAAAACCCGTTGATCATTCACCCTGTTTACCTGGATGAAAACCAGGGCAAAGGAAATGCCATTCGACTTGCCATCCAGGCTGCCACAGGGGATATTGCCATTATTCAGGATGCTGACCTGGAATACAGTCCAGCTGATTACGATATCGTTTTACGCCCACTAATTGACGGCACTGCCGACGTGGTTTATGGTTCTCGTTTTGCTCAGCGTGAACAACGCCGTGTACTTTACTTTAGACACACCATTGCCAACCGCTTTTTAACTTTTCTTAGTAATGTTTTTACTAACCTCAACCTGACGGATATGGAAACCTGTTATAAAGCCTTTCGGGTTGAGCTTGCCAAAACCATTCCTATCCGTTCAAAACGCTTTGGTATCGAGCCAGAATTAACCGCCAAGTTTGCCAAGCGAAAGCTGCGCATTTTTGAAGTGCCCATCAGTTATCACGGTAGAACTTATGAAGAGGGAAAAAAGATTACCTGGACAGATGGCATTCATGCGTTTACCACAATTATTAAATTTTGGCTTATTGATGACATGTTCGAAGGAGATTACGGGCATAAAGACTTAATCGACATGGAGGCTGCGCCCAAGTACACCGAGTGGACGCTCGAGCGCACCCGCTCATATGTGGGCGACCTATTGCTTGAAATCGGCTCGGGCATTGGTAATAACGTTCGCATATTAATGCAATATACCAACGTTATTGCCACCGAGATTGAACCCATTTACCTGCAAGTTCTGCAGAACGCCTATCTCAACGTCCCCGGGGTCGAAGTACACGAGTGGAACGCCACACATCCCCCACCAGCTGAGCTACCCCTGGTGGATTCTGTCTTATGTTCAAATGTTATAGAACACATCGAAGATGATTACCTGGTTGTTCAGCATGCAGATGCAGTTCTCAAACCTGGTGGCAGGATGATCTTCATCGTTCCTCATGGTGAAAGCCTTTTTAGCAGCCTGGACGAGGCTATCGGGCACCATCGTCGTTACAATAAAGAACGTTTGCGATCTTTGTTCACCTCCTTAAATTACAAAGTTGAAGAGCTCTTTACGCTCAATAAAGTTGGTGTGCTGGGTTGGTGGTATCGCGGAAAAGTTGCAAAGCAAAAGGTAATCGGGCGTTTTGGTTTAAAGGTCTTCAACGTATTTGTCCCCGTGTTTAAGCTTATAGACCCGCTATTGCCCTGGAAAGGGCTTTCATTGGTGATTGTTGCGCGCAAGCCAGTAGAAAAATAAGCAACAATTAATAACCGCGACCTATTTTAAACACAAAGGGCAGGTACAAAAACCTGCCCTTTTTTTGACAACGATGATAATCAACTGCGCAGCTCAGCGTCTAAATCTTTTTTAAGAAGTTCAACTATTCGCCTGCGCAGCTTTAGTACTTGTTTGTCGGTTAATGTTCGCTCAGGGTCTACATAAGTTAATTTAAATGCCAGGCTCTTTTTGCCTTCGCCGACCTGTTTACCACGATAAACATCAAACAGCTGAACCTGGGTTAAATGGACGCCACCACCTGCTCTGATCACATTTTCAACATCCGACGCAGGTACACCTTCATCTACCACAACAGCGAGGTCTTCCAGAACAGGTGGGTAGGTTGGGGTGGACTGAACGTCAAAATAAATTTGGGCAGCGTCTAACAACAAAACCAAATCAATTTCAGCTGCAAAAACGGGCGCCTCGTTGAACTCGTAATTTGTTTTGACCAGGGGGTGTATTTCGCCAAATACGCCTACTGATTGACCTTTGATCAACAACTCTGCCACCTTACCGGGGTGGAAGCTGGGGTGTTCAGCCGGGCGGTATTCGACCTCATCAATATGCAAACCTTTTATCATGCCTTCGATGATACCTTTGAGGTCATAGAAATCCACCAATTCGGGTTCTTTTGCCCCCCAATAAGGTAATGCCTGCTCACCTGTTAACCCAAGGGAGAGCATTAATTTTTCATCGGGAAGCAGCTGCCCATCAACGGGCAGAAATATTGGCCCTATCTCGAATAACGCCAGTCGGCTGTCGTGTTTGCGATTGAACTCTAAAGTCTCCAGCATGGTCGCCAGGCTGCTGCGTCTCATCACTCGTCGTTCCATCGAGATCGGGTTTTGAATTTCTACATATTCAAATATAGGGGCTTTAAAATCAACAGGAAAGCGTCGAGCTTCTCGCTCTGGCGATGTCATCCGGTAAGCGACCAGCTCTTGTAAGCCAAGGTTAACCAATAAATCGCGCAGATGGTCTTGCATTAGCAGGTGTTGATCAAAGATCTGTGGGGGTAAAGGTTGATTCAGCCGCATTGAGGGGATCTTTTGAAAGCCGTAAATTCGGCTGATCTCTTCCAGTAAATCTGCCTTACCGATCAAGCCTTCGTTAATGTCTAAACGGTGAGGTGGCGTCTTTGCATAAATTGTCTCCCCTTCAACTGTACAATCGAATTCCAACCGAGTAAGAATCTCGACGATTTCATTGGTGCGGATATCTGTACCCAAACGTTCATTAACCCAGGAGGCTGTCACCGACACAATGGGGTCAATAGGTAGTGCCGGGTAGTTATCCAGCAATCCCTGGGCAATTTTCCCACTGCCCCAGGCTAACATCCGTTTGAGACACAATCGGACACCAAGTTCAGCTAACGCTGGGTGAACGCCTCTGCTAAAGCGATAAGAAGCCTCTGTATTTATCTTCAGCTTGCTCACTGTTTTTCGCACATTGATAAAGTTCCACGAAGCACCTTCTAATAAGATATTCGTGGTTTCAGGTCGCACTTCGCTCTCTTCACCGCCCATCACACCAGCCAGGGAAAGTGCCCCCGCCCCATCGGTGACCAGTTCCATCTCTGGGTCAAGTTGATGGGTGACCCCATCCAGGGTCGTCAACCTTTCGCCAGCACGGGCTGTTCGGGTAATGATCTTCGGCACGCCATTACCTGCCCGTTCTTTCAAAAAGTCATAGTCAAAAGCGTGTAATGGCTGGCCCAGTTCAAGCATCACATAATTGGTGGCGTCCACAATGCTGTTAATCGGTCGCATCCCTGCCAGGTTTAAACGTCTCTGCACCCAGTAAGGGCTGGGGCGTGGTTCTACACCTTCAATTAATCCTAAAACAAAACGTGGGTTAAGTTCAGGGTTATCGATAATAATTTCAGCCCTGCCCTCAATAGGCGCGCCTTCCATCTCGAGTGATGCATCAGGAGATTCAAGAGGTCGGCCAGCACCGGCTGCAACCTCACGGGCACAACCAATCACGCTGGCATCGCGCACCATGTTGGGCAAGGTGTCAATTTCAAACACTGCATCGCCCATATAGGATACCAAAGACGCACCAGTAGGCGCATCATCATCCAAGATGATGATCCCATCATGCTCGTCAGAAATGCCCAGTTCTTTTTCTGAACAAATCATCGAGGAAGATTCCACCCCGCGTATTTTCATTTTTTTGAGAGTCATCAAATTGTGCCCCGGTTGATGTCCGTCGTAAAGCTCTGCACCTTCACGAGCGTAAGCCACCTTAATCGGTTTTTGTAATGTCCCAATGCCCTTGTAGTCAAACAAATTTGGTGCTCCAGTCAGCACGATAATTTCATCTTTTCCATCGTTTACCCGGCAAAGTACTAAGCGGTCTGCATTGGGGTGCGGCATCACCTCGTCAATTTGTGCGACCACAAATTTGGCCTCAGGCCAGGAAAGCCCCGTGTATTTAAATTCATGCTTCTCGCCTGGGGGCATCGGCAGCCCCACCAAACGGATCTCTTCAACCTCCAAGCCGACCATCGTCATCAACTTAGCCAAGGATTCAACATCCAGGTCATCAACTTTTACATAATCATTCAACCAAGATAAGGGTAGTTTCATGGTAAAGTCCTTTTAATAATTTCGTTTGTCGAAATTTTCTGTGAAAAGTGAATAGTAATTGGTGAATAGTTCAATCTTGTTCTACTCCTTAAGTTTATCGTTGTGAGTATCACCTTCGGAATATTGTGTTCTTAAGTCTGAAATAGTTAAGGAACCAGCTTCATTCCATCCTTGTTTACTTTTTTTAAGATAATTAATATAACCGTGTAGAAGTTTCATCAAGATGTGCATTTTCTCTGTTATTTGATTTTTCGTTTCTTCAGGTAAATAATTCTGATTATGAGCTATTGTGATGTGGCTTGATAATTCGGCCAAAGACCCTCGAGCCAAATAACAAAATCGAATCGATTCCTGATAATAATAGCGTCCGTAACCCTCTGCGATATTTGCGGGGATACTGATAGCTGCACGTCTTATTTGGCTCGCGAGTCCATATTTTTCTTCGGTTGGCAAAATTGAAACAACATTTTTATAAACCAAACTTACAAGCCCTTGTGCTTCCTGATAAACCTGCAATCTATTCAAGCCTTCCATTTGATGCTTACCTCAAACCATTCACTAATCACAATTCACGATTCACAGTTTGTTAAAATTGTCTCAAAAACCTCACATCATTGTTCCTGAAGTGACGAATATCATCGATGCGATAGCGCATCAGGGTGGAGCGGTCGATGCCCATGCCGGCAGCAAACCCAGAGTAAATCGCAGGATCATAACCGCCATATTCTAAAACCAATGGGTGCACCATTCCACAGCCCAAAATCTCTAACCAGCCTGTCTCTTTGCACACTGGGCAGCCCTCTCCATCACACACAAAACAGCCCACGTCCATTTCAGCGCTCGGTTCAGTAAACGGGAAGTGAGAGGGCCGCAATCGAGTGCGAGCGTCATCACCAAACATGCGGCGTGCAAAATCATCCAGGGTCCCCTTAAGTTCCGCAAAAGTTACTTTTTTACCCACGACCAACAACTCTACCTGGGCGAACTCAATCTCACTACGTGCTGAAAGTTGTTCATAACGCATGGTTGTCCCTGGTAAAATCACTCGAATCGGTTCAGGTGCCCTGTCGCGCATCACCCGGATTTGACCAGGTGAGGTATGCGTGCGTAAAAGCACACCTTCTTTTTTCGTATAAAATGTGTCCCACATATCACGCGCCGGGTGAAAAGGCGGCATATTCAAATAGGTAAAATTGTAATCATCGGTCTCCACCTCGGGTGAAGGGTATACCTGGAAGCCCATATCCGCAAATATTTGCGTAATCCTGCGCAGTACCTGGGTCAACGGGTGCAGCCTTCCACGCACTACGGGGCGCCCTGGCATCGTCACATCCAGCTTTTCACTTGTCAAAGTTCGCGCAAGCGCATCCGCTTTTAGAGAGCTTCGTTTTTCATCTAACGCAGCTTCTAACGCCTGGCGCACTTCATTTGCAGCCTTACCCATTAACGGCCTAAGCTCTTTATCCATTGCGCTCATAGAACTAAATACGCCCATCAACGGTGAGCTGCGGCCCAAGTTAGCTACACGCCAGGTTTCTAATGCGTTTTCTTCGCCAATATTTGCCAGAGATTCCAAACCAGCTGCCTGGATGTCTGCCAGTTTCTTCAATTCAGTTTCTTTATCCATACAGGAACATGCCTCCTTTAGCACTCAATATGTATGACAAGTTTCAAAATAAAAAAACCCATCCTCATAAAAGGACGGGTTGACCGCGGTACCACCTTTTTTAGCTTGACAATCTTATCGACAAGCCCACTCAACACCAATCAAATTGGTATCCCCAGGTAACGGTGAGGAATTCGACATAGGCTACCAGCACAAACATGCCTTCACCTATGCAGCTCGAGAGGGAACTTCAACTGGTTTCTACAGGGTGAAGGTCTCAGCCTTGCCTTCGCCGCTCTGTCAGCTTCCGCCAACCTACTTTCCTCTGTCTTTGCTGTTTATTATTTTCTTTACGAGGCTAATTATCCACATTATCAGCAGGATTGTCAAGCAATTTACGTACACAACCGCAGCTTTGCGCCCAAACTCGCTGATAACTTTAAATAACGTTGTTTAGAATTAGTTTCATTCTCCTAATCACGCTCTCCAGAAATTATTTTGTTAATTGCAAATTTCTACTCATATTTATAAAAACCCGATAGCACTTGAGAGAACTTGATAGTTTTTCTCAGAGTTTTTCCATTATGATGAAGTAAAATATACGTTCCCCACATTAAAGGACCATCAATATGAATGAAAATACCACTACAAAACAGCGTAAATTTAGCGCCTTATTAAAGAACCCTGGATTGATCTTCGTTTTCGCGTTAATCATTCTGGTTGTCTTTGATCAATTGATTTGGGACAAACAACCAGGTTTACAAATGTTGCTAATAACACTGCTGGTACTCACAGGGCTGTTTATCCTTGCACTTCTCGCAAATAAACGGATTCCACGGAGCTCACACCTGCTCTTAATTCCTATTTTGTTTGGAGCCATCATGACTGTCGTTCTAATTGATGGGCAAACCAGGGCATTAAATCTTCTCCTGGTTCAAACAAGCCTCTTCTTACTTTTAATTAGTCTGCTCAATGGACAATGGCTAAAATACCGTGTGCGCGAGGTTTTTATGGGCGGCCTTTATCTGCTCCAATCGATATTTGTTGACCCTGCCTTATTGTTAATTGAGATGTTAAAATCCTCCATCGCGAAACAAGAAGATGGGTCAAACCGCAAACGCCGATTTCCTCCTGTTTTGTTGGGAATAATCATCGCTATACCTATTTTAGGTATCTTTACTGCGCTACTTGCCAGTGCCGATTTAATCTTTAAAACTCACATTTCAACGCTTTTCAGCTGGGTTTCACTCGATAATTTCATCGAACGCGGGTTTCGAACTTTTTATGTTATCACCTTGGCTTATTTTCTTTCTGGAGCATTTATCCATGCTCTCACCCGAAGTTCGGATAAAAAACAACTCACACCAGATCACCCTCTCTTCGCCCCTTTCTTAGGGCATGTTGAATCCTTCATAATTTTGGGTTTGGTCAATCTCTTATTCCTGGGGTTTATCATCATCCAATTCCGTTATTTCTTCGCAGGGCAGGCAAATGTTTCATTTGAAGGCTTTACCTATGCAGAATATGCTCGACGCGGTTTTTTTGAACTTCTTGCAGTTGCGGTCATCAGTTTGGGTTTGTATTACTTACTAAGCTCAATTACAAAGCGGGCGAAAAAAACAACCAGAATAATCTTTTCAATCCTCGGGCTGTTATTGATCATTCAAGTTGGGTTGATGCTCCTCTCAGCCTTTCAACGGCTTAGTTTATACGAAGCTGCCTATGGGTTCACCACTCAACGCACAACCACCCATATTTTTATGTTTTGGCTGGCAATTTTGTTAACAGCTGCGGTTTTGATGGAATTGTTCAACCGATTCAGCCGTCTGGCTTTGGTGTTATTCCTGGTCTTTTTCGGGTTTACCCTTACCATTAATCTTATTAACATGGATAGTTTTATTGCCACTCGCAACATCGAACACGCAATCGCGGGGAACCCACTTGATGTTGAATACCTGGTTTGGCAAATAAGTGAGGATGGCGTTCCAACCTTGTTTGAATATTGGCAAAACCCCGATACCCCCCAAGCGATAAAAGATGCCCTATATGGGACTTTAGCTTGTAAATTTGCACAAAGAGAGGGGGATACCTACCACAAAAGAGATTCCTGGGTTGAATGGCACTTCGCTGATACCAGGGCAGGTGCACTTTATGAACAACATGAGCAACCGCTCCGATCTTACCCATTTACCACTAGTTCTTCAGTAAACCATTTCTTCGACGTTCGCGAAGATGAAATTGTAAAAGAAATAAAAAACTATTCTATTGTCATCGATGGCCAGGAAGTATGGTGCAAAGCCGATTACCCAGAAGCACCATAGGCAGATGTAGAAATATAAATTATGAGGTTTGCAGATTTTTCCTGCAAACCTCTTTTTATTCAACCATCAATACGGGAAAAGAATGGGCAGCAGCAGTACACTTACCAAAATTACAATCAACGAAATTGGCAAGCCGTGCTTTACAAAATCGGAGTAACGATAACTGCCAGGAGCCATCACCATCGTATTAATGGGATGTGCTACTGGGCTGATAAAAGAAGCAGCCAGTGCAAACGCCACACCAATTACAAACGCATAAGGCGAAATACCAAGGTCCAACGCTGTACTGATAGCAATTGGCGTCATAATAACCGCTAACACGGTAGAAGGTAAAATTAATTTTGCAGCGATAATTAACGTCATCAATCCAGCTAAAATTGCTGTTGGTCCATAATTGCCGATCAATCCAATTACCCAATGTCCAACCATTGCGGCTGCACCAGTTTTTTGTATCGCTGTGCCTAAAGGCAACAAGGTTGCCATAATAAAAATCGAACGCCATTCGATGCTTTCATAGGCCTTTTCCATGGTAATCACACCTGTTAACACCATCAGAACAGCGCCGATAATTGCCATAATAGTAATTGAGAGGTCTGTAAATAAGGGAACCAGCACCACGGCAGCCATAATCAACGCGGCAATTGGTGCTTTCTTGATTACAGGCTCTTCTTGAAGGTCCATTTTTAACACCACAAAATTTCGATCACTTGCCATGGCTTTCAAATCTTCTGCGCTGCCATAACACAATAAGGCGTCGCCGTGCTGGAGTTTTAATTCGCCCAGCCCGGTGCGGAATGCCCTGTCACCGCGCCAAATCGCCAAGACAGTCACACCATATTTATCTCTAAAACGGGTTTCCCTCAGGTTTTCCCCCTCCAATGTTGAAAAAGGGGAAAGCATCACTTCTGCCATTTGCAGCGAGCTACTGGTTAACTCTTCTAAATCGATCTCGCTTTCACGATCGACCGACAAGGCTTGTAGACCGCGTAAAACTTCGATATCTAAAGGACGTCCTTCAATAATCAGCCAGTCATTAGCTTGGAGGCGAAAGTCTGGTTGAGGGAAAAACGTATCGACTCCATTTTGCAATATTCTCAAAACTCCAATCCCATATGAAACACCCAACCTGCTTTCTTCGAGGGTTTTTCCTGCCAGCGACGAACCTTCAGGGATATGAATGGAAAGTAAACGCTCATCCAGCTGGTATTTCGATACATCCTTTATACCCAACAGGCAATACCCCGGATGTTGGTCAAAGGCGCTGATAAGATCTTCTAGGCCGGTTATTAACAACCGGTCACCGTGGATTAGGCGCAAGTTTTGAAAATTTGTACGTCTTACCACCTCACCTTTTTGGACTGCAAGCACATTAACCCGGTATTTTTGCCTAAATTCTAACTCGCTTAGTGTTTTCCCTTCCAGGGGAGAATCGGTTGTAATTAATAATTCAGCAAAGACAATTTTTTCATTTAATAATTGTTCTGCAATCGGTTGTTGATTTTCGATTACAAATAAGGGTTTTTGCCAGAGCTCATTAATTCTGTCTAATCGTCCTAAAACCAACAAACGGTCTTTTCCTTCTAAAACAACATTGGGCTTTGCACTAACAATTCTTTTATCTTCCTTTTGAATGCTTAGAACAGTCAACCCTAAGGCGCGCCCAATTCGACTTTCGCTCAAACACTTACCAACCAGGGGGTTGTCATCTTTGAGCTCCAATACAGCAAGGCGTTCTTGTAAACCATATTGTTCATGGGGATCGCTGCCGTTCATTGGGTCTGTTGCAGTCAGTGCGCTGGGTGTTTTTTTGTCGGGTAAAAAACGGCGCCCAATAAACACAAAATAAGCCAATGAGAATATAAAAATAATGATGCCAGGAATCAAAAAATCTAAGAACCCTAATGGGGCAAGATTCGCATCGATAACCATATCTTGCACTATCAAGTGTGTTGAAGTTCCAATCAGCAAGGTCATCCCGCCCAAAATAACACCAAAATCCATCGGTAAAAGCAACCGCGACGGAGATTTTTTTGTTCGCCGCGCGATCTCTACCGTGATCGGCAGGAACATCGCAACCACACCAATATTGTACATAATGGAAGAAAGTAAGCCCGAAATAAGCATTAATAAGGCTATTAATTTGGCTTCGTTATTTCCCGCAAATTTCGTTAGTTGTTGACTAATAATGTTTGAAATTCCCGTTTTGGTTAACCCCGCAGAAAGAATATACATACACCATGATATAACAACAGCAGAATTACTAAAGCCCGAAATCGCCTGGGTGGATGTAATTAAACCGGTGACCGTCAATAATATTAACACAATTAAGGCGGTCAAATCCATGCGAATCCAACCAGTAATAAAAAACAAAGTTGCAATCCCAAGAATAATCGCGAGCAGGCTCAATTCAATTGTCATCTTAGCTCCATAATGAAGTTAAAGGCATACGAGTACGATTATACTCAATCCACACATATACACTGGTTTTATTTAATTTTATTATCATACAGCCTGATACGCTCGATTAATTATATAAGCTCAAAAAACATTATCGATACATTAAGGGTCATCCTGATTGACAAAGGTAGAAGAATCGAATATACTGTACCCCAGTATTGTATTGACGGAGATTATGTAATGCCTATTTATGAGTACCATTGTATCAACTGTGGGGATGACTTTGAAAAGCTTGTCCGCTTTTCAGACCCTAATATTAACACGCCAGAATGCCCAGGGTGCCATTCTGAAAACACACATAAACGAATATCTAAAGTCGCCATGTTTAGTGGAGGGTCTTCTTTTAGTTCATCTGCTTCAAATTGCAGCAGTTCTGGCCCTTTTAGATGAGCAACTTAATCCACCCCAAGCCGGCGGCTTGGAGTTAAAACTATCATGGTCAAAATTGAAGATAACCAGGTAAAAGAACAAATAATCCAACGCTTATCCCGAGCAGAAGGGCAATTGCGTGGGATCCAAAAGATGGTCGCAGATGACCGGGATTGCAAAGATATCATTCAACAGCTTCTCGCTGTGCGTTCTGCAATACAATCCGCCAGCCTGAGCTTTGTGGAAGGGGTTGCAACCGAATGTTTGCTCAACATTGACGATTCCCAAGACGCTGAATCATTGCACAGCACCCTGTTAGATGTAATTAAAATGCTCGGTAAAATAACGGATTAATAATAATAAGGAGCACAAATGGCACTAAATACAATTTTACGTTGGATTCCCGATGGAAGGCGTTTTGTTTCAACGGATTCCACTGGTCATACAGTTACATTATCCACCGCTGACGAAAATTTCGGCATGAAACCCTCTGAGCTACTTTTTTCTGCACTATCTGGCTGTTCTTCATTTGATGTCGTCGGGATTTTAGAAAAAAAGCATACTCCTCTTACCTTTCTTGAGGTTCAAGTTACTGGTGAACAAGACGAAAACCCACCCTGGCATTTTAAGAAAATTCATATGCACTTTCGTGTCAAAGGAGAAAAATTGACCGAAAAAAATGTCGGTCAGGCAATTCAGCTTTCAGAAGAAAAGTATTGCTCTGTGGCTGCAACTTTACGTGGCGTAGCTGAGATTACAACAAGCTTTGAAATTTTAAATACTTAAGCTCGAACAATTAGTGGTGGTCACCCTTTAAGGGGCTAAACCCTTCACCTAAAGCCTCTTGCGCTTGGCCAATCACCATAAACGCGTTTGGGTCAATTTCGTGGACTAAAATCTTCAAACGGTTAATTTCCATGGTTGAAACAACGCAATAAAGCACATTCCTGGGTTCACCAGTGTACCCACCCTTCCCGGCAAGGATCGTAACGCCGCGTTCCAGGTCTTGCATTATTGCCTGGCTTACAGCTTCGGTTTGGGTAGTTACAATCATGGCAGATCGAATAACGTTCATCCCCTCCAGGGCTGTCTCGGCTGCCAATCCGCTTACGTAAATCATTACCAGGCCATACAAAGCTTTTGACCAGCCGAACACAAATCCCGCCCCGATAACTGCAATTGAATCGGTTATTAAATACGCTTGTGAAATAGAAATATTCAATCGATGGTTTAGAATTCTCCCTAAAATATCTGAGCCACCGCTGGTTCCACGGCCGCGATACACAATCCCTAAACCAACCCCAAGCATAAGGCCGCCATAGAGCGTATTGAGCACCATATCATCCGTAACCCCCACTACCGGCAAGAACAGCACTAATAAGTCTGTAAACAGCGAAAAGGCCAGGATAGATAATACGGTTCGTATCGCAAAACGGGGGCCACCTAGGTATTGCCACCCTAAGACAAATAAGGGGATATTACCTAAAAATACCATCAAGCCAATCGGGATATCTATGTAGTGGTTAATCAGTTGCGCTATCCCGCTAATTCCGCCGCTAACTAATTCTGAAGGAACGAGAAATAAGCGCATTGCAAAAGCTTGAATTAATGCACCAATAATAATCAAACCGTAATCTGTTAAATCCCGTTTGGTAAAAGTAATTTGACCAAATATCTCGAATAACTTTGTATTTTTATTCTCCACGTTCGTTCCTTAATTAGCTTATCTCGTCATTTTGTTTTCCTTAATCAGACACCAATTATACCGTTAAGAGTTCATATCTCGCATGTAGACATATCTCGATATGCCCATAAATTTATCCTCCCAATTAAATAATCTTTAATAGATATTAACGGTTGACATCGAACGGATGTTCGTGTATCATTATAGGTAATAATTAGCACAAATGAGCGGACTCATCATAAAAAAGGAGCCTGTAATGATGGCAAGAAAAAAGGTAGGTTTGGGCGAACGTCATAAAAAAATTCTCAAATTCCTCGAGTTCTTCCAGATCGAGAATGGGTATCCCCCCTCGATTCGAGAAATTGGCGAAAGTACTGAAATCAGTTCTACTTCAGTTGTCAATTATTATTTAAACCAGCTTGAAGAAATGGATTATATAGAACGCGAAAGCAATGTTTCCCGTGGCATTCGGCTTTTACGCAACTTGGAAGGTCAGTTGATCCAAACCGCCCAATCAATTACAGAGATGTTCAATGTCCCTGTAATTGGTAGGATTGTAGCTGGTGAACCTGTCCCTGTCCCTTCTTCCGACTTCAATTATTTTGACCAAGAAAGCGGTATCGATATCGCCCGGAGCTTGCTTTCACCAAAAGAAAAAACCGAAGACTTGTTTGCACTTGAAGTTCAAGGGGATTCGATGATCGATGCCATGGTCAACGATGGTGATATCGTTATCATGCGCCCAATTAGCCAGGCGAACAACGGTGAAATGGTGGCAGTATGGCTTTCTGATCGCGACGAAACCACGTTGAAATATTTTTTTCACGAGTATGGTCGCGTTCGGCTGCAACCCGCCAACCCATTAATGAAGCCGATCATTATTGAAGACCCATCCAGTGTTCAGGTTCAAGGTAAAGTCGTCTTGGTAATCCGCCGCCTGCAAGAAGCGTAACCCCTATAATCTTCGGTTGCTTTATTCATTGGCAGGAATATTTAAATAAATACAAAAAACGTCCATCAAATTACCATGTTTAAGGGACGTTTTTTTAAAAATTTATTAGCCCCTGGTTTTTAGAGCAGCGCTGCTTTAGCAACCATATGGGGCTTATTTTTGTGCTAATTGTTACTTATTGAAGCTCTACAACTGCGCCAGCTGCTTCAAGTTTTTCTTTGGCATCGTTGGCAATATCTTTACCAACAGCTTCAAGGACTTTTGAATCGGCAGTCTCTGCCATATTCTTGGCATCAACCAGACCGAGGCTGGTGAGTTGGCGAATGACTTTAATAGTCTCAATTTTCTTGGGACCAGCATCTTTGATGACCACATCAAATTCAGTCTTTTCTTCCACTTCTTCAGCGGGGGCAGCAGCTGCAGCTGCAACAGCAGCCACAGGGGCAGCAGCAGAAACACCCCATTTTTCTTCCAGCAATTTGACGAGTTCAGCTGCTTCTAAAACTGTCAGCTCACTTAAATCGTTCATTAATTTTTCTAAATCAGCCATTTTTAAAATCTCCTAACCATGATTTTGTTATTTATATAATTATTGTTACATATTGTCATATCAGTAATAAAACAGTTAATACAAACAGTCATTTATGCTGTTTGGCCCTCTTCTGAAAAGGCTTTGACAACTGCAGCCATCGAGCGTGCTGGTTCAGCCAAAGTGCGCACCAGTTTAGTAGCAGAAGCCATAACCGTACCGAGCAAAATCCCGCGCATCACAGGCAGGGTTGGTAAATCGGCAAGCATCTTGACATGATCAGCTGAAAGGGCTTTTTGGTCCATGTAACCAAGTCGTATTTCAAAAACATTAGCTTTTGCGATCTCATTCAGTGCTTTTGCAGTACTCGGTGCATCGCTGAATGCAAAACCGACGATATTGTTTTGCTCCCAAAATTCATCTTCATAGTCAAAGCCCATCTCATCCAACACAAGTTTGAATAAACGGTTTTTGACAACGTGAAATTCTCCGTTAACATCACGCATTTTTTCGCGTGCGTCATTCACTGCTTTCATATTCATGTTTTGGTAAGAGAGCACAAAAAATGCCTTGCTATTGTCAATCCACTCTCGATATTGTGCGACCATCGCTTCTTTTTCTTTACGAGTAAACGCCAATGGGTTCACCTCCTTTCATCATTTTTATATTAAAAATTGAAGTCTTTACCTCTATATTCCACTGAGGTAAAGACTTCCGCATAAACAGCCATTAGCTGATATTTCTTCAGTTTTCATTCACCTCGGCGGGATTTTAAGCTCTAAGTAGAGCACCTGCTTTCTTAAGCGAAGTAAGCTTCGTTATTCAGTTGTAAATTTTACTTCCCATATTATATCACAGACGATGTAAAAGTCTATGTGAGTGCCGACGAAAAATGATCAACTTTAATGCCAGGTCCCATAGTTGAAGTGATAGTTAACCGGCGGATAAAATTGCCGCTGGCAGCTGCTGGACGAGCACGCCGTAAAGCCCGCATAAATGCAACCAGGTTTTCATTTAAAGCCTCTTCACTAAAAGACATTTTGCCAATAGGAACATGAATATTAGCAGTTCGATCGAGTCGGAATTCAACCCGTCCTGCTCTTGCTTCCTCAATGGCACCCGCGATATCTTGTGCTTGAACAACAGTGCCTGCTTTGGGGTTAGGCATTAAGCCACGAGGGCCTAACACGCGTCCGAGCCTGCCAACTGTACCCATCATATCTGGTGTTGCAATAGCCACATCAAAATCGGTCCATCCATTTAAGATTTTTTGAACCATCTCATCGGAATCAACCACATGATCCGCACCAGCTTCTCGAGCAATCTCTGCACCTTCACCCTGGGCAAACACAACCACAGTGACCTGTTTCCCAAGGCCATTAGGCATAACAACAACATCGCGAATTTGTTGATCGGCTTGCCGTGGATCTAACCCAGTTCGTACGTGCACTTCAACAGTCTCATCAAAACCTGCATAGCTGACAGATTTTAGCAATGCTAAAGCCTCATCTGGGCTGTATAATTGCTCTCGATCTACTTTCTGTCTTGCTTCAAAATACTTCTTACCATGCCTTGCCATAATAGCTCCTTTGTGGTTCTAACGGGTAAGGTTCACCCTCCCACAATAAATCATTAACCTTCAACAACTTCAATGCCCATATTTTTTGCAGTGCCTTCAATTTGGCGCATCGCGCCTTCGATATCAATAGCATTCATGTCATTAAATTTTTGTTCTGCAATTTGTCGAACCTGAGATCGGGTAACTTTACCAACTTTTTCAAGGTTCGGCTCTCCAGAGCCTTTTTCAATACCTGCAGCTTTACTCAATAAAATCGAAGCAGGCGGCGATTTTAAATCAAAGCGAAAAGAACCATCTTGGAAGATGGTAATCTCTGCTGGGATGATCTCGCCCGCCTGTGAGGCAGTGCGGCCATTATAATCCTTGCAAAAGGCCATAATATTCACACCATGCTGAGCTAATGCCGGGCCAATGGGTGGCGCCGGGTTTGCTTTTCCAGCCTGGATTTGAAGAGTAACAATTGCTTTTACTTTCTTAGCCATTTAAACACTCCTTTGTGGTTCTAACGGGTTTTTTTCACCCTCCCACAGTATTTCTAAAACGAATTACATTTTTTCGACTTGTAAAAAGTCTAACTCAACGGGTGTGGAGCGCCCGAAGAAATTCACCATTATGCGTACTTTTGAACGATCCATGTCAATTTCGTCGACAACGCCGGTAAAGTCGTTGAATGGCCCATCGATAATTCGAACCTTTTCACCTTGCCTGAAGGTAACTTTAATCGTTGGTGCTTCTTCTTCCATCCGGCGAAGGATTTGAGCCACTTCTTCCGGGCGCAGCGGGGTTGGGTCATTTCCCATTCCGACAAAGCCAGTGACACCGGGTGTGTTACGAACGACATACCAACTCTCTTCGCTCATCACCATATTGACTAACACATACCCAGGAAAAACATGACGTTCGATAGACCGGCGTTTGCCATCACGAACTTCAATTTCCTCCTGAGTGGGAATAACGACATCAAATATTTGGTTTTTCATTCCCATCGATTCGATGCGTTGTTCAAGGTTGTACCGAACTTTATTTTCATAACCTGAATAACAATGAACGACGTACCAGCCACGATCATCGTGGGCATCTGCTGATGAGCTTCTGCCTAAAGATGTTCCCCCATTGGCTTCAACGTTATCATCCTTAGCAGGCGCGGTTTTAGGTTCAGCTTCACCGTTTTCAGAGACGGTCAGGTTTTGTTCTTCTTCCGACATTTCATCATTTTGATCGTCTATTACCGACATGGTTCACCTTACCTGCTTCTTACCTGATTCAATTGTTAACAACTACAATGAAACCAGGATAGAAATGAATCGAGAAAACAAAAAATCTAAAAAGCCCAAGACAGATGCCATGATCACCATCACAAGCAAAACTAACTTGGTCATTTTCCATGCATCTGGCGGGGTGGGCCAAGTCACCTTGCGCAACTCACCGACGGTTTCACGCCAAAGCTGTTGTATTTTTTGAAAAAGATTTAGTTTTTTCTTTTTAGCCACTGGTTACTCCTCGTCTACGGTCAAAACGCCGCCTATAACAGACGGCGTTAAATTATCAGGCAGGCCAGGCAGGACTTGAACCCGCAACCCCCGCTTTTGGAGAGCGGTGCTCTGCCAAATTGAGCTACTGGCCTATGTATATGTCGATCGAGCCATCTTATCTATCGATACATTCCCTTGTTACACTTTATTTTACTTCGCGATGCAGGGTATGATTTCTACAACGCGAACAATATTTCTTAAGTTCTATTCGACCAGGGTCATTACGCCGATTTTTTTCAGTAGTGTAATTCCGCTCTTTACATTCGGTACACTCTAACGTAATAACTGGGCGAACGCCTTTCTTTTTTGCCATATCTTTTTCATCCTGGCTGCCTTGTTAGCAAAGCAGCCAGGTTATCCTTCCTAAATATTAGCTGTTAGGCAATAATTTTTGTAATCACACCAGCGCCTACGGTTAAGCCACCTTCGCGAATTGCGAAATGCGAGCCATTTTCCAAGGCCACAGGAATGATCAGTTCTACAGTCAGGTTGACACGGTCGCCAGGTAATACCATCTCAACATCATCGGGTAAAGTTACCGATCCAGTTACGTCCATCGTTCGAATGTAAAATTGAGGACGATAGCCTGAGAAGAACGAACTATGACGTCCACCTTCTTCTTTGGTCAGAATGTAGACTTCACTTTCGAATTTCGTGTGGGGGGTAATACTGCCGGGTTTGGCAATAACCATACCACGTTCAACTTCTTCTCTGCCGACGCCACGTAATAACAAACCGACGTTGTCACCTGCCATACCTTCATCAAGCAGTTTATGGAACATTTCTACACCCGTCACAACCGAGCTCATGCTCTTTTCTCGCAGACCAATAATCTCTACTGGGTCGCTCGTGTGTACAATTCCACGATCAATACGACCGGTTACTACCGTTCCACGTCCTTTAATCGAGAACACGTCTTCCACTGGCATCATAAAGGGTTTGTCAGTCTCGCGAACAGGTTGCGGGATATATTCATCCACTGCTTTCATCAGTTCATGAATCGGTTCGTATTCAGGTGCGTTCGGGTCGGTTGAGGTAGATTCTAAAGCAGCCAAAGCGCTACCGCGAATGATCGGGATATCATCTCCAGGGAAGCCATACTCACTCAGCATCTCCCGTAGTTCCATCTCGACCAGCTCTAACAGCTCTTCGTCTTCCATCATATCGACTTTGTTCAAAAATACCACAATGCTTGGCACTTCCACCTGGCGGGCCAGCAAAACGTGCTCTTTAGTTTGCAGCATCGCACCATCGGGGGCTGCTACAACCAAAATCGCGCCATCAACCTGCGCAGCACCGGTAATCATGTTCTTAATATAGTCACGGTGACCAGGCATATCAACGTGTGCATAGTGACGGTTTTCGGTCTCGTATTCCACATGCGAAATGTTAATGGTAATACCGCGCTCTTTTTCTTCTGGTGCGTTGTCAATTGAATCAAAGGGTTTAACAGCCGAGAAACCCAGTAAACCTTGCACCTTAGTGATCGCTGCCGTCAATGTTGTTTTACCATGGTCAATATGTCCCATTGTTCCAACATTTAAGTGTGGCTTTGATCGATCAAATTTTTGCTTCGCCATAAATTCACTTCTCCTTAGCTAAAAGTTTTTCGATAATATCTTTGTTCTTTATTCGGCAGTAAGCCCTCAATGGGATTCGAACCCATGACCTCATTCTTACCAAGAATGCGCTCT
>CAYPKT010000015.1:0-55861 GCA_964411385.1 uncultured Candidatus Brevefilum sp. | reverse complement strand
ACCTTTAGTTACAAAAATCAAAAATAATGAACTGTAATAAATAATCAACAAAAATTAAGTAATAATATTTAATTTACTCCTAACAACATCATAAATATCATCAAACATTTTTAATATTTCCGGATCATCACTAATTGTTCTGAGATAATTATCTACATCGCTATATTTTATTTGCAAATAAGTATCAAACAATTGAGAACCGCGCATAATATTGCTAGATGGGGTGTGAATAGGGCCATACTTTTTTGTGGGATTGAAATAATAAATAATTGGGATCAGATCTCTGGGATTAGATATATTTAATCTTACGGCTAATCCAGCCCAAGTTTTTATAAATTTTCTATTTATATCTGCAAACTTACCAGTATCATGATCATCATTATATTTAATTTCCAAATAAACAAATCTCCCATCTTTCGTCTTAAATAATCCATCAATATCTTTAACAATACCTTGTCTTTGTTTATCGTCCGCAGAGACTTCCATATTAATTATTTTATTTTGAAGTGCTTCAAATTCTTGTGTACAATCATCGACTGAATTAGGTAATTGCCTTGATGTAATATATTCATCAATTAAAGAATCAGTTTCAGCTGTAAAATACAAACGGATTTTCTTGCCACTTTCATTCATAATTTCAACATTTGGATCAAGGTCAATAACTTTATAAATCAGTGTTTCAATGAAGTTGCCAAATTTAATGTTTAATCCTTGTAAAATTCCCCCAATAATTCGATATCGAATTGGAATAAAATGCACTTTCTGTTTATGTCTTTCAATGGTTTTTCTGATATTATCTTGTGAAATACTGTTTGAAATCAATTCTTGTATTGTGTCAGTAATTAGTTTTTTTACTTCTAAATTCATTTATTCTTTGCTCCAAAAATATCATTACGAAATAAATTCCGAAAATAGTCTATTTTAATAAATAATCCATTATCAAAAATATACCAATGTTCCCATCCGTTACATGGGGATCCGTTTGAATAATGTCTCCCCGTTTGGTGTATTGATCCTTCAAAATTATCTTTTGTTATCAGTTTTCCGTCTGCTTTGACGATAGCTTGTTTACTACGATCTTTTTGGAAAAACAATACTTGACCCGGTTTTATATAACCATTTTCTACTAAAGTCGAAAATTGAACTTGTGGTGCAGTTTCCTTTTTACTTCTAATATTAAAAACATCTTCAGCAAAAAGTTCAGGAACAATCGAATTAATTCTCTGCTGGGCAAATCTGATGTATTTTTCTTCTTTCTCAATTCCTATCCACTGTCTATGGAGTTTTTTTGCCACTGCAGCGGTTGTCCCCGAACCTAAAAATGGATCAAGAATAATATCGTTAGGCTTTGATGAAGATAATATTACTCTGTAGAGCAAAGATTCAGGTTTTTGAGTGCTATGTACTTTTTTGTTGTTTTCATCTTTAAGTCTTTCGTTTCCGCGAGCTAATGAAAGCAACCACCAATCGCTCCTCATTTGTTTTTCTTCATTCAAACCTTTCATTGCATGGTGATTAAATGTGTATTTTGAGCCTTTATTAACACTGGCCCATATTAATGTTTCGTGTGCGTTTGTAAACCTAACACCGCGGAAATTTGGCATTGGATTAGTTTTTACCCAGATAACATCATTTAAAATCCAATAGCCTATATTTTGCATTATGGTACCAACGCGAAAGATGTTATGATAACTTCCTATAACCCAAATGGTGCCAGTTGGTTTTAATACCCTTTTACATTCAGATAACCATGAAGATGTAAATTTGTCATAGGATTTACTATCTTCAAACTTATCCCATTTATCGTTTACTGCATCAACTTTCGTCATATTTGGGCGATGTAATTCATTTTGTAACTGAAGATTGTAAGGAGGGTCAGCAAAAATTAAATCAATAGATTTTTCTGGAAAACCTTTTAAAACTTCAATACAATCACCTTGAATTATTCGGTTTGTTTCAATAATTTTATCTGTCATGTTTCCTCAATAATATTATAATCCATTTTATTTTCATAACAAAAATAGATCAAAAATTCTATTTTTCAATTATAACTGATAAATTCTTCTTTATTTCTAGTTATTAAAATACAATCGTAAAATATTTAAATATGGAACTATTAAATAATTATAATCCTCAAAAAATCACCAGTTGACGTTTTAACCAAAAATATGGTAATATAAAGATCGTTCCTAAAAAAAGGAATGGTCTTTATAATATTAAAGAAAAGTGTTAAACCAGAAGGAGAAGAGTCGCTATAAGTACTAAAGACGAATATCGCATTAATAAACAAATTCGTGCAACTAAAGTTCGATTGATCGATGAAGAGGGTGAAAATTTGGGCGTTGTTAGCTTGCAGTCTGCTTTAGAACGTTCTGAACGCGCTGAGCTGGATCTGGTTGAAGTCGCTCCAAATGCAAACCCACCCGTTGCCAGGATTATGAATTTTAGTAAATTCCTGTACGAAAAAGAAAGAAAAGAACGGGAAGCACGAAAGGCGCAGACAAAAATAGAAATTAAAGAAATTCGTTTGCGCCCCAAAACGACAGAACATCACCGCGGGTTTAAAGTGCAAGATGCTCGAGGGTGGCTGAAAAAAGGGATGAAGGTTCGAGTAACCATCCGCTTTAGAGGACGTGAAATTACCTACCCTGAGATCGCACTTGAGGATTTGCGAGAAATCGCCGAAGAATTGTCAGACGTTGCAGATGTTGAACAAGCGCCAAAACTAGAAGGGCGCAGCATGTTTATGATGTTGGTTCCACAAAAATAACGCTTGCAATCGTTTGAAAAAAAGGTACGATTATATATTCTAAAATGACCTACGGCTTCGTATACCCATGCCGTAGGATTTTTATGAAAGGAGTATGAAATGGCACGAAAGCCAAGAGATGGCAAGTATAAAATGAAGACCCATAAAGGGACCTCTAAACGTTTTCGAGTGACCGGTTCAGGCGAGATTTTACGCACGAAGATCGGTAAAGGTCACTTACGACGACGAACGCCAAAAAGAACGAAACAGCTGTTTGAAGAGATGATCCCTGTTAAAGGGAAAGGCTACCGCAAAAGAGTACGCCGCTTAGCTCCCTATTTGGGTAAAAAGAATTAGTTAATAGATATTATTTTATGGTTGCGGCTGTTGGGTGTTCACAACAG
The DNA here is from genome assembly GCA_964411385.1 of uncultured Candidatus Brevefilum sp. Taxonomy (GTDB): domain Bacteria; phylum Chloroflexota; class Anaerolineae; order Anaerolineales; family Anaerolineaceae; genus Brevifilum. Next base: position 52,708 of record CAYPKT010000015.1, on the reverse strand, counting down.
GTGATGGGAAGGAGTCATCGGCGCCCAGGGGCTCGCAAAGGAGTGTAATATGGCACGTGTAAAAGGTGGACCTAAGGAATACCGAAGGCATAAAAAATTATTGAAGCTCACAAAGGGCTATTACGGAACCAAGAGTAAATTGTTCCGTCGGGCTAATGAGCAGTACCTAAAGAGTAACTGGTACGCATATCGCGATCGACGCAATCGCCGGCGCGACTTGCGCAAACTATGGATCGCTCGCATCAACGCTGCTGCTCGACAGAATGGAACGACTTATAGCAAGCTGATGTACGGCTTGCGACTGACCAATATCAACCTTAATCGTAAGATGTTGGCAGACTTGGCAGTTAGAGAACCTAACGCGTTTGCTGAGATTGTCAAATTAGCTGTAACCCAGTAGTTTTACAACTTACAAATAAAATAGGAGAGGCTGCACTACAACACTAAGCAGCCTCTTTTTATTATTAATCAATTGGCGTTTTTAATAATTAAATAACTATCAGGGGGATATTTGTTCAGGTACAGTAAAGCGCATCAACCGGTTGTTGCGTGCATCTGCAACCCAGATTCTGCCCTGAGGGTCTACCCCTAAACCGCCTGCAATTCCAATTTCATCTGGGCCGCTGCCGAATTCACCCCAGGTAAAGAGAAAATTACCGCTTTGATCAAAAACTAAAATTCGGCCGACGATTGGGTCTGCGACGAACACCCGGTAATGACTATCGATGGTTAAGAAAGGTTTGTTATCCAGGGTATCTCCGTACCAGCCATCGATGTCCCAGGTTATATGATTGGGGAAGTAAAGCCCACTGGCGTCTGGAAGCATGATTTGTATTCGTTTATTCCATGTGTCGGCGATATATAAGCGGCCTGCGTCATCAACTTCTATACCTACAGGCTCATCAAATTGCCCCACGCCATAACCAGCCCCTCCAAAGGCAGTCAAACCGTTGCCATCTTTATCGAAAACGACCACGCGCTTATTCCCCGTGTCAGTGATAAATACCCGCCCTTGTTGGTCTACCGTAACACCTCGAGGTCCCCAAAAGTGGTCATAACTCTCTGCAGCGCCAAAGGTGCCCCACATGGTGATAAATTCTCCCTGGGCTGAAAATTTTTGAACCCGGTGATTCCAAGTATCAGCTACATAAACTGATCCATCAGGTCCTACTGCCAATCCCCAGGGCTCGTTAAAAGAACCACCGGGCGCCATCTTTTGGGCACCAAAATCGCTGGCGCCATAAGTGCCGATGGAATTGATCAACTTTCCTTCAGCGTTGAGGTGAAGGACACGATGATTGCGAGAATCAGCCACATAAAAGGTACCATCAGGCGCAAAAGCAATATCTCTGGGTGCATCGAACTGAAACTCTTCGTCGCCGTAAACGATCAAATCAGCTTCGAGAGAGATGGAATTAGCTTCGTAAGGGTCAACTTTGGGTTCAAGGACAACCGGGGCGGTTCCATACTCCCAAATCTTTGAGACAACGTCTTTGCGTATGTACATTCTAAAAGCGTCAGAGGGCTGCCAATTTTCGAGCGTGAGGGTGTTAATGTTTGCCAGCCGAGCGTAAGGTTCGTAATTACGGTTAAACCAAATCTGCCACAAGGCGCTTCTCATATCTGCATCAGAAATTGCTGACCATATACGTTGCGGGGTGAGGTTATAGTAAGCTTGCGATGGCCACCACAGACGAGTATGGTCAAAGCGTAGATACTCATCTCCAACAATGGGTTCAATAAGTCCGAAATTGCCGCTTCCAACCAGGATAATGGAGGCATCACGCAAATCGCGAGTGGGGCTATCGGCAAACCAGCGCTTATTGGGGTAATCTCTAAAATACCACCAAAAGGGATAAAGCATGTCATTGTCATAGGCGACGACAATATCCTTACCACCTGTTAGCCTGAAGCTTATTTCCTCGACCTGTTCTAAGACATCCTTTGGATCGCGCGCTGCATGTGCATACACCAGGAATTCCTTAGCAGTGTCGTACAAAATGAAATTTGCCCGGTATGCGGTGCGAATCGTAATAATTGATAGGATTCCGAAGAAAATGATCAAAGAGAATTTTACAAATTGATTAAACGCCCAATCTTTCAATAAGAAAAACAACACAAGCCCCGATATAAACATGCCGGCAAATGCCAATAGAAAATTACTGGTGATTTCTAAATTCGACAGGTCTTTCCCCTGGAACGGAAGCAAAGGCCCCGCTAACATGCCAAGGGTTCGAAAGGCAGTTATCAAAAACAGAGCCCCCACAATAAATACTATCCAACCTCGCTTTGCTTTGAGTTCACCCCAATGGAAGGATTCAATCAACCAGCCCAACGCGAATCCACTGGTGAGGATCATCGGCATGGTAATATGTGTTGTTAGCCAGGGCATCCGCTCGCCGGCAAAACTGAAGGCTAGCAAGCTCATGGTTGACCAATATATAAGTAAGCCCAATATTGGGGGGGGTCGTCTTTCGTCTTCGTTGTCAACAATCTGAAACGAAGGATGACGATCGAACCAATTTAAATCATGGTCTTCTTCAACCGATTCAATATCTATATTTAAATGATCATCAAGTGGGTTATCGGTTATTTCGATAACCTCAATATTTGGGTCGGAATGTTCATCTGAGGCTTCGCTTGGTACTGCCAGCTTGGGTTTATTTATAATCCGACGGAACCCAATCAACCCCGCCAGGAGTGTGCCAAAGGCAGGCAGAAACTCATAAAACGGGATTTGAACGAGGGCATAATAATAAAGGGGTTGTGTACCACGTTCTACGCCTTGTTGTGCTAACCAGTAACCTAAGGCCCCCGTCAACCCCATCATAAAACCGCTCCCCTGGGTGAACAACGTGGTATAAAAGATGATAAATATCCCCCAGAAAACGCCCATATTTAATACCCATACTTTCCAGTTCCACCAAAAGCCAAGCAGGATAGAGACGATAAGGAGGGGTGCGATAAACAGGAGTGAAGTGACGATGCCATTTACCGAATAATCAAGCGGGTTTAACTTAAGAATATCCATCGGAAGGGCAGCCAGTAAGGGCAGGACCAGTGTCCCCTGCATAATCAACAAGTCGAAAGAACGTTCATCCCTGACGCCAAACCAGCCAATGCCTTTAATTAGAATGACAGCAGCAAGCACGAAACCTGCGATCAAACCAAGACCAAGCCCACCGATGAGGATTCGCGTTGTAAGATTAAGTTCTCCTAACGATACTCCTACGCTGCCTTCAGCGATTGTCGTTGTGCTATGGGTGAGTGCGTTGTAACCCGAAACAAATAAAGCAAGCCCAATCAAAGCGGTAACCGCGACAACCACGAGGAAAGTTAAGCGGTTCCTTTCTGAACGCCAAGGTTTAAAGATGACCCGGACAATAAATAGAATAGCTAAAAATATTAATAAAATTGCTGTAAAAATATAAGAAGTGGCTTTGTCGGTGAAGTGAAGGGCAGTTATTATCGTAATAAATAATAGGGTTTGCTTTTTTCCTGATTCAAGGTAACGCAAAACCCCCCACAATAATGCCATACCCCAAAACACAATAAAAATTTCATTTCGGGTGTATCTGCTATAAAAAGAAATATAAGGTGATATAGAAAAAAGAAACCCTGCCACTAATGCACCAACCCGTCCCAGGTAACGTTTGTACCCAACCAGGGCAAAGATGACAATAGCAATGCCAAACAGGGCATCTGGGATGCGAGCAGAAAAATCGTTAGCACCGAACAGAAAATATGACAAGGTAATTAAATGAAATTGAAGGGGGCCATGGGTAACCCAATCGTAGCGATAGCCCCCCCCAGTGTAAAAGGTGTAAGCTGGCACCACATGATTAACTTCATCGTGGCTCATTACCCGTTTGCCTAAGATCACGAAGCGGCTTGCTATCGTTACGATGATGATGATAGCAACGAGCAGATGATAGATCGTAAACTGTGGCCAGAAAGCGAAAAGGGGGCGATCAAGCCAGGCGTTAATCGTTGAATTTTTAGGTGTCGTATGCATTTGAATTTTCTATTTTGTGTGACCCAGTTGTGTATGGTTTAATTTTAGTACTATACTTTAAGATCATTTTACTGACAAGTTACAAGGCACATCCATAAACCGACATGTTGAAAAATACGAGATAAGGTAGAATCTTAATTATTATTTATGAAAAAGAAAATAGTTCTTGCATGTATTCTAACCTTATTTTTGGTTGCGTGTGGTCGAACAGAGGAATTGCCAACACTACCAACCCTGGATCCAACGCGCCTGCAAGAAACGGCAATCAGTCAGTTTATAGCAGATTACACAAAAACCCAGGCTGCAATCCCAACGAAAACCTTAACGCCAACAAGCACGACAACGCCAATTCCAACAATTGACCGTACACGACCACCTATTTTTACGCCAACTGGTGTAATCCCATGTAATCGCGCCAAAGCAGGTAACCCTATTGATGTTACCATTCCGGATGGAACAGTCATGGATCCGGGGAAGGCTTTTTCAAAAACCTGGCGATTAGAAAATGTGGGCTCCTGTACATGGACGCGGCTTTATTCCGTCATGTTTTTTTCGGGAAATAGCCTGGGAGCGCGCTATACGCATAACTTGATGCAGCCGGTAGAACCTGGTCAGCTGGTTGATATCACAATAGATATGATTGCGCCGAATGAGATTGGCTTGTACCAATCGAATTGGATGATAAGCGATGCTGGTGGTGAATTGTTTGGAATTGGCCCGCACGGGGATGCTCCCTTTTGGGTGCGTATTGAGGTTGTTCGTTCTATAGAAAGTTCGCCTACGCCCGCACCCTCGACTACACCTGCGCCGATCATCCAAGTTGCGGGGAGTGCTACTTTAGGAAATGATGATCAAATCGATTTAGACCGGGGAACTCTTAACCCAGAAGAAGAAAACGAGGCAGATTTAATTTATCATTACAGACCGGGGAACTCACCACTTCATAGATTGTCACCCATCAATGGCGCCAGATGGGCTGCCGTTGGAAATACGGTTCCTAACTTAGAAGCTTGCAAACAGGCGAGTTTAGGCAGCGATTCGCTCAACTTCGATGAAATACCCTATGGGACTTATTTTTGTTATCAAACATCAAAATCTCTGTTCGGGTGGCTTTTAATAGAAAAATTTGAAGACAACCAGTTGACAATAAGTTTTCTAACCTGGGCGACTCCCTAACTTAAATTTAAAACCAAACCGCGAAAATATCCCTCATCTCGGAGAAGGGCTTATTCACCTTGGTTGACGGCTCTAACCCTAAGATAAACTACGTAACAGTAATTTAAATCCTAAGAAGATTAATGGTATGCCAAGGATTGCGCCAATGATGGTTAGGGTTAAAACCCCACCGATAATCATCAAAATAACCCCGATGAACACACCGATGATCCGGAATATGAGCTTGATGATGCCGATTATAAATCGCCAAATCAACCAAAAGGGATATAACAAGCAAGGGACACGATTAGTATGTTTTTTCATTTCATTTACCTCTTTATAATTATACGATATTAACTGAACCAAGTTGCAATAATATTATAAATTGTTAAATTTACTTAAATACTCTTTTGTCTTAACGCTATAATGGAAATACCCATCGTATCCCTCACCCTCTTGCTTTTCCTGAAAAATTGTTATATTTTCTAAATTGATTTATGTGCAGGAAAGACTGCATTCGCACTGGTTCAAACCAAAAAATGATGTTAAGAATTCTACTTATTTTTCATAACTGGAGATTATGTTATGAATGCAATTGGTTCATAGAAGAAGCTTTTCTCCCTAACTGGTATCGCTTTCCTGGCATTTAATTTTCAGTTGGAAAGGATCATGCCCATATTCTCTAATTCTCCCGGCAAGAGGAAAATCATAAAAATAAAAAACACAAATGACAATGGCTTGGGGTCTATGAGGCAGGCAATCCTAAATGTAAACCCGGACGATATCATTGAATTTTCTTTACCTTCTTATCCAGCTATGATTAATTTAACGAGCTGGGAACGCAATATAAGTAATAATTAAAAAATCAAGAAGGTCAGATTCTGGATTATTAATAATAAGCGCCAATTTAAACTTACGGGTTTTTAAAATTACAAACAATACAGCAATTATTGAGATCCCTAACCTAACTATTCGGGATGGCTATGCCAAGAAAGGCGGTGATGTATTAATGAAGGCAAACTATTGCTATCGAGTTGCTTCATGATCAATAATGCTACCATTAACAATTATTACACACAGGATGTGACTGTTATCAATGCGATTGTTGTAAAAAATTTAAGCAACGAAAACGTTTGGATTATGATTTCAATAAAATAGCGGCTACAATTTGAGCATCGATGGAACTTCGGGCAGTGCGTTTTTTCAGGTTGATAATTACGAACTAAAATTGGGTTCGTTAACTGGCAACCCTGCTTATTATCCTGTGTTAGACGCCAACTATGCAATTGATAACGAAACAAAAAATGGGGCTGATCAACGTGGGGTAAAGCGCTCCAGGATGGCGATGAAGACCTGACTAAGGTAAACGATGTTGGCGCTTAGGAATTTATTTATGATGGCTCAATAACCTGTATCTACCCCTGATGCTTAAATAAAAGCCAATTGTGAGGGTATCAGTTCAGTTGTAAAACAATGAATTTCATAACAGGGATACTATAAAAATTGGTGACGTCCACGTTCAAATTACTATTAACAACTGGGATGAGTGCGAGTATAATATTCTTTGCCTAAATAAGGCACGGATGGAGAGGTAGCATAGTCCGGCCTAATGCGCGCGCCTGGAGAGCGCGAGTACCGCAAGGTACCGTGGGTTCGAATCCCACCCTCTCCGCTGGACAAAAAACGCCCAAACGAAAGCCTGGGCGTTTTGCGTTTAATAAACAATGAGCACCAATTATAAATTTGGGTTAAGAAACTCATGATAATAGAACCTGAATTATCATAAATAGATTTTTTGATAGGATCGAATCAATACATAATCTTGAACTATTATTAGGGCTTTTCAGGCTAAGATAATAAGCAAAAAATTGAATAAGCTGCAATGAATTAATGTAATTTATGGTATTCTTAAAATTACCAATCTACTTTAGTTTTATAAAGCGATCTCATGAAGTCAACCCATGCGAAAGAGACTAATCTTCCGAGCGTCCTAATTGTGGAAGACGACCCCGCGATTCAATCGCTGGTGTCGCTTGGATTAAGCTACGAAGGTTTTAACGTCATTAGCACCGATGATGGGTTAGAAGGTTTAAAGCTGTATGAAGAAGCTCAACCAGATTTAGTAATTTTAGATTGGTTATTACCGGGGATGGATGGGCTAACCCTGTGTCGAAGGATCAGGGCTCAGTCAGACGTCCCGATTATCATGGTGACCGCGCGAGACGCAATTAAAGACCGCGTAGATGGTTTAGAAACAGGCGCGGACGATTACATTGTAAAGCCTTTTCATATCGAAGAGCTGATTGCGCGGGTGCATGCACGTCTGAGACGCAAAATACCTGATGATTCTTTATTGACTTTCCACGATTTGAGTTTGAATGCGACCACATACGAAGTCTTTCGTGGGCGTAGGATAATTGAGCTGACCTCTACAGAATTTAAATTGCTTAATTACTTAATGCGCCATCAACGCCAGGTACTTTCAAAGGGTCAGATTCTTGAGGAGGTGTGGGGTTACGACTTTCAGGGGGATGTTAATATCGTTGAGCAATACGTTCGTTCATTAAGACAAAAATTAGGACAACCAGCGATTATTCAAACCGTGCGCGGGTTCGGATATGTCCTCCGTGAGGCATGATGAACAGATCTCGTCTTTCTTTCCAAGAACTTATTTTTCTTTTATTTATAATAACGATTATCCCACTGTTAGTGACCGTAGGGCTGGTTGTTTTCCGTTTACAACAAACCTACCTGGTTGGAGAAACTCAAAATCGACTGGTGGCATCTGTCGGGTCAAGTGTGAAAAACTATGTTAACAGCGCTGACCTGACTATATTAGCAGAGAACTTGGGTGAACAAATGCGAGCCATGGGTGCAGATATGTTTGTTTTTGATGTGGATAGCAACTTGGTAACACCTTTTCTTGGAACGGGTCTGTGGCTGGATACGAAAGATTATCAAACCTTAAGAGAGACAAAAGAAAGCAGTTTGCAAGTTATTGGAAGTGATTTATCTTCTCGCATGGTGTATTTGGCAGCTATTGTTGATCAAGATAACAACTTACTTGGAAGTGTAGAAACCAGCTTATCGATGAAACCCATAATCGAACAGCTTAAGGCTTTGAATCGTTGGCTGGTTTTGATTATCATTTTTGCCTCAGTTGTGTCCGTAGGAATGGCCTTTTTCCTCTCAAACCGAATTACCAATCCGCTGACTAACCTGGTGAAATCGGTAAATCGTGTAAGAAGTGGAGACTTTGAGGCTCGGGCCCCAGACGCAAAGATTGAAGAGCTGGAAAACCTGGCATCAGCTTATAACCAGATGCTCGATCGGGTTTCAGATGACTTTCAAGCTAAAGAACGCCTGGTAGAGGCAATGAGTCAATTTGTCGGTGATGCTTCTCATGAGCTGCGCTCTCCCCTGGCTGTTTTCAGAAATAGTGTAGATTTGTTAAATAAAGCCATTGAACAAAGGGATGAAAATCTTATCGATAAAATTTTAGTTCAACTGCATAAAGAAGTAGATGGGATGTCTGACCTGGTAGACAACTTACTTCTTTTGGCTCGATTTGATCAACCTGTGGACGCTGCTGAATTTAGGCTCAATCTACAGGAGGTTGACCCTTTACCCCTGTTGGAAGAGGTTTTTGAGCGGTATCGGTTGCTGCCAGGGGGAGAACTAATCGAGATGGTCTGGCCATCGAACCAAATTAATCCCGTATTAGGAGATCGCGAACTGCTGCGCCGAGCGTTAATTAATGTCATTGAAAATGCGATTATCTATTCGACAACAGGAGAAAAGATTATTTTAGCTTTGGAAGTTGATGATGAAGTCTGCTGTTTTTGTATTCAGGACCACGGTATCGGGATCTCTAAACAAGAGGTTGAAAAAGTGTTTGACCGATTTTATCGCAGTGATCGATCTCGCAATCGAAAGATCCCAGGGACGGGCTTAGGATTATCCATAACGGCTGTAATTGTTAAGGCACACGGGGGAAGAATTACGATTGGTAGCGAAACCAACCAAGGAACACTCGTGAAATTATGCTTTCCTGTGATTAGCTCTGAGCATTAATTAAATTTTTCTTTCAGCAAATATTCAGGATATATACAGGGGAAAATCAGTCCGGTGAGTAATACTACCATTACAGGAAAATGGTTATGAAAGGAATAAGAAAATGACGAAAAAGATAATTATTTTTGTGGTGCTATTTGGGCTAATAAGCGCTGGTTTGTTATTTTTGGGGATTACTTTACTCGGTATGACTTTACCTAAAGCAGCATCTTCGCAGCAAGCGCTTGCTGTTAATACGGGTGAGCAAATTGTAACGGAAACAACACCGAAAACGCAGCCACCCTCACCTTCAGAGGGGCTTAATGTCGCAGAACCCGTTGTAGATTTACCCCTGGGAAGCAGCCAAACTACCTCAGATGAAATAAACCAACCTTCGAAATTACCCATTGAACCAACTGTGGAAGAGCTCACAGGGGATGGTGTTTCGATCGCCGAATTATTTAATAACCCTTCACAATTTGATGACCAGGTGCTGATTTTGGAGGGGGTGGCAAAAGTGCTAAACCATGAAGAATTTTTACTTAACGATGGCAGCGGCCAACTCTTAGTGGAGGTCGATGATCTGGCAACTGACCTGACAGAGGTTGATGGGTTGAATGTGATTGTTAAGGGAAAGGTCGACGTTGACCATCATAAGGATTCTTATTCAATTGAATTAGAGGCCTGTGCGCTTAGCTACCTGGGCAGTGTAGAAGTATTTGGAGCTTGTACTCGTCAACAGCAGCATAATCACCGTCATGGTCCTACCGATGGGATGCAATGGGCAGCGGGCAGACCAGGATCAATACATAAAAAAGTAGAAACACTGGTAATTGACCCATTAACAACAGAAATCTTATATGCTGGCACGGACGGTGGAGGTGTTTATAAAAGTTTAAACAGTGGTGAAAGCTGGGAAGCTGTTAACACTGGTTTGAGAAATCGTGAAGTTGAAGTTCTCGCCATCGACCCAAAGACCCCAACAACCCTGTATGCGGGCACTGATGGGGGCGGTCTTTTCAAGAGCGTGGATGGTGGAAATCAATGGGAGGCCTTCAATAACGGCTTAACGGATCGGGAAATCCAGGCAATGGCACTTGACCCACAGATGCCAAGCACAATTTACCTTGGCACAGACAAAAATGGCGTATTTAAAAGTATTGATGGCGGCGAAAGCTGGTATGCAATCAATGCAGGTTTGACGAATCGCGAAATTCAAGCCCTGACGATTGATCCACAAACAACTTCCATTATCTATGTCGGAACCGATGGCGGGGGAATATTTAAAAGCACCAATAGTGGCGAAAGTTGGCTCGCTGTTAATAGTGGTTTGACTAATTTTGACGTTGAAGCTATAGCAATTGATCCGTTGACGCCTTCTATCCTGTTTGCTGGAACAGATGAAGGCGGTGTTTTTAAAAGTATGGATTCAGGCGAAAGTTGGTACGCCACCAATACAGGCTTACTTGATTGGGAGATTCAAACCCTGGTAGTTGACTCGCAGATGCCCAATATTATCTTCGCCGGGACGGACGGGGGTGGCGTGTTTATGAGTAATAACGGTGGTGAACAATGGTTTGCCATCAATAATGGGTTAGCGGTTAGAGATGTTAACGCCCTGGTTGTTGACCCAAAGAATTCGGGGATATTATTTGTTGGAACCGATGGTGGAGGGGTGTTTAAAACTTTACTTGAAGAATAAAATAAATTGATGTTTTTTCGGGTGAACGTCACATACATCACAACAAGCGCTGGAAATTTAGAACCCAGCGCTTGTTGTGTTAATTTTGGATTAATATTCGAAAAGCATCTGAATAATTTTATTCCTCTGGATGGTCGGCTAAAATGTGAATCTATGCCCCTACTTGACCATACGGGTGAGACACGTTAAAATCACAGGTTGGTAATTCTGCTTGAATAATAACCCGGTTAATAATTGTGTTTGAGAACTTATCTGAAAGACTATCGAATATTTTTGACAACTTGCGCAGGCGAGGTCGACTTTCTGAGGAGGATGTTGATGCAGCGATGCGCGAAGTTAGGATGGCGCTGCTTGAAGCAGATGTTCATTACAGCGTGGTCAAACAATTTACAGCGCGGGTTAAAGAACGGGCAATAGGTTTTGAAATTTCTAAAGCACTTAATCCTGCTCAGCAAGTTATTAAAATCGTCAATGAGGAACTAATTGCCACGTTAGGCGAGCCAACGCCTTTGTCTCTAAAAGGTGAACGCCCCCACGTGATTATGTTAGTCGGGCTGCAAGGTTCAGGTAAAACTACCGCTGCGGCAAAATTGGCAAAAAAACTGCGCGGTCAGGGCGAGCGGGTGATGTTGGTTGCTGCAGACCCCTACAGACCGGCAGCAGTTACCCAGCTTCAAACATTAGGAGAAAGCATCGGTGTTCCTGTTTTTTATCAGGAGCGTGTTGCGCCACCAAAGCTGGCTGCAGAGGCCTATAAAACAGCAAAAAAGGGAGGCGCCGGTATTTTGATTTTAGATACCGCTGGGCGATCTCAATTAGACCAGCAATTAATGACCGAATTAGGTCAAATTGCTAATAAAGTTACTATCAATGAAACTTTACTGGTGATTGACGCCATGATCGGGCAAGAAGCTTTGAATGTCGCCCAGGGCTTTCGCCAGGCATTACCGATAAGCGGTTTGGTAATGACAAAAATTGACGGAGATGCTCGCGGCGGGGCAGCGATTTCAATCCGCGAAGTAACCGGTGTGCCGATTAAATTTCTGGGTGTTGGCGAATCTATTGATGCAATAGAGGAGTATAATCCAAACAGGCTGGCATCTCGTATCCTTGGCATGGGCGATGTGCTCGGCTTGATTGAGAAGGCTGAATCAGCTTTCGATCAGCAAGATGCTGAAAAGCAGGCAGAGAAATTAATGAGCGGCGAGTTTTCATTAGAAGACTTTGCCAAGCAATTGAAACAAATGCGAAAGATGGGTCCCTTGGGGCAGATTTTAGAGATGCTCCCTGGGCAGATCGGTCAGGTTGCCCGACAGGTAGACCCAAGAGATGCTGAGGATCAGCTCAAGCAAATTGAAGCGGTGATCAACTCGATGACAATTGAAGAACGCCGCAACCCAAAAATATTGAACGCCAGCCGCAGGCGACGGATTGCCAGCGGGTCTGGTTTAGAAGTTCAAATGGTCAACCAGGTTATGAAACGCTTCCGTGAGACGCAGCGGTTGATCAAAACAATGCAAAAATCTGGCGGTCGTGGTTTAGGCCGTTTGATGGGCTAGCCGGAAGATGAAAAGGTGTGCGTTCCCTTCAACGCCCCTCAAACCTTTCAACAAAATCGGGCTTGTCAAGAATTAATTTTTTGATTAGAGGAGCAAAATTTCGATGGTACGAATTCGATTGCGCCGGGTTGGATCTCGGCATCAGGCAAGTTATCGTGTGGTGGTAGCGGATAAAGAAAGTCCCCGCGACGGTCGGTTTATTGAAATCATTGGCCATTACAACCCACGTACCAAGCCTTCTACAATTGTTTTAAAAGATGATCGTGTCTATTATTGGCTGGGTGTTGGTGCCCAACCAACTGAGGCAGTCGAAAGTTTATTCAGACAAACAAAACTTATGGAGCGGTACGAACGCTTTAAATCTGGTGAAGACCTTGAGGAATTGGTTAACGAAGCAAATGAAATTTACCAAAATCGTGTAACCGATCCACGGACTAACCCACCGGTTTCGAATTAATTAGCCCGAGAGCTAAAAAGTAATGATGAATAGTGAAAACCTGAAAAGTTTGGTGGAGTTTATTGCCCAATCTCTCGTTGATGAGCCAAGTAAAGTTGCCGTTAACCAAAGCCAACGCGGTACATCGATTAATTTAGAATTAAATGTTTCTAAGGATGATATGGGGCGCGTCATAGGAAAAGGTGGTCAGGTGGCTAATGCCATTCGAACCTTGTTGAAAGTGGCAGCTGCTCGCGAGGGCAATCGGGCAAATCTGGATATTCTCGAACCTCGCTAAGCGAAGCATTAAGTAATGTCTAACACAATTGATGGTGGTGCAGGCTCGCTCAATAGTAACGAGCCTGCCTTTCTTGTCTTAGGAAAACTGCGCAGACCTCACGGTGTTATGGGGGAGATTACCCTGGACCTTTACTCAAACCTTCCTGAACTGCTGGTTGTTGACAAAGTTGTGTATATTGGAGAGAACCACCAAACCTACACACTTAAAGCAAAGCGTATGAAGGGAGAATTTTTCTTGCTGAAGCTCGAAGGTGTCGATGATCGCACTTCCGCTTCGGAATTAACGAATGCTCTCTTATATACACCGACAGACCAATTACCAAAATTACCAGACGGCGATTATTATATCCATCAATTAATTGGGATTGATGTTTTTGATTCTGATGAACAGTACCTGGGTATTTTGGCTCAGATTTTAGAAACTGGTGCCAATGATGTATACCTGGTAAAAGATCAACAGGGAAAGGAAGTGTTGATCCCTGCGGTGGAAGACTTTGTTATCGATGTTGACTTAGATGCCAGGAAAATGATTGTTGCTAAAATTGAGTGGTACGGAGAGGGAGATTGATGACTGATGAGAAAGCTTATTGGATAGCCTTCGGCCTGGTTAAAGGGGTTGGCTCGGTTCGTTTTCAACAAATAAAATCTTTTTTTGGCGACCTGTCTGTTGCCTGGCAGGCGCCTATTGCAGCCTATCAGGAGGTGGGGTTACCAAAGCGGGTCATCGAGAACCTGGAAAAAATCCGGCATGAAGTTGACCTGAATAAGCTTTATGAAACTATTATCCAGAGCGGTGTCAATGTTTTTACTTTGGTAGACGAAAACTACCCTGCACTTCTAAAAGAAATAGACCAGGCGCCACCAGTCCTTTATGTTAAAGGAAAGATCACTCGAGCAGATGAATTTGCAGTTGCCATTGTTGGCACACGCCGCGTAACACCCTATGGCCAGCAGGTCACTCGAGATACGAGCACATTTTTGGCTGCTCATGGCCTTACAGTTGTGAGCGGACTGGCGCGCGGGGTAGACGCATTGGCACATCAACACGCCTTGCAAGCGGGGGGGCGCACGTTGGCTGTTTTGGGGTCAGGTGTAGATGTTATCTATCCGCCGGAGCACCGGAAGTTGGCTGAGGCAATCAGTGAAAATGGTGCGTTGATTAGCGATTATCCCCTGGGTACGCAACCAGAAGGTTCTAATTTTCCACCCCGCAACCGGATTATCTCGGGGTTATCACTGGCAACGCTGGTTGTAGAAGCTGGTGAGCGCAGCGGTGCCTTAATTACTGCTGAATTTGCCCTTGAACAAAACAGAGATGTGTTCGCAGTACCAGGAAATGTGTTTTCACCGGACAGTCGAGGGCCAAATCGACTGATCCAAAACGGGGCTTTTGCAATGCTTTCTCCACAGGATATTTTAAATGGTCTTGACCTGGCTCAAATAGAGGAATATAAAGATGCAAGAGAAACGCTGCCAGCCGATGCGACTGAAGCAAGGATATTGATGGCACTGAGTTTTGAACCTGTTCATGTTGATGAAATTTGCAATCAAATCGGTTTGCCGGTAGAACATGTATCTGCGGCTCTGACGTTAATGGAATTGAAAGGCATGGTACAACACGTTGGCGGGATGCGATATGCTGCTGTACGTGATCTAACCAGGAAGTAAGGATAAAAAAATGTATGACAATTTTTATGCCATCATTATGGCAGGCGGAAGTGGAACCAGGTTGTGGCCTCTTTCTCGTAAGGATCAACCTAAACAGTCGTTGACATTGATAGGAAATCGTTCGTTGTTTCAAAATGCTGTTGACCGCCTGCAAGGCTTATTTCCATATGAAAGAATCCTTGTGGTTACTGTGGCAGAGCAGGTTGAAATGCTCAGGAAAGATTGCCCTGAGATCCCTGTAGAAAATTTTGTCATTGAACCTTTGCCGCGTGGAACCGCATCGGTGGTTGGACTGGCTTCGATTGCTTTAAAAGCGCGTGACCCAAATGCAACCATGGCAATTTTAACTTCTGACCATGTGATGAAAAATGATGAATATCTTCGGCAGTTGTTAAAAGCCGGCTTTAAAGTTGCTCAAGATGACGCCCTGGTAACCCTCGGGATTACGCCCACCTATGCAGCTACTGGCTATGGGTACATCCAAAAAGGTGACCAGCTTGGGCAGGTTGAAGGGTTAGACGTGTTTAAAGTTGAGAGCTTTAAGGAAAAACCCCAACTGGAACAAGCTCAAGCCATGCTTGATGATGGAGGATTTGCCTGGAATTCGGGGATGTTTATCTGGCGTGTTGATATAGTCATGGCTGAGATTGAACATCAAATGCCCGATTTGTTCCAAAAGTTGAGCTTGATAGCCGAGCATTGGGATCGAAGTACAAAAAGGGATATTTTAGATACAACCTGGCCGACAATTAAACCCCAGGCGATAGATTACGGTATTATGGAACACGCTGCTAATGTTGCGGTGATACCCGCTGTGGATTTGGGTTGGAACGATGTTGGCAGTTGGGAATCTTTATTTGAGTCGATTAAAGCAGATGATGCAGGGAACATCATTTTAAAGGGTGACCCGGTGACACTTGACACGCGTGGTACACTCATCTTTGGTGATTCACCTGATAATCTGATTATAACGATAGGGGTTGAAGATTTAATTGTCATAAATTCGGGCAAGGCAATCCTTGTGTGCGACCGCAAAGATGCGCAAAAAGTCCGTGATGTCGTTGAAATATTAAAGAATACTGGTCGCGAATTTTATTTGTAGGAGTAATTAATTTTGGAAGCATATTGTGTAAAATGCCGAGAGAAAAGAGAGATTAAAGATCCGGTAGCGGATTTTAATGCCGCTGGCGCCCCGGTTACCAAGGGCGTGTGTACTGTGTGTGGCACAAAAGTTTATCGAATGGGAAGAACTGAAGCACACGAAGGGCTACCCAAACCAGAAATTAAGCGTAAAAAGGAAGTTGTCCGCAAAGGTAACCTGGTTATTGTTGAATCCCCGGCAAAAGCTAAGACGATAAGCCGATTTTTAGGAAAAGGCTACACGGTTAAAGCTTCTGTTGGCCATGTGCGTGATTTGTTAAAGTCGAAATTATCGGTTGATGTCGATAACGACTTTACCCCTCAATACCGTATTCCCAATGAAAAACGAGAGGTCGTAAAAGAGTTAAAGAAACTCGCCCAATCAGCAGAGATGGTTTACCTGGCAACAGACCCCGACAGAGAAGGTGAGGCGATTGCCTGGCATTTAATGGAGGCGGTTGAGGTTGATGAAAAACGCACAAACCGGGTTGTGTTCCACGAAGTTACCGATGATGCGGTAAAACAAGCTTTTGCGCACCCTCGGACGATTGATATGGATTTGGTAGATGCTCAACAAACCCGCCGAATTTTAGATCGGTTGGTGGGTTATGGGATTAGCCCAATTCTATGGAAAAAAGTGCGCAGCAGACTTTCTGCTGGCCGGGTTCAATCTGTCGCCTTGCGCTTAATTGTGGAAAGAGAACGTGAGATCGATGATTTTGATCCGGTTGAATACTGGTCGATCGAGGCAGATTTTTTGCCTCAAGATGGTCAGGTTGTTTACCGCGCAAAATTAACCAAAATAAACAAAGATGACCCACAACTTGGTAATTCAGAAGAAGTTCAACCCATTTTACAAGATATGGGCAATGCGGTTTACACGGTCGACAATATTAAGCATGGAACGCGTAAACGTAACCCATCGGCACCCTTTATAACCAGTACTTTACAGCAGGATGCATCACGTAAGCTTGGTTTTACCACACGGAAAACCATGTCGATTGCACAGCAATTATATGAAGGGATCGAGTTAGATGGTGAAGGCATTACTGGCTTGATTACCTATATGCGTACGGATTCAACCACTATTTCGAATACTGCAGTTGCGGAAGTTCGAAAATATATCAAAACACAATACGGCGATTCGTACTTACCCGATTCTCAACCATTTTATAAAACTCGTGCCCAATCTGCCCAGGAAGCCCATGAAGCAATTCGCCCTACTTCAACTTATCGAACGCCCAAGGCTATTAAACATTATTTGACTAACGACCAGTTTAAGCTTTACCAATTAATTTGGCAGCGATTTGTTGCCTCACAGATGATGCCGGCAATTTACAAAACTTTAGCCGTAGATATTGCAGGGGAAGGCAGAAAAGATGTTTATTTGCTAAGAGCTTCGGGCAGCCAATTAGCATTCGATGGCTTCCTTTCTATTTATGAAGAAGGGAAAGATGAAGACCAAGCTAATGGCGAGGGAGATAGCGCTCGTATTCCGATTGACGATATCAAAGAAAATCAACCACAAAATTTGCAAGACTTGTATCCCGAACAGCACTTCACCCAACCACCCCCGCGATATACTGAAGCTTCTTTAATTCAAACCCTTGAAGAACATGGAATCGGTCGGCCATCAACCTACTCTCCAATTATCTCGACAATCCAAAATCGAGGATACGTTGTACGCGACAATAAACGATTATTACCAACAGAGACAGGCATTTTGGTTAATGACCTGGTTGTTGAATTTTTTCCGAATGTGGTGGATATTGGCTTTACCTCTCGGCTTGAGGATGAATTGGACCTTATCGCTTCTGGGGAGACAGAATGGGTTGAGGTCATTCGCGAATTTTACGATTCATTTTCAGAACGTTTAGAGCACGCTGAAGCAGCCATGCCAGAAGTAAAAGCTGAGCTTGAGAAAATAGGCAGAACTTGCCCAAAATGCGGGCATGATTTGGTGATTCGTTATGGGCGGTTTGGTAAATTTATCAGCTGCAGTAACTTTCCCGAATGCCGATATACCGAACCGTATCTTGAGAAAATTGGAATGACCTGCCCTACCTGTGGAATTGGGGATGTCGTTAAACGAAAAACGAAAAAAGGCCGGGTGTTTTATGGCTGTTCTCGCTACCCCGATTGCGACTTTACCACCTGGAATCAGCCAATTCCGACGCCGTGTCCAAATTGCGGTGGTACTTTGGTGCTATCTAATAAGCGACATGCACAATGCTTATCTTGCGAAAAAACTTTTTTGCAAGAAGATGTTGCCGACCAAGCAGAAGTGGCATAAAGCTTGCAATTCTAATTCTGAGTGTAAATATTGCGCAAAGCGCGCAATTCCTTTACAATAGACATAACACGAATTCTTTTATAGAGAAAGTTGAGACCTGGCAATGAACTCAGAAAAGATTAAAATTTGGCTTAAAGACAACCGGAATAGCCTGATTATTGGTGTAATCATTGGTTTGATCCTCGGATTAATAATCGGTTGGGGGATCTGGCCGGTGGAATGGACTGATCTTGCCCCTTATCATCTACGACAAGATTTGCGCGAAGATTACCTGCGAATGGCGGTTTTTACTTCAACGAGTATAGGCGATGCATCGATTGCGCAAAAAGCTTGGGATGAATTGGAAGATAAAGCTGAGGATACATTTGCTGCAATCCGGAATCAGCCCCTGTTTGTTTCTGATGCGCAATTAGGAGCCTTCGCGCAGGTTGTAACCACACCAGAAGACGCATCTCAGCCTGAAGTTGAAGTGGTTAAACCTGAAACTGAAAAAGAGGCGAAAAAAGAAGGGAAAATTAATTGGCTGGTAATTAGCCTTTCGTGTATAGGCGTTTTGCTTGCTGCTGGGCTTGCTCTTTACTTTTTAGTGCTTCGTGGTAAACGCCCAGGAGATAATCAAACTGAACTTGTTGACGCAAATGTAACGCCAACAAAAACAAAAGATGGCGGTGTAGATCCGATCATCCCTCTGGCGACGACATCCAGGGAGAGTTTTGAGCCCTCACTGGAGACTGAAGAAACACAACCCGTTGCCCAATTTATGACCACTTATGCCTTTGGGGATGACTTATATGACGATTCATTCAGCGTGGATTCTCCCAGCGGCGGGTTCCTGGGTGAATGTGGGGTGGGTGTTTCTGAGACCGTTGGCGTTGGCGAACCAAAGCGTGTATCAGCCTTTGAAATTTGGCTCTTTGATAAAAACGATATTCAAACAGTGACGAAAGTGATTATGAGCGAATACGCTCATCGGGATGACCGCACCCGAATGAGGCTTGAATCGAAGGGAGAATTGGTGTTGGCTGAGCCAGGAAAGCAAATTCTGCTTGAAACTGCAACCCTCCAACTTGAAGCCCGTATTATCGATATGGCTTACGGTGAGGGTGCCGCGCCAGATGTAAGTTTCTTTGAGCGGTTAACTTTGGAACTCTTAGTTTGGCCCAAGTAAATGTTCATAACACCTAAGTATTAAATAAACAACAGCCTTCCAGGAAATTTTGGAAGGCTGTTGTTATCCGGTTATAAAGAAAATACGCCCCTTTTTTATTTTATTTCTAAAATTGTAAATTCTGCCGTAGCCCCATTGGGAAGGTGGACGGTTACGATATCATCAACCTGGCGATCAACGAGTGCTTTGCCGATAGGGGATTCGTGAGAGATCTTGCCTTCGCTTGGGTTGGCTTCATGGATGCCAACGATCTGATAAGTTTCTGCAGGGTAGCCCTCTTCTTGGATGGTAACTATCGCACCAAGCGAAACAACTTGGTAGGTATCTTGGTTCACGATCACTTCAGCATTGGAAAGAATACTTTCGATTTCTTGAATGCGTCCTTCCAAAAAGCCCTGGTCTTCCTTGGCTGCAATGTAATCGGCATTTTCAGAAAGGTCACCCATCGCAATGGCATTTTTTAACCGTAGAGCTAATTCTTTTCGCCCATTTTCTTTAAGCTCACTTAATTCAGAAACCAGTTTGTCTTTTCCTTCAGATGTCAGGTAAAAGATATCATTTTTCATAAAATACCTCGAGTACAGTTAAATATAAGAATAATGTTGCGACTACGGCAAAGTTTCGGGATTGAATAACTTTTGATATTCATCAACAGCGTATCGGTCAGTCATCCCCGCAATGTAGTCGCAGACAGATCGGTAGATCCCTTTGTTTTCGATTGTAGCCTGGAATTCGTAAGGCATGATAGAAGGTTCGTTAACGAATGCGGTAAATAACCTTTCAATAACTTGTTCGGCTTTTACCGACATGCGCATAACCCGATAATGTTTGTAAAGATTATTATACAAAAAATCTTTCAATTCTCGATTACGGCGATGCATATCCTCGCTAAAGCCAACAACATTATAGGGTAATTTTTGTAGCTCTTCCATATTACGGATCCCACTGCGTCGAATCATGCGGTCGATGGATTGGATCAGATCGGTGATTTCAATACCTATCAACCTGCGAATCAGTCGGTGACGCGAGAGGCTATCTAATGGTTCGGTGCGTCGTCGACCGATACTCTCATTGATTACCTCCCAGAGAGACACCCCAGCCAGCTGGTCGGGTGTGATCAAACCAGAGCGCAACCCGTCATCAAGGTCATGCGCGGTATAAGCTAACTCATCTGCTGCGTTAGTGATCTGCGCCTCAAGATGCCCGCGGAGCTTTGGGTTGAAATCTTTCGCATCGGAGACATCGTATTCTGTCTCATGCTTGACGATCCCCTCGAGAACTTCCCATGTAAGGTTAAGCCCTTTAAATTCGGGGTAACGATTTTCAATCTCCGTAACAATGCGTAGAGATTGACGGTTATGGTCGAAGCCGCCGTGATCGATCATCAGTCGAGCCAGTGCGCGCTCACCGGAATGCCCAAAGGGGGGGTGCCCCAAGTCGTGGGCAAGACATATAGATTCCACCAGGTCTTCATTGGCACCGAGGGCAAGCGCAACACTGCGCCCAATTTGTGCAACTTCCAGGGTGTGCGTCAAACGAGTTCGATAATAATCGCCTTCGTAATTGATAAAAACCTGGGTTTTATATTCCAACCGTCTAAAGGCTGTGGTATGCAAAATACGATCTCGATCGCGTTGAAATACGGTGCGATAATCGGGTTCATCTTCAGAGAATTTTCTACCTTTGCTGTCCTTACTGCGAACTGCATAGGGGGCAAGATTTTGATCTTCTAATTCTTCGAGTTGATGTCTTGTGAATAACATGGCTTGTTTTCTCCGTTTAGACAATCGAACTTAAATTATACCGGATTAAAATCTCGCGGTCTCTATTCGTTGACTGAAACTTGCCTTACGCATCTTGCGCGATGATAGTTCCCAAAGTCGACTTGTGTTCAGTAAAGACTGTTGAGAGATTGCCAGGTTTATCACCTGAAAAAATTTGAACCCTGAGCACGGGGTTTTGTTTGACAAGCCTAACCATCGCCTGTACCTTTGAGCGCATCCCCCCGGTTACGTCAACCGCCTGTGAACTGGTTATGGCAGGGAGGACATCTTCGAAATTGGTTGGCGTGATTAAAGGGATGATTGCTGTTGGGTTATCGACCTTTTCATAAACCCCGTGATCGATGCCAGCCAGTAGAATTTTTATAGGGTTGAAAATACCGGTTAAGTACAAAAACAGATCTTCCGTTGATAGGATTGTGCCCCCCAGGTGTGTATCGAAGACAACATCGCCATACACAACTGGGATTAACCCACGAGATAAGGCGGATTGGATTGGGCTAATATCCCAAGATTGAACTTGTTTATTTTGCGCGATGACTCCAGAAGAGGGAGGAAAAGCAATCACTGGTAGACCCGACTTTGAGAGCGCAGTGAGGACGATTTGGTTAAGAGAGCGTGCCGCTGCCCATACCTTTGAAAACCCCTGCCAATAAGCAGCGCTGTCGCCACCAGCCTGGGTTTGATATAAGTTGGCAACTGCATGACCGAAAGACCCAGAACCATGACCGATGATCAATTTTAGGTTTGGCTTTACTTCAAACGCCTGGGCAATTTCATTTGCTAAACGATCAATGACTTCAAGCCGCGGGGTCATCGGCGTGGTTTTATCGGTGATTAAAGAACCCCCTAATTTTAAGAATATAAGTTGATTTTCACTCATTTTTTAGGACCTGGGTTAAGAACAGTAGAAAAGACTTGTTTGGCTCCAGCATTTAAAAGAGCATTGGTAATTTGTTCGGTATATCCTGGGGCTGCCAGGACGATCAAATTGCCGCCGCGACCGCCTCCGGAGAGTTTGGCACCCGCTGCACCTGCACTGCGAGCAGCTTGGATGAGAGTGTTTAATGGTTCGCTGCTGACGTTTAACGCTTCTAATAACTGTTGATTTTCGTTCATTAGCTTGCCCAAGTGATCAATTTCGCCTGTGATTAAACTCTGTCGAGCTTGCTCGCTAATTCGTCCAATTTTTGTGAAGATTGCACTTATGCTTTTTTGATCCGCTTCATATTGTAGACGAACATCGGCAACTGTCTGTTTAGTAGATGATTTCTGACCTGTGTCGGCGACTATCCAATGGCTGGGTTGCCTTATATGAAGAAACTCAATCGGCTGACTAGCCTTGTAAAAAACAGGTTGTTGATGGGCGATTACATTGTTATCAATCCCAGATGGTGTGCCGTGTTGAATCTTCTCAACTTCAAAAGCAAGATTAGAAATCCTCTCATTCGAGAGATGAATGCCAAAAAAACTGGTTAGCGCTCGAAGGATGGCTATGGTAACCGCTGCACTTGAACCCAACCCAGCAGCAATTGGGATGCTGGAGGTTATTTGTATTGTTATGGCCGGGATGTGTTTTACCTGTGCTGTTTCAACCCCAAGCCTGACTGCCGCAGCGATTGGGTGGTTCTCTGGCAGGTTCGTTAGTGTATCTTGGAGATTAATTTGAGGTGCACTAATCTGAATTGTCCCTGGCGTAAAGCTGGGCTCGGGTACGATTCGAGCGGTAGCTTTAAGCTGGTTGAGGGGGATGGCAATCGCTGGATACCCGTAAACGACAGCATGCTCGCCGAAGAGGATAATTTTTCCTGGTGCATTAGAAAAATGGATGGGCATGTTTATCTTAATAGAGCAGGTAGATGATCACCAAAACTGTTAATCCCCAAAACCCAATTGCAGCTTGCATGGGGCGGTCGGTTAAAATTATTTCTTCGGGCGCTCCACCAAAGCTTTCAACCCTGATCAGGTAAAGGTAACGGAACAACCCGTAAATGACAAAGGGAATTGTCAGCATCATAAAATAATTCCCCGGTAGAAGAGCGGCAGAAAAAGTATATAAACAATAGGTCATCAGGGTTGTGCTCAACACAATGGTTAACAGCTGATCGAGTAGATCTAATGTGTATCCGCCTAATACACGGCGGTGAGCAGTCGCCTGGGTTTCGAGAAGTGCAATCTCTGCTCGACGTTTTCCTAGCCCGATAAATAAAGCCAGTAAAAGTGTAGAAACAAACAACCAGGGCGAAAACAATTGGGTTTTGATCACTAACACGCCAGCTGTGACCCGCAACACAAAACCAGCAGCTATGACCATCACATCAATTAAAACGAGATTTTTTAACCAGTAGGAATATGCCAGCATTAAGCATAAATAAACAGCCAGTGTAATGCCCAAGCCGGTATTGGTTAGAAAAGCAACCGGAAAGACGATCAGCGCGATGAGGATCACAGTGATGATTGAAGTTCGCTTGGATAATTTTCCCGATGCCAGCGGTCGATCTTTCTTCACCGGGTGTAGGCGGTCAGTTTCGAAATCAGCGAGATCGTTGATGATGTATACCATACTTGATACAAGACAGAACAATCCAGCAGCCAGTATCGTAATTCTTAAAGAAGGCCATGAAAAGAGTTGCTGGTCAAACACAAGGGCGGCGAAAACAAAACTGTTTTTTAACCATTGTTTGGGACGCATGGCTGACCAAATATAATACAGTTGTGTGTTTTTCATTTATTACTCACGATTTCAACTATGTTTGATTATACTCAACTTGGCATTCGCATTATCATTATCGTAGGGTTTTATATGTGCGTTTTTAAGTTGATTAAAAGAATTAAACCCGGCGAAAAATTTTAAAGATAAAATTAACAGATGATGAAAAAGAGAATCGATTTATTACTTGTAGAACATGGGCTTGCTGAAAGCCGAACCATGGCGCAAAGGTTAGTGATGGCAGGCGAAGTGCGAGTAAATGGAGAAATGGTTCATAAACCTTCGATACAAGTAGACCCTCGAGCATTGATTGAAATCTTAGAAAAACCACCCTTCGTCTCACGGGGTGGATTAAAGCTAATTGCTGCACTTGACGCCTTTGAAATTGATGTAAATGAAAAGATTTGTGCGGATGTAGGCGCATCCACGGGTGGATTTACCGATTGTCTTTTGCAAAATGGTGCTAAAAAGGTATATGCCATTGATGTAGGTTACGGGGTTTTGCATTGGAAATTACGACAAGACCCCCGTGTGGTTGTGATGGAACGGACCAATGTGCGCTTTGTGGAACACTTGCCCGAGCCCGTTGATTTAATTACCATCGATGCTTCTTTTATTTCATTAAAATTAATACTGCCTGTTGTATTCAATTGGCTTAAGGGGGCTCATAGCAGCGTAGTTGCCTTGATTAAACCACAATTTGAAGCAGGGCAAAAAGAAGCTGCGGTACACGCTGGTGTGATAAAAGATCATCAAGTACATGAGCAAGTACTCGTAACGGTGCTTAATCACGCTTTGTCATTAGGTTTCTCCCTTGCTGGTCTAATTCCTTCTCCCATCCGGGGGCCTAAAGGCAACCTTGAATTCCTTGTTTATTTAACTTTAGAAAATAATAATGAGATCTCTGTCGATAACCTGGTTAGGCAAACTTTACTGGGCATTGCTGAATGATCACCTTAGACGTTAACAGCGGCTTACCTTATCTTTCTGTCGGAAAGCCAACTGTAGAAGCTGGAAGGTATAATTGAGAATATCTTTAAGTCATTGCTGTAGGATTATCGTGAATTTTGAAACCCAGTTTTTTTATCGTTCGCACTGAAAACGTTTGTTACTCAAAAACAAAATATCTGATTTAATAAAGAAGAACAAGTCTTTGATAGATTTTTAACCTAAAAATGGAAAATAATGATTAATAATATAAGAAATTTCTCTATCATCGCCCATGTTGACCATGGAAAATCTACCCTGGCGGATCGTATGCTGCAGATGACGGGCACAATCGCCGACCGGGATATGACGGAGCAAGTGCTGGATAGCATGGATCTTGAGCGTGAAAAAGGCGTTACTATAAAATCTTCAGCCGTGCGGATGGCGTACCAATATCAGGATGGGCAAACATACGAGTTAAATCTTATTGATACCCCTGGTCATGTTGACTTTAATTACGAAGTTAGCCGAGCACTGGTGGCTTGCGAAGGTGCTTTGTTGGTAGTAGATGCTGCCCAGGGGATCGAAGCGCAAACTTTGGCTAACCTGTACTTAGCATTAGAAGCCAACCTGACGATTATCCCGGTGATTAACAAAATCGATTTGATTTCAGCACAGACGGAAGATGTGGCTGAGGATATCCATCAACTTTTGGGAACACCAATTGACGAAATTATTCTTATCTCTGCAAAACAAGGGCTAAATGTAGATAAGGTGTTGGAAGCGATTGTGGAGAAAATTCCACCGCCCAAAGGTTCAGACGACGAGCCGCTTGAAGCGCTAATTTTTGATTCTCATTATGATTCCTACAAAGGCGCTATCGCTTATGTACGCGTATTTAATGGAACAATTACGCGAGAAGACCAATTGCTGATGATGTCTACCAAGGTAAAAACATCACCGGTGGAAATTGGTATTTTTGCTCCCGATCTTCGGCCTGTTAAAACTTTGACTGCAGGCGATGTTGGCTATGTAGCCACGGGCTTAAAAACGGTTTCTGAATGCAGGGTGGGAGATACGATCACTCTTTCTTCAGGGGGAATAACGCAGCCGTTGCCGGGGTACCAAAAAGCAAAGCCGATGGTATTTGCTGGTATTTACCCTACTGATGGCGAAGATTACTCCGATTTGCGCGACGCGTTAGAGAAACTTCAGCTGAATGACGCTGCACTAACCTTTGAACCTGAAACGTCAGAGGCGTTAAATTTTGGGTTCAGGTGCGGCTTTTTAGGTCTGTTCCATATGGAAATTATCCAGGAAAGGCTCGAGCGCGAATATGATATGGACGTTGTTTTTACAGCGCCTTCGGTTGAGTACCAGGTTCAAATGGTCAATGGCGAAACTGTAAAAGTTTCTTCACCTGCAGACCTGCCCGATGAGAGTTTGATCGCCCATATATTAGAGCCCTGGATGGAGCTGAGCATCTTTACCCCTACAGAATATTATGGCGTGGTGATGGAATTAATTAAACGCAAAAGGGGAACGTTTATCGCCCAAGAGTACCCATCCTCAAACCGGGTTCAAATTGAATTCGAAATCCCTCTTTCGGAATTGATTATCGATTTTTTTGACCAACTCAAATCGGGTACCAGGGGTTATGCGTCGATGGATTATCATTTTAAAGAATACCGGGCAGAAAACCTGGTAAAGGTTGAAATTTTAATCAATGGTGAAACAGTAGACGCATTAACAGCCATTGTGTATAAAAACGATGCTTATCATAAAGGGCAGGCGCTGGTCTCACGGTTGAAGGAGTTGATCCCCAGGCAGATGTTCACGATCCCAATCCAGGCTTATTCACAGGGGCGGGTTATTTCACGGGCTAATGTAAAGGCGCTAAGAAAAGACGTGCTTTCAAAGTGCTACGGTGGTGATATTACGCGGAAAAAGAAACTGCTTGAAAAGCAAAAAAGAGGTAAACGCAGAATGAAAATGGTGGGTAATGTAGAAATCCCCCAAGATGCTTTTATGGCGATTCTGCGGTTGGATAAATCGTGATCAATTTTGGTGGTAAACACAACTTTGGAAAGATGCTGCGATGGTTGACCCCGCTTTTGATTAGCGCGTTGGCAGCTGGGTTCGTGTTAAGAAAAATCGATTTCTCCACCTTGGCAGCTAATTTGTTGCAGGTAACCTGGCAGGCTTATCTATTAGCAACCGTTTTATTCTTTATCAGTTATGTTTTGCGGGTTTATTGCTGGTATTTTCTCTTACGCTGCAAAGTTTCTTATAGAGATGTGTTTTTTACAATGGGTACTGGATACTTATTAAACAACCTTTTTCCTTTTCGTCTGGGCGAAATTGGCAGGGCAGTTTTGTTGGACGAACCCGGACGAATTGGTTTTTTCGAAGTGCTTTCCAGTATTTTTGTCGAACGGCTTTTCGATGTGCTTTTGGCGGCGGTGTTTATATTGATTGTTCTGCCAAAAATTATCGGGGGGTATTTTAATCAACGTCTTATTTTAATAGCCTTCGGTTTGACGCTTTGCGGTTTGGCAGGTATTTTCATCCTGGTTAGACAACGCCAATTAATTGAAAGTTGGCTTTCACGGTCAGAACCACAAAATAAGAAGTTTTTAACCTGGCTGGCGCCAAAAGTCCTCAACCTGGTAGATGGATTTTCAGCTCTTGCTAATCCGCAAATCTTCGCCTCATCTTTTGTGAGCCTCACATTAAGTTGGGGTATGGCTTTTGTGCAAAATTGGGTTATCTTTAGGGATCTTTACTCATCCCCGCCATTTTGGTGGACGGTGTTTGTTTTGAGTGCGGGTGCATTTGGGGCGGCTTTGCCTTCAGCACCGGCTGGGTTAGGGGTGTTTGAAGGTGCCGTAGTGGCATCTTTTGGCTTGTTGAATGTGAAGCCTGAAGCAGCCCTCACCCATGCAATGATCATCCATGGGATGACGATTGTATTTTCCAGCTTAATTGGATTGATAGGCTTGCATTTACGCGGCGAAGCAATTTTTGGATTTTTTCAACGGGTGATTGCGCGTGACCCACATAGAGGCACGACAGCATAAATCAAATGAACATATTAATGGTTTTGACCTATTATGCACCCTATAAGTCAGGGTTAACCGTGTATGCTGAACGCCAGGCAAGTGCCTTGGTGGCATCGGGGCACAACGTAACGGTGCTTACTTCGCGGCACGACCCATCACTGCTTGAAAATGAGAGCCTGGATGGGGTAAAGATAATCAGGCTGCCGGTTGCTTTCAGGGTGACAAAAGGTGTGATTATGCCTCGTTTACCCTTTATGTTGTGGCGTTTACTCAAGGCAGCTGATGTGGTTAACCTGCACCTTCCGCAGGGCGAGTCGGGGTTGTTAACCTCAATCGCTCGCCTCCAGAAAAAACCGGTGATTTTGACCTATCATTGCGATTTAAGCATGCCAAGTGGATGGCTCAATCAACTGGCAGGGGTTGTTAGTCATTTATCTCACCTATTATCAGCAAGGTTGGCGCAAGCAATTGTACATAACACCCAGGATTTTGCTGAACATTCCGCTTTTTTGCGACGCTTCCTGGATAAGTTAACGGTGATCCAACCGCCGATTGTAAACCCAGTCATACCCGAGGAACAAACCCGAGCCTTTCGCGATAAATATGGAATCGAGCCAGCTGACCGCGTGATCGGAATGGTGGCACGTTTAGCTGCTGAAAAGGGGGTTGAATACCTGGTAGGCGCAATGCCTGCTGTATTGAATGAGGTTCCAGAGGCTCGAGTCATTTTCGTGGGTCAATACGAAAATGTGATTGGTGAAAAAGCCTACGCAGAGAAAATATTACCGATGATTGAAAACCTGGGTAAAAAATGGCTGTTTTTGGGACCAGTTGATGACATTGAACGAACAGCTTTTTATCAGCTGTGTGACGTGTTGGTATTACCCAGTATAAACAGCACAGAATCTTTTGGGATGGTGCAAATTGAAGCGATGGTTTGTGGTACCCCGGTAGTAGCGACGGATTTGCCCGGTGTTAGGTGGCCGGTATTAACCACAGGATTAGGGAAAATTGTACCGATTATGGATTCCAATGCCCTGGCAAAGGCAATCATTGAGCTGATAACCACTGAACCTGAAATTAAAGAAGACGAAATTGCTCAAATAGAAAAATACTATACCCCAGAAACTGTGGCTAAAGCCTACCAGGCGCTGTATGAGCAGGTAAGGGGTAAGGATGGATAGCAAAGAATTAGATGCAATTTTATGGCGCCACCTTTCCAGCTTGCCTTATTTCCGCGCTTTTCTACGGGCGGTTGAAGACCGATTTTACCAGGATATTTACCTTGAACAACCAGTACTTGACTTGGGTTCAGGCGATGGGCATTTTGCTTCGGTGGCTTTTAAAGATAAATTGGAGGTCGGATTAGACCCCTGGGTTGCACCGATGAAGGAGGCCCGTACACGAGATGCTTACCATATGCTTGTTTTAGGCGAAGGTGCAAAAATACCAGTTTGTTCGGGATATTTTTCAACAGTTATTAGCACTTCGGTTTTAGAGCATATCCCCCAAATTCAACCTGTGCTTAATGAGGTTGCCCGGGTGTTGAAACCCGGGGGGCGCTTTGTATTTTGTGTTCCAAATCATCGCTTCCCTGAAATGTTATGGGGGCGGAGTGTTTTGAAGAAAATCGGGTTGCCAACCTTGGGTGAGGCTTACAGCCGGTTCTTCAACCGCATTGCTCGCCATGCGCATACAGATTCTCCCGAGGTGTGGGAGAGACGATTAGAAACTGCCGGGTTTCAACTGGTAAAAACCTGGGATTACTTTTCGCCTAAAGCATTACACATTTTAGAATGGGGGCACCCCTTAGGGTTGCCATCGTTAATTACCAAAAAGCTGTTTGACAAATGGGTGTTGACCCCAAAACGGTGGGCTTTAGCCCTCCCCTGGCGGTGGACGCGCAAATATTTGGATCACCCAGAATCAACTGAGGGGGTATGTTCTTTTTTTGTCGCCCGGAGAACCGTATGAGACAGCTGCGAACGGCGACCTATTACTTGACTTCAATTTTTAGAATGGTCTTTGGCTTTAAGAACTGGCTGAGGGTCTTACCGTTTTTTCTGACGAAACCACCACATAAAAAGCTACACCTTAAGTTGCGGAACCCCCAAGTTGAGATTATCGTCAGAAGTGCGATGGATATCTGGTCGGTAAAAGAAACTTTTTTGGACCAATTTTACACACGGTTTGGTACCCCGGTCCAAGCTGGGTGGACGATAATAGACATCGGCGCAGCGATTGGGGAATATAGCCTGTATGCTGCCTTAGCCAAACCAGGTGTGCGAGTATTTGCCTTTGAGCCTTTTTCTGACTCTTACCAAATATTGCACAAGAACCTGGTGATTAATGGGTTACAGACGGTTAAAGCTTTTCAAAAGGCAGTGTGGGGGCGCACTGGAACACTAAATTTAAACCTGGAGACAGGTGAGCCTTTACAAATTTACAGTTATGATGCCAAGAGCGGTGATGATAAATCTGAGGGTTTATTGGTGGAAGCGTTGAGCCTGGAGGAAGCAATTCAATCTATACAAATTGATAAAGTTGACTTACTTAAAATGGATTGTGAAGGGGCAGAGTATGAGATATTGCGCAATGCGTCACGAGAGACACTCGCCAAAATAGACCGGATCATCATGGAATATCACGATTTGAGTCCTATCGATAATCACTCTATTTTAGTTGAGAATTTGCAAAAAGAAGGCTACCGGGTGGAATATTATCCTAACATTGTTCATCGTGAGATTGGTTATTTATTTGCCGAAAGGGAGTAAGGTATAAAGTTCGTTTTATTTGTGTGAGGACATGCTTCCGAGATTAACTTCGTATAGCCTTATAGATGAAGTTGGTTGTCAGGAATTTCGGTCTCGAGTATGATTTTTTTGACTAATAAAAAATTAAACTGCCTGGCTGTTGCAGGTTGAAAAGATATAAAACATGACAGATCTGCCAAATATAAATTCTGAGCCAAGTGTTTGGGATGCCTTTACTGAGAAACTCAAACGGTGGTTGAAACCTCAGCCCGAAAAGAAGGATTTGCCGGAAGATGAAACTTCAGTCGATAAAAAGGTGATTCCATGGCTATCTCTCATTGCGTTAATCCTGGCTTTACTCGCCCAGTTAACCTTTGAACCCTCGCCAGGGCGCTCCCCCTGGCCTGGGATCGTCTTTTACGTTGGGTCTTTTGGGTTTCTGGTAGCTGCCATCATCAAAGGGGAATGGCGCTTGGTTGAACACAAAAAAACCGTAGAGGCTGAGTTGCAGATAAACTTTCGTTTCGATTTTCTATTTGCCAGTATCTTTTCTGCGGTGCTTGCTTTTATTTTGTTTGGTAACGGAAAATTTGGCTTCTTAAACCTTATGCTATGGATCTGTGCCACGCTGTTTTTCTTTTTAACATTTTGGCCACTTCATCAGCTTAACTTAACGAAAATTACAGAGAACTGGAATAAGTTTATCCATGATGCGTGGAGCATTAGGCTTTCACGCTGGGGTTTGGTTGTTTTGGCAGTGATCGCTGTAACCCTATTTTTTAATTTTGTCAAACTTGATAGCGTCCCGCCAGAGATGCTTTCTGACCAAGCTGAAAAATTGTTGGATATAAACGATATTTTACAAGGGCAAAGACCGGTATATTTTACACGTAATACAGGTCGTGAAACCTTACATTTTTACCTCTCTGCCGGGTTTATGAGCTTATTTAACTTAAGAGTTTCCTTTTTGAATTTAAAGATTGTTGCGGTGTTTGCAAACCTGCTGACACTATTTTTTATCTACTTGCTCGGTAAGGAATTTGGCGATAAATGGGTGGGACTTATGGCAGTTTTGTTTGCCGGGATGGCGTATTGGCCCTTGTTGTTCACCAGGTTGGCGTTACGTATTCCTTACTACCCCTTATTTGTTGCCCCAGTGATGTTATTTTTCATCAGGGGACTTAGAAATCAGGATATTCGCGATCTACTGTGGACTGGTTTTTTTCTGGGTTTGGGGTTGCACGGCTATACTCCTTTCAGAATTGTGCCTATTTTGGTGGTTTTAGGGATTTTAATTTTTGTCATCCACACCCATAAAAAAGAAACAAGGCTGCGGGCAGTTTACGCCCTTTCACTTATTACTATCCTGTCTGTGATTGTTTTTATCCCGCTATTACGATATTGGTTGGATCATCCTCAGTTATTTGCCTATCGTGCATTTTCTCGATTGACCGGTATGGAGGTTGGCTTCCAGGCGTCACCAGTAGTCATTTTCTTACAGAACTTTTGGCGTGCCAGTTTAATGTTCTTTTGGGACAATGGGGTGATCTGGGCCCATTCTATCCCGAATCGACCAGCGCTGGAAGTTGTGTCAGCTGCGCTCTACTTCCTCGGAATTGTCAGCCTGGTCGTTCGCTATGTGATGAAACGAGATTGGCGCGACTTGTTCCTGTTGATTTCAATCCCAATGCTAATGATGCCTTCCATTCTTTCGCTGGCTTACCCCGGTGAAAATCCCAGTTTAAACCGGACTGCTGGCGCGATTGTGCCCGTATTCGTGGTGATTGGCCTTGCCATGGTTACGCTGGTTAGAAGTATCAAGCCTGCGGTATGGAATAAGGCAGAGAAAGCAGCCCTGGTACTTGGTGTTATTTTATTGTTTGCATGGTCGGCAGTGAATAATTATGACCTCGTATTTAATCAATACGATACTATCTATCGTGCATCGAGCTGGAATACATCAGAAATTGGGCGCGTTGCTGAACTGTTTATCGAAACCCTCGGTGCCCCCGATACTGTTTTCGTGGTCGGTTACCCGCATTGGGTTGATTCTCGCCTGGTGGCGATAAATTCAGGTCACCCAGGGTTAGATTACGCCATCTTTCCTAATCAAATTCAGGATACAGCTGCAGATCCACGAGC
The DNA here is from genome assembly GCA_964411385.1 of uncultured Candidatus Brevefilum sp. Taxonomy (GTDB): domain Bacteria; phylum Chloroflexota; class Anaerolineae; order Anaerolineales; family Anaerolineaceae; genus Brevifilum. The sequence continues at coordinate 19,844 of CAYPKT010000015.1, read as the reverse complement.
GAAGATGTTTTTCCTAAACTTGGCTGATAGAGAAAACCTGGCGTTATTAAAAGAAACCTTCGTATCAGGTGTTGATTGGGTGTTTGACTCACAGGTTGAGAATAAAGACTTCGTTATCTTTTTTGTGCCCCCCCGGCAAGGAGTTCTGCCTTGATAGAATCACACAAACCTGCTGAACATCAACAAAAATCAAAACATTGGGTGAATATCCTGGTGTTATTTTTGCTTATTGTAACCCTAGTGGGGGGTGCATACCTGCGACTGGTTGGCGTGAATTGGGATGAAGATCAGCACATGCACCCAGACGAGCGTTTTCTTAGCCTGGTGTTGACTTCAATTTCTCCGGTGGAAAGCTGGGCTGAATATTTTAACACTGCTCAATCGAGCTTAAACCCAGCTAACCATGGGTATACCTTTTTTGTTTACGGTACGCTCCCCTTGTTTATTGTTCGTTATTTGGGTGAAGCTTTAGCACGAGTCGACTATCATGCCATTACCATTCTTGGCAGGCAGGTATCAGCCCTGTTTGATGTGGTTACTGTATTGATCTTGTTCGCTGTTGGTAAACGCCTCTATAACCGTTGGGTTGGTTTATTAAGCGCGGTGTTTTACGCCCTGGCAGTGCTGCCTATTCAACTTTCGCACTTTGCAACGGTGGACACAATGACCAATACATTTTCAGTAATGGCAGTTTTCGGTGCGGTTTGGGCACTACGCCGGCCGATAAAACCTGCAGGCAAAGTGGTTGTTAAAAATGAATACCCAGCTGAAATTGAGGGAGAAGTCTCTGATGACCAAAATATGGTGTTATCGGCTTGGATTCAAAAAGCGGGGCAGGACCTGAATGAACTCGCACCTTATATTTTGTTTGGCTTAGCCTTAGGCGCGGCTACGGCTTCTAAAATCAATGCGGTAGTGCTGGCGGTGGTGCTTCCCCTGGTTGAGGGAATGCGTTTACTGGGGCTCGAGGGAAACGAGCGAAGGCGAGCTATCTTACCAGCATTGCGCAATTTATTCGTAGCAGGCGCCCTCAGCTTTATTGTGTTTAGAATTGGTCAACCTTATGCCTTCAATGGACCTGGTTTTTTTAACTTCAGCATCAACCAAGACTGGTGGGCAGGCTTAGAGAGCTTGCGTGTGCAAGCCTCTGGTGCTGTTGATTTTCCACCCGCGCTGCAATGGGCAAGGCGTCCAATTAGCTTTGCCTGGATTAACCTGGTTGCATTTGGATTAGGTGCCCCATTAGGGATTTTTACCTGGTTCGCATACCTGGTTATGGGGTATTTAATTGTCAGAAAAATTGGCTGGCGACTACACCTGCCTTTGTGGGCATTCACTGGGGTGTACTTCGTCTGGCAAGCTCTTTCCTGGGTGCGAACCATGCGTTACCAAATGTTAATTTATCCTCTGTTTGCATTAATTGCAGGATGGGGTTTGGTCGCAATATGGGCATATCGGGGAGAAATTAAAATTTGGGTTTTGCGAATCCCCTCGAAGTTAATCAGGTCAGGCGGGATATTTTTGACGATTGCTATTGTGATCACAACTGCCGCCTGGGCATTTGCCTTTTCAAGGATTTATCCGCGTGAACATACGCGCGCAGCCAGCAGCCGTTGGGTTTATCAAAATATCCCGGGAGCATTAACTTTACAAATAGAAACCGATGAAGGGCCGTTTCAACAGCCTTTGCCTTACCGGGCGGGTGATTATTTTGCTGTTGGTGAACCATACCGACAGCCTTTTCTTGCGGTTGGCGATGGCCTGGTTACAAAAATTAACTTCCCGCATATTTTAGACCAGTCGCATGACGGGAGTTTTCAACAGGTACGGTTAACCATCGCTAGCTCTACTGAACCAAACCTGGTGTTGGCGGCGTCTACAGCTGAGAGTGAATTTTCACCTGCTGAAAATGACTGGCGGGGCAGCTCTTATGACTTTAATCTCGATACACCTTTGCGCGTTGTGAAAGGTCACCGATATGTGATTGAATTGCAAATTTCCCGCGTAGACCATGGGCTTTTGTTGCATGGATCGCCATCGTTAACCTATTTATTAAATGACGGTACGAACCTTGTCAGCCCCTTGCCGAGGATTCAGCAAAGTGTGAAAGTTAGGCGCCCTTATTCAATGAACGTTCGCATATTAAAAAGCGGTGAAATTAACTCGGTAAGCCTGCCTTTCCTTGTGGATCAATCCCTTACAGCTGGAGAAAAAGCACTCACACTTGAGCTAAACCTGCCCGACCAGCGTGGTGAATCTCGCTTAAGGTCCATTCAGTCGACGTTTTTACCAACAGGCGATCTGCGTGGCAACCCTGAGGAGTTTGCCTTAATTCCTCCATTGACTGTCATCGCTGGAGAAACGTTAACCGTCAACTTATCCACTGAGAGTGAAGATGCACAACTGGTTCCACAGACGTTGGCACCTGTTCATGAAAGCAGCTGGGACGATGCAATCCCTTACCCGCTGGAAGGGTTTAGCCCCTATAGCGAAGGCGGCGGGATCTACCGTGGTGATTTGAATTTCGAGATGTACTGGCCAGATGATCAAAATAAACTGGAGCGATTTGAGACAAACCTCGACCTGGCGGACTATATATTTATTACTTCCAATCGTCAGTGGGGCACGATCACTCGCGTCCCCGAGCGCTATCCGCTATCCACATTTTATTACCGGCATCTGCTGGGTTGCCCGGAAGGGGATGACATCATCCGCTGTTACCGCCTGGCTGAACCCGGCACCTACACCGGCAACCTGGGGTTCGACCTGGTTGAAACTTTCACATCGCACCCCAACCTGGACACAATTGAATTCAATACCCAGTTTGCTGAAGAGGCTTTTACCGTTTACGATCACCCTAAGGTGTTAATCTTTAAAAAGTCAGCCGACTATGACCCCTTGGCGGTGCGCACGCTGCTGCGCTCGGTAGATTTGAATAAAGCTGTTTATTTTACACCGGGTGAGGCTTCAAAATATAAGCAGCTCGACCCTGAGCAGCTTGACAACCCACCACATAACCTGATGATCCCTGATGACCGCTTAGAAGGGCAGCGCTCGGGGGGCACCTGGTCTGCCTTGTTTGACCGAAACAGCCCGATAAATCAGTCACAACCCCTGGCTGCGGTGGTTTTTTATGTCTTTGCGCTGTTTTTAGGGTGGGCAAGTTACCCGCTGGTGAGGCTGGCTTTACCTGGGTTGGCGGATAGGGGTTACCCACTTGCGAAGTTGGCTGGGTTGGTGTTACTGAGTTTTTTCGTGTGGATTTTTGGTTCTATCGGAGTACCGGTAACCCGCGGGTTGATTGCTGGGGTGTTGATCGGGATTGTGTTGCTTAATGGACTATTATTTGTCTTTCATCGCCATGAGTGGCTACCTGACCTAAAAGAGAACTGGCGCTATTTCGTTTTGATTGAGGCTGTCGGTCTGATCGCTTTTACCCTGTTCCTGCTGATAAGGTTAGGAAACCCCGATCTGTGGCACCCCTTTAAAGGTGGCGAAAAGCCGATGGACTTCTCTTACCTTAACGCGGTGATCAAAAGCACGACCTTCCCACCCTATGACCCCTGGTTTGCTGGTGGGTTTATTAACTACTACTATTATGGGTTTGTGATCGTCGGGATGCCGATTAAATTATTGGGAATTATCCCTTCTGTAGCTTATAACCTGGTTCTTCCCTTATGGTATAGCTTGCTTGTGCTGGGAGCTTTTTCTGTTGGATGGAATCTTTATGTGGCAATACCTCGTTCACGTGCATTGAAGGCTGGTGAAAGCCAGGAAAAGAAGCTTTTTGGCATGGCGTTTTGGTCAGGTCTCGTGACGGCTATTCTGATGGCAGTTTTGGGCAACCTGGGAACTATCCAACTAATTGCTTCGGGGTTTTACCGACTTTCTGGCGCAGTTGTGCCCATTGAGCAGGCGGGATTGGGTCAAAAAATTGGTTCAATCTTCACAGGACTTGGAAAGTTTTTACAAGGCAACCCGATGCCTTTTTACCCGGGGGATTGGTACTGGTTCCCCAGCCGGGTGATCCCCGGAGAGCCGATTACAGAATTCCCGCTGTTTACGTTTATATATGCCGATTTGCATGCGCATTTGATTGCACTACCAATGACCATACTGGCGATTAGCTGGAGTTTATCGATTGTGCTGGATAAAACCCAATTTAGAGAGGGTTGCAGGCGTAAGAAGTGGCTTAACCTGGTCATTAGCTTTTTATTTGGCGGTGTCGTTATCGGCGCCTTGCGCCCAACGAACACCTGGGATTTTTATACCTACCTGGTATTTGCCAGTGTTGCCCTATTTTACAGTTTTGTAAAAAATTATCAACCCAAACATTGGCTTCAATTTAAGTGTGGTGATATTTGCGAAAAGATAGGTATCGCATTAATTGCGGTATTAACCTTCGTGTTGATCTCGATCTTGTTATACCAACCTTTTGCCTATTGGTACGGGCAGGGTTACACCAAAATCGCCCTGTGGAAGGGGGATCGCACCCCACTTGACTCTTACTTCATTCATTGGGGATTATTCTTGTTTCTCATCGCCAGTTGGATGGCCTGGGAGACCTATCACTGGATGAAAACCACCCCAGCTTCGACTTTGGAGAAGGTTAAACCATACCTGGTTTGGATCTATGCGATTGTAATTTTAGTTTTCATCGCGTTGGTACTCTTTTTTTTGATGGGGGTGCCGGTGGGGCTGGTTATCCTGCCAATGGGTTTGTGGGCAGTTGCTTTGATCATTCGCCCGGGCCAATCGGACGCGGGGAGGTTCCATCTGTTTTTAATTGGCACCGCGTTGGTGCTAACCCTGGCTGTTGAGTTGATCTACTTGCCGGGCGATGTGGGCAGGATGAATACAGTATTTAAATTTTACTTACAGGCATGGGTTTTATTCGCTCTTGCTGCGGGGGTTTGCTTTAGCTGGTTGGTAAAATCTTTGCGCTATTGGCAAACGAAACTTGTCTTTACCTGGCAGGCAATTTTATTCGCCCTGGTTGCTGGGGCTGCCTTGTTCACGGTGTTAGGCACAGCAGATAAAATACGCGATCGTATGGCGCCAGAAGCGCCACATACCTTGGACGGGATGACCTATATGGCATACGCCACTTATAATGAGATGGGGCTAAATATGCAGCTGGTTGAAGATTATTATGCCATTCGTTGGATGCAGGACTATGTTCATGGGTCGCCAGTGATCCTTGAGGGGCAGGCATACGAATATCGCTGGGGCAACCGTTACACAATTTATACAGGCCTACCAGGTGTAGTGGGCTGGAATTGGCATCAACGCCAGCAGCGAGCAATTTTGAAAAGCAGTGATGTACAGGAACGAGTTAACGGGGTGGATGAATTTTTCTCGACGACAAATATCCATTTTGTTAAAGAATTTCTTGACCAACATGACGTTGCATATATTGTGGTGGGGCAGCTTGAACAGGCGTTTTACCCGCAAGCTGGGCTGGCAAAATTTAGCGACTATGAAGGGCAACTTTGGGATGTAGTGTACCATGCAGAAAACACGGTGATTTACCAGGTGCGCAATTAATGCTTATTTTCGTCGTTTTGGGTTTATGAACAAGTTGAGCTCGCCAAGTATAATATGGTGGACCCTGTTGAAATTGTGTATGGGGTAGGCGGTTGCGGGTTCTTTTGGGCCTGTATAACCCAGAACCTATAGATTTGCTTTAATGAACAGAGATGAACACAACCAGGACAGATAACAAAGAATTTTCTCCACAGGATAGCTTTCAAGAGGCATACCCCTTCATGGTTTTGGGTGTGTTTATTGTTGCGGTGGTTTTTCGTCTGGTAAAGCTGGGCAACCTGCCATTGAACAATTACGAAGCGGAATTTGCTCTGCAGGCGCTTGCTGTTGCTCGGCGGCGTACAACGGAATTTGGGCAGCACGCAGCGTACGTGGGGTTAACAGGGATTAGCTTTTTCTTATTTTCAGCCAGCAATTTCTTAGCCCGATTTTGGCCTGCTGTTTTAGGCTCTTTGGTTGTATTTGCCCCCTTTTTATTTCGGAAGCAGCTTGGCCAAACACCAGCTTTGATTGCAGCAGTGGCATTGGCAATCTCCCCCGATCTGGTGGGGCTTTCGAGAATTGTGGGCTCTCCTATACTGGCGTTGGTGTTTACGGTGTTGACCTTAGGGTTTTGGGTTAACCGCCAGCCAATTTTCGCTGGTGTTAGCCTGGCATTTGCCCTGATGGGGGGGACGAGCTTTTGGTCGGGGGTTGTGATACTGGGGGTGAGCGTCCTCGTCACCTGGTGGATAACTGACCTGCGGCTGTATATTGTTGAGGATGTAAAAAGTAAGCCAAAAGGATATTGGCTAAGGTTTGGGCTTTCTTTTGGATTAACGCTGACCGTGATCGGGACGGGCTTTTTTATGGCGCCAGCGAATATGAGCGGTGTGTTCGCGGGCTTGTTTGCATTTCTTACCGGGTTTGGCGCCCGATCACTGGTGCCGATTTTTATAATTCCACTGGCCTTAATTGCATATAGTACGGGCGCACTCTTTTTTGGTTTGTGGGGTGGCGTGCGAGGTATTGTGCTAAAAAGTAATGTAGACCGGTTTCTTGTTATTTGGGCGGGAGTGAGTTTGCTTCTTTCTCTGGTAAACCCTGCTGCTGGGGCAGAAGAATTGGTCTGGACGGTTTTCCCCTTATGGTTGTTAGGGGGCCGTGTAATTGCAGCCGCCTGGGAAAAACCTGCGAAAAATAAACTGGTGGTTGGGATTTTAGCAAGCTTAATTTTTGCCCTATCAGCATTTGTTTTTTTAGCGCTGCGTACGTTAACTTTGTTAACTTTGACCTCACAGCAACAAGCCAACTATTTAATTGCCCTGGGAGGTGCGGTCGTCCTTACCGTGGCAATTGTTTTGCTGGTTAACTATGGATGGTCGGAGAAAATTGCCCGGGCGGGATTGTTGCTGGGCTTGGGGTTGGTGTTTGTTGCTGGGATGGTTTCGATCAGTGTGAATGGAAGTGGGATTGGACCCAACACGCCTTACGAGCTGTGGTATCCCCATGAAGCCGTAATAGACACACCATGGTTGAATATAACCGCAGACAGAGTACTGGTTTGGAATATGCGCAGGGTTGAACCGGTGGACATGATGGTTGCCGGTTTGGATACACCGGGTTTACGCTGGGCGCTAAGGGGCTATGACCCACTGACTTTTATTCCCTTTACACCGCCGCAATCGCAACCAGGGCTGTTGATCACCCCCTTGGGAGTACAGCCTGAAATTGCACATGGTTACCAGGGACAAAGCCTGGTGTGGGCACGGACCGTCCCTTGGCGAGAAATGTCTGCCGAGCAGGTGCTAAAGTGGTTGGTAAACCGTGATGTGCCAACCCTTATTGAAGAATTGATTATCTGGGTGCGGGTTGACCTGATGCCCGGCGGATGACGATTGGAGTTTGAAAGTAAGGATGACAATACCCAAGACGATTACAATTGATGGGCCGGCTGGGTCGGGGAAGTCGACCCTGGGTGCCTTGTTGGCGAAAGAACTGGGCTATTTATATTTTGATACTGGCGTGATGTACCGTGCGGTGGCTTTAGCCGCCCTTTGTGCCGGGCTTGAGTTTTCAGATGAGGGCGCAATTGGGCATCTGGCGGAGGAAATTCGCATTGATGTAGCACCACCCAGCGTTGATGACGGGCGTGACTATGATGTTTTACTCGATGGGAAAGACGTCACCTGGGAGATTAGAAGTGATGCAGTCAATACGTATGTATCGCCAGTTTCTGCTTATGCCGCGGTTCGCACCGCGATGACTGAACAACAACGACGAATTGCACAAGAGAACAAGGTGGTGATGGTTGGACGTGATATTGGCACGGTGGTTGTTCCGGATGCTGGGTTGAAGATCTATTTAGATGCATCTGCCGAAGTTAGAGCCCAGCGCCGCACAGAAGAAATGCTTGCCCGGGGTGAAGAGGCAGATTACGGTGCAGTTTTGTATTCTATCCAAAACCGAGACAGACTTGATTCGGGTCGTGAGATTGCACCCTTAAAAGCAGCAGAAGATGCAGTGATTATCCAATCTGACAAGTTGGGAATTGATGAGGTTTTAAAAAAAGCAAAGGAGTTGGTTTACCATGTGTGATACATTTGTTGCACTCAGCAATGCAACCAGAGATGGCTCGGTCATCTTTGGTAAAAACAGCGACCGGTACCCCAATGAGGCGCATCAACTGCTGATGATCCCGCGTGCCTCGCACCCGCAAGGTTCGCAGGTTCAATGCACTTATCTTAACGTGCCCCAGGTTGAGGAGACCAACGCGGTGTTGCTCTCTAAACCCTTTTGGATTTGGGGGGCAGAGATGGGCGCCAATGAGCACGGTTTGGTGATAGGTAATGAAGCCGTTTTCACCAAGGTGCCTTATGAGAAAGGGCCCGGCTTAATTGGGATGGACTTTATCCGCCTGGCATTAGAGAGAACGAAAACTGCTGATGAAGCCCTGGACTTGATGATCGACCTGCTTGAGACCTATGGTCAGGGCGGGAACGCCATGTTTGGGCAAACGATGTTTTACCATAACGGCTTTTTGATTGTCGACCCCCAGGGAGCCTGGGTGTTCGAGACAGCTGGTAAACACTGGGCGGCAGAGAAAGTTAAAGATGTACGGGCGATTTCTAACATCATCTCTATTGGTGCATCCTTCGACCGAGCATCGGCTAACCTGGTTTCGCACGCAGTTGAAAAAGGCTGGTGTAAAAACGAGGAAGACTTCAATTTTAGTGCCTGTTATAGCGATTTTATTTATACAACCTTTGGGGCAGGCAAACATCGTTCTTGCCGGGTGGGTGAACTTCTCGATGCTCGTATGGGCGAAGTTGATGTTCCCTATGCGATGCAAATCTTGCGCGACCATGGACCAAATGCAGATGAAAATTGGGTCCCGGGAAGAGGCATCACAGGGGCAGAGGTATGTATGCACGCCAGTTTTGGCCCTGTACGCGGCAGCCAGGCGACCGGGGCGATGGTTTCGCACTTAACACAGGATGGGCATACCCATTGGTTAACGGGCACCTCCGCCACATGCACCTCGGTATTTAAGCCAGTTTGGATGGATTCTGGCTTGCCCGATTTAGGACCTGCCCCAACCGGCACCTATGACGAAGCAACCCTGTGGTGGCGACACGAGAACCTGCATCGCGAAATTTTGCGAGATTATGCCACACGCATTAAAGAGATCACCTCCGAGCGGGATGCCCTTGAACAGCACTACCACACACAAGTTGCAGGGTGGAGGGATATGCCGGTTGATGCCCGTGCAAAGTTGACGCAAGCATTTTTTGACGAAACCCAGGCGGTAGAAGCAGGATGGCTGGAGCGCGTTAAAGCACGGTCTATAGAACAACGCCGCCCATATTTAGATAAAATAGCCTGGCAGAGTTTCGACCGCAAAGTGAACCGCCCTTCCTAAAGTAAAGCTCAAGCCAACACCCGGTGTTAAATTGTTGTAAAAGCCTGCCTTACCCCGGGCTAACATGCTATAATAAATTAAACGATCCATAACCAGCCTTTTATGATGGGAAATTTAATGCCGCTTGAATCGACTGCAACCATCTTCCTTCCCGGGGATTCGGGTATTTTGTTCTTTTGGATCTTTGGCATTTTAACCACAGCGCTTTTTAGCCTTTGGCTTCAAAAGCGCCCTTTTCATTTTAACCGACCTAAATTAACCTGGTTCGCAGGGTTAAGCTTGTTGGTGCTGGTGTTAACCCCGGTTTTGGGCATTGATCTGCCGGGAAGTGAGGCGATAAAACCGGGCGAGACCCCCCTTTTTAGGTTGCTGCCCTTTGGAGCTATTCCCTTTACCGTGGCAGGGATGATATTGGGGCCATTGCCTGCGACGATATTAGCAGGGCTAACCGGTGTTTGGTTGGCATATGGGGATACGCACAACTTGTTTACGCCCCTGGTATTGATGGTAACCGCGCTCCTCTTTAGTTGGGCAGTTCGTCAGGATTTCCACGGACAAATTTTCAAAGGGCTGCAATTTCCCCTGGGGGCAGCTTTATTTAGCTGGGTGTTTGTTTCGCCGCTGGTTACCCTGGCGACAGCGCTAAGTAACCATGGATCGGCTGCAGAACGAGCAGCCTGGGGGGCTGAAGCCGCCCCCTTGGTGATGCTTGCCCTGGGCGGGATGCTGCTGGTTGGCGGGCTGGTATGCCTTCTCCTGCGATTGATCTTTAAAAAAAGCTGGATTGACGCAAAGCAGGGGGCGGTGACACCTCTGCTGACGGGGCGAATTTGGGTAATTTTCGCCTTTGCCCTGACGGTAATTTTGACCGCTGCTTTTTTTGGGTTGTGGCACGTAAGTATTAACCATGTTTTAGCTGGGCTGGGAGGTGGATTAATTGATGCCGCCTGGGATTTGACCTGGCGCGGTTTATTGATCGTCTCTGGTGGCGTAATTTTAAGCGCCCTGAGCGTTTGGTTTGCCTTAAGGCCTTATGCAGATGGAGCTGAAGCAATTAAAACTGCGCTGGCAGCGCTTTACGGAAACGACTTTGAGAAGGGAATTTCGAAAAAAATTGGTAAGCCAATCCAGGATGTCTTTAAGACGCTGAAGAAAAATGAGCAGCGTCGCGCAGATGCCGAGGTGAAGTTGCTGGAGCTTTCTTCTCAACTGGCGGAGATCGATCGCCCATTGGATGCCTTGCAGCAGGCAATGACTGCCGGATTGGGTTTGGGGGCATTGGCAGTGCGGGTGATCTTGACGGAACAGGCTGTAAGGATGATTGGGGTAACCAACCCAGCTTATGGGCTGGGGCAGTATGCTAACCGTCTGGCTGGGCTTGACCTCGACGTTTTGGCGTTGGCAGCTGATGGCGAACCCTTATACTTTAACCAGAGGAAATTTACTGAGTTTTTGCCGGGGACAGCCCTGCCACCAGAAGTAAGCGTGGTGATTATTGCGCCGATAAAGTGGAAAAACCTCAGGCTTGGAGTATATTGGGCTGTGCATTCTGAACATGCTTTGCCAGGTATCGACCAACGCCATCGATATGGGTTATTGGCGGGGTTAACGGGCGAGGCGTTGGTGCGAGCGAAAACCAATCAGGATGTGAAAACATGGCAAGTTCGGGTTAGTGAGGCCTTTAATCAGCTGCCTGACGCACTGCTGATCCTCGATGAGCGCGACAAGATTCTTTCGGTTAATCATCAGGCACAAAAAGTTTTTGATTTTGAACCAGCGCTGCTGGAGGGAAAACGCTTGACCGACTTGTTGGCACCCAACCAGCTCACCCCCCTGGATGAAATTCGCCAGGCCGACGGGGTTGAAAAACAGGTTCGATTTATCAATGGGCGGATGGTTTACCTGATATCTAACCCGGTTTGGGCAGATGGACAGCACCTGGGGCAGGTGGTACGACTGAGTGAGCATGCCCAGTTGGAACGAGAGGCAGAAAAAAAGTCGAACTATGTGACGATCGTGAGCCACGAGTTGCGCACGCCGATCAGCTTGATTTTGGGTTACGCCAAAATTTTACGCTTGACGGGTAACCTCAACGAACAGCAGAAGGCCTATACCGCCAATATTATCGATGGGTTGAACGACATGAAGATGCTGGTGGGTAAGTTGTTGGATGTGGAGCAGGTGGCAGGTGAAGCCCGCTTGGATTTAGAACCGATAAAAGTGCAAGACCTGGTGAGTCGCGCTGTTGAAAGCCTGGAGGCCCAGGCGAAAATGAATAAGATTAAATTCCTCGTTGACCTGGAAGAAGCACCTAAGAGCGTGCAAGCTGACCCGTTTTACATCGATTTGGCGCTGAAGAACTACCTTGAAAATGCAATTAAATTTTCGAAAATGGGTGATGAGGTGCACGTTAAGGTTAGCGCTGAGGGGGACGAAGTAATTTTCGCGGTGCAAGATCGGGGGATTGGTGTAGCACCGCTTGACCAAAAGCGATTATTTATGAAGTTTGGCAAGGCTAACCAGCCCGCGGGGCAGCCCAAGGAGGGCAGCGGGCTGGGGCTGGCGATTGTCAGGTCGGTGGTAGAGCTGCACGGGGGCCAAACCTGGATGGAAAGCCAGCTGGGTAAAGGAAGCACGTTTTATTTTTCAATCCCACAGCAAAATTCTTAGCGTGTGCGCTCTATGGCAAGTGCACCAAAAATCGTAGGGTGTGCACAACGAAGTGTGCGCACCATAATTAATCATGGTTGATATGTGAATTGCGTAGACAATTTTCGTAGGGTGTGCACAACGAAGTGTGCGCATCATAATTAATCATGGTTGATATGGACATTGCATGCAAAATTAAATCCCCAAAATATTAATTCTTGGCCTGCACGAAACATCGTGTACACCCTACGACGATCGCGATCGCTAAAACAATAATTTTTCAAATCGATTTATAATTAAATTATGCCTGATTACCGACGTTTACGCGTTCCTGGAGGTACATACTTTTTTACACTCACAACCTACCAGCGGCAAAAATTATTCTATGCATCCGATGTGCAAAAATTATGGCTTGAATCTGTAGATACAATTAAAAAAGACCACCCATTTAAAGAAATTGCATTTTGCATTTTACCGGATCATATCCATTTAATTTGGGAGCTTCCAGAAAACGACGCCGATTATTCCAACCGAATTAGCATGATTAAGCGCCGGTTTACAATTGAATATAAACAAACTTTTAAAATACTCATAAATAAGAATGTCTCCCGTATTAAGCATCGAGAATCAACGATTTGGCAGCGCCGATTTTGGGAACATACTATACGCGATGAAAATGATTTAAATAAACATGTTGATTACGTACACTTTAACCCAGTAAAACATGGGTTGGTTGATAGGGTTATTGATTGGCGGGGATCAAGTTTTAATAAATATGTTTTGAGTGGACACTATGATGAAAATTGGGGAGGTACGAGAGAATTAAAGTACGATATTGGTCAATTTGGCGAATAAAATTAATTGTTAATACCGATAGGTTGTACACAAAGTGTGCGGAACACAATTAATAATTCCTGGCACATGCGTTGCATGCAAAGTTACACCTATTAAATATTAATTCTTGGTGTGCACAAAAAATCGTGCACACCCTACGAAAAATTATGTAAAGGCGCATTCCATACGCGTAGGTAGGTTCTGAGATTGTTTCACCCCTTGGTAGGGATTTGCAAGGACAATATTGAGTTGTTAGGTTATGCGTAGGTAAATTCTGAGATTACTTCACCCTTGGCAGGGGTTCGCAATGACAATATTACGTTATTGAATTACGCGTAGGTAAATTCTGAGATTGCTTCACCCCTTGGCAGGGGTTCGCAATGACAATATTGAGTTGTAGTCGTAGGGTGGGCATAACGAAGTATGCCCACCAAAAAAGTGGGGTTTGGTTAATCCCAATGGCAACATTGAGTTGTTAGGTTACGCTCTGGTAAATTCTGAGATTGCTTCACCCTTGGCAGGGGTTCGCAATGACAAACTTAAGATGTGCACACATGACGACGTTATACCAAAATTAATAATTCCTGCCACTCGCGTTGCATGCAAAGTTACACCTATTAAATATTAATTCTTGGTGTGCACAAAAAATCGTGCACACCCTACGAAAAATTTTATGAAGGCGCATTCCATACGCGCAGGTAAATTCTGAGATTGCTTCACCCCTTGGCAGGGGTTCGCAATGACAAACTGAAGATGTGCACACATGACGACGATGGTTCAAAATGTGTATTTTGCATGAAACATCCCGAACAATGCAATGCGTGCTTGGTGCCCTACTTTGATTCCTTTTTATCTTTCAACCCTAAAAAGAAAGCCCAGCCACCCAACCCTAACATGGCAAACACGCTTACCGCGATAAAACCCCACTTGAGCGCTGTAAAGACCCCCGCCAGATGTGGCAAAAGCAGCGTGGGGTGAGGGTAACGAGCCATCACCAGCGCGGTGGACAAGTTTTCAAGATAATCTAAAAGGATGCCCGCAAGAGGCAGCAGGTTGAGGTGCGCCCAGTTTGTATTTACCAACCCGCCCTTGACGACCAACCAGCTGGTTGCGCAAACTAAAAATGCGCCATAAACCAGTGGGAAGATGCTGTCGAAAATTAATCGGGCTCGAATGTAAGCTGCCCGCCCGGCGGGGCCATAAATTTCGGCATAATGATAGAGCTGATCTGCGCTGTAGCCCAGGGTGGTATCGGGGATGCCCAGCCCACCGCTGAAAGCATCGGCCTGGGCGTTTTGAGCCGGCAAGGTGAGCGCGGTGAAGATGAGGAATACGGCCAGGCACCCCAGCACGACCCACCCCCTGGAGTGGTTGAGAAAGAAGGACGAAAGTTTATTGCGCATGGGTGCCTCCGAATGTGAACTGCCTTTTTAATTGTAACAAAAACTGGTAAATTTATGGCAGCTGTTTTCAATCTTTGGTATCATAGAGAGCGTGATTAATTGCCCGAATGGGAGCAGACTTGACGGACAAAAAAACGAACAAGCTTAGCCTGCAGTTACAGAAAAGATGGCAAAATTAGGTGATGGTGAAATAAGGCTGCGATTGTGCGCCTTCCAGGGATGACATGTTAGAAAACGAGTTAATGTGGACGGTTGTCAATAGCTACAATTTGATTTAATAGAATCTGAGGAACAATATTAATGGCTAACGATTTACAATCCTTATCAGTCCTTTTCCAGAATAGACTTTTTAGGATCCCCGATTATCAGCGTGGCTATGCTTGGAAACACGAGCAACTTGTTGATTTTTGGGATGACCTTAAAAACCTCCATGAACACAGGAATCATTATATAGGGCTGCTTTCATTAAAAATGATTAACCGCAATGATATAAAAACCTGGCACGACGATGAATGGATGCTTGATATAGGCTATAAGCTGTATCATGTCGTTGATGGGCAGCAGCGTTTAACAACCTTCTCAATCCTTATACATGAAATTGTGACACTTGTATCAGGTTTGCCTGAAAATAAAGGCAAGCCAGACGAGGAAATATATCTTGGTTATGAATCGCTCAAAGACATCAAAACAAAATATTTACTGCGAAAAAGGCCTCCTCAAAACATAGTGACTACGTATTTATTCGAGTACGAAATTGACAACCCCAGTGCGAATTATTTGAAATATAAGGTTTTTTGTGAGCCGTTTGGGGGAACTGTTCTTGAAACCTATTACACAAAAAACCTCAAGTACGCAAAGACATTTTTTATTAATAATCTGATTGCAACCTATGAAAAAACTGGAATTGAAGGGATAGAACAGCTATATAAGAAACTAACATTGCGGCTGATGTTCAACCTTCATGAAATTGAGGATGATTACGATGTTTTTGTGGCTTTTGAAACGATGAACAATCGTGGTAAAAAATTAACAAATCTTGAATTACTTAAAAATCGTTTGATATACCTTACCACGCTGTTTGATGACGAACAATTTGATGCTGCTGATAAATCACAATTACGCAAAAACATCAATGAAGCATGGAAAGAAGTTTATTATCAGCTTGGCAGAAATAAAAACGCCCCTCTGTCAGACGATGAATTTTTGCGAGCGCATTGGATTACTTATTTTCGCTATTCTCGAAAAGGAGGAGATGATTATATTCGTTTCTTGCTTGGCAAGTTTTCTTCGAAAAATGTATTTGAAATGCATACCGTAAGGCAACAAATCGAAGCGGTAGAAATTTTATCAGACATAGACCAGGGTGAAGATGACGAAAACGGAAATATAGAGACCGAGACAGAGACGATGTTGGTTAGTAAACTTGCGCCAATTGAAATAAACGATTATGTAAATAGCTTGAAAGCTTTGGCAGAATATTGGTACTACAGTTGGTTCCCGTTTGATAGCACGTTTAGCGATGATGAAAAAATATGGCTTGATAAATTAAACCGTGTGGGCATCGGATATTTTCGTCCGATTGTTATGGCAGTACTCGCTACGCGCGAAACAACCACCATGGAAGAACGAATAGCCCTGTACAAGGCAATTGAACGTTTTATTTTCATCTCATTTAGAGTTGGCGGCTTTCAAGCCAGCTATCAAAGCAGCGTTTATTACAATAAATCTCGTGAAGTGTTGAGCGGGAATGCTTCCCTTGTTTCTATCGCTGAAGGATTAAACAATACAGTTGATAACGATATGACATCGGCAATAACCTCTTTTATCTCTCGTACGAATCGTCGTTTTGACTCAGGGCCAGGCTTTTATAGCTGGAATGATTTGCGGTATCTCCTTTATGAATATGAGTATGAGAAATCTATCAAAAATAATTTACAAAAAATGGATTGGACGCTATTCACGAAAGTTAAACGCGACAAAGTGACTATTGAACATATTTTGCCGCAGACACCAACAAAGTGGTATTGGCGTAATACTTTCAGAGGATTCACCGATGAAGAAATAAAACTGTTATCAGCGTCACTTGGTAACCTTCTGCCGTTATCGCAAAGCATAAATTCTTCCTTACAAAACGACAGCTTTCCAGATAAAAAGAATCCAAAATCACCTGACCGCAGAGGGTACATAAATGGCTCTCATTCTGAAATTGAAGTAGCCCAGGAAAAGGACTGGACAGCGCATAATATCCTTGAGCGCGGACTAAAATTGCTCAGTTTTATGGAAGATCGTTGGGAAATCGCCCTAACTGACGAGCAAAAAGAAGAATTATTACACATCGGTTTTGTGAACGATGGAAGAGCGGTACCCCCTGAAATCCCTGAACCAGCTGACCCCGAACTAAACAAAAATGACTTTCCTAACACAACAAGAGAACTTGCAGATAGACATTACAAGCGTTTTAATTTTTGGAAGGGTTTTGTTGAGTACTGCAAGAAGCACAACCGAAGCAGTGATATTGGATCAAGAAAACCGAGTTATGATGATTGGTACGATGTGGTGATTGGAAGCCGTGACTACCTTGTTTTCTTCCGGTTATACCGCGAAAAGGTACTTCGTATTGGTTTGTATGTGTACAGTCTGGAGGGATTTGCGCGGTTAGAATCAAAGAAGCACGATATCGAAACTGCATATGGGTCAGAGTTGGAATGGTATACAAGTCGCGAAAAAAGTAAGGCAAAACGTATCCTCCATAGTATAGAAGCCGATATTCACAATGTGAACTTGTACGAAGACCATTTTAATTGGCTAATTACGCAATTTGATAAATTAAAAAGCGCATTGCAAAATGTTGACGCTGAAAGCTTTAGGGAGTAGAGACGAGAATCGATTGGTGAACAAAGCGAAAGGTTAATGTGAAATTTGAGTATCTTGTACCAATTTACCAAGATCCTTAACCGGTTCTACCCTGAAAACATAGCCGAACCCATTAACGAAGGGCCTTTATTTTTGGAAAACAAAAACGATTAGGTTTTACGAGGTGCTGCATGAAATATAAATGCCCATGCTGCGGTTATTATACATTTGATGAACAACCAGGCGGCAGCTACGATATTTGTGAAGTTTGCTTTTGGGAGGATGACCCTGAACAATTAGAAGACCCCGCCTTTGAAGGCGGGGCCAACCCGGTGAGCTTAATCCAGGCGCGAAAAAATTATGAAGAATTTGGCGCTTGCCACCCTGATTTGATAGTATTTGTCAGGGCGCCTTACCCCGATGAGTTAACCGGGATTGACGGATAAACGCACTCTGAAAATCGATTTAAAATTAACATAGAATTTTAACACTGGCTTTTGATTTTGAAAAGCAAGTGTGCTATTGTATTATAAAGATAATCATTACCCGAACAGGAGAGAAGTTAACCTCGCATATCGAGATTGATGCGATTATATGATAAAAACCAGCAACTTTGGAGTGTTCACTCCTTTAATAATTTAGAAGAAAAAGGACGATGACATGTTTAAGAGATATATGTTGGTAGATTTGTTTTCAGGCTCTTACAATAAAGAAAACATAGGGCATGAGATACTAAATGACCAAAAGAATCCTACAACCAGCAAATATTATGGATATTTGCCACCTCGCGACAATCCAAAAATCAGTGAACTTGGTGCTTTAGAGTCAGATAATTTTATCGATGATATCTTAGTTATATTCGTAACAAAAACCGATGATGCGTCAATTGATAGAAGGGTTATCGGTTTTTATCCAAGTGCTCGGATTTATAAAGAAAAGAAAGACGGAGAAGAGTTATCAAGACAGTTTACGGATAAAGACGGGTCGATTAAGACTGCTTCTTATTCGATGGAAAGTGAAGAGTACTATCCGGTTTCATCAGAGTATTCTCTTGTTATAGAAACACGAAAATATAATCCTTATATGTTCAGAAGCCAAAGAGTTTATGCTGGAAAGTATCCAGAACTAGATTCGATTATTTATGATTACATTGAGCGCTTGATAAATGGGGAAAAGCTAGAGGATAACATCATTACACAACAGGAATTGCAAGAGATTTCCGGAGCTAGCGATCAAGCTATTCGGAATGCACCGAATAGGAAAGTATCATTAGAGGATCAGATATCCGGCAAAAAGGTTTTGAGAAATTCTCAGTTAGCAAAATCAGCTATTATCGCTGCGGATTACCAATGTGAAGTCGACTCTGAGCACCAAACTTTTTTAAACAAACATGGAAATCCCTATATGGAAGGACATCATCTAATCCCTTGTACGGTAAAAAATGCCGTGGAGGTCGAGGAACAGTTCAATAAAAATATCGATTGCAAAGAAAACATTGTTTCTCTTTGTCCTATATGCCACAGAGCTATTCATATGGGAAACAGCGATGAAAAAAGACGAGTATTGTCAAAATTAATCTCAAAGCGTCTGCCAATTCTAAAAAAGATTGGGATAAACATCACTGAGGAATATCTACTTAGTTTATATGGGGTGGAGTGTGTTAATCCCAATGACAATATTATGTCATAGGGTGTGAACAACAAAGTGTGCCCACCAAAAAGATCGGGATGTGTTTATCCTAACAAAAACATTTCAATGAAGATCAAATTAGAAGGTGAAAAATTAGAACCGATTAAGGTTGATCAATGGTGTGCACGATTCATCGTGCACACCCTACGCGCACCCTGAAAAATTGGTTTAAAATTAACATAGAATTTTACGCTGGCTTCTGGTGTTGAAAAGCAAGCGTTCTTTGGTATCATAAAGATAATCATTACCCGAACAGGAGAGACCATGGCGAATAACAAAAGAGAACAAGAACGGGCAGAACTGCACCGCACCATCTGGAATATCGCCAACGACCTGCGCGGCTCGGTGGATGGCTGGGATTTTAAACAGTACGTGCTGGGGATGTTGTTTTACCGCTTTATCTCTGAGAATATCGCTGCCTATATCAACGAGGGAGAGCGCCTGGCGGGTGATACGGCCTTCGACTATGCCACCCTGCCCGATGCAACGGCCGAACGTGCCCGGGATGATATGGTTTCCACCCGCGGTTTTTTTATCCTCCCCAGCCAGTTGTTTGAAAATGTGCGGGTAAAAGCACCCGCAGACCCAAACTTAAACGAAACGCTTGAGGTTGCCTTTAAAGGGATTGAGGCCTCGGCCCAGGGGACGCCCAGTGAGGATAACTTTAAGGGCTTATTTGACGACTTTGACGTAAACAGCGCCAGGTTGGGCCCCACCGTTGCCAGGCGCAACGAAACGCTGGTGAAGCTGATGAACAGCGTGGCAGAAATGAAGTTAGGCTCTTACCAGCATAACACCATCGACGCCTTTGGCGACGCCTACGAGTACTTGATGGGGATGTACGCCTCCAGCGCTGGCAAGAGCGGGGGCGAATACTTTACCCCGCAGGAGGTTTCGGAATTGTTAACGCGGATTGCACTGGGTGACAAGACCGAGGTTAACAAGGTCTACGACCCGGCTTGTGGGTC